>CAVXBJ010000044.1:0-17717 GCA_963759915.1 uncultured Actinomycetota bacterium | reverse complement strand
ACCAGGCGAGGTTGCGGGACCTGCTGGCCCGCCACGCCGACCAACCGGATGTGTGCCCGACCCCGGAGGAGCAGGTCGTGGCGCACCAGGCGGACGACACCGATCCGTGGGCGGCGGATCTGCCCGCCGCGGGGTGGGAGACCGACCGGCACGGCAACGTCCACCAACCCGGCTTCGATGATCTCGACGACGACTGCTGGACCACCCAACACCCCGCCCCGCCCGACGGTGAGGATCCCGGACCGGAAGAGCCGCCGGTCGAGGAGGCGGACCTCACCTGGTACCAGCGGCACCGTGCTGATCACCCGACTGCTGATCAGTCCACAGATGATGATCATCCGGTTGCCGCAGACCGAGACCGAGACCGAGAGCCGAGCCGACGCCGCGCGGCTCCGGTCCCGGCCGCGTTCACCCGCCCGCCGGCTGGTGCCCGGTTCGATCTGCGGCCGTTCCCCCCGGCCGAGCAGCCGGCGGTCCGCGGGTCGTGATCCACGTTCATGTCACCGATCAGACTCTGGTGCAGCAGCACGGGGTGGTCCGCACCGCCCACGGGCCGGTCACCCTGGACCAGTTCCGGCACTGGCTGACCCAGGCCGACCCGGAGATCACGATCCGACCCGTGCTGGACCCCGCGGCCACCGCGGCGGTCGACGCCTACGAGATCCCGCAACGCCTGCGGCAGGCCATGGTGGTGCGGCATCCCGGGTCGGTGTGGCCGTTCAGTCCCGCCACCACCATCAGCACCGGCGGTCGGCTCGACCTGGACCACACCATCCCGCACACCAGAAACGGACCACCCGGGCAGACCGCCCTGGGAATCTCGGCCGTTGACCCGGACCGAGCACCGGGCGAAGACCCTGGGCGGTTGGCAAGCGCGACAACCCGACCTGCGGCACCTACCTGTGGCGATCACCCGACGGACTCATCGCCCTCACCACCAACCAAGGCACCCTCCTGCTCGGCGACCGCCACTGGGCCCACCAGGTCTGGACCACGGCACGCCAGGTCTCTCCGAGGCTGAGGACCTGATCGACCATCCGAGGAAGGCAGTCCGGCAGCCAGCTGACTGGTCAGCGGTCTCAGTCGGACGAGCCGACCAGGCCGTTCCAGGACCAGCGCGGGATCTCCAGTCCGTCGGGGACCTCATCCGCTGATGCGTGAAAGCGGTACATCGTGGTCCACGTCGCCCAAGCGAAGTAGTCGTGCAGTGTCTGCGCGAGTGCTGCTCGAGGCCGACTTCCTCGAGGGCCGCATCGAAGCAGGCGACGGCGCGATGGTTCATCTCGTCGTGCTCGCCGTTGCCGCTGTGGATCCGCACCACAGCGGTCTCGTCGCCGCCCATGCCGGTGAACAGCCCTGGCCCGCCCAGGGCCTCGGCCCAGTACGCCGCCAAACGGTCGGTGTGGTGGTCATCGAAGCCATGGCTGAAGGCGTGTCCGACCACCTCATCGTCCATGACACGCTCGTGCCAGGCCTCGGCGAGCCGAGTGAGTCCCTCGATACCGCCCGCTGCCTCGTAAGAAGTGACCACGACCAGACTCTGTCACCGCGGACATCTGACGGCAATGCCCTGTCACCCGACCACGTCTGCTCCTGCGTCCGTCCGCACCTGGACCAGTTGTCTGCCATGGGAAACCTCAGCCTGCCGACTTCGCCTGGCGGGATGGCCGGGCCGATTGCCCCCACCCGCCTACTCCACGAGCCTCTGGTGACAGCATCGACCTCGTGACCTACGACCTCGAGCGCTTCGTCGCCGCACAGAACGCGGGCCGGACCTACGAGCAGGCCCTGAGTGAGCTGCGGGCCGGACGCAAGACGAGTCACTGGATGTGGTTCGTGTTCCCGCAGATCGCCGGACTCGGCCGCAGCGGGATGGCCCAGCGGTACGCGATCGCGGACCTCGACGAAGCCCGCGCCTACCTGGTCCACCCGGTGCTCGGGCCCCGGCTGGTGACCGCCGCCGAGTCCGTGATCACCCATCGCGACCGGACGGCCGAGGAGATCCTCGGCGGCATCGACGCGATCAAGCTCCGGTCGTCGATGACCCTGTTCGCCCACGCGGACGAGAGCCAGACGGTGTTCAGGACCGTGCTGGACACGTTCTTCGACGGCGAGGAGGATCCGGCGACGCTCCAGCAACTTTGACGCCGGACCTCCCGCACCGCTCAGACGTTGAAGCCGAGCGCCCGCAGCTGTTCGCGGCCGTCCTCGGTGATCTTCTCCAGACCCCACGGCGGCATCCACACCCAGTTGATCGCGAACCCGTTGACCAGGCCCTCGAGGGCGGTGTTGGTCTGGTCCTCGATCACGTCGGTCAACGGGCAGGCCGCCGACGTCAGCGTCATGTCGATGGTGACGCGTGTTGTCCTCTTCGAGGTGCAGGCCGTAGATCAGGCCGAGGTCGACGACGTTGATCCCGAGCTCGGGGTCCACCACGTCCTTGAGGGCCTCCCAGAGGTCCTCCTCGGTGCCGGCGGCGCTCAGCTCGGTGAGGTCGACGTCGGGCAGCTGGTCGACCACCCGATCCGACGGCCGTACCGCGTCCTCAGTCGGGGCCTGCGTGGTCGTCGGTGCTTCCGGTCATGATCTTCCCTCCATCGTCTGCTGCACGTTCGTCTGCTCAACACTTGCCCGCAGGGCGGCGTCCCTGAACGCCGACCAACCGAGCAGTGCGCACTTCACCCGAGCCGGGAACCGAGCGACCCCGACGAACGCGACGGCGTCCTCCAGCTGGTCCTCGTCCGGCTCGTACGTTCCCTTGCTCTGCATCATGGTCAGGAACTCGTCGTGCAGCGTCAGCCCGTCCGCGACGGCCTGGCCGATCACCAGATCGGTCATCACCGAGGTCGAGGCCTGCGAGATCGAGCAACCGACACCTTCGTACGACACGTCGCTGACCACCCCGTCGGCGACGTGCAACCGCAGGGTCACCTCGTCCCCACAGCTGGGGTTGACGTGGTGCACCTCGGCCTCGTACGGCTCGCGCAGACCGCTGTGGTGCTTGGCCCGGTAGTGATCCAGGATGATCTCCTGGTAGAGGTCCTCGACCTTCATCGTCCACCTCCGAAGAACCGCTGGGTGTAGCCGAGACCGTCCACCAGGGCGTCGATCTCGGTCTTGGTCGTGTAGAGGTAGAACGACGCGCGGGTCGAGGACTGGACCCCGAACCGCTCGTGCAGCGGGCGAGCGCAGTGGTGCCCGCCGCGGACCGCGATCCCCCGGCTGTCCAGCAGCTGGCTGATGTCGTGCGGGTGGATGTCGGGCAGCGTGAACGCCACCGCTCCCCCGCGGTCCACCGGCTCGCTCGGACCGATGATGCGCAGCCCTGGCACGGTCTTCAGGCCCTCCAGCGCGTACGCGGTGATGTCCTGCTCGTGCGCAGCGATCGCCTTCATGCCGATGGCGGACAGGTAGCCCACCGCGGCCCCCAGCCCGACGGCCTGGGCGATCGGCGGCGTGCCGGCCTCGAACCGGTGCGGCGGTGCGGCGAAGGTCGAGCCGGTCATCTTGACCACCTCGATCATCTCGCCGCCACCCAGGAACGGCGGCAGCTCAGCCAGCAGGTCGTACCGCCCCCACAGCACCCCGATGCCCGTCGGTCCGACCATCTTGTGACCGGTGAAGGCGACCAGGTCCGCCCCCAGGGCGGTGACGTCGACCGGCAGCTGCGGCACGGCCTGCGAGGCGTCGAGCACCACGGTGGCCCCGACGGCGTGACCCAGCGCGACGATCTCTCGGACCGGGTTGACGGTGCCGAGCACGTTGGACACGTACGCCACCGAGATGATCTTGGTGCGCTCGTTGACCAGCCCGGAGGCGGCCGCGCCGGCCAGATCGAGCCGACCCTCGTCGGTCACGTCGAACCACCGCAGGGTGGCGCCGGTCCGCTCCGCCAGCAGCTGCCACGGCACGATGTTGGAGTGGTGCTCCATCACCGAGATGACGATCTCGTCACCGGGTCGCAGCCGGGCACCCAGCGTGTACGCGCACAGGTTCAGCGCCTCGGAGGCGTTACGCGTGAAGATCACTTCCTCGGGGCGATCGGCCCCGATGAAGGACGCGACCGCCTGCCGCCCACCCTCGAACGCCCCCGTCGCCTCGGCCCCCAGCACGTGCATGGCGCGCGCCACGTTGGCGTTGTGGTTCAGGTAGTGGTCCTCGATCGCCTCGACCACGCAGCGCGGCTTCTGCGAGGTGTTGGCGCTGTCGAGGTAGACCAGCGGCCGGCCGTCGACCTCCCGTTCCAGGATCGGGAAGTCGGCCCGCAGGGCCTCGACGTCGAAGGCGATGTCATCGACCTCCACCGCCGGTACGGAGACCGCCGGCGCGCTCATCAGACCCGCTCCGCACCCGCACCCGCGGTCGCGGCGGCGGCCCGGACGTACCGGTCGTAGCCCTCGGCCTCGAGACGCTCAGCGAGCTCGGCACCGCCCTGCTCGGCGACCCGACCGGCCACGAACACGTGGACGTAGTCGGGCTTGATGTAGCGCAGGATGCGGGTGTAGTGGGTGATCAGCAGCACGCCGCGGTCGCCCTGGGCGGAGAACCGGTTGACGCCCTCGGAGACGACCCGCAGGGCGTCGATGTCCAGCCCGGAGTCGGTCTCGTCCAGGATCGCGAACCGCGGGTTGAGCAGCTCCAGCTGGACGATCTCATGACGCTTCTTCTCGCCGCCCGAGAAGCCCTCGTTGACACTGCGCTGCGCGAACTCGGTGTCCATCTGGACCCGCTCCATGGCGGCGTTCACGTCCTTGACCCAGGTGCGCAGCTTCGGCGCCTGGCCGTCGATCGCCGTCTTGGCCGTCCGCAGGAAGTTGGCCACGGACACCCCCGGCACCTCGACCGGGTACTGCATGGCCAGGAACAGACCGGCCCGGGCTCGCTCGTCGACGCTCAGGGTGAGCAGGTCCTGGCCGTCCAGGGTGACGGTGCCCGAGGTGATCTTGTACTTGGGGTGGCCGGCGATCGAGTACGCCAGCGTGGACTTGCCGGACCCGTTCGGGCCCATGATCGCGTGCGTCTCGCCGCTGCGGATGGTCAGGTCGACCCCCTTGAGGATCTCCTTCGCACCGGCCTCGGTGTCGACGGACACGTGCAGGTCGCGGATCTCGAGTGTGGACATGTCAGAACTCCTGTGATGCGGTGTGGTCGTCGTCGCCCAGCGACGCCGACTGAAGGTCGGGGGTAGCAGTGAGGTCGACGTGGATCTCGTCGTCGACCAGCCGGCAGCGGTAGACCGCCACCGGTTCGGTGGCGGGCAGTCCGAGCGGCTCGCCGGTGCGCAGGTCGAAGCGCGACCCGTGCAGGTAGCACTCGATCTCGCCGTCGCCGACGTCGCCCTCCGAGAGCGGGATGGCGGCGTGGCTGCACTCGTCGGCGATCGCGTAGTAACGATCACCCGAGCGCACGATGGCCACGTCGACGCCGTCCACCTCGACCGCGAGCGCGGTCTCGGGAGCGACGTCGGCAGCCGCGCAGGCGCGAACCAGGCTCACGATGGCAGCCCCACCGTGACAGCCAGCTCGGCCTCGAGGGCGGTGAGCAGCGCCTCCTCGATCGAGGGCACGCCGATCCGGCGGATGATGTCGGCGAAGAAGCCGTGCACGACCAGTCGCCGTGCCTCGGCCTCGTCGATCCCCCGGCTGCGCAGGTAGAACAGCTGCTCGTCGTCGAAGCGACCGGTGGTCGAGGCGTGACCGGCGCCGGCGATCTCGCCGGTCTCGATCTCCAGGTTCGGCACCGAGTCGGCCCGGCAGCCGTCGGTCAACACCAGGTTCTTGTTCGACTCGTACGTCTCGATGCCCTCGGCCACCTTGCGGATCAGCACGTCGCCGATCCAGACCGAGTGCGCACCCTTGCCCTGCAGCGCGCCGCGGTAGTCCACGTTGGACCGGGTCTTCGGCTGGTTGTGATCGACGAAGAGCCGGTGCTCGAGGTGCTGACCCGCGTCGACGAAGTAGAGACCGAGCATCTCGGCCGAGCCTCCCGGTCCGGCGTACTCCACGCCCGCGTTGATCCGGACCACGTCGCCGCCGAAGGTGACCACGACGTGCTTGAGGGTGGCGTCCCGACCGATCTTCGCGGCGTGCTGGGCCAGGTGGACGGTGTCGTCGGCCCAGTTCTGGATGGAGGTGACGGTCGCCTCGGCGCCGTCCTCCAGCACGATCTCCACCACCTGCCCGTACGTCGCGGAGCCGTCGTGCACCAGCAGCACGGTCGCCCGGGAGAACCGGCCGACCTTGATCACGACGTGGCCGCCCTCGGCGGCCTCGATCCCGTTGCCGTGCAGGGTGACCACGATGGGCTGGGCGGCGTCGACCTCGGCCGGCACCTCCACGATCAGGCTGGTGTCGGTCTCGGCGAAGATGCGCGCACCGGTCCGGTCGATCGGCACGTAGCCGGAGACCCCGCGCCACGCACGGGATTCCTCGCCCGTGACCGTACGGATCGACAGGTCGGCGTGGACACCGGCGTCGACGGTGACCGAGCCGGTCCCGAGGGGGGCGTCGGCGTGCAGCTTGCGCAGCCGCTTCAGCGGCGTGAACCGCCACACCTCCTCCAGCCCGTTGGGGACCGGATGGTCCTCGACGGCCCAGGAGCCGGCCGGGTGCAGGTGGCTGGCCACCGTGTCGGTGGTCTCGACCGCACCGGCCACGTTGGGCGCCGAGCTCAGGGGGCTGGGGGCAGCCTCGTCTACAACAGTCATTGCGTCAGTTCACTTTCTGGCAGTTCGGATGTCGGAGCAGCGGTCAGCCGACCGCGCCCTCCATCTGCAGCTCGATCAGCCGGTTCAGCTCCAGGGCGTACTCCATCGGCAGCTCCTTGGCGATCGGCTCCACGAAGCCGCGGACGATCATGGCCATCGCCTCGTCCTCGCCCATCCCCCGGCTCATCAGGTAGAAGAGCTGGTCGTCGCTCACCTTGGAGACGGTCGCCTCGTGCGCCATCGACACGTCGTCCTCACGGACGTCCACGTAGGGGTAGGTGTCGGAGCGGCTGATCTGGTCGACCAGCAGCGCGTCGCACTTCACCACCGACTTGGAGTGCGAGGCGCCTTCCAGCACCTGCACCAGGCCGCGGTACGAGGTCCGGCCGCCGCCGCGGGCCACCGACTTGGAGATGATCGAGCTCGAGGTGTGCGGTGCGCAGTGCACCATCTTCGAGCCCGCGTCCTGGTGCTGGCCCTCACCGGCGAAGGCGATGGACAGCGTCTCACCGCGGGCGTACTCGCCCATCAGGTAGACCGCCGGGTACTTCATCGTCACCTTGGAGCCGATGTTGCCGTCGATCCACTCCATCGTGGCGCCCTCTTCGCAGGTGGCGCGCTTGGTGACCAGGTTGTACACGTTGTTCGACCAGTTCTGGATGGTCGTGTAGCGGCAGCGGGCGCCCTTCTTGACGATGATCTCCACGACCGCGCTGTGCAGCGAGTCCGAGGAGTAGATCGGCGCCGTGCAACCCTCGACGTAGTGCACGTAGGCGCCCTCGTCGACGATGATCAGGGTCCGCTCGAACTGACCCATGTTCTCGGTGTTGATCCGGAAGTACGCCTGCAGCGGGATCTCGACGTGCACACCCTTCGGCACGTAGATGAACGAGCCACCCGACCACACCGCGGTGTTCAGCGCGGCGAACTTGTTGTCACCCACCGGGATGACGGTGCCGAAGTACTCCTGGAAGAGCTCCGGGTGCTCCTTCAGCGCGGTGTCGGTGTCGAGGAAGATGACACCCTGCTTCTCGAGCTCGGAGTTGATCTTGTGGTAGACCACCTCGGACTCGTACTGCGCCGCGACACCGGACACCAGGCGGGCCTTCTCGGCCTCCGGGATGCCCAGGCGGTCGTAGGTGTTCTTGATGTCGGCGGGCAGATCGTCCCAGCTGGTCGCCTGCTTCTCGGTGGAGCGGACGAAGTACTTGATGTTGTCGAAGTCGATCCCGTCGAGCTCGGCACCCCAGGTCGGCATCGGCTTGCGACCGAAGAGCTTGTGGCCCTTCATCCGCAGGTCGAGCATCCACTGCGGCTCGCTCTTCAGCGCCGAGATGTTGGCCACGACCTCGGGGGTCAGCCCCCGCAGCGCCGTCTCGCCGGCGACGTCGGAGTCCGACCAGCCCCACTGGTAGCGGCCGAGGGCGTCCAGGTGCTGGTCCTGGGTCTCGCCGGTGCCGACGAAGCCAGTCGCCGATGTCGGCGCATCCTGCGTCTGGATGGGGTCGATGATCTGGGTCATATCAGGGCCTTTCGCTGGTCTGCTCGGTGCCGGCGGTCTGGGGGTCTGGCCGGCGTTGGGTGTTCGTGCTGACGTGCGGAATGTGGGTCGTGCAGACACCGTCGCCGTGCGCGATGGTGGCCAGGCGTTGGACGGGACCGCCGATCAGCCGCGCGAACGCCTCCGTCTCGGCCTCGCAGAGCTGCGGGAACCGCTCGGCGACGTGGGCGACGGGGCAGTGGTGCTGGCAGAGCTGCTCCCCGGCGACCGAGGGCTGGACCGAGGCGACGTACCCGTCGCTGGTGAGGGCGTCGGCGAGCACCTGGGCGGTGCTGGCGCCGGCGGGCGCCGCCCCGAGCAGCTGCGCGTACCGCGCCTCCATGTCGGCGACCCGGCTCTCGGCGAACTTCTCGATCGCCACGTCGCCGGCCTGGGCGGCCAAGAACTCCAGTGCCTGGACGGCCAGGTCGTCGTAGGCGGCGTAGAAGCCGTTGCGACCCGCGTCGGTCAGGACGAACACCTTCGCCGGGCGTCCGCGACCGCGCGCACCGTACGTCCGCTGCTCGCGCGCGACCAGATGGCCACGTTCGACCAGCACGTCGAGGTGGCGGCGGATGGCCGCGGGGGTCAGCCCGAGCCGCTCGGCCAGGGCGACCGCGGTGGACGGACCGTGTTCCAGGATGGACCGGGACACCCGCGCCCGGGTCGACTCGTCGGTCTCCCGCCCGTCGACGGTCACCGTCCCTCCGGGCAGACTCGTCCCGGGCACGTCGGAGACGGGCTGGACGGTTTTCACAACACAAGTGTGCGCTTATTAATCAGAACTATTCAAGGAAGGCCAGCCTTAGTGTGGGCTGGGGTCAGCGGGGCGGGGCCAGGATGTCGGCCAGATCGAACGAGACGGGTTCCTCCAGCTGCGCGTACGTGCAGGACCGCGGATCGCGATCGGGCCGCCAGCGGTTGAACTGAGCGGTGTGCCGGAACCGTACCCCCTCCATGTGCTCGTACCGCACCTCGACCACCAGGTCCGGTCGCAGGGGCACGAAGGACAGGTCCTTGCCGTTGTTCCACCGACTCCCGGCCGAGTTCTGCGGGGTCCGGTTCCCCTCCTCCTGCTTGGCCCAGGCCCAGGGGTGGTCGTCGAACGTGGTCACCAGGGGCTGCAGCTCGGTGAAGAGCTCCTTGCGCCGCGCGGCGGGGAACGCGCCGATCACGCCGACCGACACCAGCACGCCGGCGTCGTCGTACAGGCCGAGGAGCAGGGAGCCGATGCTGTCCGGTCCGCTCTTGTGCACCCGGTAGCCGGCCACCACGCAGTCGGCGGTGCGCGCGTGCTTGATCTTGAACATCGTCCGCTTGTCCGGCAGGTAGCCGCCGGCGAGGGGCTTCGCCACGACCCCGTCCAGTCCGGCGCCCTCGAACTGCTCGAACCAGTCCTGCGGCCACGGCGGGATCCCGCGTCGTCGGCGTGAGGTGGATCGGCGCCTCGACCGCGGCGAGGGCGTCCTCCAGCGCCGCCCGCCGCTCCGCGAAGGGTCGGTGGGTGAAGTCCTCGTCGCCGAGGGCCAGCAGGTCGAAGGCGATGAAGGTGGCCGGCGTCTGCTCCGACAGCAGCTTGACCCGGCTGGCTGCCGGGTGGATGCGCTGCTGCAGCACCTCGAACTCCAGCCGGTCGCCCGACCACGACCACGATCTCGCCGTCGACCACGCACTTCTCCGGGAGGTTCGCCTTGATCGCCTCGACGACCTCGGGGAAGTAGCGGGTCATCGGCTTCTCGTTGCGCGACCCGATCTCCACCTCGTCGCCGTCGCGGAAGATGATGGCCCGGAAGCCGTCCCACTTCGGCTCGAAGGAGAGGTCGCCGGTGGGGATCTGCGGGCACGGACTTGGCCAGCATCGGCTTGACCGGCGGCATGACGGGCAGCTGCATGAGACTCATTAGACTCTGCGGGTGCCCACGCCCGTTGCCGCCCTCGTGGTCGACCGCCTGTCGGTGACCCTTGGCGGCCGCGCCGTGCTGGACGGACTCTCGTTGACCGCGGCCCCCGGACGGCTGACGGCGGTGCTGGGGCCGAACGGTGCCGGCAAGACCACGCTCATCCGCTGCTGCACCGGGCTGCTGCGCGCGGACACCGGCGCCGTCACGGTGCTGGGCCGGCCGGCCGGGAACGTCGAGGTCGCCGCTCGGGTCGGGCTGATGCCGCAGAGCACCGGGGCCTGGTCGGGGATCAGAGCCGTCGAGCTGCTGCACTACCTCGCCGGGCTGTACGCCCACCCGCATGACGTCGACACCCTGGTCCGTCGGTGCGGCATCACGTCGTTCGCCCGGACGCCGTACCGGCGCCTCTCCGGCGGTCAGCAGCAGGCGGTCAACCTCGCGGGCGCCCTGATCGGTCGGCCCGAGCTCGTGTTCCTGGACGAACCCACCGCCGGCATGGACCCGCACGCGCGGCGAGCGACCTGGGCGCTGCTCGACGAGCTGCGCACCGCCGGGGTGGCGATCGTGCTGACCACCCACGCCATGGACGAGGCGCAGGCCCTGGCCGACCAGGTGTACATCGTGGACGCCGGTCGGGTGACCGTGGCCGGCACCGTCGGTGAGCTGACCGCCGGCGACCGCAGCCTGGAGGACGTCTTCCTCGCCCACACCCACGGGGCCGTCCGATGAGCGTCCCCGCCACGTCCGCCCTCGACCTCACCCCCGCTCCCGGGGCCGCTCCACCGACGCGACGGGTGCTCCGGCACGCGCGGACCGAGGCGATGCTGCTGGCCCGCAACGGGGAGCAGCTGCTGCTGGCACTGGTCATCCCGCTCGGGCTGCTGGTGCTGGGCCGGATCGTCGGTGGCTCCTTCGGCGATCTCTCCGTCCTCGCACCCTCGGTGCTGGCCCTCGCCGTCTGGTCGTCGGCGTTCACCTCGGTGGCGATCAGCACCGGTTTCGAGCGGCGGTACGGGGTGCTGGAACGGCTGGCCTGCACTCCCCTGGGTCGGGCCGGTCTGCTGACCGGCAAGGCCCTCGCCACGGCGGCGGTCGTGTTCGGTCAGCTGCTGGTGATCGGGTCGGTCGCGGTGGCCCTGGGCTGGCGACCCGCGATCACCGGTCTGGGTCTCGCGTTGTCGGTGCTCACGGTGCTGCTGGCCGGGATCGCCTTCAGCGGTCTCGCGCTGGCGCTCGCCGGCCGGTTGCGGGCCGAGGTCACCCTGGCTCTGGCCAACGTGATCTACGTGCTGCTGCTCGCCGGCGGCGCCCTCGTGCTCCCCCTCGACCGCTACCCGGGCGTCCTCCAGTCCGTCGTCGGGCTGCTGCCCACGGCTGCGCTCGGCGAGGGGCTGCGGGCGTACGCCGACGGCGGCACCCCGCTGTGGCCGCTGCTCTCACTGCTGGTCTGGAGCGGGCTCGGCCTGCTGGCCGCCTGGAAGGGATTCCGATGGACCTCATGACCGCACCACCCCGGTCCCCCGCGTCGGGCCTGCTGCGCCTGATCAGCGGGGAGACCGCGCTGCGCCGCTGGGCCATCGCCTCGCTGGTGGCCAACATCGCCATCGTGGTCACCGGCGGGGTGGTCCGGCTGACCGCGTCCGGGCTGGGCTGCCCGACCTGGCCGCGCTGCACCGAGGACGCCTACATCGCCCATCCCGCGCTGGGCCTGCACGGCGCGATCGAGTTCGGCAACCGGCTGCTCACCTTCGTGCTCATCGTGATCGCCGTGCTGACCTGGGTGACCGCGATGCGCTCCCACCGGGACAGCCCGCCCCGCCGCGGCGTCCGCCGGATCGCCACCGCCATGGCCCTCGGGATCCCCGCGCAGGGTGTGATCGGCGGCATCACCGTGCTGACCCAGCTCAACCCGTTCGTGGTGGCCCTGCACTTCCTGCTGTCGATGGTGCTGATCACCCTGGCGGTCTGGCTGGTGCGAGCCGCGTACCGGGTCAACCGGGAGCCGGTCCGCCCGCTCACCGTCACGGTCGTGACGTTCACCTTCGTGGCCATGTGGGTGGCGGTCTGGCTGGGCACCATGACCACCGGCTCGGGACCGCACGCCGGAGATCTCGACGCCCGCCGGACCGGCTGGGACATCGTGCTCATCGCCCACGTCCACGCGTTCGCCGTCTACGCCACCATGGCCGGCACCGTGGTCACGCTGTGGCTGGCCCGCAGCCGAGCCGTGGTGATCCTGCTCGGCGTCGAGATCCTCCAGGCGACGATCGGGCTCACCCAGTACCACCTCGGGCTGCCGATCGGGCTGGTCGCCCTGCACCTGCTCGGTGCCGCGCTCAGCATCGCCGCCGTGGCCAACCTGCGGTTCTCGGTGCGGGCCGTCCGCTCCTAGCGGTCGCGGCCTAGCGCAGCAGCCAGTCCCGCTTCGCGGTGCCGTCCCAGCGCCGTACCCCGGTCACGGCCGCGGGGTGGGTTTCGCCGTCCAGCAGGGTCAGCATCGCGGGCAGGTCCTCGACACGGGCCCGGCGCGCGAGCGTCACGTGGGCCGACCACCGGCCGGGACCGAACTGCCCGCCGCGCAGTGCCCCGCACCAGGACGCCACGGCCTCCTGCAGCCGGAGCAGCGCCACCGTGGGCACCAGCTGACGGACCACCACGTACCGGCCGCGGTGCGGACCGAACAGCAGCACCGAGCCGAGGACCACCGGCATCCCCGGCGCGTCGGCGACCAGCGCGGTCAGCTCGGACTCGGGTTCGGGCACGACGGGACCGGCGAAGAGGGTGACGTGCGGACGGTGGGAGCCCGCGTGGTCCGGACGGTGCTCGCTGGGCAGACCCGCCGCGTGCAGCGCCAGCCACTGGCCCTCGACCAGCGCCTCGGTGTCGGGGTCCAGCAGCAGCTCGACCGACTGGGCCACGACCCTCCGACGACCGGCGGGTCAGAACAGCAGCGGGTCGACGGCCGCCGCCACGAACAGCAGGGCCAGGTAGGAGTTCGACCAGTGGAACAGCCGCATCGGCTTCAAGGCGGCGTCCCGCAGCCCGGCGTTGGCCCGGCGCAGCAGCCCGATCGACTCCCAGATCAGCGCGGCGCCCGCGACGGCGGCCACCAGCGGGTAGAGCCAGCCGGTCGGCGCGATCGGCCAGAGCGCCAGCGAGACCGCCACGGTGATCACCGAGTAGAGCAGGATCTGCCGAGCGACCTCGGGGGCTCCTTGACCACCGGCAGCATCGGCACGCCGGCGCTCGCGTAGTCCTCGCGGTAGCGCAGGGCCAGCGCCCAGGTGTGCGGCGGGGTCCAGAAGAACACGACCGCGAACAGGATGAACGGGGCGAGGGCGATCGAGCCGGTCACCGCCGTCCAGCCGATCAGGGGCGGGAAGCAGCCGGCGATGCCACCCCAGACGATGTTCTGCGACGTGCGCCGCTTCAGGATCATCGTGTAGACGAAGACGTAGAACACGTTGGCCGTGAGCGCGAGCAGCGCCGACATCCAGTTGACCAGGTAGCCCAACCAGAGCGTGGCGGCCAGCCCGAGGACGAAGCCGAAGGCGGTCGCCGCCGCCGGCGACACCATGTGCCGCGGCAGCGGGCGGCGACGCGTCCGCCGCATCTGCTCGTCGATGTCGCGGTCCAGCACGCAGTTGAAGACGTTCGCGCTGGCGGCCGCCAGGCAGCCGCCGATCAGGGTGAAGAGCACCAGGGTGAGCGGCGGGATCCCGCCGGCGGCCAGGAACATCACCGGCACCGTGGTCACCAGCAGCAGCTCGATGATCCGCGGTTTGGTCAGCGACACGTAGGCCGAGAGAACGTCCCGCCAGCTGGCCGCCCGGGTCGCCCCGACCTCCGGCAGCGCGACGGCGTCGGTAGCCAGGTTGCCGTCAGCCGACGCCGTCCCGGACACGTCGATGCTCGTCACCAGGGAAGTCTCTCTCGTCTCCTCGAGGCCACCGATCCGGGGGTGGACCGACAGTCCTGGGTGAGTCTAGGGCCCGATCCGCAGATTCTCACCTCGCCCGCTGGTGACGCCCGCCACCGACCCGTGTCCGCCGCGACGGGCCCGGTGCCGTGCCTCGGGCACCCTCGATAGGCTTCCGGTGAACATGCCTTCGCGTACGCGCAGCCAGAGTCGGATCCGCGTGCCCGCCATCGGAAGGACCATCGACGTGAATTCTCGCCAGGCCACCGCACCCGTCTTGCCGGAGGGTTGGACCGATCTCGATGTGGAAGCGATCGACACCGTTCGGCTGCTCGCCGCCGATGCGGTGCAGAAGGTGGGCAACGGGCATCCCGGCACGGCGATCAGCCTGGCCCCGGTGGCGTACCTGCTCTACCAGAAGGTGATGCGGCACGATCCGTCCGAGCCGCACTGGGCCGGGCCGGGACCGGTTCGTGCTGTCCTGCGGGCACTCCAGCCTGACCCAGTACATCCAGCTCTACCTCGGCGGGTTCGGGCTCGAGCTCGATGACCTGAAGTCGCTGCGCACCTGGGGGTCGCTGACCCCGGGCCACCCGGAGTACGGCCACACCGACGGGGTGGAGATCACCACCGGCCCGCTCGGCCAGGGTGTGGCGAACGCGGTCGGGATGGCGATGGCCGCCCGCCGCGAGCGGGTCTCCTCGACCCCGACGCCGCCCCGGGTGCGTCGCCGTTCGACCACCACATCTACGCCCTCTGCTCCGACGGCGACATCCAGGAAGGCGTGTCCGGCGAGGCGTCCTCGCTGGCCGGCACCCAGCGGCTGGGCAACCTGACGCTGATCTACGACAGCAACCGGATCTCCATCGAGGACGACACCAACATCGCCCTCAGCGAGGACGTCGCCGCCCGCTACGAGGCGTACGGCTGGCACGTGCAGACCGTCGACTGGACCCACGGCGACACCTCCTACGTCGAGGACGTCGCCGCCCTGGACGCCGCGATCACCGCCGCCGAGCAGGTCACCGACCGGCCCAGCTTCATCCAGCTGAAGACGATCATCGCCTGGCCGACCCCCAAGGCCCAGGGCACCGGCGGCTCGCACGGCTCCGCGCTGGGCGACGAGGAGATCGCCGCCACCAAGGAGCTGCTCGGCTTCGACCCGGAGCAGACCTTCGAGGTCCCCGACGAGGTCCTCGCCCACACCCGCGGTCTGGTCGAGCGCGGCCAGGCGGCGCGCGCCGAGTGGCAGACCTCCTACGACGCCTGGGCCGCGGCCAACCCCGAGGGCAAGGCGCTGCACGACCGGCTGACCAGGCGCGAGCTGCCGGCCGGCTGGCGCGACGCGCTGCCCGTCTTCGAGGCCGACCCGAAGGGGGTGGCCACCCGCGCCGCCTCCGGCAAGGTGCTCGCCGCCCTGGCCGCCCCGCTGCCGGAGCTGTGGGGCGGCTCGGCCGACCTGGCCGGCTCCAACAACACCACCATGGCGGGCGAGCCGAGCTTCCTGCCCGACCGACCGGCAGTCCAAGAAGTTCCCCGGCAACCCGTACGGCCGGACCCTGCACTTCGGCATCCGCGAGCACGCCATGGGCTCGATCATGAACGGCATCGCCGTGCACGGCGGCACCCGCCCCTACGGCGGCACGTTCCTGGTCTTCTCCGACTACATGCGCGGCGCGGTCCGCCTGTCGGCGCTGATGCGGACCCCGGTCACCTACGTGTGGACCCACGACTCCATCGGCGTCGGCGAGGACGGCCCGACCCACCAGCCGATCGAGCACGTCGCCGCCCTGCGGGCCATCCCCGGACTGGACGTGGTCCGCCCCGGCCGACGGCAACGAGACCGCCGAGGCGTGGGCCACCATCCTGGAGCACAACGACCGGCCCGCCGGTCTGATCCTGACCCGGCAGAACGTCCCCACCTTCCCCCGCGGCACCGACGGCTTCGCCGACGTCTCCGGGGTCGCCAAGGGCGGCTACGTGCTCAAAGACAGCGAGACCACCCCCGACGTGATCCTGGTCGGCACCGGCTCCGAGGTCCAGCTCGCGGTCGCCGCCGCCGAGCTGCTCGCCGCCGACGGCGTCGCTGCCCGGGTCGTCTCGATGCCCTGCCGGGAGTGGTTCGACGAGCAGGACCAGGCCTACCGGGACTCGGTGTTCCCGCCGTCGGTGACCGCCCGGGTCAGCGTCGAGGCCGGCATCAGCCTGGGCTGGCGCGACATCGTCGGCGACGCCGGCCGGATCGTGTCCCTCAACCACTACGGCGCCAGCGCCGCCGCGGGGTGCTGTTCACCGAGTTCGGGTTCACCCCCGAGACGGTGGCGGCCGCGGCCCGGGACAGCCTGGCCGCCGCCACCGAGACCACCGCCGCCACGGCCACCACGGTCGAGGCAGGCCGCCAGCGGCCCGGTCGGCACCGCCGACGCGGGCGAGGCCTCCGAGGGCGAGAGCTGACCCTTCTGCACCACTGCCCGCCTCCGCCGGGGGCCCGCAGCAGGCCAGCACGAGACGAATCGAGGAACGACGATGAGTGAACGACTGAAGGCCCTCGCGGACGCGGGCGTATCCATCTGGCTGGACGACCTCTCCCGCGAGCGGTTGACCAGCAACAACCTGGCCGAGCTGGTCGCGGACTCGTCGGTGGTCGGGGTGACGACCAACCCGACGATCTTCGCCGCGGCCCTGGCCAAGGGCGAGGCCTACGACGCGCAGATGGCCGAGCTCGCCGCCCGCGACGGCTCGGTCGAGGACGCGATCAAGGCGCTGACCACCGACGACGTCCGCGAACGCCTGCGACGTGCTGGCCGCCACCTCGGCCGCCACCGACGGCGTCGACGGCCGGGTCTCGATCGAGGTCGAGCCCGGGCTGGCCCGCGCAGACCGACGCCACCATCGCCCAGGCCCAGGACCTCTGGAAGATCGTCGACCGGCCCAACCTGCTGATCAAGATCCCGGCCACCCAGGAGGGCCTGCCGGCGATCACCGCCGTGATCGGTGAGGGCATCAGCGTCAACGTCACGCTGATCTTCTCCCTGGACCGCTACGGGGCGGTGATCGACGCCTACCTGAGTGGTCTGGAGCAGGCCGCGGCCAACGGCCACGACCTGTCCCAGATCCACTCGGTCGCCTCGTTCTTCGTCTCCCGGGTCGACACCGAGGTGGACAAGCGCCTCGACGCGATCGGCACCGACGAGGCGACGGCGCTGAAGAGCAAGGCCGCCATCGCCAACGCGCGGCTCGCGTACGAGGTGTTCCAGCAGGCCTTCGCCGGCGACCGCTGGGAGGCCCTGGCCGCTCAGGGCGCCAACAAGCAGCGACCGCTGTGGGCCTCCACCGGGGTCAAGGACCCGTCCCTGCCCGACACCCTCTACGTCACCGAGCTGGTGGTGGCCGACACCGTCAACACCATGCCGGAGAAGACCATGCAGGCCTTCGCCGACCACGGTGAGGTCAAGGGTGACCAGGTCACCGGCCGCGCCGACGAGGCCCGCGAGGTGATCGCCGCCATCGAGGCCCTCGGCATCTGCTACGACGACGTCGTCCAGGTGCTCGAAGACGAGGGCGTCGACAAGTTCGACAAGTCCTGGGGCGAGCTGGTGGACACCGTGAAGGGCGCCCTCGACGGAGCCAAGGCGAAGGTCTCGGGGAACG
>CAVXBJ010000043.1:0-58825 GCA_963759915.1 uncultured Actinomycetota bacterium | reverse complement strand
ATTGGTCCCATTGAGCCGCAGGTCTGTCAGGCCGTGATCACGCCGGCGCGGTCCACCAGCCGCTCGCGGGCCACGCCGACCCGAAGTGCGTCGGCCAGCCGGGACCGGACCGGTTCGGTCAGCCGGTTCCCCCCGAACAGCCTGTACGTCTGCCGGTACAGCTCGTCGGTGCCGATGCCCATCGCCTGGCCGGCCACGTACGCCATCGCGTTGGCGATCTCCAGCAGCGCGATGTCGGGCAGCGGACGCGCCTTGACGTCGGCGGAGACCCGGAAACCGGTCCAGTCCAGCGGGTCTCGCGCCCGGGGCCAGCAGAAGCCGTCCTCCCGATCGCGGCGGACGTCGTCGGGCAGCAGCGCCCGCAGCTGGGCCAGCGCGGTGGTCGACGAGCCGGGTGCGCCCGTACGCCTTGACCAGCCGTCGGCCCAGCCGCTCCACGCTGATCGGGCCGGACTCCTCGACGATCTCGCACATCACCTCGACCACCTCGCGACGGGCCCGCGGGTCGTGGTCCATCCGCTCCAGCACCGAGGAGGGAAAGGGGCCCAGCTCGCTCTCGACGTACGGCTCGAGGTCGGCGGGCGGCGCCTCCGGCTCGGCTGCGCTGTCGACCAGCTCGCCGGCTGGGCCGGCGTCCCCGTCCATCCCTGGGTCTGCGGCGTCCGGGTCCGGCTCCTCGGGCTCCGACTCGGGATCCGACGGTTCGGCCGTTCCCTCCGCGGGCTGCTCGTACGTCTGCCACGTGGTCGACGCCGACACCTCCGCCACCGACCTGGGCGTCTCCGCCGAGGCGACGGCCCGGTCCACCAGCTCGCGCACCACCCCCTCGGGGTCGGACAACCAGGCCGGCAGCCAGACCCTGGCCACGGCGGGCCAGCCCATGATCGTCGACAAGACGCTGACCGGGGCGCCGTCCCGGTCCCCCGTCGTGGTGCGCGCCGCCCAGACCGGGCCGTCCAGCAGCACGGCCAGCGTCGCCACCTCCCCCCGACCGGGCGCCGCCACGGCCAGGTCGATCCGGAACTCCGACAGCCCGACCTCGGTCTGCACCGTGCAGTCCGCCGCACGCAGCGCGTCCGCGATCTGCTCGGCGTGCCGGTCGATCGCGACCTCGGTGCGCACCCGGGTCGGCGCACCGTACTTGGCCTGCTCGAGGTAGCCGCGGAGGTGCTTGATGCCGACCGAGGAGGTCTGGTCGACCCGGATGTCCTCCGGATCGAAGGAGCTGAACACCATCACCCGCCGCCGGGCCCGGGTGACGGCGACGTTGAGCCGCCGCTCGCCACCGGACCGGTTCAGCGGCCCGAAGTTCAACGGCAGCACGCCGCTGGCGTCCACCGAGAAGCCGGTGGAGAAGATGATCACGTCGCGCTCGTCGCCCTGGACGTTCTCCAGGTTCTTCACGAACAGCCCGTCGTCCTTGAGCGCGAGCGCCTCCCGGAGTCCGGTCACCTCGCTGTCCCACAGCATCGACTCGATCAGACCCCGCTGCTGGATGTTGAACGTCACCACGCCGATCGAGCGCTCCCGCTGCTGCCAGCGCCGCAGCACCTCCTCGACCACGGCGGCCGCCTCGACCGGGTTGGTCCGCAGCAGTCCCTTCTCGGTCCCCCGGGTCCCGCTGCGCAGGAAGGTCCCGTCCACCCGGGTGAAGCTGACGCCGGTGTCGTGGAGCTGCCCGGGGAACGCGGGGAACGACGACAGCCGGTCCTCGTAGTACTGCGCGTTGGAGAAGCTGATCAGGCTCTCGTCCCGGCTGCGGTAGTGCCAGGACAGCCAGAGCCGCGGCAGCCCCGCCTGCACGCACTCGGACAGGATGCTCTCCTCGTCCGGCACGACCAGGAAGTCGGCGCTCGTCGGTGTCCTCGCCCTCGTCGGTGCCGAGCTGGCCGAAGCTGTACGGCGGCATCTGCTGGGAGTCGCCGGCCACGACGCAGGCCGCGGCCCGACCCAACGCCCCGATCGCGTCCGGCACGGTGATCTGGGACGCCTCGTCGAAGACGACCAGGTCGAAGTCCATGGCGCCGGGGGCGATGAAGCGGGCCAGCGAGTCCGGACTGACCAGCACGCACGGGGTGATCGCGGCGATCACCTCGCCGTACGTGCTGATCAGCGACCGCACGCTCAGACCGCCGCGGCTGCGCCCCACCTCCCGTTCCAGGGCGGCGACCCGGCCGAACACCGCGCCGGTGCCGAAGGGCCGGGCGTCGATCAGCGAGGCCGGCAGCACCGAGACCGACGCCGCTCGGACGGCGTCGGCCGCACCGAGGAAGCGGCCGACGGATCGGTCCTGGCCGGCCGCGTCGAAGGCCCGGAACCCGCCGGCGTCCCAGCGCTCGATCAGCGAACCCTCGGCCATGCCGCGCTCCAGGGCGGCGACCGCGTCCGCCCCGACGACCTGGCCGCTGAGCAGCTGCCAGCGGGCGTCCGGCAGATCGGCGGCCAGCGGCTCCAGGGCCGTCGCGGCGCGCACCCACCGGCGGAGTGCCCCACCGTGCGGGCTGTCGGCCGTGCGCGCCGGAATGCCGTCCCGCCAGGCCTCCAGCAGCCCCGCCGCCCCGTACGCCGCCTGGTCGAGCGGCCGGCTGTGCGTCGCGGTGAAGACCGCGCCGAGCCGGTCCAGTGCCTCGCTGAGCGCGCGGGTGGTCTCGGTGGCCAGCTCGGGCTCGTCCCGGCGTACCGCGACCACCTCGGCCGCCACCTCGGGGCCGAGCCGACCGAGCGCGGCCACCAGGTCGTCGACCCTCGCGGTGGCGGCGGCCAGCTGTGCCGTACCGGCGTCGCTCAGCAGGTTCGCCTCCGCCGACAGCCAGCCGAGACCGGGCAGCGCCTGCCATCCGGCGAGCACGGTTCGATGCTGCTCAGCCAGCGTCGCCAGGGTCTCGACCCGGGCGGGCAGCTCCTTCGGAGGCAGCTCCCGGCCGGGTCGCAGGTGGACCAGCACCGGTCCGGCGGCGGTCAGCAGGCGACCCTTCCGGCCGAGGAAGAACGAGTGCTCGGCGATCCGCAGGTCCTGCCGGACGGGGCCGAGGTCGACGCCGAGGACGTCGGGGGTGAAGTCCACGAGCACGGGAGCGGCCGCGCGGCGCCAGGTCTCCGTGCGCGCCGTCAGCTCGGCCCGAGCCGCCGCCCAGCGAGCGCTGCCGATCTCGGCCAATTCGTGCCCGGAGACCGGGGCGGCGAAGAGCGCGACCAGGTCGTGCAGCTGCGATCGGGTGACCGCGCGCCGCAGCAGCTCGGCCGCGCGCCGCGTGACCTGGTCGAGGGCGACCGTCGCAGCCGTGACCGCTGCGTCGGCCGCCGGCAGCAGGGGGAGCACCGCGGCCGGATCGACCGGGGTCTCCGCCACCCCGACGAACCCCCAGGCGCGGGCCACCTCGGGATCGAGGGCACCGAGATCCTCGGCGGCGCCGGCCACGAGGCGCCGGAGGCGCGCGAGGTCGATGCCGGCCGCCGTCTCATCGGCGGCACCGTCTCCGCTCAGCACGGCCGGCGGCACCGTCAACGTCGGACCGGCCCCGCGGGCCAGGGCCGTGGCTCGCGCGCTCCACAGGGACAGCCCGGCCCGGTTGGCCCGGTGCAGCCGCTGCGCGTACCCCCGCAGAGCCGACGCCGACCCCTCGACCTCGCCCAGCGCGGCCCGGTAGCCGTCGAGATCGGGTCGACCCCGCTGAGCGAGCGCCGTGCGGATCCGCGCCCGCACCTCGACCGGGCGGGCGTTGTGGTCGTGCAGATCCAGGGCGTACGGCAGCAGACCGATCTCCCCCAGGCGGTGCCGGACCACGTCGAGCGCGGCGCCCTTCTCGGCGACGAACAGCACCCGGCGGCCCTGGGCCAGCTGGTCGGCCAGGATGTTGGTGATCGTCTGCGACTTGCCGGTGCCGGGCGGTCCCTCCAGCACGAAGCTGTGACCGGCCCGCGCGGCCGCGATCGCCCGGGCCTGCGCCCCGTCGGCCGGGATCGGTGCCGTGGCCACGACAGCATCCAGCGCGGCCACCGCCGCGGGATCGTCAAAAGCGGGGTCGTCGGCGCCCTCGGCGAAGGCTGCCGGCACCTCGTCGAGCTTGCCGTCCAGCAGCTGGCGCACCAGCGGCCGCTGCACGAACCGCTCCCAGTGCTCGTCCAGGTCACGCCAGAGCAGGAACCCGGTGAAGCCACCGATGATCAGGCGGGCTTCGCTCTCCACCCGGAACGCCAGCCCGGATTCCGCGATCGCCTCCCGGAACCTCCGCACGACGGCCTCGACGTCGACCCCCTCACCGTCGGCCCGCGGAGGCAGCTCGTCCAGATCCGGCGCGGCGAAGCCGAACTCGACGCGCAGCTTCTCCAGCAGCGACAGGTTGACCGTCACCGCGCCCGTGGGATCGGCGGCGAGCCGGTACGGCATCACGACACCCTTGATGTCCACCGGCAGCAGCAGCAGCGGAGCGGCCAGGGTGCGCTCCCCCAGCTGCCAGTCCAGCCGGCCCAGGGCCAGCATCAACGGGTTGGCTCCGGTCTCCTCGCGGCCCGTCCGGGCCCGGTAGCGCAGTCGGGCGAAGGCGCGATCATGATCATCCCGGGCGTGCCCGGAGTAGATGGTGGCCTTGTTCGCCAGCATGGCGCGCTGCACGTCGGCGGGCAGCGCGTACGCATCCCGAGCCCCTTCGCTGACCACGGCGCCGGTCAGGTCGTCGACGGCACGGACCGAGACCGTCCGGCCGTCCTGCAGCTGGTTCGCCAGCATGCCGAGGTGCTCGGGCGGCAGCAGCAGGGGCACCTGGGTCATCGGCTGCCGCAGGTTGAGCAGCTTGTTGCGCAGGGTCAGGTCCAGCAGGGCGTTCTTCCACGCCTGCACCCGCGGTGGGGCCGGCTCGGCCGGTGTCCGCTGCGGCAGGTCCGTCGGCGACGATCCGGCAGCGGCCGCACTCGCCGCCGTCGTCGGCTGCGTGGGCGGCACGTACTCGATCACCTCGACGACACCGTCGGCCCGCTCCCGCCGAGCCGGCAGCGGGTAGACCCGCAGCATCCGGGCCATCCCGACGTCGACCACGCCCAGCAGGTCCGCCGCCCCACCGAGGAAGTAGGCGTCGCGAGGGGCCTGCCGGGCCCGGCGGACGAGGTCTCGCGGCGGACGACGCTCCCGAGTCACCAGGGTCGTCTCCAGGACCCCCATCAGCTCCAGGTCCACCGCGTTCGCCGGCACCGCGATCTGGGTGCTCGCCGCATCGGGCAGTCCCCGCTCCGGCTCCCGCCAGTAGCCGAGGAAGGCGTGACCGTACGCGATCCAGAGCACCGGCGTGATGCCCACGTGCTCCAGCGCGGAGGCGAGCAGCAGAGTGGTGTCCAGACAGGTTCCGACCCGGTCGGTGAGCACGTCCCCGGGCGTGCGGACCTTCTGCCCGTAGCCCCA
Source organism: uncultured Actinomycetota bacterium (assembly GCA_963759915.1). Classification (GTDB taxonomy): domain Bacteria; phylum Actinomycetota; class Actinomycetes; order Propionibacteriales; family Propionibacteriaceae; genus Microlunatus. Next base: position 53,433 of record CAVXBJ010000043.1, on the reverse strand, counting down.
GCTGGCCGGCGGCTGGGCGTAGAAGATCTCCCGGTCGTGCACGGCGGTGAACACGGCGCCGACGATCTCGTCGATCCGTTCGCCGGTGGCGTGGCTGACCGCCAGGGAGCCGCTGCCGGTCACCGTCTCCAGGATCTGGGCGGCCTCGGAGACGAGCGGGGGCAGCGCCGGGTGGTTGGGCTGGACGAAGGCGGCCAGCAGCTCCAGCGACAGCACCGGGGCGGCCGGGTCGAGGGTCCACTGCCGGGCGGCCTGCACCCGGATCGGGTGGGCGGTGCTGCCCACCGGCTCACCGGCCACGGTCACCTCGACCACGATCTCGGCGCCGGTCTCCTCCTCCACCGCGGACAGGTAGCCGGGGTCGAGTCGCAGGGCCGGCTGGTCGACGACGAGGGGCTGGCCGGCCTCCACCCGCTCGACCGGGTGCTGCCAGGGGCGGCTCAGCACGGCGCCGAAGACGTCGACCACCCGGGCGGTGAGCAGCACGTCGGCCAGCGGGACCGCCGACGAGACGACCAGGCGGTGCAGGAACGGCAGCCCGTTGTGGGCCATCGCGTGATTGACCACCGGCGCGGCCAGCACCTCGACGGTCAGCTCGGTCGGCACCCGGCCACCCTAGTGCTGCGGGGAGACACCCGAGCCCGGCCGGACCCGGACGTCGCCGGCTGGCTCGCCTCCGGCGTCGGGGTTAGCCTGAGCCCGTGCGGCCGACCCCTCCCGATCCGCGACGCGTCTTTCCCTCGATCCACCCGCGCCGCGGCGCCCCCCTGCGACGCGTCGCGATGATCAGCCTGCACACCTCGCCGCTGGCCACGCCGGGCGTGGGCGACGCCGGCGGCTTGAACGTGTACGTCGCGGAGCTGGCCAAGCGGCTGGGCGAGCGGGGGCTCGGGGTGGACGTGTTCACCCGACGGGGCGATCGCGATCTGCCCGATGTCGTGCACATCAACGAGTACGCCCGGGTGATCCAGGTGACCGCCGGACCCGTCGCCGAGGTCGCCAAGGAGGATCTGCCCGACCACCTCGACGACTTCGCCGCGGCCATGGAGCCGTACGTCGGTGATCATCAGGTGCTGCACTCGCACTACTGGCTGTCCGGGATGGTCGCCCGTACGCTGCGGTCCCGGCACCGGATCCCGATGGTGCACACCATGCACACGATGGCCCGGGTGAAGAACGAGCTGCGGGGGGACGGGCACGCGACCGAGCCCGACGTGCGGGAACGCGGTGAGGCCGAGATCGTCGCCGCCGCGGACATCCTGACCGCCAACACCAGCGACGAGGCGGCCGAGCTGCAACGCCACTACGGGGCCCGCCCCGAGCAGATCGCGGTGGTGCCGCCGGGAGTCGATCTGCACACCTTCCACCCCTGCGACCAGCCCAAGTCCCGCGCCCAGCTCGGGGTGGCCCAGGACGCCGAGGTGATCTTGTTCGTGGGCCGGATCCAGCCGCTCAAGGCTCCGGACGTGTTGATCAGGGCCACGGCCCGGCTCGTTGCCGCCGATCCCGAGCGTCGGCAGCGGCTGCGCTTGATCATCATCGGCAGTCCCAGCGGACCGGAGTCGGCGTGGGCGAAGACCCTGCCGGGACTGGCCCAGGACCTCGGGATCGCCGACGTGGTGGAGTTCCGGCCGCACTCCCCCCGGGCGGAGCTGTTCCGCTGGTACTGCGTCTCCGACGTCGTCGGCGTGCCGTCGCACAACGAGTCGTTCGGCCTGGTCGCCCTGGAGGCCCAGGCCTGCGGCCGCCCGGTGGTGGCCACCGACGTCGGCGGCCTGCGCCACGCCGTCGACGACGGGACCACCGGGCTGCTGGTGCCCGGGCACGACCCGGCCGAGTGGGCCACCGCGCTCGGCTCGATCCTGGACGACCCGGAGGGCTCCCAGTGGCTCGGCGCGTCGGCGGCGGTCCACGCCGCCACCTTCAGCTGGTCGAACACCGCCGCGTCGACCCTGCGGGCCTACGCCGCGGCCCAGCAGGCGTACGCCCGCGCCGAGCACCCCTGAACCCACGCCCAGGCCGAGAGCGTCGACCGCCGGTCAGGACCTGGCGTCGGCGGCCGTGAGCGGCTCCGCGATGTCCTCCAGCGACTTGTTCTCCGCGTCGACGCCCAACACCGCGGCGATGATCCCACCGATGATCATCAGGGCGGCTCCGATGAAGTAGCCGGGGGCGATCCCGGTGATGTCCCCGGACTCCGACGCGTTGCCGATCAGGGCGCCGAACAGCAGCGGTCCGCTGATGCCGCCGACGGCGGTCCCGATGGCGTAGAAGAAGGCGATGCAGAGCGCCCGGGTCTCCATCGGGAAGATCTCACTGGCGGTCAGGTAGGCCGAGCTGGCGCCGGCGGAGGCGAAGAAGAACACGAGGGACCCGCCAGGGTGAGCATCCCGGCCGACAGTCCGCCGAGCAGGAAGCCGGTGATCGCCAGCAGGATCCCCGAGATCAGATAGGTGCCGGCGATCATCTTGCGGCGGCCCAGGGTGTCGAAGAGCCGACTCAGCAGCAGCGCGCCGATGAAGTTGCTGACCGCGAAGATCGCGATGTAGCCACCGGTGCGTTCCACCCCGAGGAACGTGGTCAGCGTGTCGCCGTAGGTGAAGAAGAACGCGTTGTACAAGAAGGCCTGACCGACGAAGAGCGAGAAGCACAGCACCGTCCGCCGCGGGTAGAGGGTGAACACCGTCTTGGCGATCTCGCCCATGCCGATGGTGCGTCGCTGCCGGATCGTGATGGTGTCCTGCACGGGCTCGAGCTCGACCTGGTCCTCCTCGGCCACCCGCCGCTCGATGCCGGCCACGATCTTCTCGGCCTCCTCGTCGCGACCGTGGATGAACAGCCAGCGCGGGCTCTCCGGCACGTGCCGCCGGACGATCAGGATCATGATCGCGAAGATCCCCCCGAGACCGAAGGCGAGCCGCCAGCCGATCTCCGGGTGGACCAGCGTGGGGTCCAGCAGCGGCAGGGTGAGCAGTGCGCCGCCCGCGGCGCCGAGCCAGTAGGAGCCGTTGATCATGACGTCGATCCGACCGCGGTACAGCTTGGGGATGAGCTCGTCGATCGCGGAGTTGATCGCCGCGTACTCGCCGCCGATGCCCGAGCCGGTGAAGAACCGGCAGACCAGGTACCAGGTGGGGTTCATGGAGAAGGCGGTCAGCACCGTGGCCACGGTGTAGAGACCGAGCGTGATCAAGAACAGCTTCTTGCGGCCGAACCGGTCGGTGAGCTGACCGAAGAACAGCGCACCGACACAGGCCCCGGCGACGTAGACCGCGCCGGCCAGGCCGATCTGGGCACTGGTCAGGCCCAGGCCGGTGTCGCTCGACTTGAGGGCTTCGGACATCGATCCGACGATCGTCACCTCGAGCCCGTCGAGGATCCAGACCGTGCCGAGCCCGATCACGATCATCCAGTGGAAGCGAGACCACGGGAGCCGATCGAGGCGGGCGGGGATGTCGGTGCTGATGGTGCCGGTCTGGACGTCGGACGACATGGAACCTCCGGGGTGGGCAGGGACGCCGTTGAGGGAGTCGGGCCCGCCGACCGACGCGGTGAACGCTACGCCTCGACGCGACCCGTCGGCACGCGTGGTGGCGCGAACCGCCGACGGCGCTGACAAGTCGGCCGTTCCGCGTCACCATGGCGGGGTGGGACTGTGGCGGCGATCGGGCATGCTGGCGACGGCAGCGGTCGGCGCCGCGCTCTCGGTCGGCTGCACCGCCACCGGCGTCTCGCCGCGCGTCTGCACGGAGATCGGGTCCCCGGCCGGTGTCTCGGTGACGGTCGTCCGCGAGGCGGTGGCGCCCGCGCTGACGCTCACCCTGCGCATCTGTCAGGCCGACTGCGTCGAGCAGCCGGTCGAGCTGCTGCCGGGATCCACCACGGTCGGGGCGACCTGTGCCTCCGCCGACCCGGACGCCACCTGCTCCGCGTCGTCGTCCCCCGACGGCACGATGCACGGGTTCGTCGACGTACCGGCCCTGACGGTCGGTGAGGTGCGGATCAGCGGCGAGCTCCGCGCCGGCGCGACCCGCACCCGCACCCGCCTCGAGGAGGTCACCGTGACGGCCGAGGCCACCTACCCGAACGGTCGGGACTGCCCCGCGGGAGGTCCGCAGGCCTCGATCCGGGTCACCGGAGCCGGTCTGCGCTAGTGGTTGCGGCCGGAAGTTCGTCAAGGGTGCCCGGTGCCCAGGTGCGTGGATGTCGTCGCCCGATGGCGACGCTTCGCGTCGGCACGCCAGGCCGACGAGGGAGGGATGCCGAGTCGCATCGCGACCGAGGAGAACGCAGCGAGGCGCTTGCCTGGGCGCCGGGCGCCCCGACGAACCTCCGGCCGTGACCACTAGCCCCCGGCACGGCGGGCTCCGGTCCGGTGCCGGGTCCGATCCTCAGTGCGGCCGCTGGTCGCCTTCGGTGAGTCCCCAGAACACCCGCTCGACCACGGCGTGCGCCCGGCGGGTGACGCGCCGGTAGTCGGCCAGCAGGTGCGAGGACTCCCCCGGCCCGTAGCCCATCAGCTCGGCCAGCGCGGCGAGCTCACGGTTGTCGCTGGGCAGCGAGTCCGAGCCCCGGCCGCGGACCAGCATGATCTGGTTCCTGATCTTGCTGGCCAGCAACCAGGCCGCCTCCAGGTGACCGGCGTCCTGGGCGTCCAGCAGACCCGCCCGCTGGGCCACTCGAAGCGCCTCGATGGTGCGGGAGGTCCGCAGCGCGGGCACCGCGTGCGCGTGCTCCAGCTGGAGCATCTGCACGGTCCACTCGATGTCGGCGAGCCCACCCGGTCCGAGCTTGGTGTGCTTGGCCGGGTTGGCCCCCCGCGGCAGCCGCTCGGCCTCCACCCGGGCCTTGAGGCGGCGGATCTCGTGCAGCTGGGCGGGCGAGAGACCGCCCTCGGGCCACCGCTTGGCGTCGATCAGCTCCATCAGCGCCCCCGCGAGCGGGCGGTTGCCGGCCATCGCGTCGGCCCGCACCAGGGCCTGCATCTCCCAGGTGGACGACCAGCGGCTGTAGTAGTTGCGGTACGCGGACAGCGTCCGGATCAGCGCCCCGCCCTTGCCCTCGGGACGCAGATCGGCGTCGAGACTCAGCGGCGGGTCGGCGCTCGGGCGGGTCAGCAGCCGGCGCAGCTCGGAGATCACCGTGCCGGCGATCTTGGTGCGGTCCGGCGCTCCCGGTTCGCTGTCCTCCATCACGAACATGGCGTCGGCGTCGGAGGCGTACGACAGCTCGCGGCCGCCCCAGCGCCCCATGCCGATGACCGCGATCTCCGGCACCTCGGACGCGTCCGAGGCCCGCCGGGCGATCTCCAGGGTGGTGTCGATGGTCGCCGAGGCCAGCTCCGACAACGCGTCCCCCACGACCAGGACGTCGCTCATGCCCAACAGGTCCCCGGCCGCGATCCGGAACAGCTCGCGCCGGCGGATGCCCCGGACGGACTCCACGGCCTTGACCGGATCGGTGTGGCGCCCTGCCGCAGACCGCATCTCCGCACCCAGGTCGTCCTGCGACTTGGGCACCAGCTCGGCGTCGTCGGCCAGCATCTGCATGGTCTGCGGCGCTCGTTGCAGGAGCGTCACCGCGTACCGGCTCGAAGCGAGGATCCGGGCCAACCGCTCGGCCATCATGCCCTCGTCGCGCAGGGCCCGGAGATACCACGGGGTGCTGCCGAGGGTGTCGGAGACCTGGCGGAACGCCAGCAGACCATGATCGGGACTCGGGGCCGTGGCGAACCAGCCGAGCATCGCCGGCAGCAGCTGCCGCTGGATCTCGGCCTGGCGGGTGACGCCCTGGCTGAGGGCGGCGATGTGGCGGAGGGCGGCCTTGGGGTCGGCGTAACCGAGGGCCTTGAGCCGGTCCTGCGCCGAGGACTCGGTGAGCCGCAGGTCCTTGGTGGGGATCCGGGCGACCGCGTCCAGCAGGGGGGAGTAGAACAGCCGCTCGTGCAGGCGGCGGACCTTCTGGCCGGAGTGCTTCCAGATGGCCCGGACCTGCTCGGCCGGCTGGGCGTACCCGAGGGAGCGTCCGAGACGGCGCAGATCGCTCTCGGTGTCGGGCAGCACGTGCGTGCGCCGCAGGTGGAACAGCTGGATGCGGTGCTCGAGCGTCCGCATGAACTGGTACGCCAGGCCGAAACCCTTGCCGTCATCACGACCGACGTACCCGTTGTCGATCAGGGCCTTCAACGCGTCGAGGGTGGCGCGGTCGCGCAGCCGCTCGTCGACCCGGCCGTGCACCAGCTGCAGCAGCTGGACGGAGAACTCCACGTCCCGCAGACCACCGGCCCCCAGCTTGATCTCGCGCCCGGCGTCGCGCGCCGGGATGTGCGCGATCACCCGCTTGCGCATCGCCTGGGTGTCGGCGACGAAGTTCTCCCGCTCCGCCGCCCGCCAGACCATCGGCGCCACCATGTCCACGAAGTCCTGGGCCAGCGCCAGGTCGCCGGCACTGGGCCGGGCCTTGAGCATGGCCTGGAACTCCCAGGTCTTGGCCCAGCGCTCGTAGTAGGTGCGATGGCTGGACAGGGTCCGGACGAGCTGACCGGCCTTGCCCTCCGGCCGCAGCGCCGAGTCGACCTCCCAGATGGTCCCGGCCGCGGTGAACGCCGAGCAGACCCGGGTCAGCTCGGCGGCCATCCGGGTCGCCACGCTGACCGCCTGCTCGCTGGTGATCAACGGCGCGCCGTTCTCGTCCAGCGCCGGCTCGGCGACGAACAGCACGTCGACGTCGCTGACGTAGTTGAGCTCCTGCGCCCCGCACTTGCCGAGACCGACGACGGCCAGGCGGGTCTACAGAGCGTTCGGTCCCGACCTTGGCCCGCCCCATCGCCAACGCGGCCTCGAGGGTGGCATCGGCCAGGTCCGACAGCGCCGAGGCGACCATCGGCATCACCTCGATCGGCTCCGGATCGCACACGTCCCAGGCCGCGATCCGGAGCAGGTGCCCACGGTAGGTGAGCCGCAGACCGTCGCCGACGGGATCGGTCGCCACCGGCATCGGGTCGTCGGGATCGGCCCCGACCGACCTGAGCAGCTCGGCCCGGATGCCCTCGGCGGTGAGCGGTTCCACCGACCCGTCGAGCCAGTCGAGGTGCTCCGGATGTGCGATCAGGTGCCGACCGAGCGACTCGCTGTTGCCCAGCACGCCGACGAGGTGCCGGGCCAGCTCGCCCGGTCCGGCCAGTCGGTCCATCAGATCGGGGATCACCTCGGCGAGGCGGTCGAGGCCGGTCAGCGCCAGATCGGGGTCGGCGGCGTCGGCGACCAGATCCAGCAGGTACTCCCGGTCGTCCTCCCACTCCGACAGGATCCGTACGGCGGCCGCGGCGTCGTTGAAGCCGCGCCTGGCCAGTACGCCCTGGGTGGTCTCGATCCGGCTCACGGGACCTGATGTTACTTGGGTGTAACCGCCGGGCCCGGCGCCATCCGCGGGTGCGCCAAGATGGGTCGGTGCGTAGCCGAGCCACCGCCGCGGAGTCCCTGATCGAGCAGAGTCGCGCCCTCCTCACGTGGTTGTCGGAGCTGCCCGACGACGCGTACCGGCGGCCGAGTGTGCTGGCCGGGTGGGACGTGCGGATGCTGGTCGCCCACCTGGTGCTGATCGAGCGCGGCACCGTACGGGTGCTGCGGCTGCCGAGCGCGGAGAAACCGCTGGCGCCGCACGCCTTCGTCGCGCGCTACCGGCCGAGCGTCGAGGCCATCGCCGCGTCGACGGCGGAGACCGCGGGCGAGTTCTCCGGCCCCGAGCTGGTGGTCGCCCTGGGCGAGGCCGTCGAAGCCGCGGAGGTGGCCCTGGCCGGGCCGTACCCCCGGTCCTGCAGGCACCCCGGGGGCCGTTCCGGGCCGAGGACTGGATCGAGACGCGGATCATCGAGCTCGTCGTGCACGCCGACGACCTCAACCGGACCTTCCCCGAGCGCGAGCCGATTCCCGTGGTCCGCTCGGCGCTGGGCCGGACGATGAGGTCCCTCGCCCAGATGCTCGCCGACGCCCACCCGGGTCGGTCGGTGGAGGTCCGCATCCCGCCGTACGCCGCCGTCCAGTGTGGTCTGGGCGATCCCGGTCCCACCCACACCCGCGGCACCCCGCCCAACGTGGTGGAGACCGACGCGCTCACCTTCCTGCGCCTGGCCACCGGACGGCTGTCCTGGAGTGACGCCGTCGCGGCCGGAAAGGTCCACGCCTCCGGCCTCCGCGCCGACCTGTCCAGCGCACTGCCCTTGTTGTCTTGAATCGGCTGCCTAGCCAGAGACGAACGCAGCGAGCGACGGCTCCCGTCGCGAGCGGCCGTGCAGCGAAGCGCCCCGCTCTGTCTGGACTGAGGAGAGCGCAAACAACGCTTCACCGTTTGCGATCGACGAGGGAAGTCGGAGCGAGTCGGCGCGCAGCGGAACAGCGAGTGACGACTTCAGAGCACCGGCAGGAGCTTCTGGAGCTCCATCGGCGTCACCTGGCGCCGGTACTCGTCGAACTCGGCCCGCTTGTTCCGCAGGAAGAAGTCGAAGACGTGGTCGCCCAGAGTCTCCGCGACCAGGTCGGAACGCTCCATGATCCGGATCGCCTCGTCCAGGTTCCGGGGCAGCGGCTCGATGCCGAGGGCCTGACGCTCCCGCTCGGTCAGGCTCCAGACGTCGTCCTCCGCCCCCTCGGGCAGCTCGTACTCCCCCTCGATCCCGGCCAGGCCGGCGGCCAGCATCAGGGCGAAGGCCAGGTACGGGTTCGCGGCGGAGTCGATCGAGCGCAGCTCGACCCGGGCCGAGGACCCCTTGTTCGGCTTGTACATCGGCACCCGCACCAGGGCCGAGCGGTTGTTGCGGCCCCAGCAGATGTAGCTCGGGGCCTCGCCGCCGCCGACCAGCCGCTTGTAGGAGTTCACCCACTGGTTGGTCACGGCGGTGATCTCGGCGGCGTGCCGCAGCAGCCCGGCGATGAAGTAGCGGGCCACCTTGCTCAGGTGGTACTCGGCGCTGGCGTCGTAGAAGGCGTTGTTGTCGCCCTCGAACAGCGACATGTGGGTGTGCATGCCCGAGCCGGCCTGGTCGCTGAACGGCTTGGGCATGAACGAGGCGTTGATGCCCTGGGACAGCGCCACCTCCTTCACGACCACCCGGAACGTCATCAGGTTGTCGGCGGTGGACAGCGCGTCGGCGTACCGGAGGTCGATCTCCTGCTGGCCCGGCGCCCCCTCGTGGTGGGAGAACTCGACCGAGATGCCCATCTGCTCGAGCATCGTGATCGCCTTGCGCCGGAAGTCGCTGCCGGTGCTCTGCGGGGTGTGGTCGAAGTAGCCGGAGGAGTCCACCGGGGTCGGCGACACGCCCGGCACCAGCGGGTCCTTGAACAGGAAGAACTCGACCTCGGGGTGGGTGTAGAAGGTGAAGCCCAGATCCGCGGCCTTCTTCAGGGTGCGCTTCAGCACGTACCGCGGATCGGCGTAGGACGGGGAGCCGTCGGGCATGGCGATGTCGCAGAACATCCGGGCCGTCGCCGGGCTCGAGTCGCGCCACGGCAGCACCTGGAACGTCGACGGGTCGGGCCGCAGCACCATGTCGGACTCGTAGACCCGGGCGAAGCCCTCGATGGCCGAGCCGTCGAAGCCCAGCCCCTCGGAGAAGGCTCCCTCGAGCTCGGCGGGCGCGATGGCCACCGACTTCAAGAACCCCAGGACGTCGGTGAACCACATCCGGACGAACCGGACGTCCCGTTCCTCGATCGCCCGCAACACGAACTCGGTCTGCTTGTCCACGGCGTCAGTCTGCCGTCTGCCGGTCGTCGCCGCGTACGGAGGTGCCCCGTGTCTCGCGGTCGTGACGCAGGACACCGGCTCGCGGGGTCACCGGCGGATGAACCTCGCGCCGTTAACCTGAGTCAATGTCGTTGCCCGGGTGGTATCCCGATCCCGCCGGGACCCCGAACCGCTTCCGCTACTGGGACGGTCGGGCGTGGTCGTCCGACACCACCGACAACCCTGCGGTGCCGCCGGCCGGTGCCGGAGGTTCGGGCGGGTGCGGGTGACTCCGGCGGTGCGGGCTCACCACCGCCGAAGCAGGGCCGGCGCCGCTTCGGACCGCTGATCCTCGCCCTGGCCGCCCTGGTCGTGCTGGTGCTGGTCGGCGTCCTCGTCGTGCGGGGCCTGTTCGCCGACCGCCCCATCGTCGATCCCGGTCCGCTGCCGTCCTCGACCGTGTCCGGCTGGGACGACAGCAGCCCGACCACCGAGCCGGAGACCCCCACCCCGACCCCCTCGGTGTCGCAGCCGTCCCCCACGCCCGACCCCCACCCCGACTCCCACCGAGGAGCAGCCGCTGCAGCCCTGTCCGGAGGGGCAACCCACTGCCCGGCAGGACCATCCCACCGACGGCCGGATCCACGGGGGTGGGCTCTCGTTCCCGGAGGCCAAGGGCTGGGAGAGCAGCTCGGGATCGTCGCCTTCAGCTGGGCCTACGACGTCGGATCAGCAGGTCAAGCTGGCGGAGTCGCCGAGCTGGTACGCGAACCTGGCCGTCGGCGCGCTGTTCACCGGAGACGGTTTCGACGAACCGCGCCGATCCGCCGAGCTGGTCATGCAGTGCGTGATCACCTCCGGCCTCTACCCGTACTTCACCGATCGGGTGGACACCTGGTCCAAGGCCGTCACGGTCGACGGGCACCCGGCCTGGTCGATCCGCGCCGACGTCGCTCGTCGACGACCCCGACCTGAAGACGAAGGGCGACACCGTCGAGGTGATCGTGGTCGACACCGGCTCGCCGGAGTCCCTGGCCATGTTCGTCGGCGCCGCCGACATCGGCGACAAGTCCCTGCAGAAGACCCTCGACCTCCACCATCAAGAACCTGCGGGTGGAGTGACGGTCAGGTACCGGTCCCTCAGCTCGTCCTGCGCCTGCGCATCGATGCCGAGCCCGTCCGCGAAGTAGTCCTCGATCGTCCCGTACTCCTCGTCCACGGCCGCGAACGCCCGGTCCAGATAGGCCCGGTCCACCCCGAGCACCGGCCACAGCTGCTGCGGGGTCGCCGCCGGCGCGGGCGAACGCGGTGACGATCGGCTCCAGGGCGGGGATCAGCTGGTCGTTGGTCAGCAGGTACTCCCGGTAGACGTCCTCGACCGGCACCCCCAGCAGGGTCAGCAACGACGCGGCCGCCCACCCGGTCCGGTCCTTGCCGGTCGTGCAGTGGAACAGCGCCGGTGCCGGGTGATCGCCGAGCAGGCCACGGAAGAACCGCTGGTACGAGCTCAGCGCACTCGGCAGCGTGACCAGCTGCTGGTAGCTCCCCTCCATCAGGTCCCGGACGCCCCGCCCGCCGAGCTCGGACCGCGCGGCCGCCAGCATCGCCGGGTCGGACAGCACCTCGGTCAGGTTGCCGGGCACCGCGTGCGGGGCGTCCGCGAGCACGTCCAGGGCCACCTGCTGGACCCCGTCGAGCGTGACATCGGGTTCGGTGGTCCGCTCGGCCACCGAACGGAAGTCGTAGACCGTGGCCACACCCAGCGTCTCCAGGGCGGCCCGGTCCGGTTCCGACAGCTTGTTCAGATCGGTCGAGCGGAACACGACCCCGTACGCGACCTGCCGTCCGTCGGTGGTCCGCCACCCGCCGAGATCGCGCAGGTTCGCCACGGTGGCCAGCGGGATCGGTGCCCCCGGCCCGGTGTCGGCGTCCGTCACGCCGACCATCCTGCCAGCGCTGCTGAGGCGAGCTCTTCCCGGCTGCTGTCGAGCCGGCCTCGATCGGCGGGCCGACTCGACAGGACCTCGCCCGGGCCGGGCGTCAGGCCTTGTTCACCGGGGTGTCCGGGTCCTCACCGGCCGGGGCCGGACCGTGCGGCTCGACCTCCGGGCGGTTGACCAGGTCGGCGAGGGCGTCGCCGAGGGTCTTGTCCACGTTGCGCCAGTACGTCGAACACCCGCTCGCGGATGTCGGGACGGACGGTCCCCAGGGTCGAGGCGACGGTCTCCACCAGCCGGTCCCGCTCGGCCTGGTCCATCACCTGGTTGACCAGCGCGTTCGCCTGGCTGAAGTCGTCGTCCTCGGGCCGCAGCGTGTACGCCGCTCGGACCATGTCGCCGTCGCTCTCCCAGCTGTGACCGGAGAACAGGTCGGCGTGCACGGCCGGGCCACCCTCGGTGTTGGGCGAGTACGACCGGCTGACCCGGGTTGAACTCGTACCGCATCGGCCCGTCGAACTCGTACGAGTTCACCGGCACCTTCGGCCGGTTGACCGGCAGCTGCAGGTAGTTCGGGCCGATCCGGTAGCGGTGCGTGTCGGCGTACGCGAAGACCCGGCCGAGCAGCATCTTGTCCGGGCTGAAGCCGATGCCCGGGACGACCGCGCTGGGCTCGAAGGCGGCCTGCTCGATCTGGGCGAAGAAGTTCTCCGGGTTCCGGTTCAGCGTCATCGTGCCGACCTTGATCAACGGGTAGTCCTCGTGCGACCAGATCTTGGTCAGGTCGAACGGGTTCACCGGGTAGGTCTTGGCGTCCTCGTACGGCATCACCTGCACCGACAGCGTCCAGGACGGGAAGTCGCCGTCCTTGATCGCGTTGAACAGGTCGCGGCGATGCGCGTCCGGGTCGGTGGCCGCGGTCAGCGCCGCCTCGTCGTTGGTCAGGTTGTGCACACCCTGGGCGCTGTGGAAGTGGTACTTCACCCACGAGCGCTCGCCGGCCGCGTTCACCCACAGGTAGGTGTGCGACCCGTAACCGTTCATCTCCCGCCAGGACCGCGGGATGCCGCGATCGCCCATCAGGTAGGTCACCTGGTGCGCCGACTCCGGCTGCAGGGTCCAGAAGTCCCAGCGCATGTCCCAGTCCTGCAGACCCGAGTCCGGCAGCCGCTTCTGGCTGCGGATGAAGTGCGGGAACTTCATGGTGTCCCGGACGAAGAAGATCGGGGTGTTGTTGCCGACCAGGTCGTAGTTGCCCTCGCTCGTGTAGAACTTCAGCGAGAAGCCGCGCGGGATCGCGCACGGTGTCGGCCGAGCCCTGCTCGCCCGCCACGGTGGAGAACCGGGCCAGCATCTCGGTCGTCGACTCCCGGCTGCAGGAACGCCGCCTTGGTGTAGGCGCTGACGTCCTCGGTGGTCTCGAACACGCCGAACGCGCCGCCGCCCTTGGCGTGCACGTTGCGCTCCGGCACCCGCTCCCGGTTGAAGTGCGCCATCTGGCCCAGGAAGTGGAAGTCGTGCAGCAGGATCGGTCCGTCGGAGCCGACGGTCAGCGAGAACTGGTCGCTGGGCGCCGGGGCACCGTTGTCGGTGGTGGAGACGACGGGCGAGATGCTGCCGTCGCGGGTGGTCGCTGTGACCTCGGTCATGAGCTACTCCTTCAGTGGGGGTTGCTGGGAGCTGTTCTGTCCGCCGGTCGTGAGGATGGAGTTGTCGTGGTCGATCGTGCGTGTCTCAGGTGGCCGTGCGGGCGCTGACGCAGGTCGGGCAGGTCCCCCAGTAGGTGACCTCGGCCTCCTCCACCAGGTAACCGTGGGTGTCCTCCGGGATCGGCGCACGGCATCGACCCGACCGCGCACGGCACGTCGGTCACCGTGCCGCAGGTGCGGCAGACGAGGTGGTGGTGGTTGTCGCCGGTGGCCACCTCGAACTTCATGGCCGAGCCGGCCGGCTCGAACCGGCGCAGGATGTTGTGCTCGGTCAAGGTGTTCAGCGCGTCGTAGATCGCCTGGGTCGACACCGCGCCGATCTCGCGTGCGGACCCGCTCCGCCACCTGGTCCGCGCTGAGATGCGGATCGGCGTGGACGACGTCGAGGACGGCGAGCCGGGGCTGCGTCACCCGCAGGCCGACCGCCCGCAGACGCTCGGCCCAGCTGAGCGCTTGCACTGCCGTGGCCATCTCCCAAGAGAACCACGTTTTCTGGAATGGTTCAACTAAAGCCGACCCACCCCCACTCCGCGCGGGTTCGAGCACGCGCGGAGTCACCCCACCCCCACTCCGCGCGGGTTCGAGCACGCGCGGAGTGGGATCTGAGGGCTGGGGTCAGGCCTTGGCGACCAGGTGGCCGAGACGGGTCCAGGTCTCGACCACGGTGTCCGGGTTCAGGGACATGCTGTCGATGCCCTCCTCGAGCAGCCACTCGGCCAGGTCGGCGTGGTCGCTCGGACCCTGGCCGCAGATGCCGACGTACTTGCCGCGGGCCTTGCAGGCCCGGATGGCGGCGCTGATCATGAACTTCACCGCCGGGTCCCGCTCGTCGAAGGACGCTGCGATCAAGCTGGAGTCCCGATCCAGACCCAGGGTCAGCTGGGTCATGTCGTTCGAGCCGATCGAGAACCCGTCGAAGTGGTCCAGGAACTGATCCGCGATCACCGCGTTCGACGGCAGCTCGCACATCATGATCACCTCCAGGCCGTTCTCCCCGCGGACCAGACCATGGGTGCCCAGCAGGTCGATCACGCCCTTCGCCTCGGCCACGGTGCGTACGAACGGGATCATGATCTTGACGTTGGTCAGCCCCATCTCGTCCCGGACGTACTTCAGCGCCTCGCACTCCATGGCGAAGCAGTCCGCGAACTCCGGCGACAGGTACCGCGAAGCACCCCGGTAACCGATCATCGGGTTCTCCTCGTGCGGCTCGTACAGATCACCGGCCACCAGGTTCGCGTACTCGTTGGACTTGAAGTCGCTCATCCGCACGATCACCGGATGCGGAGCGAACGCCGCCGCCAGCATCGACACACCCTCGGCCACCCGGGTCACGAAGTAGTCCCGCGGGCTGTCGTACGCCGCCACGGCGTCGCCGATCTGCGACTTGAGCGGTTCCTCCAAGGTGTCGAGATCGAGCAGGGCCTTGGGGTGGATGCCGATCTGCCGGTTGATGATGAACTCCAGCCGGGCCAGCCCGATGCCGGCGTTCGGCAGCTTCGCGAACGAGAACGCCTGGTCCGGGGTGCCGACGTTCATCATGATCTTGACCGGGATGTCCGGCATGGCCTCCATCGCCGTCTCCTGCACGGTGAAGTCGAGCAGACCGCGCGTAGATGAAACCGGTGTCGCCCTCAGCGCAGGAGACCGTGACCTCCTGGCCCTCCGCCAGCTCACGGGTCGCGCTGCCGGTGCCGACCACCGCCGGGATGCCCAGCTCACGCGCGATGATCGCCGCGTGACAGGTCCGGCCGCCCCGGTTGGTGACGATCGCCGAGGCTCGCTTCATGATCGGCTCCCAGTCGGGATCGGTCATGTCGGCCACCAGCACCTCGCCGGGCACGAAGCTGGACATCTGCGCCACCGAGCTGAGCACCCGGACCGGACCGGCGCCGATCTTCTGGCCGATCGCCCGGCCCTCGATCAGCACCGAGCCCTTCTCGTTCAGCCGGAACCGCTGCACCGTGGAGCCGGCCCGCGACTGCACCGTCTCCGGTCGCGCCTGCAGGATGTAGAGACCACCGTCTCCCCCGTCCTTGCCCCACTCGATGTCCATCGGTCGTCCGTAGTGCTCCTCGATGGCCAGGGCCTGCCGGGCCAGCTCGGTCACCTCGTCGTCGCTCAGGCTGAGCAGACCGCGCTGGGCCACGTCCACGTCCACGAACTCGGTGGTCCTGCCCACCGTGGCGTCGGAGGTGTAGATCATCTTGATCGCCTTGCCGCCGACCCCGCGCTTCAGGATCGCCGGCCGCCCGGCCCGCAGCGCCGGCTTGTAGACGTAGAACTCGTCGGGGTTCACCGCCCCCTGCACGACCGCCTCACCCAGGCCGTACGAGGACGTGATGAACACCGCGTCGTCGAACCCGGACTCGGTGTCCATGGTGAACATGACGCCGGAGGCGCCGATGTCGGAACGCACCATCTTCTGCACCCCGGCCGACAGAGCCACGGCCTCGTGCTCGAAGGAGTGATGCACCCGGTACGCGATGGCGCGGTCGTTGTAGAGCGAGGCGAACACCTCGCGCACCGCGGTCAGCACGGCCTCGATGCCGCGGATGTTGAGGAAGGTCTCCTGCTGACCGGCGAAGGACGCGTCCGGGAGGTCCTCGGCGGTTGCGCTGGAGCGGACGGCGAAGGAGGCCTCCGCGTTGTCCCCGGCCAGTCGCTCGTACGCCGCCCGGATGTCGGCCTCCAGGTCCGCCGGGAAGGGCTGCTCCACGACGGCCGAGCGGATCGACTTGCCCACCCGGGCCAGCTCGTCCACGTCGTCGGTGTCCAGGTCGGCCAGCTTCGCGTTGATCAGGTCCCCCAGCCCGGTCTGGGAGATGAAGCGACGGAAGGCGTCGGCGGTGGTGGCGAAGCCGTCGGGCACCTTCACGCCGGCCGAGGTCAGGTTGGCCACCATCTCCCCCAGCGAGGAGTTCTTGCCGCCGACCTGCTCCAGATCGGCCAGGCCCAGCTCGGAGAACCAGCGGACGTTGTCGGTGGCGGGGCCTGCACTGGTGGGGGTCGCGGTGGTCATCCGGGGTCCTCTCGGGGGGTCGGCGGGTGGCGGGTGCCGGGTGGGTGGTTCAGGCGGCGGGCAGGGTGTGGCGTGACTGCAGGATCACCGTGGACATCTCCTCCACGGACTTGGCCGAGGAGTTGATCGAGGGGATCTTGTGGATGCGGTAGAGGGTCTCCGCCCGCCGGAGCTCGAAGGTGCACTGCTCCAGCGACGCGTACCGGGAGTTCGCGCGTCGCTCGTGACGCACCTGGCTGAGCCGGGCGGGGGTGGTGGTGATGCCGAAGCACCGGTCCCGCAGGTGGCGGATCGGCTTGGGCAGCTCGTTGGTGTCGAAGTCCTCCTCCACCAACGGGTAGTTGGCCACGAAGATCCCGTGCTGCAGGGCGAGGTACATGGTGGTCGGGGTCTTGCCGCAGCGGGAGGGCGCGATCAAGATCACGTCCGCCTTGTCCAGCGCCCGCATGCTCTGACCGTCGTCGTGCTCGATCGCGTACTCGACCGCCGCCATCCGGGCGTTGTAGCGCTTGACGTCGCCCAGCCCGTGCAGGCGGGCGGCCACCCGCTGGCCCTGGTGGCCGAGGATCGCCTCGACCCGCGTCATGTGCAGGTCGAAGAAGTCGATCAACGGACAGCGCGACCGGTGCAGCTCATCGCGGATCTCGGTGACGGCGGTGGTGGAGAAGGCGAGCGGGGTGACCGGACCGTCCATGGCCGCGTCCAGGACGGCCACGACCTTGCGCGCCTCCTCGACGGTGGTGATGAACGGGATCAGCCGCCGCTCGAAGCGCAGGTCCGGGAACTGGATCAGCAGCGCGTTGCCCATCGTCTCGGCGCTGATGCCGGTGCTGTCGGAGAGGAAGAACACCGGCACCGCGGGCTGCTCGGTCATCGCCTGCTCGGGTGTCGAAGTCCCCATCGGCTGCCTCCGGCTCTGAGTCGTGGACCAGACCAGGATCAGCCCTGGACTAGACCAGATACGTTACTGGTATCAGCCCCTCGGATTGCACCAAACGCCGTGTGAATCTCCCCACGGACGAACATCACACCGGCAGTTATCTCCACAACCTTGACGCGTTGGTCGTCACTCGCTGTTCCGCTGCGCGCCGATTGGTCCTGACTTCCCTCGGCGCTCGCAGACGGTGACGGCGTGTCTGCTCCCTCGTCAGTCCAGACAGGGACGGCGCTCCGCTGCACGGCCGCTCGCGACGGGCTCGCTCGCTGGCGCTCGCTCGATCACGCCGTGAGCACTTCGGCGCCGCGGTCGGTGACCACCAGGGTGTGCTCGAACTGGGCGCACCGGGACCCGTCCAGGGTCAGGACGGTCCAGCCGTCGTCCCACTGGTGCCACTCGTGGGTGCCGAGCGCGAGCATCGGTTCGATGGTGAAGGTCATGCCCGGCTCGATCACCGTGTCGTGGTGGGGGCTGTCGTAGTGCGGGATGACCAGTCCGGAGTGGAAGCTGGTGTGCACACCGTGCCCGGTGTAGTCGCGGATCACGTGATACCCGAACCGCTTCGCGTAGCTCTCGATCACGCGTCCCAGCACGTTCACCCGCCGCCCCGGCTTCACGGCCGCGATCGCCCGGCGCAGCGCCTCCGCGGTGCGTTCGGCGAGCAGCCGGGACTCGGCGTCGACCTCGCCGCACGCCACGGTGAGGCAGGTGTCGCCGTGCACCCGGTCCGCGAACGCCGTCACGTCGATCTTGACCAGGTCACCGTCCTCGAGCGGCCGGGCGTCCGGGATGCCGTGGCAGATGACCTCGTTCACCGAGGTGCAGCAGGACTTGGGGAAACCGCGGTAGCCCAGCGTCGAGGGGTAGGCGCCCTGCTCGATCAGGAACTCGTGGACGACCGCGTCGATCGCGTCGGTGGTCACACCGGGCGCCACCGCTGCGGCCCCGGCGCGTGCCGCCTGAGCCGCGATCCGTCCCGCCACCCTCATCCGCTCGATCGTCTCGCGGGTCTGCACGTGAGGACCCCGGTACGGGTCGGGCGCCGCCCGGCCGACGTAGTGCGGCCGCGGGATCCAGCGGGGCACGGACCGGGTCGGCGAGATCGGGGCTGGTCGGATGCCGGTCACAGCCACGCATGCTACGGAGTGACGACGGGACCGACCGTACGGAGTAGCGTCAGGCGCATGGCGGACAAGCACTTCTGGTACGACCTGACCACGAAGTCCGTGATCACGGACGACAACGCAACCAAGGCGACGGACCGGCTCGGACCGTACGCCACCCGCGAGGAGGCCGAGAACGCGCTCGCGAAGGTCGAGCAGAACAACAAGGCCTGGGACGATGATGACGACTGGGGCGAAGACTGAGCTGTCGTCACTCGCTGTTCACGGCCGCTCGCGACGGGCTCGCCTTCACCTGCCCAAGGACCCCCTGCCTGCGTCTTGTCTTCGCAACGCTTGACTAGCATCTCTTCGTGCCGATCTTCGACCTACCGCTGTCCGAGCTCGAGACCTACGCTCCGGAGATCCCGATCCCGGCCGACCTGGTGCCGTTCTGGACCGACACGCTGGCCGAGGCGCGGAGCCACGATCTCGCCCTCAGCCGGACGCCGTACGACAACAAGCTCGCCCTGATCGAGACCGACGACGTCAGCTACGCCGGTTTCGGGGGCACCCCGGTCAAGGCGTGGCTGCACCGCCCCGCCGGCGCCACCGGGCCGCTGCCCACGGTCGTGCAGTACCACGGCTACTCCGGTGGGCGCGGGTTCGCGCACGCCACCACGACCTGGGCCCAGGCCGGCTACGCCCACCTGGTGATGGACACCCGCGGCCAGGGTTGGAGCGCGGGCGGTCCGAGCGGCACCGCTGACTGGGCCCCGGCGGCGGGCCTGAACCACACGCCCGGTTTCATGACGTCGGGGATCACGGACCCGCGGGACTACTACTACCGCCGGGTCTACACCGATGCCGTACGCCTGCTGGACGCCGCCCGCACGCTGCCCGAGGTCGACCCGGACAAGATCATCGTCGCCGGCGGGAGCCAGGGCGGTGGCATCACCATCGCGGCCGCCGCGCTCGCCGCCCTCTCCGACATCCCGCTGGTCGGATCTGCCCCGGACGTGCCGTTCCTGTGTCACTTCCGCCGTGCGGTCGAGCTCACCGACCGCCTGCCGTACGGGGAGATCACCCAGTACCTCGCGGCCTGGCGTGACCACGCCGAGCAGGCGTACGCGACCCTGGGCTACTTCGACGGGGCCGTCCTCGGCCGGCTGGCGAGCGCACCGACGCTCTTCTCGGTGGCGCTGATGGATCCGGTCTGCCCGGCCTCCACCGTGTTCGCGGCATACCACGCGTACGGCGCCGATGCTCCGGATCCCGTGACGCACAAGGAGATCCGCGTCTACGGTCACAACGGGCACGAGGGCGGCGGGCCGTACCAGATCGACGCCCAGCTGGACTGGTTCGCCGAGCGGTTCGCCGCCGCGCGGTAGCGCCTAGTGGTTGCGGCCGGAAGTTCGTCACGGGTGTCCGGGGTCCAGGTGCGTGCATGTCGTCGCCCGCTGGCGACGCTTCGCGTCGGCACGCCAGGCCGACGAGGGAGGGATGCCGAGTCGCATCGCGACCGAGGAGAACGCAGCGAGGTGCGTGCCTGGGCGTCGGACACCCCGACGAACCTCCGACCGTGACCACTAGATACCCGGCGCCGCCACCGTCACCGTTCCGGTGCCGCCGACGCCCGTCACCGTCAGCTCGTCGCCCGGGTAACCGAAGACCGACTCGCCCTGGACCAGGGTCAGGCTCGTGGTCCCGTCGGAGACCTCGACCGGACCCTCGATGACCAGCACGATCCGCCCGCTGTCCGCGGCCGGGACGGTGACCGGGTCGGTGGCGGCCTCGACCCGCCACAGGGCGAACTCCGGAGCCGGGGTGCGGTAACGCCAGACCCCGATCGACTCCTCGACCACGTCGACCAGCTCCGGCACCCCCGGTGCGAAGTCGAGGATGGCCAGCAGCTCGGACACGTCGACGTGCTTCGGGGTGAGACCACCGCGCATCACGTTGTCGGAGTTGGCCATGATCTCGACCCCGATCCCGTGCAGGTACGCGTGCAGGTTGCCGGCCGGTAGGAAGAGACCCTGGAAGCGACCGAACCTCATCCGGTTCATCAGCAGCGCGGCCAGCACGCCGGGGTCGCCCGGATAGTGCTCGTCCAGCTCGACCGCCGTGCGCAGGAACAGGCCCAGGTCGGGATCGGCCCCGCCCGCACCCGCCTCGTCCAGCTCGGCCGCCGCCGTGACGACCTGGGCGACCACCTCCCGGTCGCCCTCGGACAGCCCGAGCACCCGCGCGAACACCTCGGCCAGCTGGTCCGGCCCGCCACCCTGCAGCGGAGCCACCAGGTCGGTCGCCGCCGGCACCCCGAGTCGGGCGAAGAGCGCGTGCGTCGCGTCGGGCTCCCGGAACCCGCAGAGCGCCTCGACGTCCCCCAGTGCCACCAGCATCTCCGGCTTCGGCCAGTCGTCGCGGTACAACCGGGTCGGCGCGCCCGGGTCGAGGCCGGCCGCCTCCTCGCGGGCGAACCCCGCCTCGGCTTCCTCCCGCGAGGGGTGAGCCTGGAGGGAGAGCGGCTGGGCCGCGGCCAGGACCTTCAACAGGTAGGGCAGCTGCGGCCCGAACTCCTTGACCGCCGCCGTTCCCACGACGCCTGCGGAGTCGGCGGCGATCGCGTCGGCCAGGGACCGGTCGCCGAGGAGGGACGGCGCCGAGTGATGCGCACCCAGCCAGAGCTCGGCCTGCGGCCGTCCGTCGGGTTCGGCGCCCAGGAACGCGGGCAGCGCCGTGGTCGAGCCCCAGGCATAGTGCTGCACAGAACCGGTGAGGGGATCCATCGGGTCAGGTCCTTCCGGAGCGGGAGGTCGGCGATCAGGCCGGAGGTGGCGGCGTTGCCGGTGTCCGGGACACCAACGGTACGGCGGGTCGCACCAGGGCGTTGAGCACGCGACAGGTGACGTCGGCCATGTCGACGGAGTCGGGTTCGTACAGCCACTGGATCTGCAGCCCGTCCATCACCGCGACGACCGCCGCCGCGGTGGCCTCGACGTCCGCCGGGGCGTCGAAGTCCCCGTCGCAGGCGCCGTCGATGATCGCCGCCGCGATCAGCGCCCGCAGCCGCTGATAACGGTCGAGGAACCAGTAGCGGGCGGGATGCGCCTCGGTGGCTCCCTCGACCGACAGCACCGCGTACATCTGGGTGCTCACGGGTCTCGTCATGTTGCGGGTCATGGTGTCCACCAGGTGCTGCAGCAGGTCCCGGCCGCGGGGCAGCTCGCCACCGGTCGCCTCCTGCAGGCCGAGTCGATCCCGCTGCTCGAGCAGCTCGACGAGCAGGGCCTCTTTGGTCTTGAAGTGGTGCAGCAGCCCGGCCGCCGTGATGCCTGCTGCGCTCGCCACGTCGGCCAGGGTCGCCTTGTAGAAACCCTTCTGACCGAAGGCCACCAGCGCGGAGTCGAGGATCTCCTGCTTGCGGAGCCGGGTGCGACGGGCGTAGACCCCTTCGGGCTTGCCGTCCTCCAGCTCGCCGGCCGGCCCGTCGGCGCGCTGAGTCCAGCGAACCGCGCCATCGTCGACCGTCATAGACCGCCATGGTAGACCGCTGCCCGCCGGAGCCCCGGGCGGCACCGCCACGGCTGTCGGTTTTCGTGGGATCGCTCCCACGCGTCGGCCGAGGCGGCGCGGAGCGGCCGACGACACCACCCGCGGTGCCGATCACCGGTACGCTGTCGCGCGGACGAGTCGGCCGGGCGGTCGCGGTGCCGCGAGGCATCGAGGAAAGTCCGGACTCCACCGAGCAGGGTGGTGGGCAACACCCACCCGGGGCAACCCGCGGGACAGTGCCACAGAGAACAGACCGCCCCGGCTCCGCAAGGGGTCGGGGTAAGGGTGAAACGGTGGTGTAAGAGACCACCAGCACCCCGGGTGACCGGGGTGGCTAGGCAAACCCCACCCGGAGCAAGATCAAGAAGGGTGCCTCCGGGCACTCGCGGAAGCGTCCGAGGGCTGCTCGCCCGAGCTTCCGGGTAGATCGCACCAGGCGGCCGGCAACGGTCGTCGCAGATGGATGATCGCCACCCGGGCTCCGGCCCGGGTACAGAATCCGGCTTACAGGCCGGCTCGTCCCCCCACCGAGCTCCGGGTCCGATCGGCACCCGGAACGTGCTCGGCGACCTCGACGGACTCGGGCACCGGGACTCGGGGCTCGCAGACCGGATCGGGAACCTGCCCGAGTCCGTCGCTGCGGTCCAACGTCGAGTAGGTGGGCTCAGGGTCCTCGGCCACCCACGAGGTGAAGAAGCGGTGGAGGTACGCGCGCACCGGGCCACGACGAGGGGCCGGGCGACCGGCCCGGTCCGCTGACTCACGTCTGGACATCGCAGGGCTCCTCCGCGGTGGCCCACCGTGGGCCGCCGCTACTCCCCCGAGTCTCGCGTCACGAATTAGGTCGGGTCCCGACCTGATCGTGATCCCATTGTCACACGGGTGCCGTGGTCGCGTCACCCCCCGGCGAACTCTCCCCGCGAACGTCAGACCAGCACGAACTCGACCCTGCCGGTCGACCAGTCGGCGGATTCCAGGCGCAGCCGGACCTCGGTCCCGAGTGGCAGATCGGTCCCGCGGACGCGCGCCTGGATCGCCGGGTCGGCGATCATCACCACGCCCCGCTTGCCGTCGGACTCCACGTCGATCACGGTGCCCTCGAACTCATCACCCACCCGGTCGTGCAGCAGCGACACCTCGACCAGGTCGATCACCGCCCGTTCGTACTTCTTGGACCGCGATTCCGCACCGGCCATCAGCTCCGGCAGCGCCGGGAGTGCCGAGCGGGCCCAGTCCGGCACGTCCTGTCGGCCGGACAGAGCCAGGCAGACCTCGCCGGCGAAGCGGTCGACGAGCCGGCGCAGGGGGGCCGTCACGTGGGCGTAGTCCGTGGCCAGGGCCGCGTGTCGGGTGTTTGCGGGGAGCTCGCCGTCGAAGGCGGTGTAGCCGGCGCCACGGAACAGCTCGGTGCAGGCGTTCAGCATGGCGGCGTGCGCCGGGATCGCCGGGTCGAGGCTGCGGACGAACTCGGGGTAGTCCTGGTCCTTGGGCCACGCGATCCGCAGAGCCTGAGCGGTCCGGCGCAGCCGGCGCAGGGCCCCGGGCTCGGCCGCCGGCAGGGTGCGGACCACCCCGATCCTGCCGGCCAGCATGAGGCCGGCGGCCGCCATGCCGGTGAGCAACGAGATCTGCGCGTTGTAGCCCTCCACGGGCAGGGTCGCGCGATAGGTGAGGGTGTACTGGCCGGCGGCGTCGACCGCGATCTCCTGCGCCGGGATCTGCAGGCTCACGCCGCCGCGTTCCCGCTCGAGCTCCTCCCGTCGCCGACCGACCTCGACCAGGAGGGCCAGCACCTCGCGGGCTCCCCCGCCGTCGATCTCGCTCTGGGCCTGCTCGTACGTGAGCTGGTCCCGGCTGCGTACGAGCGCGCGGTCGAGGTCGACCTCGACCAGCTCGCCCCGCGCGTCCAGCCGGAGCGTCCAGAGCAGGGCCGGCCGGACCTGATCGGGCAGCAGGCTCGCCGCTCCCTCGCTCAGCGCCGGCGGGTGCAGCGGCGTCCGGATGTCCGGGGCGTAGAGCGTGAGGCCCCGCCGGCGGGCCTCGACGTCCACCGGGTCGCCGGCCGTCACGAACGCGGCCACGTCGGCGATCGCGTACGAGACCACGAACCCGGTCCCGTCACGGGCGATGTGCAGGGCCTGATCGAGGTCCTTCGACCCCGGTGGGTCGATGGTGAGCAGCTCCAGCTCGGTGCGATCGAGGTCGGGCAGCCGTGGGTGCTGAGCGGCGGCCTCGGCGGCGGCCGTCACCTCCGGGGGGAAGTCGGCCGGGATCTCCAGCCGGGTCCTCAGCTCGGCGATCGCCTCGGCCAGCGTCGTCGGCGCGGCTGCGGCGGGCGGGGTGCCGGGGGCCGGCGCGGGGAGCGCGACGATGCGGGTGGGCACGTCGCGCCTCAGAGCCCGGACTGCTCGGTCCGGATCAGGATGCGGCTGCACTCCTCGCAGCGCAGCACCTCGTCCTCGGCCGCGGTCACGTAGTCACGCAGCTCCGCCGCGTTCACCTCCAGCCGGCACCCGGTGCAGCGGCGCTGCACCAGCTCGGCGGCTCCGACCCCGCCGTGGGAGGTGGCGAGCTTGGTGTAGAGGGCGAAGAGGTCCGCGGGCAGGCCCGGTCGGAGTGACTCCCGCTCCTGCCGGCGGGCAGCGATCTCCGCGTCGATCACCGCGAGCTGCTCGTCCCGGCGGGCGGTGAGGGTCTGCTCGCGCTCGGCCAGCACGGCGCCTTCGGCTCGCCGTCGGTCACGCGTGGCCGACGCCTCCTCGAGCGCCTCCATCACCTCCAGCTCGGCGTCCTCGAGGTCACCGATCCGCTTCTTCAGGTGCTCGACCTCGTCGACCATCGAGTTGAGGGCCTTGGGATCGGCCACCGTGCCGTTGGCGATGCGCTGCTGGTTGCGGGCCAGACGCTCCCGGACCGGCTCCAGGTCGGCTTCGGCCCGGGCCTGATCGGCCTCGAGATCGCTCACCGCGGTCTCGGCCGCGACCAGGGCGTCGTCCAGCTCGTCGACCTCCACCGCCAGTCGCTGCAGCTCCCCGAGCTCGGGCAGCGTGCGGCGTCGGTGCGCGAGCTGCAGCACCGCGCTGTCGAGAGCCTGGACCTGCAACAACAGCAGCTGGGCGTCCTTGCTGGCCTTGATGGTGACCTCCTGGGTGGGTTGACCCAACCCTAGTGCCGTCGGACCCAGGGCTCACGACGGACGTCGATCGGTGCTCCACGACGCTGCGTGGAACGCTTCAGTCGCGGGGCATGCCATGATTTCGTTCGTGCCCCAAGTCAGCATCCGCGACGTCGCCGAGCGTGCCGGCGTCGCCCTCGGCACGGTCTCCAACGTCTTGAACCGCCCGGAGAAGGTCGCGCCGGCCACCCGGGAGCGGGTGCGGGCCGCGATCGACCAGCTCGGTTTCGTCCGCAACGACGCCGCCCGACAGCTCAAGGCGGGCAGCAGCAACTCGATCGGCTTCATCCTGCTCGACGTCGCGCAACCCGTTCTTCACCGACGTCGCCCGCGGCGCGGAGCAGCAGGCGGCGCAGCACGGGATGTCGGTGCTGCTGGCCAACAGCGACGACTCACCCGAACGGGAGTCGGACTACCTGGACCTGTTCGTCCAGCAGCGGGTCCAGGGTGTCCTCATCTCGCCGCTCGGCGACATCGTGGACCGGCTGGAGCGGTTGAAGGATCGCGGCATCGTGACCGTCCTGGTGGACCGGAGGCCGGAGGGTCGGCAGTTCTCCTCGGTGTCCGTCGACGACGTCGCCGGCGGCTTCCTCGCCGTCACCCACCTGATCGAGCAGGGCTGCCGGCACATCGCGTTCATCGGCGGGCCGGTGAGCATCAAGCAGGTCGCCGACCGGCTGCTCGGGGCGAAGCAGGCCTGTGCCGCCCATCCCGAGGTCCACCTCGAGGAGCTGCTGTACGACGCGCTGGGGGTGCACCAGGGACGCGAGGCCGGCCGCACCATCGTGCAGCGACCGCCGTCCGCCCGGCCGGACGGCGCGTTCTGCGCCAACGACCTGCTGGCCGTCGGCATGCTGCAGTCACTGACCATGCTGTCCAGCCTGAGGGTGCCCGACGATCTCCGCCTGGTCGGCTACGACGACATCGACTTCGCCGCCGCCACCGTCGTCCCCCTGACCTCGATCCGCCAGCCGTCGCTGCTGATCGGCAAGACGGCGGTCGAGCTGCTGGTGGAGCAGATCGGCCCCGACCACCACGAGCCGCGGGAGGTCGTCTTCCAGCCCGAGCTGATCGTCCGCGAGTCCAGCACCGAGTCTGGGGTCCGAGGACCGCTCCTGAGTCTCAGCCGGGGCGATCCGTGGCGGGCTCGTAGCGGCGGAGCTCCAGCCCGGACCGCAGGATCCCCCGCAGATCCTCCAGGGTGCCGTCGAGCACTCCCGCGGTCCGCGCCTGCACCACGACGTTGCCGAGCGCCGTCGCCTCGGTCGGACCGGCCAGCACCGGACGCGCCGCGCGATCGGCGGTGAGCTGGCACAACAGGGCGTTCTGCGAGCCACCACCGACGACGTGGATGGTCTCCGCCCGGCGCCCCGTCAGCTGCTCGGCCTGCTCCACCGTGCGTGCGTAGGCGATCGCCAGGGAGTCCAGCACGCAGCGCACGACGCGCGCCTGGTCGTGGGGAACCGGCTGGCCGGCCGCGCGGCACGCGGCCCGGATCCGGGCGGGCATGTCGTCCGGGGCGATGAACCCGTCGTCGTCGACGTCGATCACCGGGCCACCGACCGGTAGCGTCGCGGCGCCCTGCAGCAGGGTCTCGAGGTCGGACTCCTGGCCGGCCGCCGCCCAGTCCCGCAGGCACTCCTGCAGCAGCCACAGGCCCCCGACGTTGCGCAGGAACCGCACCCGACCGTCCACGCCCCCCTCGTTGGTGAAGTTCGCGGACCGGCTGGCGTCGGTGATCACCGGCTCATCGAGCTCCAGCCCGACCAGCGACCAGGTGCCCGAGGACACGTACGCGATGTCCCGGCCGGCGGCCGGCACGGCGACCACGGCGGAGGCGGTGTCGTGGGAGCCGACCGCGACCACCGAGGTGGTGGCCGGCAGTCCCGTCCGCTCGGCGACCTCACCCGTGATCATGCCGACGGTCTCCCCCGGTTCGATCAGGGGCGGGAACAGCTCGGTGGACAGGCCGAGGGCGTCGAACGCCTCGGCCGACCAGGACCGGGCGCGAGCATCCAGCAGACCGGTGGTGGAGGCGTTGGTGATCTCCGTGCGCAGCTCGCCGGTCAGCCAGTAGGCGAGCAGGTCGGGCAGCAGCACGGCATGGGCCGTCCGCTCCCACTGATCACCGCGCTGCTCCGCCGCCAGCTGGTAGATCGTGTTGAACGGCAGGAACTGCAGCCCGCTGATGGCGTACTGGCGCTCGCGGCTGAGGGTCCCGTCCACCGCGCCGATCACCGCGTCGGTCCGGTCATCCCGGTACGCGATCGGCTCGGCCAGCAACCGTCCCCCGGCGTCCAGCAGCCCGTAGTCCACCGCCCAGGTGTCGATGCCGATGCTCACCACCCCGGGATAGCGGGAGGCCAGCTCCGCCAGCCCGGTCAGCACCTCGGCGTACAGGCCGCTGAGGTTCCACCGCAGGTGGCCGTCGACGGTCCGCATCCCGTTGGCGAACCGGTGCACCACCTCGATGGCGATGGTCTGGTCGCGGACGATCCCGGCGACGACCCGGCCGCTCGAGGCGCCGATGTCGATCGCCGCGACGACGGTCACGCGGTGGGGTGCCGTCATCACGGAGTGCTCCTGGCGATCAGCGGGAGGCTCATCACCAGTGGTTGCGGCCGGAAGTTCGTCGAGGGTGCCCGGTGCCCAGGTGCGTGGACGTCGTCGCCCGCTGGCGACGCTTCGCGTCGGCACGCCAGGCCGACGAGGGAGGGATGCCGAGTCGCATCGCGACCGAGGAGAACGCAGCGAGGCGCGTGCCTGGGCGCCGGGCGCCCCGACGAACCTCCGGTCGTGACCACTAGCGCAGGAAGGCGGCGGCGACGCCGGCGTCGACGGGGATGTGCAGCCCGGTGGTGTGGGACAGGTCGGCCGAGCACAGCACGAACACGGCATTGGCGACGTGGTCGGGCAGCACCTCCCGCTTCAGCAGGGTCCGCTGGGCGTAGTACTTGCCCAGGTCCTCTTCCTCGACCCCGTACACAGCGGCCCGCTTGGCGCCCCAGCCGCCGGCGAAGATCCCGGACCCGCGGACCACCCCGTCGGGGTTGATGCCGTTGACCTTGACCCCGTGCTCGCCCAGCTCGGCGGCCAGCAGCCGGACCTGGTGGGCCTGGTCGGCCTTGGTCGCGGAGTAGGCGATGTTGTTCGGCCCGGCGAAGATCGAGTTCTTGGACGAGATGTAGACGATGTCCCCACCCAGCTGCTGCTCGATCAGCACCTTGGCCGCCGCCCGCGAGACCAGGAACGACCCCTTGGCCATCACGTTGTGCTGCAGGTCCCAGTCCGCGACCGTGGTGTCCAGCAGCGACTTCGACAACGACAGGCCGGCGTTGTTGACCACCAGGTCCAACCCGCCGAAGGCCAGCACCGTGGCGTCCACCGCGGCCTGCACCGCCTCCTCGTCGGTCACGTTCGCCGCGATCCCGATGGCCACGTCGGCGCTGCCGAGCTCGGCGGCGGCCGCCTGCGCCTTCGCGGCGTCCAGGTCGGCGATCACCACGCAGGCGCCCTCGGCCGCGAGGCGGGTGGCGATGGCCTTGCCGATGCCGGAGGCGGCGCCGGTGACCAGGGCGATCCGACCGGCGAGCGGCTTCGGCTTGGGCAGCCGGGCCAGCTTCGCCTCCTCCAGCGCCCAGTACTCGATCCGGAACTTCTCCGCCTCGTCGATCGGCGCGTACGTCGACACGCCTTCGGCGCCGCGCATCACGTTGATCGCGTTCAGGTAGAACTCCCCCGCCACCCGGGCGGTCTGCTTGTTCTTCCCGTACGAGAACATCCCCACCCCGGGCACGAGGATGATCGCCGGGTCGGCCCCGCGGATGGCCGGCGAGTCGGCGTCGGCGTTGCGGTCGTAGTAGCCCTGGTAGTCGACCCGGTACGCCTCGTGCAGCTCCTTCAACCGGGCCGACCGAGTCCTCCACGCTGGCGTCGGCGGGCAGGTCCAGCACCAGCGGCTTCACCTTGGTCCGCAGGAAGTGGTCCGGGCACGAGGTGCCCAGGCCGGCGAGGCGGGGGTGCTCGGTCGACGCGAGGAAGTCCAGCACCCGTACGTCGTCGGTGTAGTGCCCGACCATCGGCGCGTCCGCCGACGCGATCGACCGCAACGTCGCGGCCAGGGCGGCGGCCTTGGCGTGCCGCTCGGCCCCGGGCAGCGCGCCGTAGCCGTCCAGGGCGGGTCCGAACGGCTCCGGCCTGCTGTGCTCGGCCGAGGTACGCGGCGGCGGTGTCGATGATCCACAACGAGTTGGCCTCCGCCTCCTCGCTGGTGTCGCCCCACGCGGTGATGCCGTGGCCGCCGAGGATGCACCCCACCGCCTGCGGGTTCGCGTCCTTGATCGCGGCGATGTCCATGCCCAGCTGGAATCCCGGCCGCCGCCACGGCACCCACGCCACCAGGTCATCGAAGATCTTCCCGGTCAGCTCCTCGCCGTCCGCCGCCGTCGCGATCGCGATCCCCGAGTCCGGGTGCAGGTGATCGACATGGGCCGCATCGACCAGCCCGTGCATGGCGGTGTCGATGCTCGGCGCCGCCCCACCCTTGCCGTGCAGGCAGTAGTCGAAGGCGGCCACCATCTCGTCCTCCCGCTCCACCCCGGGATAGACGTTCACCAGCGCCCGCAGCCGGTCCAGCCGCAGCACCGCCAGCCCTCTCGGCCTCAACGTCCCGAGGTCCCCCCCAGACCCCTTCACCCACAACAGCGCGATCTCCTCCCCCGTCACCGGGTCGACCCCACTCCCCTTGGCCGACGTGTTCCCCCCGGCGTAGTTCGTGTTCTTGGGATCGGCCCCCAGTCGGTTCGAGCGCCCGATCAGCTCAGCAACGGTCGGATTCACAGCCACAGTTCCAGTCCTCGTCTTGAGTTCCATACGTACGAATTCAGCTGCGGACCACGTCCGCATGGACGCCACTCCCAGCCCTCCCCCGACAGGGTGGCAGGTCACTACCCGGCCGTGATCTGCACGGAGGCACAGGGCGCGGGACCTCGGTGGTCGTGAAGCGGCGTGGATGGGTCTGGCGGGAGCGCGAGCTGCGAGTGCGGATGGTTGCCGCGAACGACCCACCGAGATCCTGTGCCGATCCAGCCGCCACGTCACCGCAGAATCAGGCTCCCCAACCCGCTTGCTGCCCACCAACCCGGTCAACCTCGATCTTCGCCTGGTACCCCGACTCCGCATACGCACGAACCGGATCCCTCGGCAACCCCCGCGACTCACGCCAGTCAGCAAGATCACCACGAACGTCCGTGTAGAACGCATCCATCATGATCGCGTTCGCCGCCAGCACGTCCCCCGCCTCCTGCGCCGCCTTCAGCGCCGACGCGTCCACCAGCAGGGCCCGTGCCGTCATCTCCTGCACGTTCAGCACCGACCGGATCTGGCCGGGGATCTTGTCCTCGACGTTGTGGCACTGGTCGAGCATGAACGCCACCGGGGAGTCCGGCTCCAGGCCACCGCCGCGGACCACCTCGTACAGGATCCGGAACAGCTGGAACGGATCGGCCGCCCCGACGATCAGGTCGTCGTCGGCGTAGAAGCGGGAGTTGAAGTCGAACGAGCCCAGCTTCCCCAGTCGCAGCAGCTGCGCCACGATGAACTCGATGTTGGTGCCCGGCGCGTGGTGGCCGGTGTCCAGGCAGACCAGCGCCCGGTCGCCGAGGGCGCTCACCTGGGCGTACGACGTGCCCCAGTCCGGGACGTCGGTGTGGTAGAACGCCGGCTCGAAGAACTTGTACTCCAGCACCAGCCGCTGGTCGTCGCCGAGCCGGTCGTAGATCTGGGCGAGGCTGTCGGCGAGCCGGTCCTGGCGGCCCCGGATGTCGCCCTGGCCCGGGTAGTTGGTGCCGTCGGCCAGCCAGATCTTCAGGTCCTGCGAGCCCGTCTGGTGCATGATCTCGATGCACTCGTAGTGGTGGTCGATCGCCTTCTGCCGCACGGACTCGTCGACGTGGGTCAGGCTGCCGAACTTGTAGAGATCGTCCTGGAACGTGTTCGAGTTGATGGTGCCCAGCGCGACGCCGAGGTCGGCCGCGAACCGCTGGAGGGCGCGCGTAGTCGTCGACGGTGTCCCAGGGGATGTGCAGCGCGACCGACGGGGCGAGCCCGGTCAGCTCGTGCACCTTCGCCGCGTCGGCGAGCTTCTCCTGCACCGTCCTCGGCGTGCCGGCGGTGGCGAACACCTTGAAGCGGGTGCCTGAGTTCCCGAACGCCCAGGAGGGCAGCTCGATCGCTTGGCGGGCGAGGACGTCGAGGACAACGTTGTCGATCATCGCCGGGTCTCCTGTCGGCTAGTGCTGGCCACGTCACCGCGGTGGTGATCATGGAAGCGTTCGGTGGGGTACGGGAAGCTGAGTCGGTGATCACCGGCGTCGAGGGTCGCCGGCTCGGCGCCGAGCACGTCGATCTCGGCGGTCACGCCGTCGGGCAGGGCGATGTCGAGGCCGAGCTCGCCGTCCACGAGCTGCCAGCCGACGCGGATCTGCCCCTGGGCGGTGGCCAGGGACGCCTTCGCCCAGGTGATCCCGCCGCCGGGCCGTGGTGCGACCCGCACCGTCCGGTAGCCGGGTTCCGCCGGCGCCAGTCCGGCCACGGTGCGGTGCAGCCAGTCGGCGACCGCCCCGAGCGCGTAGTGGTTGAAGCTGGTCATCTGGCCGGGGTTGATGGTGCCGTCGGGCAGCATCGAGTCCCAGCGTTCCCAGATGGTGGTGGCCCCCATGGTGACCGGGTAGAGCCAGGACGGGTTCCCGGTCTCCAGCAGCAGCCGGTACGCCTCCGCGACGTGGCCGGTGCGGCTGAGCGCCTCGGTCACGTACGGGGTGCCGGCGAAGCCGGTCGCGATCCGGTACCCGCCCTCGGCCACCAGGGTGGCGAGCCGCCGTCCGGCCAGGACCTCGGTCTCGGGATCCAGCAGGTCGAACGCGATCGCCATGGCGTACACGGTCGGGCAGTCGCTCGTCACGGTGCCGTCGGACTCCACGTAGTGCTCGCGGAAGGCGGCCCGGGTCCGCTCGGCGAGATCGACGAACTCGGCCTCTTCGTCGACGCGGCCGAGGACGGCGGCGCTCCGGGCGGTCAGCACCGCGCTGCGATAGAGGCAGGCTGTCGCGATCACGTACTTGTCGGCCAAGGCCTGGAACGGGTTCTCCGGCGGTGCGGTCGGGTCGAGCCAGTCCCCGAGCTGGAAGCCCGTGTCCCACAGACCGTTCTCGGACACCAGGCGGGCGCAGGCGCGGACGTGCGCGGCCATCGACGGGTGGCACTGCTCGAGGACCCCCGGTCGCCGTACGCCTCCCAGAGCGCCCAGGGCACCCAGACCCCGGCGTCGCTCCAGATCGCGGTCGGTGTGTCGGACGGCCATCCGGTGGCGTTGTCCAGCAGCTTGAGCACGTCGGGGACGACCAGCGGCACGATGTCGTTCGCCGCCCGCTGCTCCGCGGCCAGGTCCAGCAGCCAGTCCCGCAGGAAACCCGACACGTCGAACAGGTAGGCCGCGGTCGGGGCGAACACGGCGATGTCGCCCGGTCCACCCCTGCCGCTCGTCCCGCTGCGGGCAGTCGGTCGGCAGGTCGAGGAAGTTGCCCCGCTGGCTCCAGACCACGTTGCTGTGCAGCTGGTTCACCAGGTCGTCGGAGCAGGCGAAGGTGCCGGTCCGCGGCAGGTCGGAGTGCACGACCACGGCCACCACGTTCTCGGCACCGATCGGCTCGTCCAGACCGGTCACCTCGGCGTACCGGAAGCCGTGGAAGGTCAGGGTGGGCTCGAAGACGTCCAGCCCGCCGCTGCGGATGAAGGTGTCGGTCGCCCGGGCCGAGCGCAGCGGCCGGGTGCCGAGCTCGTCGTGCTCGATCACCTCGGCGTGCCGGACGGTGATCGTGCTGCCGGCCTCGCCGGTGGCTGGTGATCTTGAGCCAGCCGACCAGGTTCTGACCGAAGTCGATCAGGGTCTTGCCGCTCGGGCGAGGTCCACACCGCCACCGGGGCGATCTCCTCGTGCCGGACCACCGGCGGACCCACGTACGGCGTCAGCACGGACAGGTCCGCGTCGGCGACCTCCACCGCGGGCGACCAGGCCGGGTCGACGAAGCCGGGCCGCAGCCAGGCGTCGGAGATCAGTCGGGCGTCGATGGTCTGGCCGTCGTAGAGGTCGTCGGCCAGCACGGGCGACGGGCCGGCGGTCCAGCTCGCGTCGGTGCCCACCACCTGACGGTGGCCGTCGGCGTACGTGATCTCCAGCTGGGCGATGGCGGCCGGCCGGTCGCCGTACACGCCGCGCTCACCGGTCCAGGCGAGGCGCCCGCTGTACCAGCCGTGACCGAGCTGGAGGCCGAGGACGACCGGCTCCCCCGCGGCCCCGGGATCGGTCAGCAGCTCGGCGACGTCGTACGTCCGGTAGCGCAGCCGCCACTCGTAGCTGGAGAAGCCGGGCGTGAGCACGTCCTCGCTCACCGGACGACCGCCGAGATGAGCCTCGACGATGCCTCGGGCGCTGACGTGCCAGACGGCTGTCGCCACCGGCCCGTGGCCGGCCTCGAGCAGGAACTCGGTCCGCAGTCGCGGTGCACTCGCGGGCGCCGCACCCGAGGAGATCAGCACGGCGCTCCAGGTGACCGACTCCATGGGGACCTCTCCGCTCGAGCGACGCGCGTTGAAACGATTCATAGTGAAGCAGCCCCCGGCCCCGCCGTCAAGACGCACCGCGCGTGAGATTTCGATAGATAGACCGGGAATGAATGGCGTGGGCGACGAGTTCACCCTGGTATTCCTGAATGGCCGTTCAGTCACATCGAGGTGGCGGTGCCCGCTCAGCCGATCCGACTCCTGGAGGAGCGCCCGATGACCGCAGTCGACGCACCCGTCGCCGCCCCGTCCACCGTGAGCGACTGCCCGCACGCGACCTGTCCAGCCGCTTCGTCGGCCGCAAGTACGTCCAGCTGGTGCTGGTCCTCGGCGCGCTCAGCGCGATCGGGCCGCTCACCATCGACACCTACCTGCCGGCGCTGCCGGAGCTGTCCGCGGCAGCTGGGCGCGACCGACGCCCAGGCCCAGGCGACCATCACCGGGCTGCTCATCGGTCTCGGTCTCGGTCAGCTGATCATCGGCCCGCTGTCGGACTCGATCGGCCGCCGCAAGCCGCTGCTGGCCGGGCTCGTGCTGCACGCGCTGATGTCGGTGCTGTGCGCGCTCGCCCCGAGCATCGGTCTGCTCACCGTGACCCGCACCCTGCAGGGTCTCGCCGGCGCCGCCGTCGCGGTGGTCGCGATGGCCGTCGTCCGTGACCTGTTCAGCGGCATCCGTGCCGCCCAGCTGCTCTCCCGCCTGGTGCTCGTGCTCGGCGTCGCGCCGATCCTGGCCCCGTCGCTGGGCAGCGCGCTGCTGGCCCTGACGTCGTGGCGCGGCATCTTCGTGGTGCTGGCCGTCATCGCGCTGGGCATGCTCGTGCTCGCCTTCGTGGCCCTGCCGGAGACCCTGCCGGTCGAGCGCCGCCGGCCGGTCAGCGTCACCGGATCCCTGCGGGCGTACGGATCGCTGTTCCGCGACCGCCTGTTCATCGTGATGGTGCTGGTGGCGGGGCTGATGTTCGCCACCCTGTTCGCCTACATCTCCGGAGCGCCGTTCGTGCTGCAGGACCTGTACGGGATGACCCCGCAGCAGTTCGGCCTGGCCTTCAGCGCCAACGCGGTCGGCATGATCGCCATGACCCAGATCAACCCGTGGCTGGTCAAGCGCTACAGCCCGGTCAGCGTGCTGAGCTTCGGCGTGCTGCTCGCCGTGGCCGGCGCGGTCACCCTGCTGGTGCTCATGCTGCTCGGCGTCGGCGGCTGGTTCGCCTTCATGGCTCCGCTGTTCTTCGTCATCTCCGCCGCCGGCCTGTCCTTCCCCAACGCCCCCGCCATCGCCTTGAACCGGCACGGCGAGTCGGCCGGCACGGCGGCCGCCCTGCTGGGCGCCTCCCAGTTCATGATCGGCGGCGCCATCGCCCCGCTGGTCGGCGTCTTCGCCAACGGCACCCCGGTGCCGATGGCCGCCATCATGGTCGGCACCACCGGCCTGGCCGCCGTCCTGCTGCTCAGCGCCCGCAAGGCCTTGACCAGCTACGACTACCGGTAGTCGGCGACTCGTCAGACCCGGGCGTTCCACTGCTCGAGGGCGGGCACGCCCTTCTCTTCGCCGAGCACGGAGATGGTGGCGGTGTCCAGCGGGAAGTGGGCACCCCACATCAGGTCCAGGCCCATCCAGCGCACCGTGAGGGCGCGCAGGGCGTGGCCGTGGCCGAAGCAGATGGCCCGCTCCACGCCCGGAGTCGCGGATCCGCTCGATCACCCGGTCCAGCCGCTCGGTCACCTGACCGTGGGTCTCCCCGCCCGGAGTCGGGTGGGTGAAGATCGTCCAGCCGGGATCCGTCTCGTGGATCTGGGCGCTGGTCACACCCTCGTAGTCGCCGTAGAACCACTCCACCAGGTCCTCGGTCACCGCCGGCTCGTGCTCACCGACGAACCCCGCCAGCTCTGCCGTCCGCCGGGCGCGGCGCCGGGGACTCGACAGGATCAGACCGAAGGACGCCGGGTCCAGGTGCCCACGCAGTGACTCGGCCTGCCGGACCCCGTTCTCGGTCAGCTCCAGGTCGGTGATCGAGGTGTGCCGCCCGTCCGCACTCCACTCGGTCTCACCGTGCCGGACGATGTAGAGGTCGGTCATGCGCGGAGGTCCTCCGGGGTGTCGTGCCTCTCGGGAGCCGCGTACGGGATCAGGCCGTTGCGGACCTGCCAGTGCCCACCGTCAGCGAGCCGGTCGAGGATCGCCCGCTGCAGGGTCGTGTCGCGGGGCAGGGACGCCAGGTCCACCGGCGGGCGCCGGGCGAAGGTGAAGAAGACGGCGTCCTCGTCCCCGTTCCCGGGCTCCCCGACCAAGGTCCACCGTCGTTGGAACAGCGCCATGTTCGAGGTCGCCGGCAGCACCGCGGCCAGCTGCGGATCCAGCAGCCAGCTGTGGCAGTGGAAGGCGTGCACACCGAACTCGGCGAAGTGCTGCGCGAAGAACGTCCGGGCGGCCGCGAAGGACGCATCGACCTCGGCCGGGGTCAGCGGACCGGAGCGCGGGATGTGGGTCGAGAGCACCCAGCTGTCGGCATCCGCGCCGCCAGCAGCCAACGGATCTCGTTGCAGGTTGAACTGCAGTCGCCCCAGCCAGTAGAGGGCTCCCGACCAGGCCACCCGCAGCCAGTCGTGGGTGTGCAGCCCGAACGCGCCGTAGGTGAGCCGGTGCACGAAGACCTGCTGACCGAGGTCGGACAGGGCGCGCCAGGAGTCCGCACCGTCGATGCCCCGGGACGCGTGGTACGCCCGGACCTCGTCGACGCTGGTCACCAGCGCGAGCAGCTCCAGCACCCCGGCCCCGTACGCGGAGTCGGTGCCCTCGCCTCCGCCAGGGCCAGGGCAGCGACGCCGTCCCACGGGTCCCCGATCAGCCCGATCGCCGGCACCAGCCGCTCCGCCATCGCCTGCACGGCCGCGATCTCGTCGGGCTCCTCGAGCACCGCGGCCGCCGCCGCCAGGGCATCGGCCCGATCATCGTCACGGAAGCCGAGCAGCGTCAGCCGCTCCGGGAGGTCGTCGGCGGCCAGCCGCTCGCGTACGTCGAGCACGCGGCCACCTTAGGCCACGGGCTTCGGGGTGCCGCCTCCGACGGCCAGCGACCATACTGGGTCGGGTGAGCGAGACCCAGCCCGAGCTGCCGAACCGGCAGACCCCCTTCAGCGACGCGTTCAAGGCGTTCATCGCCGACGGTTGGACGCCCTACCCCACCGGGCTCCCGAGCCCGCTGCCGGCCGCCGCGGCCGCCGCGACCCGGCGGGACCGGGTGAGCGCGATGTTCCCCGGTCAGCGGCTCGTGATCCCCGCGGGCGGACTCAAGATCCGCTCCAACGACACCGACTACCGGTTCCGGCCGCACTCGGCGTTCGCGCACCTGACCGGGCTGGGCACCGATCGGGAGCCGGATGCCGTGCTGGTGCTGGAGCCGACCGACGACGGCCACGACGCCGCGCTCTACTTCACCCCACGGGCACCGAGGGACTCGGCGGAGTTCTACTCCGACGCCCGTTACGGCGAGATGTGGGTGGGCCGGCGCCCGTCGTCTGGAGGAGCTGGCCGCGCTGTGCGGCATCCGCTGCGTCCCGCGCAGCGAGCTCGACGAGCACCTGGCCAAGAACGCCGAGGAGACCCTGATCCGGATCCTGCGCGAGGCCGACCCGGCCCTGGCCACCCGGCTCGATCAGGTCCGCGAGGCGACCGAGGACGAGACGCTCAAGACCCAGGACGCCGAGCTGGCCGAGGCGCTCAGTGAGCTGAGACTGGTCAAGGACGCCTTCGAGATCGAGCAGATGCGCCAGGCCTGCGCCGAGACCGCCGAGGGGTTTGCCGCCGTGGTCGCCGATCTGCCCGAGGCCGTCCGCCGCGGGCGGGGCGAGCGCTGGGTGGAGGGCGTCTTCGGCCTGCACGCCCGGCACGTCGGCAACGCGATCGGGTACGACACCATCGCCGCGTCCGGCGACCACGCCTGCACCTTGCACTGGATCCGCAACGACGGCGACCTGCGCGAGGGCGATCTGCTGCTGCTGGACGCCGGCGTCGAGCTGGACACGCTCTACACCGCCGACGTCACCCGCACGCTGCCGGTCAACGGCCGCTTCAGCGACGACCAGCGGATGGTCTACGAGGCGGTGCTGGAGGCCCAGCAGGCCGGCATCGACGCCGCGAAACCGGGCGCGAAGTTCTCCGACGTGCACGCGGCGGCGATCGCCGTGCTGGCCCGCAAGCTCGAGGAGTGGGGGCTGCTCCCGGTCACCGCCGAGGAGTCCCTGTCCCCCGAGGGTGGCCAGCACCGGCGGTGGATGGTGCACGGCACCTCGCACCACCTGGGCATCGACGTGCACGACTGCGCGCAGGCCCGGCGGGAGAAGTACCGCGAGGGCACGCTCGCCGAGGGCATGATCATCACCGTCGAGCCGGGTCTGTACTTCAAGTCCGACGACGAGCTGGTGCCGGAGAACCTGCGCGGCATCGGCGTCCGGATCGAGGACGACATCGTGATCACCGCGGACGGCGCCGAGAACCTGTCGGCCGGTCTCCCCCGGTCGAGCGCCGACGTCGAGGCCTGGATGGCCACGCTGCTGCCTGATGGCTGAGGGCGACCCCCGGTCCGGCCTGCACGCACTGGTCACCGAGGGTCGCGGCGGGATCCTGTTGTTCGGCATCACGCCGCCGAAGTCGAGCACCGCCGACGCGGACCGCGCCCGGATCGCCGAGCGGACGCTGGCCCGGCTCGGCCCCCTCGATCTCGACGGCCTGATCCTGTACGACATCGACGACGAGAGCGACCGGATCGCCGAGGACCGACCGTTCCCGTACCTGCCCACCTCCGACCCGGCCGCCTTCTACTCCGACTACCTGGGCGAGTGGAGCAAGCCGGTGGTCGTCTACCGCTCGATCGGCAAGTACGCGCCCTCCGAGCTCAGCGGTTGGCTCGGCCGGGTGGACCCGACCCGACAGCTGGGGGTCTTCGTGGGTGCGACGTCCAGCCGGAAGGACGTGCGGACCAGTCTCACCGACGCCCATCGGCTACGGCGCACGCTGCGACCCGAGATGGCCGTGGGTGGGGTGATGATCACCGAGCGGCACACCGGTCGGGGCGACGAGCACCTGCGCATGCTGGCCAAGCAGGAAGCCGGGTGCGCCTTCTTCGTCAGCCAGGTGATCTACGACGTGGACGGCACCCTGAGCCTGCTGTCGGACTACTTCTACGCGTGCACCGAGCGTGGGATCGCGCCGCGCCCGGTGATCTTCACGCTCGCCGTGTGCGGATCGGTCAAGACCCTGGCCTTCCTGCAGTGGCTCGGGGTCCGGGTGCCGCGCTGGCTGCAGAACGAGCTCACCTACGCCGACGATCCGCTCCCCGTGAGCTACGAGCAGTGCCTCGCCGGCGCCGAGACCCTGGCCGGCTTCTGTCGGCGGCTCGGGCTGCCGTACGGGTTCAACGTGGAGAGCGTCTCGATCCGGCGGGTCGAGATCGAAGCCGCCGTCGACCTGGCCGGCCGGCTGCGGCCCCTGCTCTCCTGAGCGCGAGCGGCCGTGATCGCCCGCCGGCGTGCTGAGGAGAAGAGAGGAGAGGCGCTCTTCCTCTCCGAACGCCGACGAAGTAGCCGGGTTCGAGGGCGGTCACAGCGAGTGCGGGGCGACACTGAGCGCGAGCGCCGGTGATCGCCCGCCGGCGTGCTGAGGAGAAGAGAGGAGAGGCGCTCTTCCTCTCCGAACGCCGACGAAGTAGCCGGGTTCGAGGGCGGTCACAGCGAGTGCGGGGCGACACTGAGCGCGAGCGCCGGTGATCGCCCGCCGGCGTGCTGAGGAGAAGAGAGGAGAGGCGCTCTTCCTCTCCGAACGCCGACGAAGTAGCCGGGTTCGAGGGCGGTCACAGCGAGTGCGGGGCGACACTGAGCGCGAGCGCCGGTGATCGCCCGCCGGCGTGCTGAGGAGAAGAGAGGAGAGGCGCTCTTCCTCTCCGAACGCCGACGAAGTAGCCGGGTTCGAGGGCGGTCACAGCGAGTGCGGGGCTACAGAGAACTCACTCGAAGGCGGCGGCCCGGGCGCCGGGCAGCTGGAGCAGCATCTCGCGCGCCTGCGCGGCCACCTTGTGCTCGCAGAGCACCTCGTACTTGGTGGCCACGGTCTGGGTCACCGAGGTGAAGTCGCGCTTGCCCCGGGTCATCGCGTAACCCGCCGCCGCGAAGGCCAGGCCGATCGCGACACCGAGGGCGAGGCAGCTGAGGATCAGCACCAGCACGCTGGCCGGCCGGGTGAAGATCAACATGATGATGCCGACGATCAGACCGGTCGAGACGCCCGACGACACTCCGGAGGACAGCACCGTGCGCCAGCTCCGGCGCCCCAGCACCCGCTCCACCGACTTGAGCTCGGTGCCGACGATCGCCAGGTTCTGGACCGCGAACTTCTCGTCGGCGAGGTAGTCCACCGCCTTCTGCGCGTCGGCGTAGCTGTTGAAGATCCCCACCGACTGCGGGAACTCGAGCTCGAACATGGATCCGGCCTGCGGACGCTGGAAGGACATGGTCCACCTCTTGACGTGACGTGAGGCTGCGAGTCTACCTGCGACCGGCCCGCCCG
This sequence comes from uncultured Actinomycetota bacterium, assembly GCA_963759915.1. GTDB lineage: Bacteria > Actinomycetota > Actinomycetes > Propionibacteriales > Propionibacteriaceae > Microlunatus. The sequence continues at coordinate 13,096 of CAVXBJ010000043.1, read as the reverse complement.
ACTCAGATCACCGTCACCGGGGGCCCCTACCGCCGCCACCCGGCCAGGGCGACCACCAGCTTGTCCTCCACCGGCCGCGGGGTGCTGCCGGAGTACTGGCTGAGCATCGAGAAGGTGTACAGGCGCCCGTCCCGGCCCTGGACGTAGCCACTGAGAGCGGTGACCCCGGTGAGGGTCCCGGTCTTCGCCCAGGCGTGGTTGGCGGCCCGCGTGCCGTTCATCCGGTGCCGCAGGGTGCCGCCGACCATCCGGCTGGTGTTGCCGGCCACCGGCAGCGCCGTCTTGAAGGCAGGGAACCACCGCTCCCTCTGCACGTTCACCAGCAGGGTGCCCAGGGCGCGGGGGGTGAGGGTGTTGGCCCGGGTCAGACCGGATCCGTCCGACAGCGAGACCCCGCTCATCGGGACGGCGAGACGCGTCAGATAGGCCCGGGTGGCGGCCAGGCCGTTCGACCAGGTGCCCGGGGCCCCGGACCGCTTCGCACCCATCGCCTTGGTCAGCGCCTCGGCGTGCATGTTGTTGGACAGCTTCAGGAAGGGCACCAGCAGCTGCGACAGCGGCATCGAGTAGTCGGCGGCGACCACGGTGCGCTTGGTCGCCGGCGTGGCCAGCGAGGCCGTGCTCCCGCGGACGGTGACACCGGCCTTCTTCAGCTCCGCTCGGAACACGGCGGCGGCGTACAGGTCGGGTCGGTTCACCGTGATCAGCCAGCTGCCGGATCGCCCGCTGGGCACCCGCCCGCGCAGGGTGATCGTCTTCGCCCCCTGGGCCCGGCTCGCCGAGAAGGTGGTCGACGTGCCCCTCTTTCCCGTGGTGGTGAGGTTCTTCAGGCTCAGGTACGACGCCGCGGCCGCCGGGCTGGTGGTGATCTTGGCCTTCTTGCCCACGGATCCGGCCTTGTACTTGATGATCACGGTGCCGGAGTCGTAGTCGGCGTTGGGAGCCAGGGTGAGCGCGGAGATCTCCGCCGCGTAGTAGTCGTCGGCGTAGCCGGTCCGCCAGGTCGGGTTGTAGCGCACGCTGTCGAAGTAGGTGGCGTCGACGACCAGCTTGCCTGTCACCGTACGGATCCCGGCGGCTCGGACGCGCTGGGCCAGGGCGGCGTAGTCACTCACCCGGGCCGTCGGATCTCCGTAGCCCTTGAGGTAGAGCCGTCCGTCCAGCGTGCTCCCGGTGATCTTGGCCCGGGTGATCACCTGGGTCTGGAAACGGTAGTCGGGACCGAGGGTGTGCATGGCCGCCGCCGCCGTGACGATCTTGGTGTTCGAGGCCGGCATCGTCGCCCGGCTGCCGCTGCGCTGGAACAGCTCGCTGCCCGTGGCGGCGTCGAAGACCGCCACCGAGGTACGGCCCTTCGTGACCCGGGAGTCCTTCAGCACCGAGGCGAGCTTGGTGGCCAGCGCCTTGTCGGTGACCGGAGCCGCGGCCGCCACGGGCAGCTGGCCGGCCGGCACGACCAGTCCGGCACCGGCGATCACCAGACCGGCGCTGAGGGCGACGACGAACGATCTCGGGGCGATGATCCGGGGCGGAGCTCCGCGACCGGTGAGCATCGCGCCCAGATGGGGAAGTGATCTGGACACGGAAAGACTCCTCGAGTTGTGCTCCCCCGAGCTCGTGGGAACACTAACCCAAGATCACCGCGGCCGGAAGACGCAGAACTCGTTGCCCTCGGGGTCGGCCAGCACGTCCCAGGCCAGGTCGTCACCGTGCGGTCGCAACAGCGTCGCTCCGGCGACGACCAGACCGGCGGTGTCGCCGAGCACGTCCCAGTGGATCCGGTTCTTGACCTGTTTCGGTTCGGGGACGCCCTGGAACACCCAGTCGACCGGGAGCCCGGCGGTCGGTTCCAGCCACCAGAAGGACCCGTCGTCGCTCGGGCGCGCTGCGGTGCCCAGCCGGTCCGCCCACCACGCCGCGATCCGGGCCGGATCGACCGCGTCCACGACGATCTCCAGCAGCCGGTAGGGAGCCAGCTGCTCGGGCGAGCGGACGAAGGCACACAGCTCGCCACCCTCGGGGTCAGCGAGCAAGGTCCAGCGCGGCAGCTCGGCGATCACCTCGGCACCGAGCTCGACCAGGTCGGCGACGTCCCGCACGGTGACGTCGAGATGGACCCGCTGCTTGGCCGTCCGGGGCTCGGGCACCGGGTTGATCCACACGGTGTGCTCGGCGACGCCGTCGCCGAGCCGGTACCCACCGTTGTCCAACGCCTCGGCCCCGAGCCCGAGCACCGCCGACCAGAACGGCGCCTGCCGGTGCTGATCGACGACGTCGATGCACAGATCCTTGAAGCGGCAGCGGTCGGGCGTCGTGCCGTCGGCGGTCATGGACGGCAGCGTACGAGTCAGTCGTTCGAGAGGTTGAGCTGTTCCCGCAGCCGGTCGATGTGCTCCGAGGCCTGCGCCTTGTTGAGATCGGCGGGCAGGGTCTCCCCCGCCTGGCGGGCCAGGGAGTCGAGGTAGGAGCGCTGCGAGTCCGTGATCGGGTCGTCACCGCTCACCCAGTCGCTGGGGTCCTTGATGCTGCTGTCGTCGCCACCGGGCGCCGGATCGTCGGGACTCGCGCCGATGTAGGCGACTTCTTCGTTGGCGGCCTGGGAACCCTCGGAGGCGAACTGACTCATGTTTACAGTGTAAGCGCCCGCCTCGGGTGCCGCGCACCGCCCGCCGGTCTGAACGCGTACGCCAGTCCGGAGGTCCGGCCTATACCGTGGGCCCGTGGCGTCGCGAGAGAGCTCTGTGTTCATCTCCCGGCTGAAGAACCTGCCCGTTCTCGACGTGGCCGGCGACCAGCTCGGGCGGGTCCGCGACGTCATCGTCCAGCGACGGGCCGACGGGCGGCCGCCGCGGGTGAAGGGCCTGCTGGTCGAGCTGTTCGCCCGCCACCGGATCTTCATCTCGATGGCTCGGGTCCGCAACGTCGATCCCACCCAGGTGGTCATCTCCGGGGTCGTCAACACCCGCCGCTTCGAGCGGCGCGAGTCGGAGATCCTGGTGATCGACGACCTCTTCGACCGGTCCGCCGAGCGGACCGACCGGCAGACGCCGGCGGTGGTGTTCGACGTTGCGATGCAGACCACCCGGGTGCACGAGTGGGAGCTCAGCGAGGTCGCCATCCGGGAGGCGCGGCCACGCGCCTTCGGCCGCCGGGGCCACGTCACCATCCTCGACTGGGACGAGGTGCGGATCAGCGGTTTCGACGACACGTTCCAGGGCACCGAGCACCTGCTCGCCGAGCTCGAGGACATGAAGCCCGCCGACGTCGCCCGCGAGCTGCACAACATGAGCTCCGAGCGCCGGGCCGAGGTCGCCAACGCCCTGGATGACGAGAAGCTGGCGAACGCGTTGGAGGAGCTGCCGGAGGAGGAGCAGGTCCAGCTGATCCAGGGCCTCGACCCGGAGCGGGCGGCCGACGTGCTGGAGGAGATGGATCCCGACGACGCCGCCGACCTGATCGGCGAGCTCACCCCCGAGGTGGCCGAACGGCTGCTGAACCGGATGAAGCCGGAGGAGGCCAAGGACGTCCGCCGGCTGCTGATCTACGAGGACTTCACCGCCGGCGGCATGATGACCCCCGAGCCGATCATCCTCGCGCCGGACGCCACGGTGGCCGAGGCGCTGGCCAAGGTGCGCGACGCGGAGCTCACCCCGGCGCTGGCCTGCATGGTCTACGTGTGCCGGTCACCGCTGGAGACGCCGACCGGACGCTACGTCGGCGGGGTGCACTTCCAGCGCTTGCTGCGCGAGCCGCCCTCGACCCTGGTGTCGGCGCTGCTCGACTCCGATCTCGAGCCGCTGCAGGCGGCCACCAAGCTGCACATCGTCTCCCGCTACTTCGCCACCTACAACCTGGTCAACGCACCGGTCCTCGACAGCGAGCGTCGCCTCCTCGGCGCGGTCACCGTCGACGACGTGCTCGACCACGTGCTGCCGCCCGACTGGCGCGGCACCCAGCTGGACGCCCTCTCCGCCCAGGCCGCGCTCGGGGCGGGCCGTTCCCGCGGTCGGTCGGTGAGCCGTGGCTAGGGCCGAGCGCGAGCCGGAACGGCTGAACACCCCGGGGCGGCGGAAGCGGTCCATCCTGCCCCGGCCGCGCTGGGACACCGACACCTTCGGTGCCTTCGCGGAGGGGTTCGCCCGGTTCATGGGCACGGCCCGGTTCCTGGCCTGGATGACCGTGATCATCATCTGCTGGGTGCTCTGGAACGTGCCGTTCGGTCCGCCGCGCCCGCGGTTCGACGAGTACCCGTTCATCTTCCTCACGCTGGTGCTCTCGTTGCAGGCCTCGTACGCGGCCCCGCTGATCCTGCTGGCGCAGAACCGGCAGGAGTCGCGCGACCGGGTCGCCATCGAGCGCGATCGCGAGCAGGCCGCCCAGAGCCGGGCGGACATGGACTACCTGGCCCGTGAGATCGCCGGCCTGCGGATGTCGGTCGGCGAGCTCGCCACCCGCGACTACCTGCGCTCGGAGCTGCGCAGCGAGCTGCGCTCGATCCTGGCCGACCTGGACGACGAGGAACGCGAGCGTGAACGGACCAGCTGAGTGAGCGGGGCAGCTGAGTGAGCGGGACAGCCGAGTGAGCGGGAGCCGCCGGATCGCGACCTGGCCCGGCGGCTGGTGGCGCGACCAGTTCCCGGAGTGGGCGGAGCTGCCCGTCACCGACGTCGAGCACAGCGGCTGGGACAACCGCACCTTCCGGCTCGGCGACGACCTGACGCATCCGCCTCCCGCGCTCGCCGGTTCTACGCCGAGCAGGTGGCCAAGGAACAGCGCTGGCTGCCGCTGCTGGCACCCCAGCTGCCGGTGCCGATCCCGCGGCCGGTCGCCCAGGGGTCGCCGGGCCTGGTTACCCCCACGCCTGGTCGGTCTACGCCTGGCTCGACGGGCGACCCGGCGACATCCGAGCGGATCGACGACCAGGTCGCCTTCGCCCGCGCCGTGGCGGAGTTCCTGGTGGCGTTGCGGGCGTGCGACGCGACCGGCGGCCCGCTGCCCGGCCAGCACAACTTCGTGGCGGGGCGGCCCGCTGGACCACTACCTCGACGAGGCGCGGGCTGCGCTGGCCGCGGTGGCCGACGAGGTCGACGTGCCGCGTCGCCGCCGCGATCCTGGACGCCGCGGTCGCCAGCACCTGGCCGGGGCCGCCCGTGTGGTTCCACGGCGACATCGCGTTCGGCAACCTGCTGGTCCGCGACGGCCGCCTCGCGGCGGTGATCGACTTCGGCACCAGCGGCATCGGCGACCCGGCCTGCGACGTCGTGCTCGCCTGGACGCTGCTGTCGGGCGAGAGCCGCACGGCGTTCCGCGAGACCCTCGACCTGGACGCCGACACGTGGGCCCGCGGTCGGGGCTGGGGACTGTGGAAGGCCCTGATCACCGTGGCGGGAAGTCGGGACACCGACGTGGCCGCCGCCGACGAGGCACGGCGGGTGCTGCACGAGATCCTCACCGACCCCGTCCGCTGACTCTCCCGTCCTCGCTGCGGGGAGCTGGTCCGCAACTCCGCGCGGGTTCGAACACTCGCGCAGTGGAGCTCCTGAGACCTAAACCAACTCCGCGCGGGTTCGAACACTCGCGCACTGGAGCTCCGAACCAAACCGACTCCGCGCGGGTTCGAACACTCGCGGAGTCCGGGTTCTCTCAGGTTCGGAGACCGCAGCCGGCCTGACCCGCCGATGTCACGTCGGCCACACTCGGCGCCGGTCCCGTGCGGAAGCGCAACTAACCTGGACCGGTGCCCGTCTCGACTGCAACGCCCCTGCTCGACCGTGTCCGCGACGCCCTGACCCGGGTGAACGATCCCGAGATCCGGCGGCCGATCACCGAGCTGGGCATGGTCGCCGCCGTCGAGGAGACCGCCCCGGGCCAGATCCGGGTCGAGGTGCTGCTGACGGTGTCCGGCTGCCCGATGAAGGACACGCTGCGGCGCGACGTGACCGCCGCGGTCAGCGACCGTGGAGGGCGTCGACGCCGGTCCAGGTCGACCTCGGCGTGATGAGCGACGAACAGCGCGCCGGTCTGCGGGATCTGCTGAAGGGCGGTCAGGCCGACCGGGAGATCCCGTTCGCCAAGCCCGACTCCCTCACCACCGTGATCGCGATCGCCTCGGGCAAGGGCGGGGTCGGCAAGTCGTCGGTCACGGTGAACCTGGCCATGGCGCTGGTCCGACTCGGTCGTACGGTCGGCATCCTCGACGCCGACATCTACGGGCACTCGATCCCGGCCATGCTCGGGGTCGCCGACGCCCGGCCCACCGCGGTCGAGGACATGATCATGCCGGTCCCGACCAACGGGCTGAAGGCGATCTCCATCGGCATGCTGAAGCCGAGTCGCGACCAGGTGGTCGCCTGGCGGGGACCGATCCTGGACCGGGCCCTGACCCAGATGCTGGCCGACGTCTACTGGGGCGACCTGGACTTCCTGCTGCTGGACCTGCCGCCCGGGACCGGCTGACGTGGCGATCTCGCTGGGTCAGAAGCTGCCGAACGCGGAGGTGATCGTGGTGACCACCCCGCAGCAGGCGGCCGCCGAGGTCGCCGAGCGGGCCGGCACGATGGCGTCGATGATGAACCAGCGGGTGATCGGCGTGATCGAGAACATGGCCTACCTGGAGGTCGACCTGTCCCGACTGCGAGCAGCGTGCACCGGATGGACGTCTTCGGCTCCGGCGGCGGCGAGAACGTGGCCGCCACCCTGAGCACCCGGCTGGGCTACCCGGTGCCGCTGCTGGGCCAGGTGCCGCTGGATCCGACGCTTGCGCGAGAGCGGCGACGACGGCGTACCGCTGACCGCCGGTGACGCCGACTCCGCGGCGGGGGCGGCGCTGACCACGATCGCGGAGGGGCTCGCCGGCCGCGGCCGCGGTCTCGTCGGCCGTCAGCTGGGACTGGCCCCCACCGGCCGCTGAGCGGGTCGGTGCTGCGTGACGCTCAGGTCGCGTCGGGGTCGAACGGCGTCAGCACCCGGGCCACCGGGGTTCCGTTGACCGCGCCGTTGACCGACGAGCCGTTGGTCCGGGCGGCGGCCTTGGCGTCCTCCATGGCTGCCGTCACGTCCGCGGCCGCGGTCCGCCCGGCGGCGGTGGACTCGGTGATCTCCTTCTTGACGTCGGCCACGATCGGGTCGACGTCGTCCATCAGGTGCTTCTGGATGAAGGTCTTCGGGTTGAGGTCGCGGACGTCGAGGTCGGAGAACTCCGGGCCGAGCTCCTTGCTCAGCTGCTCCTGGGCGCTGCCGGCCATCGTCCGGACGTACTTGATCACCCGGGCCGCCTTGCGGGCGAACTCGGGGAGCTTCTCCGGTCCGAACAGGATCACCGCGATGACCACCAGGACCAGGAGCTCCGGTGCCCCTACGTCGAACATGCGCTCACGCTAGCCTTCACGACTCCCCAAGGTCACTTCGGCGGTGCTCTGCTGCCCGCCACGTTCGTAGGTCAGCGTGACCCGGTCCCCCGGGTCGGTGGGTCCGGACGGCCACGATCAGCTCCTCCGCCGTGGTCACCGGCTGCTCGTCGATCGCGGTCACCACGTCGTCGACCTGCAGCCCGGCCTTGTCGGCCGGCCCGTCCCCGTCGACCTGCGAGAGCCGGACGCCGTCGCTGTCCGCCTGACCGATGTTGACGCCGATGACAGGGTACGTCGCCTTGCCGTCCTCGATCAGCAGCTTGCCGATCTCCATCGCCTGGTTGATCGGGATGGCGAAGCCGAGACCGATGTTGCCGCTGGTGTCCCGGCTCTGGCCGAGGGTCAAGATGGCGGAGTTGACCCCGATCACCCGCGCGGCGGCGTCGACCAACGGTCCACCGGAGTTGCCCGGGTTGATCGGCGGCATCGGTCTGGATCCCGTTGATGTAGGCACTCGGCGAGTCGGCGCCGCCGTCGGAGTTCACCACCACCGGCCGGTTCTTGGCGCTGACGATGCCCTGGGTGACGGTGCTGGCGAGCGCCAGAGGCGAGCCGATCGCCACGACCGGTTCGCCCACCTGGACCGCCTCGGAGTCGCCGACCGGCATCGGGCGTGAGCGGGTGCGAGTCGGTGACCTTGATGACCGCCAGATCGTAGGAGGGGCTGCGGCCCACCAGCTCCGCCGCGGACCCGAGCGCCGTCGGAGAACATCACGGTGATCCGGCCGCCGTCCGCAGCGTCGGCGATCACGTGGTTGTTGGTCATGATGTGGCCCTCGGTGTCGAGCACGAACCCCGACCCGGTGCCGCCGGAACCGTTCGAGCCGACCCGGATCATCACGGTGCTCGGCAGGGCCGACGCCGCGACCTGGACGGTGTCGATCTGGCTCGGCGCCGCGGGCACCGGGCTCTGCGGATCCGCCGACGACGTCGGTGGGGCGGCCACGGTCGGCTGGGCGGGGACCGTCGGAGCGACCGTCGGGGCACTGGTCTGCGCCAGGCGCGCGCCGCCGTAGCCGGCGGCGGTGCCGACCAGAGCCGCCAGCAGGGCGGCGACCAGCAGCAACAGACCGGTCCTGGACCTGCGCGCCGGCTGCTTCGTCGGCGGCGGGGCGGCAGCGGCCGCGGTGGGCGGGTGCGGGGTCAGTGGCGGTACGCCGCCCGGCGCCGGGTAGCCGGTCGCGCCGCCGAAGGTCGGGGGCTGGGCGGCGCCGTACGTCGGCAGCACCTGAGTGGGTTCGTCGACCGGGCCGGGCGGGCGGGAGAACGGGCCGAAGTAGTGCGTCGCGGTGGCGTCCGGATCGGGCCCCGGCTGGGCCCGGAACTCGGTGGCCTGGAACCCGTGGTCACCGGGGCCGGCAACGGACTCGCCCGGGCCGGGACCGTACTGATCCGGGCCGGGCCGCTGGTCGGGTCGGGCTGGTGTCGGGTAGGGCTGGGAGTCTTCCTGGGTCCGGTCGCGGAAGAACCAGTCCGAACCGGAGTCGTCGGGCGCCGATCGACCATCGTCGGGGGCCGCCGAGCGGTCCTCGTCAGCCATCTCGTCACCGCTCATCGACCGAGGATGCGGGACCAGCCCGCGCGAACGCGTTCCATCGTAGTCGGCTGTTGCCGGGCCTCATGCGGAAGCGCGGCCACGGCGGCGGCCAGTGTCTCGCGGGATCCGTCGGTGACGGCGGTCAGCACGACATCACCCGAGGTCCAGGTCGCGGTGGTCGGCATCCCGGTGGTGACCCAGGCACCCAGCGTCTCGTTGCGGGAGCTCGCCGGTCGGCGCCCCCGACAGCTGGCCCCGCTGCTCGACCACGCTCAGAGTGGTCAGTCCGTCGCTGTAGACGAGGTGCACGAGCGTCGGGTCATCGGTCTGGTCGGTCCTCAGCCGCAGCAGGGACAGACCGGCCAGCCGGTCGGCGCAGACCCAGCCGTCGCGCCTCAGCTGGGCCGCCCGGGAGAGCGTGAGGGTGGCGGTCGTCCGGGCCGCCGGACTGGCGACGACCGAGTCCTGGTCGCCGGCGCTGCCGAACCGCAGATCGGCGAGCCGGCTGGCCACCACGACGTTGCCGCGGCCGTCGTACGTCTCCTGCCCCAGCAGCAGACCGGTCTTGGCGTCGAGCCACCAGCGGGCCACCACCCCGTCGAGCGATCCTTCCGCGGACTCGGCTGTCGGCTCCACCGCTTCGACGACGTACGCGTCGCGGTCGGCGTACCGCTGCGCCTTCCACCCTCGCAGCTCATACCGGTCGGCGAGGCGATCGATCAGATCGGCGTCGGCCATCCGGGTCGACGAGTCGGACGCGATGTAGGTTGCGGCGCCGGCCGGGTGATGCCCCGAGCCGGCGGGGCTGAGCTCGGTGCCGGAGCCACCCAGGCTGGCGACCCGGACGACGTTGGTGATCCGCTCGTCGTCGCGGGAGAGGCTGACGAACTGGGTGGCGGAGTAGGTCAGCTCGTCCCCGGCCTGCCCGGCCTGGACCAGGAGCCTCGTCGTCTTGGCCTCCGACAGCGGCTTTGCGGGCAGCGCCACCCCGGTCGGGTAGCCCGCCCCGGAGGTCGTGCTCGCCGGCTGCCCCTGCAGGGCGGCACTGACCCGACCGTCGAGCGGGAACGCCGAGACCACGCTGGTGAACTCGGTGACCGCCCGGTGGGTGGGATCGAGGGCCGCGACGGTGTCCTCGGCCGGCGCGGCCAGGTAGCCGATCCCCAGCACCGCGAGGACGGCCACGCTGCAGCCCAGCACACCGGCCAGCACCCGGGTCCGCTTCAGGTGCCGCTGGCTGGGCAGCTCGCCGCCGCCGACCGTCCGCCGGAACGGACGCGTCCACAACGGCTCGGTGGCTTCTTCGCCGGCGATCGAGACCAGGCGGTGCGAGAGGTCCACGGGGGTCAGTCCCGGATCGGTCGAGCCGGTCAGCAGCGAGCGCACGTGCCGGAGCTCGGCGACCTCGCGGCGACAGTCACCGCAGTCGACGAGATGAGCCAGCAGCCGCTCGCGGTCGGCATCACCCAGGGCGCCGTCGACGAAGGCCGAGCGGAGCTCGGCCAGCTCGGCGCACGAACGCGCCTTCACGAACGCCCCGTGTACCCCGGTGCTGAGAGGCCGGCTGCCACCGGCGGGCCACCCTGTTCGACCTCGACCCCGAGATACCGCGCCCGCTCGCCGGTCGGGCGGCGATGGGCCAGCGCGGCTCGCAGCTGCGCGCGACCACGATGGATGCGGCTGCGCACGGTGCCGAGCTTCGTGTCCAGGACCGCGGCGATCTCCTCGTAGGTGAGACCCTCGATGTCGCAGAGCACGACGGCGGCCCGGAACTCCGGCGCCAGCGCGGCCAGCGCGGCGGCGACGTCGTGGTCGAGCCCTGCGTCGGCCAGAGCCTCCGACGGAGTCGGCCAGCTGCTCGGCAGCCGTTCCTCCGAGCCGTCGACGAGGCCGTCGAAGCGGATCTTCTGCTTGCGGCGCGCCGAGTCCAGGAACAGGTTGGTGGTGATGCGGTGCAACCAGCCCTCGAACGTGCCGGGCTGGAAGGTGTGCAACGAGCGGAAGACCCGGACGAACACGTCCTGGGTGAGATCCTCGGCGTCGTGGGAGTTCCCGGTCAGCCGGTACGCGAGCCGGTAGACGCGGGCGCTGTGGTCCCGCACGATCTGCTCCCAGCTCGGCGGCGTCCACTCGGTCGCCGCGGGCGGCGCCCATGAGCGCGGACCGGCGGTGCGCCGAGCGTGGTCACCGGGGCGACATCGGGCGCAGGTCGGACGGCCATGACGACTCCTCTCCCCTGCGATCTGATCACCAACGGACTCCTCATCCTCCCCCAGCATCCTGGGCACAGGCTGAGACGAACCTCTCAGGAACCTGTGCGCGGCCTCGATGTGGTGAACGTCTCAGTCGCCGGTGGGGTTCCCCGACTCCTCGCCGGCCCGCTCTCGGTCCCGCTCGGACGGTCAGCAGACCGGCCGCCCGCAGGCAGGCGGCCAGGGCGGCCGACTCCGCCTCGGTGGCCGGCGGCATCGGCGACCGCAGCCGGCCGTTGCCGCGGCCGAGCTGGCGGAGACCGTCCTTGACCAGGATGCAGCCCTGGGTGGCGAAGACGCCGGTGAACACGGGCAGCAGTCGGTTGGTGCCACGCCAGCGCGGTCTGCGGATCGCCGGCCAGGTGGGCCTCGATCAGCCGGCGCATGCCGACCCCGGTGAAGTGGGTCGAGGTGCCGACCACGCCGACGGCACCGATCGACAGCAGCGGCAGGGTCAGGGCGTCGTCGCCGGAGTAGTACGCGAGATCGGTGGCCGCCATCACCTGCGCCGACGCCGGCAGGTCTCCCTTCGCGTCCTTGACGGCGACGATCCGCGGGTGCTCGGCCAGCCGGAGCATGGTGTCGGTGAGGATCGGCACGCCCGAGCGGTGCGGGATGTCGTACAGCATGATCGGCAACCCGCTGGCGTCCGCGACCGTACGGAAGTGGCCGAGCAGACCGGCCTGGGGCGGCCGCGAGTAGTACGGGGTGACGACGAGCAGACCCGCGGCACCGACCTTCTCGGCGTCCGCGGCCAGGCTCGAGGGTGTGCGCGGTGTCGAAGGTGCCGACGCCGGCGAGCACGTGACTGCGGTCACCGACCGCGTCGACCACGACCCGGAGCAGCTCGGCCTTCTCGGCGTCGGAGGTGGTCGGCGCCTCACCGGTCGTGCCGCTGATCACCAGACCGTCGTGCGCCAGCTCGTCGACGAGGTGGCTCGCCAGCGCGGCCGCACCGTCGTAGTCGACCTCGCCGTCGTCGGTGAAGGGCGTCACCATCGCCGTCAGGAGGCGTCCGAACGGGGGCACGGGGGGCATGGCGACCATCCTAGGCCGCGGAATCTCTCGTGCCGGCCGGGACGAGAGCGGCGGAAACCGGAGATTGTGGCGTCCCGGGGCGGGCTGCCGACGGGAGCCCGCTCCGGAGTCACCGGCGGACCAGGCGGCAGGGGGGCCCGTCATCCGGAAGCCACCGCCGAGCCGCCGCCGGACCGGCCGCCGGCTCACGAGCCGTTGCCGGCGAGCTGCCGGGGCCGTCAACCACTACGCTTACGCTGTGACCGCCGTACCCACGAAGACCGCTGTGAAGTCCGCTCCCAAGGCCGCATCCTGGGCCTACGCCGAGGACTTCGTCGCCGAGTCCGAGGCCGCCGCCGAGGCCCGCGCCGCCGCTGCTCCGCTGGGCGTCACCGCGATCGGCCGCGGTGGGCGCCAGCGCGCTGACCTTCCTGGCCTCGGTGCTGAGGGCCAAGGCCGTGGTGGAGATCGGTACCGGCTCCGGTGTCTCCGGGCTGGCCCTCTTCGCCGGCATGCAGCCGGACGGCATCCTGACCAGCGTCGACATCGAGGCCGACCACCAGCGCGTGGCCCGCAAGGCGTTCCTCTCCGTCGGCATCCCGACCCAGCGCTTCCGGCTGATCGCCGGCGCCGCCTTGAACGTGCTCCCCCGGCTCAGCGACGGCGCGTACGACCTCGTGTTCATCGACGCCGACAAGGTCGAGTACCCGGCCTACGTCGAGCAGGGCATCCGGTTGCTCCGCACCGGCGGGGTGCTGGCCGTGGACAACGCGCTGCGACGGGACCGGGTCGCCGACCCGAACGACGACGATGACGAGGTGCTCGCGATCCGCGACGCCCTCGGCATGGTCGCCGACGACGAACACCTCCGCCCGGCCCTG
>CAVXBJ010000042.1:0-26525 GCA_963759915.1 uncultured Actinomycetota bacterium | reverse complement strand
TTGGTACGTGTATTCCTGATGACCGGCAACATCGGCTTCGGCATCGGCGACCAGGGATAGTGGCACGCACCTGAACGCCGCCATCTGTCAACGAACGTGGGACGCGCAACACTGAGCCTCACCAGAACGGCAGCACCGCGACCCCGTACGCGACCAGCAGGAACCGGATGATCCGCCCGACCAGCACGATCGGGCGAAGTAGCGCAGCTTCATCGTGGTCGCTCCGGCGAGCAGCGCGACGGCGTACAGGGGTGGGACCCCCACCACCGCTGCCAGGAACGTGATCGGCAGGCCCCAGCGCTTCGTCCCGACCAGCCGCAACAGGAGCTGGAGTGCGTCGTGCCACGCCTGCCGCACCCGCCCCCGAGGTTCGGTGCGGACCGAGGCCCGGTGCTCGCGGACGAAACGGAACTGGCGGCCGCGGCGGACGCCGAGGAACAGCAGGCACTTGCCGATCGTCTGACCGATCCCGACGCCGACCGCCACGGGCACGACGCCGGCGACGGCGGACACCTGGGAGACGAGCACGTACACCTCGGCGTTGACCACCGGGATGATCGCCGACACCACCCCGAACGCGACCGAGGTGAGCCAGGCGCAACAGCACCCCCCAGGTCACTACTTGATCAGGGCAGCGAGGTGGTGGAGTCGAGCGATCTCGGAATCGAGGAAGGCCGGACCGCCGAGGCGGCCGATGGCGATCACCCGGTCCCTGGTGAGGGGCACCACCACGACGGTGGAATCCGCCCAGCCGGGCAGCCAACCGGAATCCAGCTCGATCCGGTGGGTGGTGTCGAACGGCGCCAGCGGTCCGGCGTTCGAGCTGTCGAAATCGGGAGCCAGGGTGGTCGCGGCCAGGCTGGTGACCTTATCGCCGGCGACCTCGAGCAGCACCGACCAGTGCGACCGGAAGACCACCGGACTCAGAGACACCAGCGTCTCCGCGGCACTCGCAGGATCGGCGGTCATCCGCTCCAGCGCCTCGAGGTCGGACTGCAGACCACCACCCTCCGGGTAGCGCGAGATCCACTCGACCCGGACGCCTTCCAGCCGGTGGCAGGCGGTGATGATGGTCTCCGGCAGCCGGCCCGGGGGCAGATCGACGATGAAGTCGTCGACGACGACACCGTCACCCTTCTCGACGATCTCGACCGCGTTGATGTCACCCCCGACGCTGCCCATGGCGCTCGCCACCGCGCCCAGCGAGCCGGGGCGATCGGGCAGGGCGACACGCATCAGGTACACGGACCCATCCTCTCCTACTTGCGTTACCCCGGTGTTTCGGCCCGGCTGCCGGCGCGTGACAGGCTGGCTCCCGTGCCCCGCTTCCTGCCCTTCGCCGCTCTCCGGTACGCCGACGTCGCGCACCTCGCGACCCTCGTCGCCCCGCCGTACGACGTCCTCTCCGACACCGATCTCGACCACTACCTCGCCCTCGACGAGCACAACATCACCCACGTCGACGTCCCCCGCGGCGGCGACGACCGCTACCGGGAGGCGGCGACGGAGCTCGACCGCTGGCGCGACGCGGGTGTGCTGGTCACCGACGAACGGCCGAGCTTCACCCTCTACCGGTTGGGCTTCACCGACGAGACGGGCACGGTCCGCGAGATCGTCGGTGTGCTGGGCGGGTTGGAGGTGGTGGACGAGGGAGCCGGCGGTGTGCTGCCGCACGAGCGCACCACGCCCAAGGCCTCGACCGATCGGTTGGACCTGACCCGCGCGACCGAGGCCAACCTGTCGCCGGTCTGGGGACTGTCGCTGGCTTCCGGGCTGGCCGGTCTGCTGGCCGAGCCGGGCGAGCCGCTCGGCGAGGTCGTCGAGGACGGGGTCACGCACCGGGTCGAGCGGGTCACCGACCCGGACCGGATCGCGGCCATCCGCGCGGCGATCGCCGCCGACGACGTGCTGATCGCCGACGGGCACCACCGCTACGGCATCAGCCGGACGTACCGCGATGAGGTCCGGACCGCGACCGGGCGTACCGACACCCCCGCCGAGGAGACGCTGGCCTTCGTCAGCGAGCTGGTCGCCGACCAGCTCAGCGTCGCCGCGATCCATCGCCTGTACGACCGGATGTACGCCGAGTTCAGCCACGCCTTCACCCTGTCCGACATGGAGCGGCCGACACCGCAGACGCTGGCCGCGATGCAGGACGAGGGGTTCCTGGTGCTCTACACCCGGGACCGCACGTACCGGCTGGAGCCGATCCCGGGCGCGTTCGAGGGCGTCCGGTCGTTGGACGGTGCCTGGCTGGAGCACACCCTGGGCGAGGTGCCGGTGAGCTACCAGCACGGACTGTCCGAGACGCTGGCCGCGGTGGACTCCGGCACCGCCGAGGCCGCGGTGCTGATCCGGCCGGTCAGCGTGGCCGAGATCGAGCGGACCGCCCGAGAGGGACTGCTGATGCCCCCCAAGTCGACGTTCTTCACCCCCAAGCTGAAGACCGGCTTCGTGATCCGCACCCTGTGAGCTCTCGCTCGCGGGCCTAGGATGGCTGACCGACTCGTCCGCGAGTCGGCAACGACGACCTGAAGAGAGAACTGACACGTGGCATTGAGTCCTGACGACGTGGCCGCCCTGGCCCGGCTGGCCCGGATCGAGATGACCGACGAGGAGCTGGCCCACCTGGCGCCGCAGCTCGACGTGATCCTGGAGTCGGTGGCGAGCGTGTCCGACGTCGCCACCGACGACATCCCACCGACCTCGCACGCCCTGCCGCTGACCAACGTGTTCCGCGAGGACGTGGTCCGTCCGTCGCTGCCGGTGGCCGAGGTGCTGGCCGGGGCCCCGGCCGCCGAGCAGGACCGCTTCCGGGTCCCGCGGATCCTCGGGGAGGCCTGATGAGCGACGTCACCCGCAGCACCGCCGCCGAGCTGGCGGCGGCCATCGCCGCCGGTGAGACCACCTCGGTCGCCGTCACGGCGGCGCACCTGGACCGGATCGCCGCGGTCGACGGTGAGGTCAACGCGTTCCTGCACGTCGACGCCGAACGAGCCCTGGAGCAGGCCGCCGTCATCGACCACCGGATCGCCGGCGGGGAGACGCTCGGCCCGTTGGCCGGCGTACCGCTCGCGCTCAAGGACATCCTCACCTACCGCGGCGCGCCGACGACCTGTGGCTCGAAGATCCTCGAGGGCTGGATCCCGCCGTACGACGCCACCGTCACCCGGCGGCTGCTGGACGCGGATCTGGTCATCCTCGGCAAGACCAACCTCGACGAGTTCGCGATGGGCTCCTCGACCGAGAACTCCGCGTACGGACCCACCCGCAACCCGTGGGACACCACCCGGATCCCGGGCGGCTCCGGTGGTGGCAGTGCCGCCGCGTTGGCCGCTTTCGAGGCGCCGCTGGCCATCGGCACCGACACCGGCGGCTCGATCCGGCAGCCCGCCTCGGTCACCGGCACGGTGGGGGTGAAGCCGACCTACGGCGGCACCTCCCGCTACGGCGTGGTGGCCATGGCTTCCTCGCTGGATCAGCCGGGCCCGTGTGCTCGTACGGTCCTCGACGCCGCTCTGCTGCACGAGGTCATCGCCGGGCACGACCCGCTGGACTCCACCTCGATCAACGCCCCGGTGCCTCCGGTGGTCGAGGCCGCCCGCTCCGGCGACGTGGCCGGGCTCAAGATCGGTGTGGTGAAGGAGCTGAGCGGCGAGGGCTACGCGCCCGGCGTCGAGCAGCGCTTCGGTGAAGCCGTCGAGCTGCTGGCCGCGCTCGGGGCCGAGATCGTCGAGGTGTCCTGCCCGCACTTCGTCTACGCCCTGGGGGCCTACTACCTGATCATGCCCGCGGAGGTGTCCTCCAACCTGGCCAAGTTCGACGCCATGCGGTTCGGGCTGCGGGTCGGTGACGACGGTGACCACAGCGCCGAGCAGGTGATGGCGCTGACTCGCGAGGCCGGGTTCGGTGCGGAGGTGAAGCGCCGCATCATCATCGGCACCTACGCGCTGTCCAGCGGCTACTACGACGCCTACTACGGCTCGGCGCAGAAGGTCCGGACGTTGATCAGCCGCGACTTCGCGGCCGCCTTCGACGCCGTGGACGTGCTCGTCTCCCCGTCCACCCCGGTCACCGCGTTCCCGATCGGGGAGAAGGTCGACGACCCGCTGGCCATGTACATGAACGACCTGTGCACCATCCCGTCCAACCTGGCCGGGAACGCCTCGCGCGTCCTTCCCGGTCGGCCTGGCGCCGGAGGACGGGCTGCCCGTGGGGCTGCAGGTGATGGCACCGCCGCTGGCCGACGACCGGCTGTACCGGGTCGGGGCCGCGCTCGAGCGCGCCCTGACCGCCCGGTGGGGTGGACCCCTGTTGGACTTGAACAAGGGGCTGGCCCAGATCAAGGACCTGGAGGTAGCCCGATGACGGAGCTCGTGGTCGACTACACCGACGCGCTGGACCGGTACGACCCGGTGCTCGGGCTCGAGGTGCACGTCGAGCTGAACACCGCCTCGAAGATGTTCTGCGGCTGCTCGACGGTGTTCGGCGCCGAGCCCAACACCCAGACCTGCCCGGTCTGCCTGGGGCTGCCGGGCTCGCTGCCGGTGGTGAACGCCAAGGCCATCGAGTCCGCGATCCGGATCGGCCTGGCGCTGAACTGCTCGATCGCCGAGTGGTGCCGGTTCGCGCGGAAGAACTACTTCTACCCCGACATGCCGAAGAACTACCAGATCTCCCAGTACGACGAGCCGATCGCGTACGACGGCTGGTGCGAGGTCGAGGTGCCCGGTGACGACGGCTCGGTGGAGACGTACCGGGTGGAGATCGAGCGGGCCCACATGGAGGAGGACACCGGCAAGTCGCTGCACGTCGGTGGAGCGACCGGGCGGATCCACGGCGCCGACCACTCGCTGCTGGACTACAACCGCTCCGGCGTGCCGCTGATCGAGATCGTCACCAAGCCGATCGAGGGTGCGGGCGACAAGGCGCCGCAGGTGGCGCGGGCGTACGTGGGCATGCTGCGCGAGCTGCTGCGGGCCCTCGGGGTGTCCGACGTGCGGATGGAGCAGGGCTCGCTCCGCTGCGACGCCAACGTGTCGCTGCGGCCGTCCCCGGAGGCGGAGTTCGGCACCCGCACCGAGACCAAGAACGTCAACTCGCTGCGCAGCGTGGAGCGGGCCATCCGCTACGAGATCACCCGGCAGGCCGCGGTGCTGGACGACGGCGGCGACATCACCTTGGAGACCCGCCACTGGCACGAGGACACGGGGGTGACCACGTCGGGCCGGACCAAGGAGTCGGCGGAGGACTACCGCTACTTCCCCGAGCCCGACCTGGTGCCCGTGGCCCCGAGCCGGGAGTGGGTGGAGGAGCTGCGAGCCACGCTGCCCGAGCCACCGGCGGCCCGGCTGAAGCGGGTCAGCGCCGACTGGGGCTTCACCGAGCTGGAGATGCGTGACGTCGTCAACGCGGGGGCGGTCGACCTGATCGAGCAGACCGTCGCCGCCGGGGCCTCGCCGCAGAGCGCCCGCAAGTGGTGGCTGACCGAGATCACCCGGCACGCGAACGACGCCGGTCAGGAGCTGGCCGAGGCACCGATCACGCCCGCCCAGGTGGCCGAGGTGCAGGCTCTGATCGAGGCCGGGACGATCAACGACAAGCTGGCCCGCCAGGTGATCGAGGGTGTGCTGGCCGGCGAGGGCTCACCGGCCGAGGTCGTCGTGTCCCGTGATCTCGCGGTCGTCTCCGACGACGGCGCGCTGGGCGAGGCGGTGGACGCGGCCATCGCCGCGAACCCCGAGGTGGCCGACAAGATCCGGGCCGGCAAGGTGCAGGCCGCCGGCGCCCTGATCGGTGCCGTGATGAAGCAGATGCGGGGTCAGGCCGACGCGGCGAAGGTGCGCGAGCTGGTCTTGTCCAAGCTGGCCTGAACTCGGTTCAGCTGAGCGGCCTGGTCGGGTACTCCACCGTCGGTGGGGTCACCCGCACCTGGTCGGCCGAGATCTCCACCTCGCTCAGCCACATCGTGCGGCCGGGGAACGAGGAGCCGACGGCGTCCGGCGGCCAGGCGTGGTAGACCATCCAGCGTCGGTCGCCGACGGCGAAGATCGCACAGTGACCCGGGCCCGCGGCCACCTCGTTGCTGACCAGGACCGGGTCGGGCAGCTTGGCGAACGGTCCCGTCGGACCGGAGCCCTTGGCCACCCCGACCGCGTAGTCCGCGGAGTCGTAGGCGTTGGCCGAGTAGAACAGCCAGTACGTGCCACTCTCCTCGACCACGAACGGGGCCTCGACCAGTGACCCCTCCCACGGCTGGTCCTGCTTGATCAACTTCGTCGGTTCACCGACCAGGGTGGTGCCCGAGGGATCCAGTCGCTGCACCGAGATCCAGGTGTCCACGCCGATCCGGTTGCCGTCGTTCTTCCAGTAGAGGTAGCGATGTCCGTCGGGTGCGGTGAACGGGTGCGCGTCGATCGACCCGCCGTCGTCGGTCTCGCAGACGAGAGGCTGGTCGGAGGAGTCGACGTACGGACCGCCGGGGGAGGCCGCGATCGCCAGGCCGATGCACTGGATGTCGCCCCGGTCCGCCGGTGCCGGGGTCGTGTAGTACATGAGCCACCGGCCGTCGTCGGCGCGGGCCACCTCGGGTGCCCAGACGTCGCCGCCCGCCGTCCACGCCGGCAGCTGCGGCAGCGCATCCGGGGCCTGCTCCCAGGTCACCAGGTCGGTGCTGCGCAAGGTCTGGATGTTGGCACCGTCGCCGTTGGTGGCGAAGGCCCACCAGCCGCCCTCGTCGTCGGCGATGATCATGGGGTCGGGCACGTTGGTGTCGACGACCGGGTTGGTGAAAGCCACGGTTCCTCCGCTCGGGGTGGGTTCCTGCGTGCCGGTTGCGGCGCTGCAGCCGGCGCCGGTGGCACCGGTCAAGATCATGGCCGCCATCAGCTGACGGCGGGTGGTGGTGATCATGTCGAGCTCCCTTGCTCGGGCGAGCGGAGATATTCGGCGCACGGAAAGCGCCTTCGCTGGTAGCGTCCGCGCCATGCGAGCAACCGTCAAGGACGTTGCCCGCCTGGCCCAGGTCTCGCCCAAGACCGTATCGAACGTCGTCAACGGGACCACCCGGGTGAGTGAGGCGATGCGGATCAGGGTCGAGGCGGCCATGCTCGAGCTGGACTACGTGCCGAACCTGTCCGCCCGGGCCCTGCGCAACGGACGCAGTGGCCTGATCGCCCTCGCCCTACCGGATCTGAGCACGCCGTACTCGGCCGAGATGGCCCACCACTTCGTGGTGGCGGCCGGCGACCGAGGTCTGGGGGTCCAGGTGGAGGAGACCGCCGTCAGTGGCGAACGCGAGCTGCAGCTGATCTCCAAGGCTCGAGCCCATCTGATCGACGGGCTGATCCTCAACCCGGTGCTGTTGCCGAGCGTGACCGTGCAGGCCGGCGTCCGGTTGCCGCCCACCGTGTTCATCGGTGAGGTCGACCAGCACGTGGGTGATCACGTCTGGGTCGACAACGTCGCGGCCACCAAGGAGCTCACGCTGCACCTGATCGGCCTCGGTCACCGACGTGTCGCCATCATGGGCTCGATGCGCTCGGAGACCTCGCGGCTGCGGCTGAAGGGTTACCGAGCCGCCCTGCGCACCGCCCGGATTGCCCGCGATCACCGGCTCGAGATCGCCAATCCCGACTGGTTCCCGGCGGGGGGAGCGCAGGCGATGACGAGCTACCTGGTCGATCACCCGCTGCCCGACGCGGTCGTCTGCATGACGGACTCGATCGCCATCGGGGTGATCAGCGCTCTGTGGTCGCTGGGACACCGGGTGCCCGAGGACGTGTCGGTGGTCGGCTACGACAACATCGCCGACGGCGCGTTCGCCGTGCCCCCGCTGACCACCATCGACTTCGACAAGCCGGCGTACGCCACCACGGTGCTGGATCTGCTGGAGGCGCGGATCGCCGATCCCGACCGACCGATCGAGCGGGTCACGATGCCCCACCGCCTGGTGATCCGGCAGAGCAGCGCCTCGCCCCGCGCGGCCGCGGGTCGCTGACGGAACCCGTCCACGTCCGGTGGCCGGGTCGCCGCGACACGGCTGTTGCCCGTCGATGATTGCATCGTTGTAGAGCGTGGGTTAAAGTCCGCGTACAACGATGCAAGTACAACGATGTAGAGAGGCTCGTCGCCGATGCCCCGTGCTCGTCTGGTCCTGGACGCCGCGTTCACGCTCGCTCCGGTCCCGCGACGGCTGTTCGGCTCGTTCGTCGAGCACATGGGCCGCTGCGTCTACACCGGCATCTTCGAGCCCGATCACCCGAGCGCCGACGCCGCGGGCTTCCGGGGAGACGTCGCCGAGCTGACCCGCGAGATCGGGCCCACGGTCGTCCGCTACCCGGGCGGCAACTTCGTCTCCGGGTACCGCTGGGAAGACGGCATCGGTGCGCTCGACCAGCGTCCGTCCCGGCTCGACCTGGCCTGGCGGTCGTCGGAGCCCAACACGGTCGGGATCCACGAGTTCGACGCGTGGGCACGGTCGGTCGACACCGAGGTGATGATGGCGGTCAACCTCGGCACCCGTGGTCTGCAAGAGGCCTGCGACCTGCTGGAGTACACCAACCACCCGGGCGGCTCGTACTGGTCGGACCGACGGATCGCCAACGGCGCCGAGGAACCCTTCGGCTACAAGCTCTGGTGCCTGGGCAACGAGATGGACGGACCCTGGCAGATCGGCCACAAGACCGCGTACGAGTACGGTCGGCTGGCGGCTGAGACGGGCCGGGCGATGCGCTTGATCGACCCGGACATCGAGCTCGTCGCCTGCGGCTCGTCCAGCGCCCAGATGCCGACGTTCGGCGCCTGGGAGGACGAGGTCCTGAGCCAGTGCTACGACGAGGTGGACTACGTGTCGTTGCACGTCTACTACGCCGAGTCCGACGGTGACACCGCGAGCTACCTCGCCTCGGCGGTGGACATGGATCACTTCATCGAGTCGGTGGTGGCCACCGCCGACGCGGTCAAGGCGCGTGGTCGGCACACCAAGACGATCAACCTCTCCTTCGACGAGTGGAACGTCACCCACCCGCGCGAGCGCGGAGGAGACGACCTCGCCGAGCAGACACCCTGGACCTTCCACCCGCGACTCGGAGAGAGCGAGTACGGGGTCACCGACGCCGTGGTGGTCGGCACCCTGTTGAACTCCCTCCTCCGCCACGGCGACCGGGTCACGGTGGGCTGCCAGGCCCAGCTGGTCAACGTGCTCGGGCTGATCCGCAGCGAGGAGGGCGGTGACGCCTGGAAGCAGAGCATCGCTCACCCCTTCGAGCAGATGCGCCGACTCGCCAGCGGGCAGATCCTGCAGGTCCTGACCTCGGGCGACCGGTACGACACGGCACGCTTCGGCGGCGTACCCGTGGTCGATGCCACCGCCACCTTCGATCCCGACCGCGGGACCGCGGCGATCTTCGTGGCCAACCGCAGCCAGACCGAGACCGCACAGCTCGAGGTCGACTGCCGCGGACTGCCCGTCGGTCGGTTGTCCGCAGCCACCGTGCTGCGCGCGCCCGACGGCGCGCGCACCGACCTGACCAACGCGGCCCGGCACGACGCCATCGTGCCCATCCCCTTCCACGACGCCACGTTCGACCAGCAGAACCTGCGCGCCGCCCTGCCACCCCTCAGCTGGACCGTCTTCGAGCTGGCCCGCCCCGAGGCCTGACTCGCCCTCACCACATCCCCATCCTCCAAGGAGAAGCATGACAACGTCGTTCTCGATCTCCCGCCGCTCGCTGTTGGGCGGCGCCCTCGGTCTGGCCGCGACCGCCGGGCTGTCGGCCTGCTCGCCCGGTTCCGCCGGCACCCCTGGCCAGCAGGAGTCCGTGGCCGGAGGTGGCGGCGCGGAGGGCTACGACGGCCCTGCCGTGTCGCTGGCGTTCTGGAACGGCCTCACCGGCGGTGACGGCCCGATCATGCGCAAGATGATCGACGAGTTCAACAAGGCGCACCCCAACATCAAGGTCAGCATGACCGCGATCGCCTGGGCCGAGTACTTCCAGAAGCTGCCGGCCGCGGTCAGCAACGGCAAGGCCCCCGAGATCGGTCTGATGCACGCCGACGACTTGGCGACCAACGCCGCCCGGCAGGTGATCTCGCCGCTGGACGACGTGGCGACGGCCCTCAAGCTGTCCGAGGCCGACTTCGTGCCGATCGCCTGGAACGGCGGTCTCTACCAGGGCAAGCGCTACGGCATCCCGCTCGACGTGCACCCGGCCGGCCTGTTCTACAACAAGAACGTGCTGGAGAAGGTGGGCGCCGACCCGGAGAAGCCGCCGACCACCGGCGACGAGCTGATGGCCATCCTGGAGCAGTGCAAGTCCAAGGGCATCCAGGGCATGTGGACCTCGGCGCTGAGCGTCAACGGCCTGTCCTCGCAGACCACGGTCTACCAGTTCGGCGGGAAGATGGTCAGCGACGACGGCCTCACCGCTGAGTTCGGCCAGGAGCCGGCCCAGAAAGCCATCGCCTGGTGGAAGGGACTGATCGACAACGGGTTCAGCCCCAAGAACGCTGCCGCAGACGGTGACTTCGTCTCGTTCACCAACGACAAGGCCGCCTTCATGATCAACGGCCCGTGGAACACCACGCCGTTGGATGCGATCAAGAAGCTGAAGTGGGGTGCGGCGCCAGTGCCCAACATCGGCGGGGAACAGGTCACCTGGGCCGGTTCGCACCAGTTCGTGCTGCCGCGTCAGCAGAAGCCCGACGAGAACAAGCAGATCGCCGCCCGCGTCTTCGTGAACTGGATCTCCCAGCAGTCGCTCACCTGGGCCACCGCGGGTATGGTCCCGGCCCGCAACTCGGTCCGCGAGGATCCCGAGTTCGCCAAGATGGGCCCGGTCACCCAGTTCGCCAAGGAGGTGGACTACATCCGGTTCGTGCCGCCCATCGCCGGTGTCAACGACGTGATGCCGGAGTGGGTCACCGCCACCAGCGAGGCGATGCTGGGCAAGAAGCCGATCGACGAGGCCCTGCCGGCGGCCGCGGAGAAGGCGAACAAGATCCTGGCGGCGAACCAGAAGAAGTACGGATGACCAGCAGCACCGTCTCTCCGGTGAGGGAGGTGAAGGCCCCGGCTGCAGGCGTCGCCGTCCAGCCGGGGCCGGCTGCGGCACAACCACCCGGCCACGCCGTACCTGATGCTGCTGCCGTACGTGGTCCTGCTGTGCGCGTTCGTGCTGGGGCCGGCCGTCTTCGGCATCTGGGTGAGTCTGCACGACTGGGACTTCCTGCTGCCCAACAAGCCGTTCATCGGGTTGCAGAACTACGCCGACCTCTTCGACCCGGACTCGATCACGTTCGAGCCGTTCTGGAAGGGGATGCGGGCGACCGCCATCTTCGTGGTGGCCAGCGTGCCCTTCCTGGTGCTGATCCCGCTGGGCATCGCCCTGCTGCTGAACCGCACCTTTCCGGGCCGGTCGATGTTCCGCGCGATCATCTTCGCCCCGTTCGTCCTGGGCATCGCGGTGATCGGCGTGCTGTTCCGCTACCTGCTCGACAGCCAGTTCGGCTTGATCAACTACCTGCTCGGGCTGGTGGGGATCGACCCGGTCGGCTGGACGCAGACCCAACCGGCGGCCTGGGTGGCGCTGGTGGGGATGACCGTGTGGTGGACGCTCGGCTTCAACACCGTGATCTACCTGGCCGGGCTGCAGGGGATCCCGCGGGACCACTACGAGGCGGCGTCGTTGGACGGCGCGGGTTCCTGGGGGAAGTTCCTGTACGTGACCATCCCCGGCCTGCGCAACATCCTGGTGTTCATCCTGACCACCACCGTGCTGGCCAGCGCCAACATGTTCGGCCAGTCCTACCTGGTCACCAACGGTGGTCCGGGGGACAGCACCCGCACGGCGATCATGGTGATGACGCAGGAGGGCCTGCGGTCGTTCAAGATGGGCTCAGCCACGGCCATGAGCTACATCCTGGCCGTCTTCCTCATCATCATCTCCGCCGTCAACTTCCTGGCTCTGCGGGAGAGGGAGAAGAAGTGACCACGACCGAACCCACCAACTCGGCGCTGGCGCGCCCTGCCGAGCAGGAGCCTCCTGCTCGGCGACGCCGGGCCTACCGGCAGAACCGCAACGGGCCACTGTTCTGGATCGGCATCATCGCCTTGTCGCTGATCTTCGTGATCCCCTTGCTCTGGATGTTCCTGACCTCCTTCCGGACGGTGGAGGACTCGCGCCGGATCCCGATGACCCTCATCCCGGACGAGTTCACCCTGCGGGCCTACCGCCTGCTGTTCGCCGACGAGCAGAACCCCGTGTTCCTGTGGGCCGCGAACTCCTTCATCGCCGCGGCCGCGCACGCCGTCCTGGTGGTGGTGGTCGCGTCGATGGCGGCCTACGCCCTCGCCCGGATGCAGTTCCGGGGCAAGAACGCGCTGTTCGTGATCATCATCGCCACGCTGTTCGTGCCGGGCTTCATCTTCTTGATGCCCAACTACCTGATCATGGACCAGCTGGGCTGGCTGGACACCCTGATCGCGCTGATCGTGCCCGGCGCCGCCGGTGCCTTCGGGGTGTTCTTCCTGCGGCAGTTCTTCCTGGCCATCCCCAAGGAGCTGGAGGAGAGTGCGCTGATCGACGGAGCCAACACCTGGCAGATCTTTTTGCGGGTGGTGCTGCCCAACGCCAAACCTGCCCTGGTGACGCTCGGCGTGCTGGCGTTCCTGGGCAACTGGAACGACTTCATCTGGCCGGTGTTCGTGCTGTTCTCACCGGAGCGCCTGACTCTGCCGGCCGGTCTGGCGACCTTGCAGGCGGCGTACAACATCGACTATCCCGTGGTGATGGCCGGTGCGACGGTCGCCGCCCTGCCCGTGCTGATCCTGTTCATCTTCGTCCAGCGCTACGTCATCGAAGGCGTCGCCACCAGTGGCCTGAAAGGCTGATCCGCCCGTCATGATCCCCAAGCCGGAGCACCCGCGACCGCAGTTCTTCCGACCCGACTGGTCGAACCTCAACGGCACCTGGCAGTTCGAAGTCGACACCGCCGACAGCGGCGCCGAACGGGGACTGCGCACCCGGGAGCTCGACCAGCAGATCCTGGTCCCGTTCGCGCCGGAGAGCGAGGCCTCCGGCATCGGGAACACCGACTTCCTCGAGGCCGTCTGGTACCGCCGGACGATCTCGGTGCCCGACGCGTGGTCACGGCGGCGGGTGATGCTGCACTTCGGCGCCGTCGACCACGACGCCACGGTGTGGGTGAACGACGTGGAGGTGGTGCGGCACCGGGGCGGTTTCACCTCGTTCGAGACCGACATCACCGCCGCTCTGGGTGGGGAGGCGGAAGCGACGCTGGTGGTCCGGGCCCGGGACACCCGGCACGGTCCGCAGGCCCGGGGCAAGCAGGCCCGGGAGTACGCCAACCACGACTGCGTCTACACCCGGACCACGGGGATCTGGCAGACGGTGTGGCTGGAGGCGGTGCCGGAGGTCCACCTGCGCCGGGGCACGGTCACCCCGAACGTCGGCGCCTCCGCGTTCACCGTCTCCCTGCCGGTCAGCCAGAACCGACCGGGCTGGACGGCGACGGCCACCCTGTCCGACACCACGGGTGAGGTGGTGTCGGCGAGCGCCCGGGTCGACCTGGACCGGTCGCCGAGCGTCACGCTGGCGGTCCCGGACGACCGCGTACGGCTGTGGTCGACCGACGACCCGCATCTCTACGACCTGACCCTCGAGCTGCACGACGAGACGGGCGCGCTGGTCGATCGGGTGCAGAGCTACACCGGGCTGCGGTCGGTGGCCGTCGACGGCCAGGCGATCATGATCAACGGACAGCGGGTCTTCCAGCGTCTCGTGCTGGACCAGGGCTACTGGGCCGACTCGTTGATGACCGCACCCGACGACCAGGCCCTCCGTCGCGACATCGAGCTGTCCCTGGCCGCCGGCTTCAACGGCGCACGGCTGCACCAGAAGGTGTTCGAGGAGCGTTTCTTCTACCACGCCGACCGTCTCGGCTACCTGGTCTGGGGTGAGTTCGGCGACTGGGGTGCGAGTGTCGGTGGCCACGACACCGACCACCAGCAGCCGAGCGCCAGCTTCGTCACCCAGTGGCTGGAGGCGTTGCGCCGGGATCTCAACCACACCAGCATCATCGGCTGGTGCCCGCTGAACGAGACCCACCAGGGTCTGCACGACCGGATCACCCAGCTGGACGACGTCACCCAGGCCATGTTCTGGGCCACCAAGATCGCCGATCCGACCCGGCCGGTGCTGGACGCCAGCGGCTACTCCCACCGGGTGGCCGAGACCGACGTGTGGGACAGCCACGACTACGAGCAGGACCCGACGACCTTCGCCGCCAACCACGCCGGT
Organism: uncultured Actinomycetota bacterium; assembly: GCA_963759915.1. GTDB lineage: Bacteria > Actinomycetota > Actinomycetes > Propionibacteriales > Propionibacteriaceae > Microlunatus. The sequence continues at coordinate 12,204 of CAVXBJ010000042.1, read as the reverse complement.
CTGAGCGACGGTCGACCGTTCGCCAACCGCCACCTCGACCGGGACCTCTCGTTGCCGTACGCGGGTCAGCCCTACTTCGTCTCCGAGTTCGGCGGCATCTGGTGGAACCCGGACGCCCTGGACGCCGACGGACGGGTGCGGACCGAGTCGTGGGGCTACGGCGACCGCGTCCGCGACGAGGAGGGCTTCTACGCCCGCTTCGAGGGGCTGACCGGCGCGCTGCTCGACGACCCGCGGATGTTCGGCTACTGCTACACCCAGCTGACCGACGTCTTCCAGGAAGAGAACGGCATCTACCGCTTCGACCGCAGCGACAAGCTGGACGTCGAACGGATCCGCAAGGCCCAGCAGCGGCCCGCCGCGTACGAGCTGTGAGGTAGGACGATGAAGGCACTGATCTCGGTTCTCACGGTCCTGCTCCTGCTGACCACGTCGGCTCCGGCCGACGCGCAACGACCTCGGGAGACCCTCCGGAACCCGATCAGTGCCTCGTTCGCCGACACGTTCGCCGATCCCGCGGTGATCCAGGGCAAGGACGGCTGGTGGTACGCCTACTCCACCGCCGATCCGCTGCGGGCCGGGGATGCGCCGGGCATCATGCACATCGCCCGGACCCGGGACTGGCGGTCCTGGAGCTACCTCGGCACCGTGTTCGACGACACCAACCGCCCCTCCTGGGCCACAGCGACCTCGGGTCTGTGGGCTCCCGACGTGCGCTACGTCGCCGGCCGTTACGTCCTCTACTTCACCGTCACCGACACCACCCTCAACCCGGGTGACGACTCGGCCATCGGCGTCGCCACGGCACCGACACCGGTCGGGCCGTGGACGCCGTCGGACGCGCCCGTGGTCGCGCCGCGCCCCGGCAACGGCGGGTTCCTGTGGACGTTCGACCCGGCCGGCTTCACCGACGTCGAGGGCCGGTCGTACCTGTACTACGGCTCCTACAACGGCGGACTCTGGGTGACCCGGCTGAGCGCCGACGGACTGACCACGGTCGGCGCGGCCACCCAGGTGGCCATCGACAACCGCTACGAGGGCAGCTACGTGGTCCGCCACGACGGCTGGTACTACCTGATGGGATCGGCGGCGAACTGCTGCGCCGGCCCGACCACCGGCTACTCGGTGTTCGCGGGCCGCTCGCGCTCGCCGCTCGGCCCGTTCGTGGACGCCGACGGGATCTCCCTGCTGGCCTCGGCGGTCGGCGGCACCACCGTGCTGACCCAGAACGGCAACACCTGGGTGGGGGCCGGCCACCACGCGGTCGTCACCGACACCCGCGGCCAGACCTTCATCGTGTACCACGCCATCGACCGCGACCTGCCGTGGCTGACCGAGCCGTTCGGCATCAACCGCCGGCCGATGCTGATCGACCGACTCGACTGGATCGACGGCTGGCCGCGCACCCGCGCCGGCGCCGGTCCGAGCGACCGGTCGCAGGCGGCGCCGGTGACCGGCTCGGGACTCGGCATCACCGCCGAGGATCCCGCGGCACAGGGGATCTGGGGCATCGCGACAGGACCGTCCGACCCCCAGTCCGGCGCGACCGCGCGGGTCCGGGGGGTGGCCACCACCCAGCGTCCGGCGCCGGCCGATCGGCTCCGGTTCCGGGCCGACCTGCGCGGTGACCGCGCCACCACCGTGGTGCTCGGTCAGGGGGCGCAGCAGCTGCGGGTGACCTTCGACCCGGCCGGTCGGCGCCTCACCGTCCGGGCCGGGCGGGGAGAGCCGGCCCGCACGACGGTCACCTTCGCGGCGGGCTGGCGGACCCTCACCGTCACCGCCGACGGGCCCGACGTCACGGCCCAGGTGAGCTCATCGGACCTGGCCGACCCGGCCGCCGAGGTGACGACCCGGGTGCGCGGCTTCGCGGTCTCGTCCGCACCCGTGCAGGTGGTCGGCTCCGACACCTTGCTGGACAACCTGACGGTCCGCCCGCTGGCGCGAGCCCGCACCGAGGCGGTCGCGGTGCCGCAGACCGGCCGGCTGCTGGGAGGCGACGAGTTCGCCGACGCCGGCCTGGCCGGTTGGGACGTCATCCGGCCCACCGGCGACGTCGCGGTCGCCGACGGCCGGCTGAGCTGGCGCCTCACCTCCACCGACCTGACTGGTGGCAGCAACAACGCCACCGTGCTGCTGCGACAGCCGCCGGCGGGGGACTGGATCGCCGAGACCAGGCTGCACCTCGATCTGGGCACCGACACCGTCCGCAACTACCAGCAGGCCGGACTGATCGCGTACCGCAGCGACGACGACTTCGCCCGACTCGGCTCGGTCGCCATCTGGAACACCCGGCAGACCGAGTACGGCCGCGAGCTGGTGGCCGCTCCGGACGGCCGGACCTCGTACGGTGGAGCGGTCATCGGCACGCCCGCGCCGACCGTGTGGCTGCGTCTGGCCCACACCACCGACCGGGCGGGGGAGCACCTGTTCCGCGCCGGCACCAGCCGGGACGGCCAGAGCTGGACCTGGGGTGCGACCTGGACGTTCGCGCCGGGAACCACTCCCAGGATCGGGTTGGTGGCGCACGGTGGCGCCGAACCGGCCATCACCGCGACCTTCGACTACCTCCGGCTCTATCGTCTGGCGTCATGACCTTCACGACGTCGACGTTGCCGTCCCAGACCGATGGCCTCACTCTCACCACGTACGTCTGGGACGGGGTGAGCGAGCCGAAGGCGGTGGTCCAGCTCTCCCACGGCCTGGCCGAGCACGCGGGCCGTTACGACCGTCTCGCCACCGCCCTCAACGGCGCCGGTTACCTCGTCTACGCCCATGATCATCCCGGCCACGGCGGGACGGGTGAGGCCGCCGGATCGCTCGGCTCGTTCGGAGCCGCGGGGTGGGCCGGGCTGGTCGCCGACGTGGCCACGGTCGGACGCTGGATCGGCGGGCAGCACCCCGATCTTCCCCTGTTCCTGATCGGTCACTCGATGGGGTCGTTCGCCCTGCAGCAGGTGATCGTGGACCACTCCGACCTGTGGAGCGGCGTGGTCCTGTCCGGTACCACCGCCATCGACCTGCTGCTGCAGGGGATGAACGCGGCCGGGGGCGGGGTCAGCGGTGACCTGAGTGCCTTCAACGCCGGCTTCGCGCACCGGACCGGCTACGAGTGGCTGAGCCGGGACGAGGCCGAGGTCGACCTCTACGTGGCCGATCCGTGGTGCGGCTTCGAGGCCGCACCGGACGTGATGCCGCAGATGTTCGGCTCGGCCAGCAGGCTCGCGGACGGCGCCGTGCTGGCCGGTATCCGGAAGGACCTGCCCGTCCTGGTCGTCTCCGGGGACGCGGACCCGCTCGCCGGCGGCGGTGCCCTGGTCGAGGTGGTGGGCCAGCGCTACCGGGACGCCGGCATCACCGACGTGACCGTCCGGCTGTTCCCCGAGGCACGGCACGAGATCTTCAACGAGACCAACCGCGACGAGATCACCGCGCTCGTGATCAACTGGTTGGATGCCCACACGTCCTGAGCTCGTCGGCGACCTGGGAATGGTCGCCAGCACCCACTGGATCGCCTCCGCCGTCGGGATGGGGGTGCTGGAACGCGGCGGCAACGCCGCCGACGCGGCCGTGGCCGCGGGCTTCGCGCTGCAGGTGGTGGAGCCGCACCTGAACGGTCCCGGCGGTGACCTCCCGATCCTGCTGTGGGATCCGGCAGCGGCGGCGGCCCGCGTGGTGTGCGGGCAGGGTGTGGCGCCGGCGAGCGCCACGGTCGCGGCCGTGCGGTCCCGCGGGATCGACGTGATGCCGGGCACCGGCCTGCTGGCCGCCGTCGTACCGGGTGCGTTCGGGGGCTGGCTGACCCTGTTGGCGGGGTGGGGCACCTGGACGCTCGCCGACGTGCTGGAGCCGGCCATCGCGCTGGCCGACCAGGGCCATCCGCTGCTGCCGACCGCCGCGGCCACGATCAACGGCTCGGCGGCCCGGTTCCGCCGCGACTGGCCGACCTCCGCCGAGCACTGGCTGGCGGCGGGGCGGAAGCGGATGGCCGGCGAACGGGTCCGCAACCCCACGCTGGCGCGGACGTACGAGCGGATCGTCGTCGCGGCCGAGGCGGCCGGGGCGGACCGCGAGGCCCAGATCGAGGCCGCCCGTCGAGCCTGGTACGAGGGCTTCGTGGCCGAGGCGATCGACCGCTTCTCCGCGCAGCACGGTGGGCTGCTGACCGGTCAGGACCTGGCGGGCTGGGCGGCGGGCGTGGAGGACCCGGTGTGGGGTAGCTACGGCGACGTGAGCGTGGCCAAGACCGGTCCGTGGGGCCAGGGTCCGGTGATGCTGCAGCAGCTCGCGCTGCTCGAGGCCGCCGGACTCGGCGAGCACGAACCCGGCAGTGCGGGTTGGATCCACCTGATCACCGAGGCGGCCAAGCTGGCCTTCGCGGATCGCGACGCCTGGTACGGCGATCCGACGGTGTCCGACGTGCCGCTGGCCACGCTGCTGTCGTCGGTGTACGCGACCGAGCGTGCCGCCCTGATCGGCGACGACGCCTCCCTGGATCTCCGTCCGGGGTCGCCGGACGGGCGGGCGCCGATCCTGCCGCCGTACTGGACCGAGGGCGCGGGGGCCCGACCGGAGGAGGCCGGCGGTGGGGAGCCGACGCTGAACCCGCCACGCGGTGACACCTGCCATCTCGATGTCGTGGACGCCGACGGGCTGATGATCTCGGCCACGCCCAGCGGCGGCTGGCTGCAGTCGTCACCGACCATCCCCGAGCTCGGCTTCTGCCTCGGCACCCGGGGCCAGATGTTCGCCCTGGCCGACGGTCTGCCCAACTCGCTGCGCCCGGGCGTACGGCCCCGCACGACCTTGTCCCCGTCGCTCGCGCTGCGGGACGGCGAGCCATGGCTGGCCTTCGGGACACCGGGCGGCGACAGCCAGGACCAGTGGACCCTGCACGTGCTGCTCAACCTGCTGCACACCGATGACAACCTGCAGCAGGCCATCGATCGGCCGTCCTTCGACACCGCGGCCATGATCGACTCGTTCCACCCGCACGGGTTCCGCCCGGCACTCGTCCGGCTGGAGGGCCGGCACTCGCCGGTCGTCAGGTCCGCGCTCGCCGATCGCGGGCACCGCCTCGAGGTGACCGCCGACTGGTCGTTGGGTCGGGTCAGCGTCGTGGCCCGGGAGGACGGCTGGTTGAAGGCCGGCGCGAACGCCCGTGGCGATCAGGGCTACGCCGTCGGACGGTAGTGCGAGACTGCTGCGATGGACGACGGCACGGACCTCAGCGGCAGCACGCTGCGGGACTGTCTGCTCCGGAGGACCCGGTTCGCCAACGCCTGGATGGAGGACGTCTCGATCACCGGTGTGGTGCGCGGCCTGGTCGTGAACGGCGTCGACGTCACGGCGTACGTGGAGTCCGAGCTGGATCGGCAGTACCCGGAGCGCGCACAGGCGCGCGACGCCGCCACCGCCGACGAGCTGCGTGCCGCCTGGGGTCGGATCTCGGAGCTGTGGTCGGAGACCGTGTCCCGGGCCGAGCGGCTGCCGGAGGCCGCCCGGTTCGAGCGGGTCGACGATGAGTGGTCGATCGCCGAGACTTTGCGGCACCTGGTGTTCGCCACCGACGCCTGGGCAGGCCGCACCATCCTCGATCGCGAGACGCCGTTCCACCCGTACGGTCTGAGCCACACGGAGTACCCACCGGAGTCGGCGATCACGATCGGGCTCGACGCCGGGGCACGGCCGAGCTGGGTCGAGGTGCGGGAGGCCCGCCGGGAGCGGCAGGCGCACGTCGACGGCATCGTCGCCCGACTCGACGACAGCGATCTCGAACGGGCGTGTCGACGGTCGCCGGCGCCCGGGTATCCCGAGGAGCATCCGACGGTGGGCCAGTGTCTGCACGTGGTGCTGGGCGAGGAGTGCGAGCATCGGCGGTACGCCGAACGGGATCTCGCGGTGCTGGAGTCCCGGCTGATCGAAGGAAGTGTGCGCGATGCGTGACGAGCTCGAGTTCTTTCCCGTGGAGCAGGTGCCGTGGGAAGCAGACGGTCCGATCGAGCAGCGGGTGCTCAGCCGGGGGGAGGACGGGGTCACCCTGACCCGCCAGACGCGCTGGCCGGCCGGTCATGACACCACGGACGGAGGCGTGATCCGGCACCAGTTCCACGAGGAGGTCTACCTGCTGGAGGGTGATCTGACCGACCTCACGCTGGGCCGGACGTTCGGTCCGGGGGACTACGCCTCTCGCCGGCCGGGGATGCCGCACGGCCCCTACCGGACCGAGGGGGGCTGCGTGATGCTGGAGATCCGCACCACGGACGCGTGGTGATCGTCGATGGCGGCTGAGGACGGCTGCCCGCTCTGCGCCAAGCAACGGGGTGAAGGGGCGTTCGTCTGTCCGGTGATCTACGCCGACGACCTGGTGGTCGTCACGCATCGTGCGACCGGTTCGCTGGGCTACGTGTTCATCGAGACGACCCGCCACGTCCCGTACGTGCACCAGCTCACCGACGCCGAAGCCGCCGCGGTCGGTCGGATCCGGAGCAGGGTCGCGGCGGCACTGGCCGCCGAGCTGCCGGTCGAGCACGTCTTCACCATGGTCTCGGGCAGAGATGTCGAGCACTTCCACGAACACGTCTTCGTCCGCCACATCGGCACGCCACCCGACCTGGCCTGGGGCGAGCCCTGGCCGGACGCCCCGACGGGGGACATCGGGGTGCTGGTGGAGAGACTGCGGGCCCGCCTCGTCGGCTGAGGCATCGGTCAGGAATCGAGAAGCACCTGCCGACCGTCTGTCCCTAGCGTGAAGCCATTGAACGAGGAGGCTTCATGATCGTGAAGAAGTGGGTCGACGGCTGCACCGCTGGGTGGCGGTCGCGTTCACCGTGTCGGTCGTCGTGGTGACCGTCGTGCTGGCCACCCAGGACGAGCCGACCGAGTGGGTGTACCTGTCACCTCTGCTGCCCCTGGGCCCGCTGTTCCTCACCGGAGCCCCGCTGTTCGTCCAGCCCCACCTCGCGAAGTGGCGCCGAACCCACAGCGCCGCCGCTTGATCGCACGCCCTCGCGGAGGTCGACCGCTGCAGCGGTTCGCCGGAAGTCGCCACGGAGCCACGGACGGCGGTTGCCGCGGCGTGGCGCGGTTCGCCGGAAGTCGCCACGGAGCCGCGGACGGCGGTTGCCGGGCGACTGCCGCGCCGACGGCACCGCATTCGAGGGGCGGGCCTACTGACGATCGGGTTGCAGCGTCCTCGTCAGGAACTCGAGCATGGCCGTGATCAACCGGATCCGGGAGTCCGTCCGCCGGTACTCGTGTCCCTCGCCGTCGAGCTGCAGGTAGTCGACTTCTCGACCGAGCTCACGAAGCGCGGTCACGATCTGGTGCGCCTCGCCGATCGGCACGTTGGTGTCGAGCTCGCCGTGCACCACGAGCAGCGGCACCTGGATGTTCTCCGCCCGGTGCAGCGGCGAGATCGCCGCGAGCAGGGCCGCGTCGGCGACCGGATCACCGTACTTGCTGACCGCCGCGGCGGCGATCCACGGCTCGGTGTCGGAGTAGAAGGTGTGCAGGTCGGACATCCCGCAGATGTCAACGCCAGCAGCGAAGTAGCCGGGATAGAAGGTCAGGCAGGCCAGCGTGAGGTAGCCGCCGTACGAGCGGCCGGTGACCGCGATCGCGCTGGGGTCGGCGATCCCGAGCCGGACCAGCTCGTCGGCACTGGTGATCACGTCCTCGAACGCGTCCCGCCGACCGTGCACGTCGTCGGCGTGGACGTAGGCCCGACCGAACCCGGACGAACCGCGGATGTTGGGCGCCAGCACCGCGATCCCGGCCGCCGCCATCGCCTGGTGCTGCGGGGAGAAGACCGGTCGTTCCTGGGCCTCGGGTCCGCCGTGCAGCGACAGCATGGCGGGACCGGGCTCGGTGCGACCGGGCACCCGGTAGAGCCAGCCGGACAGCTCGAGCCCGTCGTGGGCACCGTAGCGGATGAGCTCCGGTTCGACGAGGTCGTGGGCGGCCGTGAACGGCACGGCGCCGACCCTGGTCCACCGCAGGGTGCGGGTGCTCAGGCACCACAGCTCCTTCGGCCGATGCGGTCCCTCGACACTCAAGATCACCCGTCGGCCGTCCCGGCTGAGCAGGGCCCCGGACACGACGGCGCCCGGCATCCCCGGCAGGGGTCGGCCGACGCCGGTGACCGTGTCGAACAGCTCCAGCTCGCTGCGGCCGGCGACGTTCCAGACCAGCAGCAGCTGGCGTCCGGCGTCGTCGGCGTCCAGACCCTCCAGCTCCGCGTCGTCACGGGAGGCCAGCACGCCCGAGACCCCGCGCCAACCCTCGGCGCCGAGCGGAACCGCCACCAGCTGCCGCCGCGGCAGTCCCGCGTCGGTGCACACGTACGCGACCAGGGGGCTGGCGTCACCGGGCGGCGCGGGACGGATGATCGCGACCTCCGTCGACCCGGTGGCCGGGAAGGGGAGCAGCGGATGATCGAGGTCGGCGATCCGGTCCACCACCACGCAGAACTGCTTGCCCCGTTGGCCGTCCTTCAAGATCACCAGGTGCTCGTCGACCGAGAGATCGAGCACACCCAGCAGGTCACCGGTGGCCAGCGGGTGCAGCTCGCCGGTCGTCGGGTCGGCCAGGAAGCAGTGCGAGCGACCGTCGCCGGCGTAGTCCGGGATGATCACCGTGACCCGGTGGCCGCTCCGGGTCCACGGGCCGAGCTCGGCGTGCTGGTCGGCGGAGCCGGCGATCCGCCGGGCATCGCGGCCGTCGGGCCGCACCACCCACACCTGGGTCCGGACACCGCCGTCGGTGGCCACCGCGCAGGCCAGCCAGGCCCCGTCCGCGGACCAGTTGACCGACACCACCGGATCGTCACTGATCGTGATCATGGTGGGTCGGTCGACGCTGCCGTCCATCCGCAGGTCGGAGACGAACACCTGCGGGCTGCCGTTCCGATCACTCAGGAAGGCGAGCTGCTCGGCGTGCGGGCTCAGCGTGGGACCCCAGCTGCCCCACGCCTGCACCAGCTCCGCACCGAGATCCGCGGCCGCCGACCGCAACCCGGTGTCAGATCCCATGGTGTTGCAGCCACATCTCCAGCAGCGCGAGCTGCCACAGGGCGTTGGAGCCCAGCGTCGTCCGCGTGGTGTTCGGGTCGGCGAGCAGCCGGTCGACCAGGGCGGGGTTGAACAGCCCGCGGTCCCGTGCCGCCGTGTCGGTCAGCGCCGACCGCACCCGGTCGAGGTAGGGACCCTCGAGCTGGCGGATGGCCGGAACCGGGAAGTAGCCCTTGGTCCGGTCGATCACCTCGTCGGGTACGACCCCGCGCGCGGCCCGCTTCAGCACGCCCTTGCCGCCGTCGGACAGCTTGAGCCCGGGCGGGATCCGCCCCGCGAGCTCGACCAGCTCGTGGTCCAGGAAGGGCACCCGGGCCTCGAGCCCGGCCGCCATCGTCATGTTGTCGACCCGTTTCACCGGGTCGTCGACCAGCATGATCGTGGTGTCGTTGCGCAGCGCGGCGTCCACCGAGGTCTCCGCCCCGACCCGTCCGAACCGGTCGGTGATGAAGGCGGTCGGCTCGTCGACCGACGCCATCCACTCCGGGTTCAGCACCTCGCCGAGCGCGGCCCAGCGCCGGTCGAAGAACACCGACGAGTACGCCTCGACGGCGTCGCCCCGCGGCACCGAGGCCAGCGGGGGATACCAGTCGTACCCACCCAGCACCTCGTCGGCGCCCTGCCCCGACTGCACCACCTTGACGTGCCGGGACACCTCCTGGCTGAGCAGGTAGAACGCCACGCAGTCGTGGCTGACCATCGGCTCACTCATCGCCCCGATCGCCGCGTCGATGCCCGGCAGCAGCCGGTCCGACGGGATCGGGATCCGGTGGTGGTCGGTCTCGAACCGCTCGGCCACCAGGGTGGAGTACTCGAACTCGTCCCCGGACTCCCCACCGGCGGACTCGAAGCCGATGCTGAAGGTCTTCAGGTCGTGCTGCCCGGCCTCGGCCAGCAGCGCCACCACCAGGCTGGAGTCGATGCCGCCGGACAGCAGCACCCCGACCGGCACGTCGGCCACCATCCGGCGGTCGACGGCGGTGCGCAGCGAGGCCAGCAGCGCCTCTTCCCAGTCCTTGTCGGTCCAGTCGGCCTTGTCGGGGTCGCGGCTGAAGTCCGGCTCCCAGTAGAGCCAGTCGCTCCCGGTGGTGCCGTCGGCCTCGATCACCCGCACGGTCGCGGGCGGCAGCTTGGTGACCCCGGACAGGATCGTCCGCGGCGCGGGCACGACCGAGTGGAACGTCATGTAGTACGACAGGGCCGTCATGTCGACGGAGGTGTCCACGCCACCGGCGGCCAGCAGCGCGGGCAGGCTGGAGGCGAACCGGAGCCGGTCGGCGGTGTGGTCGAGGTAGAGCGGCTTGATGCCCAGCCGGTCACGTCCCAGCACGAGGCGGCCGCCGACGTGCTCGTAGATCGCGAACGCGAACATGCCGAGGAAGTGCTCGACGCAGGACAGACCCCAGTGCGCGTACGCCTTGCCGATCACCTCGGTGTCGGAGGTCGAGAAGAAGCGGAACCCCGCGCCCTCCAGCTCGGAGCGCAGCTGCTGGTAGTTGTAGATGCAGCCGTTGAAGACCACGCTCAGCCCCAGCGGGGAATCCACCATCGGCTGCGAGCCGGCGACGCTGAGGTCGATGATCGACAGCCGACGGTGCCCCAGGGCGACCGGGCCGCGGGCCCAGATGCCCGAGCCGTCCGGTCCGCGGGCCTCCTGGCAGACGTTCATCCGCTCGCAGGCGGCGACGTCCGCCGTCCGTCCGTCGAACCTGATCTCTCCGGCGAGTCCGCACACGGTGCTTCCCCCTCAGTCGTTGATGATCCAGGTGTCCTTCGCGCCGCCGCCTCGGGACGAGTTGACGACCAGGCTGCCCTCGGGGGCGACGCGCGTGAGTCCCAGCGGAGCGAGCTCGCAGTCGTCCGGCGACGTTCCGCGAAGGTACACGAAAGCGCGCAGATCCACGTGCCGGGGCTGCAGCACGCCCTCGTCGAAGGTCGGGTGCGACGACAGCGCGACGACCTCCTGCGCGACCCAGCCCGCCGGGTCGGCGGCGATCTCGGCCCGCCGGTGCGCCACAGCCGACGCCGAGGCGTCCGGTCCGATCAGCACACCGTGCCCGCCGTGGCCGTCCACCGGCTTGGTGACCAGCTCGCCGACCCGCTCGAGCACGATCCGCCGCTCGGTCTCGTCACTGGTGCGGTAGGTCGGCACCGACTCCAGCAGTGGCCGTTCCTGGAGGTAGTAGGCGATCAGCTCCGGCACGTAGCAGTACATGGCCTTGTCGTCGGCCACGCCGTTGCCCGGCGCGTTGGCCAGGCCACGCCGCCGGCCGCCGCGACGTCGAACACCTCGGCGCCGACCGTCCGCCCGGCCGCGTCGACGACATCCACCAGCTCGTCGTCCAGCCGCAGGTAGAGCGCCCGATCACCTCGCCGCTGCTCCGGTGACGGACCCGGCCGTCGATCACCTCCAGGTCGTCGGCGGTGACCAGCAGCAGCCCGGCGCGTTCGGCCAGCAGGCGGTGCTCGAACCAGGCGGAAGCGTGCGGACCCGTCGAGAGCAGCGCCGCGTGCGGTTGCCGGGCTCGGCGTGGGCGAGCAGCGTCGCGCAGATCCGCGGCAGGGCGTCGGCGGGTCGCCAGCAGCCCGGCGGGTCGGGGAAGGTCCGGGAGCACCGAGTCCATCAGTCCCGGATCGCGATCGCGTACGCGGCCCCGCTCGGGTTGCGGACGTTGTCCTCGAGCACCCGCCAACCACCGAACTCGTTACGGACGAGGTCGAAGCCCATGATCGGCGCACGCACGGTCCCGCGGGCAGCCGGGTGGCCTCCGGTCGCCAGCCCGGCGCGCCCACCACCCGCTCGATGGGCAGCACCCCGTCGGCCAGACCCGCTGGTCGCCGTACACGTCTTCCAGGAAGACTCGATCGCCCGGGCCCGCTGGATCAGCCCGACCCGCAGACTCTCCCACTCGTGCGGGCTGAGGACCCGCGGCACGAGGTCCACCGGGAACCGGCGCTTCTCCTGCTCGACGCCGAAGGTGACGTCGTTCTCCTCGGTCCAGACGTCCCGGCGGCCTTCTGCCTCGCGCCAACCCTGGGTCCGATGGTGGGAAGTGATCGATGATGTCGTGGTAGACCGGCCGCGGCGGCGGCCCAGCCCGCCGCCTCGTCGCCGGCCCGGGGACGGTACGTC
>CAVXBJ010000041.1:0-88470 GCA_963759915.1 uncultured Actinomycetota bacterium | reverse complement strand
GGCTTCGCCTCTGACCGCCGAGGCGGGGGCTGGCCGGTGCGGGCTGGGTGCGGTCAGCTGTGGGTGATGGCTGAGCCGGTGACGGTGAACGAGCTGCTGGAGGGTCATGTCGGGCTGGATATGGAGTGCCTGGACCGGATCTATCTGAACGGCTACGTGCCGAACCTGCAGGTCGGCGGTCAGGTGGTGGCGTTCATGACCGGGCATCTGGGCTATCCGATCCCGTCGCCGGCGATCATGGAGAAGATCGGCACCCCGTTCCGCCGGGCGGTGCCGGCGTTCGCGACGGCCCACCACGTCCCGGTCGTGCAGTTCGCCAAGGGCGACCGCAAGATCGACGTGATGCGCCCCTATCTGGCACGGCAGGCCGCGACCGGGCGGCCGGGGTCGCCGCGATCGGGGTCGCGCAGGAGTACCAGAACGTGTTCGCCGCCACCGAGCGGCAGCACGGGTCAAGGCGGTGTGTGGTTCACCTTCCACAAGGCCGACCGGCGGGTCACCTGCTTCTACTTCTACCTGTGGGACGCCGACTTCGGGCCGGCGTTCATCAAGATCTGCGCCTACTTCCCGTATCCGGTCAAGGTCTGGGTCAACGGGCACGAGTGGGCCAAACGGCAGGCCCGCCATGGCCGGGATCGGGTTCACCGAGCTGTCCAACGGGTTCGCCACCTGCGAGGACCCGGCCAGGCTGCAGGCGATCTGCGACCGGCTCGGCCCGGGCACGATCGAGGTGTTCTTCGAACGCTGGATGAGCGTGCTGCCGCTGCCGCTGACCGACGCCGACCGGGCCGCCGGGTACTGGTGGGAGCTGTCGATGCGGCAGATCGAGACCTCCCGCACGATCGTGTTCGACGCGCCCCGCCGGGCCCGGGCGTTCTTCGAGGCGCTGGTCGCCGACAACCTCGACATCGGCCGGCCCGATCAGGTCGAGCTGATCTTCGCCGGCCACCCGAGACGCCGGGGCCGCCCGCCCAAGACCGAGCCGGCCTACAAGACCCGGATCGTCACCCGCGACACCGATCGGGGTCACGGTCAACGCCGACTACAAGCACTCCCGGATCAAGCAGTACCTCAAAGACGGCCGGGCGCTGCGGATCGAGACCGTCATCAACTCCCCCGACGACCTCGCGCTGCAAACGCCGCCTGCAACACCTGACCGAACTCCAGACCAAAGCCCGCGCGGTCAACGCCCGCCTGCTCGATACTGAACGTGTCGGGCAGGGCTGTGTCCTTGCGAGCCCAGCCTTTGAGCGGGTCGCGCAGTCCACCCTCAACCGAGGATGGCAGGAGGTCGCCCGCACTACGGTTCGGAGATCCTCGGGTCATGGCCCTGCTCGGCGCCCTGTGTGTAGGTCTGAACGCCCTCGGATTCACCAACCGGAGCCTCCGCGCCCAGGTGAGCCAGCTGCTCGGCGTCGCCTACACCGCCAACCAGATGAGCTACGACCTCGCCCGGCTCCGGCACAACGGCCTGATCCACCGCGACGACCCGACACCAACACCTACCACCTCACCCCCGACGGCCAACGCGTCGCGATCTTCTACACCAAGGTCCACGACCGGCTCCTCCGACCGCTGATCGCCGCCGACCATCCACCCGCCCCGCGTCGAACTCCGCCGCGCCCTGCACTCATCGACCGCCACGTCCACAGCTACATCGACCACGCCCGCCTGGGAAACGCCGCCTGAAAACTCAAGACAATCGCCAAAGTTCGAAGAACAAGAGGAGCACTAGCTCGTCGCGAGCGGCCACGAACAGAGCGCCGGCGTTGTCTGCACTGAGGAGTCGAGCAGACAACGCTTCGTCTTCTGCGAGCGAGGAAGGAAGACAGGGCCCTCAGCGCGGAGTGAGAAGCGAGTGACGACTACAGAGCGCGGGGCTCGCTGAGGGGCCAGCCGTGGGCCGCGAGGCGCTCGCGCACCCGTTGGACGTCGGCCTCCCGGGGGAGCTCGTCGGTCACCCGCGTGATCACGGTGCCGATGTCGATGTTGTCCACCGGCAGCTCGCCGGACTCGATCAGCTCGTGCGTGACGGCGCGCACCTCGTCGTTGCTGAGCCGCCGGGAGAGCACGGCGAGCAGGGGGATGTAGTCACTCTCGGGCACCCCCTCGGGGTACCCGGCGCGCAACCAGCTCACGATGGAGCCGAGGAACCCGGGCAGTGGCATTCGTCAGATTCTAGTGCTCAGGTTCAGCTGAAGAGCTGCTTGCCGAAGATGATCACGACGATGCCGAACAGCACTCCCAGGATGCAGACACCGAAGCAGACGACCGCACCGGCCTTGCCGGCCGCACCGGCCACGGTCCCGTCGGTGCTGGCGTTCGTCGCCCCTGCCGGGGCGAGGACCCGGCCGCGCTCGAGCGACCGCATGCCGAGCGAGAACAGCGCGGGGATCCCGGCGCCGAGCACCAGCCCGACGGCGAGCACCTGCCACAGCGCACTGAAGGCCTTGATCAGGATCTCCATGGTCAGTTCCTCTCGGTCGCGCCACCGACGGCGACGGGCTCGGGGGAGTCGGCGGAGTCCTTGACGGCCAGTCCACCCTCCCACTCGGCGTTGACGTTCGTGGCGTTGATCGCGGTCCGGCGGGAGCGGAAGAACATCCAGGAGGCGGCGGCGACGAGGATGCCGAACACCACCGCGACGCCCAGCGAGCCACCGATGCCGTTGGCCAGGTACCAGCAGAGGGCTCCCACGACCCCGGCGGCCGGCAGCGTGATGACCCAGGCGATGACCATGCGGCCGGCGACGCTCCAGCGGACCTCGGCGCCGCGCTTGCCGACGCCGGAACCCAGGATCGAGCCGGTGGCCACGTGGGTGGTGGACAGGGCCATGCCCAGGTGGCTGGAGGACAGGATGATCGCGGCGGACGCGGTCTCCGCCGCCATGCCCTGCGGCGAGTGGATCTCGACCAGGCCCTTGCCCAGGGTGCGGATCACCCGCCAGCCACCGATCCAGGTGCCGGCGGCGATCGCCACGGCGCAACACACCTTCACCCAGAGGGGGATGGAGTCCGTGCTGGTCCAGCTGCCGTACGCGATCAGGGCCAAGGTGATGACGCCCATGGTCTTCTGCGCGTCGTTGGTCCCGTGAGCCAGCGAGACCAGCGAGGCCGAGCCGATCTGACCCCACCGGAAGCCGGCGTCGCGACGGGCCTCGGGGATCTTCGCGACCAGCTTGTAGACGGTCCAGGTGCCGATCCCGGCCACCAGACCCGCGACCAGCGGGGCGAAGAAGGCCGGCAGCAGGATCGAGCTGATCACGCCCTCCCACTTGACGCCGCCGATCCCGAGGGCGGCGATCGCGGAGCCGATCATCCCGCCGAACAAGGCGTGGGAGGAGGAGGACGGCAGGCCCAGCAGCCAGGTGGTGAGGTTCCACAGGATGCCGCCGACGAGGCCGGCGAACACGATGACGAGGATGGGCACTCCCATCAACCCCTCGATCGGCGCCCCGCTGCTGTCCTGGATCGCCACCACCTTGTTGGTGACGGTCAGGGCCACCTCGATGGAGAGGAAGGCGCCGACCAGGTTGAGGACGGCGGAGAGAGCGACGGCCACCTTCGGTTTCAGGGCACCGGTCGCGATGGACGTGGCCATTGCGTTACCGGTGTCATGGAAGCCGTTGGTGAAGTCGAAGGCCAGGGCGGTCACGACGACCACCACCAGGATGAACAACGCTTCGGTCACGCTCTCATCGTGAGGCCGCCGAACCTTCCGACGCCAACCGGAGCAGGCTTCCGGACGGCGGATTCACCTAGTGTTCATGTTGGACACCCGGAACCGTCACCTTGGTTGTCGCGCCGCTCACAAGGCCTTGACAGAGGCCCCGACAACGTTGTCAATCGGGGCCTCTGCGCAGACCGTCAGGCGAGAGCGGCGGAGACCACCTCGCGGGCCGCCTCCTGGACCTGCGCCAGGTGCTCCGGACCGCGGAACGACTCGGCGTAGATCTTGTAGACGTCCTCGGTGCCGGACGGGCGGGCCGCGAACCAGGCCGACTCGGTGGTCACCTTCAGCCCGCCGATCGCGGCCCCGTTGCCGGGGGCGTTGGTCAGCTTGGCTGTGATGGGCTCACCGGCCAGCTCCGTGGCGGTCACGGCCGACGGGTCGAGCTTGGCCAGCTTGGCCTTCTGCTCGCGGTTCGCCGGGGCGTCCACCCGGGCGTACGCGGGTGCGCCGTGCTTGGCCGTCAGCTCCGCGTAGTGCTCGCTGGGGGACTTGCCGGTGACGGCCTTGATCTCACTGGCCAGCAGGGCGAGCAGGATGCCGTCCTTGTCGGTGGTCCAGGTCTTGCCGGCCAGGGTGAGGAACGACGCTCCCGCCGACTCCTCGCCGCCGAAGCCGATGTCGCCGGTCCGCAATCCGGGCACGAACCACTTGAAGCCGACCGGCACCTCGATCAGCGTGCGGCCGAGGTCCTCGGCGACCCGGTTGATCATCGAGGAGGAGACCAGCGTCTTGCCGATGCCGGCGTTCGGGTTCCAACCGTCCCGGTGGGCGTAGAGGTACTGGATCGCCACCGCGAGGTAGGCGTTGGGGTTCATCAGCCCGAAGTCGGGGGTGACGATGCCGTGCCGGTCGGAGTCGGCGTCGTTGCCGGTGGAGATGTCGTACGCGTCCTTGTTCTTGATCAGGCTGGCCATCGCGTTCGGCGAGGAGCAGTCCATCCGGATCTTGCCGTCGGTGTCGAGGGTCATGAAGGCCCACTGCGGGTCGACGGTGGGGTTGATGACGGTCAGGTCGATGCCGAGGTGCTCGGCGATGTAGCCCCAGTACTGGACGCTGGCGCCGCCCAGCGGGTCGGCGCCGATGTGCACGCCGGCCTCCCGGATGGCGCTCAGGTTCAGCGCGTTCACCAGGTCCTCGCAGTAGGCGCCGAGGTAGTCGAAGCGGGTGATCTCGGAGCCGGAGCGCTCGTACGGCGTCCGGGTGACCCCGGACATGTCGGCCAGCAGCTCGTTGGCCCGGCCCGCGATCCAGGAGGTGGCGTCGGAGTCGGCCGGTCCGCCGTGCGGCGGGTTGTACTTGAAGCCGCCGTCGCGGGGCGGGTTGTGGGACGGGGTGACCACGATGCCGTCGGCCTCGGGGTCGCTGCTGCTCCTGGTCGCGTTGTGCACGACGATGGCGCGGGACACCGCCGGCGTCGGGGTGTAGTCCTCCGCCGCCTCGGTCAGCACGGTGACGCCGTTGGCCACGAGCACCTCGATGGCGGTCTTCCAGGCCGGCAGGGACAGCGCGTGGGTGTCCTTGCCGATGTAGAGGGGGCCGGTGATGCCCTGACCCGCGCGGTACTCCACGATGGCCTGCGTCGTCGCGGCGATGTGGTTCTCGTTGAACGCGGTGTCCAGGCTGGAGCCTCGGTGACCGGAGGTGCCGAAGACGACCTGCTGGTCGGGGTTGCTCGGGTCGGGCACGAGGTCGTAGTAGGCGCCCAGCACGGCGTCGACGTCGATCAGATCTTCGGGGAGGGCCGTTTGGCCGGCGCGGGGATGAGCCATGGGGGTCATTCTGCCCATGTGGTCTTCGCCGGCGACACCGGCCTTGTCGCTTCGGCGGCACCACCACTGCTCAGGTCGCCCGGGAGAGAACTGGTTCTCTTTGGCCAGAACAGGGTCTCTTGGGAGGATGGACGGCATGAGCACGTCCAGCTTCAGCCGCCACGGCGCCGTCGACCTCTCCCAGCTCGCCCAGAAGGCCAAGCAGCCACCCGCCCCCGCGGCCGCTGCCGGGCGTCCCGGGGGCAGGCCCGGCAGCGGGTCGTACGTGGTCGAGCTGACCGAGGAGACCTTCGAGGCCACCGCGATCCGGGCCTCGATGCAGCACCCGGTGATCGTGGAGTTCTACTCGCCCCGGGTCGCGACCGGTCAGCAGCTGTCCGACGACCTGGCCGCGGTGGCCACCGAGAACGCCGGCAAGTTCCTCCTCGGACGGCTGAACGTGGACGCGGCGCCCGGCATCGTGCAGGCCCTGCAGCTGCAGGCCGTGCCGACCGTGATCGCCCTGATCGGTGGCCAGCTCGCCCCGCTGTTCCAAGGTGTCGTGCCCCGGGACCAGGTGGTGGCGGCCGTCGAGTCGGTCCTCAAGGCCGCGGTCAGCAACGGCATCGTCGGCCGGGCCGAACCGGTCGGTGGCGCGCCGGCGGGCGCGGACGACGAGGGTGAGGAAGCCGGTCCGGACCCGCGGTTCGCGGCGGCCGACGCGGCTCTCGAGCGCGGCGACTTCGCCGCCGCCGAGGCCGAGTTCGAGCTGCTGCTGCAGGCCGACCCCGCCGACGCGGAGGCGAAGGCCGGCAAGGCCCAGGCCGGGCTGCTGGCGCGGGCGTCGGCGCTCGATCCCCAGGCCGTGCTGACCGCGGCGGCCGCCCCCGACGCCTCCGTGGCCGATCAGCTGGCCGCTGCCGATCTGGAGCTGGCCACCGGCCGGGTCGACGAGGCCTTCGACCGGCTGATCGGTCAGATCAAGGCACGGACGGGGACCGAGCGCGATGAGGTGCGGGTCCGGCTCCTCGCGCTCTTCGACACCGTGGGCAACGCCGATCCGCGGGTGCTCAAGGCTCGTCGTGCGCTGATGACCGCCCTGTTCTGAGGCCGGTCGTCGAGAAGGAGCAGTCGGGCCTCACAGGGCTCGTCCGAGGTGTGTCCGCTCCTTCTCGATGCGCATTCCTTCTCGCGTGGGGCGATCACGCCGACTGCCCGAACCACCCCTCGGGTTCCTGGACCGTCCAGCGATCACGTGACCGCACGCGCCGCAGACCGTCAACGCGCGCAGCGTCGAGGCGCTCGGCCAGCCGGGATCGGTAGCTGGTCAGATCGGACTTCTCGACCCGGACCACGACCAGACCGGCGCGCTCCAGACGTTCCTCCCGTTCGTTGTCCTCCCGGTGCTGACGCCGATCCCGGTGGCCCGCGCTCCGGTCGGCCCGCCAGGTGGCTCCGTCGTACTCGAGAGCGAGCCCGGCGTCGACATCGAGCAGGTCCGGGATGCCGAGGAGGTGGCCCCGTTCGTCGAAGACGGCTCGGTTCACCAGCAGGCCGTGCCACCCCAGCGCGGTCACGGCGAACATCCGCAACCGCGACTCCCACGGACTCCGTACACCGACCCGAGCCAGCTCGGCAGCTTGACGCGCCTGGCGTACGCCGCGGCGGGGAGCAGATCGGCGGCGACGCGCTGCAGCCGCCGGTGGTCGAGGAGCCGCGAACCCAGCACCGCGTCGACGGCGACCACGGCCTCGGTCAGTGAGGGGCTCAGCAGCGCCAGGTCGACGGCAGCACGGACGAGACTGGTGACCGCGACGCCTTCGATCTCCTCGGGGAAGGCCGGCCGCCGGCTCTGACGGTAGGACACCCCCTCGGTCGGACGCCGCCGCTGGCCCGGCGGCAGCAGGACCGGCACCGGCAGGGGAGCGACGGTGTGATCGTCGAAGCCGTCCAGCTGGTCGACGCCGTGGACGTACGCGGCAGCCCACCCGGCGATCAGCGCGCCGTCCGGGAGACCGGCCGCAGCGTCCAGGATGCGTTGGGCCGTGGAGGTGGGCGATCCGGCCCGCCGGTACCAGCCGTACGCCGTCCGGGAGAACCGCGGTCCGACCAGCGTGGTGCGAGGAGTGCCGCGACGAGCCCACTCCGCGACGGTGGCGGGGACCCGGCAGGTGCTGAGCTCGTGGGCGGATCTCGTCATGCCGGATCCTGGCACCCCGGGGTCACGCGCGAAGCGCTATCCACAGGCTTGATCGAGAAGGCGCAGACACACCCGGAGCGCCCTCCGTGAGGTGTGTCCGCTCCTTCTCGATCCGGCCGGCGCCGTCGTGCAGTTCAGGCGGTCAGCGCCAGATCGACATCGAGCAGGTCGAGGACCAGTGACGTGGTGGCCGAGGGCTCGCCCGTGATCGCGGAGACGACCCAGTCGGGAGCGCCGGGGGGCATCGCCAGCACGGACAGGCCGGCCGCCTGCGGTTTCGCCCCCACGTGCTGGGGGACGATGGCCGCGCCGAGACCTCGGTGGACGAGGTCGAGCAGGGTGTGGACGTCGTTGACCGTGCAGCGCACGTGCCGGGTGACGCCGTTGTCGAGGCACATGCTGTCGTTGAGGGAACGGATCGCCCAGGACTCCTGGAAGTCGACGAAGTCCACGTCGGTCAGGTGGTTCCAGGAGAGCGAGTCGACCCGGGCCAGCGGGTGATCGGGGGCCGCCAGCAAGATCATCGGTCGCCGGCCGAACTCGACCCGGCTGACCGCGCCGAGGTGCTCCTCGGTCGCGATGAAGGCGACATCGAGTCGTCCGTCCCGGACCAGGCGCACCAGCTCGTGCGAGCCCGCCTGGGTGAAGTCCAGATCCACCAGGGGATAGCGGCGGTGCACCCGATCGAGCAGGGACACCACGTCGACGATCCCGAGACACTGCTCCGAACCGACCCGGAGGCTGCCGGACAGCTCGCGGGTGGCCCGCACCACCGCGTCGCGGGCCGCCGCTGCCTGGGCGAGCATGGTGCGGGCGTGGGGGAGCAGGGCGAGTCCCGCCGGTGTCGGTTCGACCCGCCGCGTCGTCCGGTCGAACAGCGATGTGCCGAGCTCGTCCTCGAGGGCCCGGATGGCGGCGGACAGGCCGGACTGCGACACGCCGCAACCGAAGCGGCCCGGGTGAACTGCTCCTCGTCGGCGAGGGTGACGAGGTACTGCATCTGGCGGAAATCCATCTACTCAGTTCCTTCTGAAAGCCATCGAACTCAGTTGTTGGATTTCTAGTGTGCGTCATGCCTACCGTAGGGGGAAACCACTGACTCCACGAAGGGATCTCTGTGCAGCAACGTCAGATCGGCCCACGTTCGGTCTCCGCCATCGGCCTCGGCGGCATGCCGATGTCCATCGAAGGCCGGCCCGAGACCGAACGGTCCGTCGCCACCATCCACGCCGCCCTCGATGCCGGGGTGACCCTGATCGACACCGCGGACGCCTACCACCGCGACGCGCACGAGGTGGGTCACAACGAGTCCCTGATCGCCGACGCGCTGCGGTCGTACGGTTCCGACACCTCCGACGTGCTGGTCGCCACCAAGGGTGGCCACCTCCGTCCCGGTGACGGGTCGTGGACCCTCGACGGGAGCCCCGAGCACCTCCGGGCCGCGGCCAAGGCGTCGGCGCAGCGACTCGGCGTGGACGCGATCGGCCTGTACCAGTTCCACCGGCCGGACCCGAAGGTTCCGTACGCCGACTCCGTGGGCGCGCTGCGCGACCTGCTCGACGAGGGCGCGATCCAGCTGGCCGGGATCTCCAACGCGACCGTCGAGCAGATCGACCTGGCCAACGAGATCCTCGGTGGCCGGCTCGCGTCGGTGCAGAACCAGTTCTCGCCGACCTTCCCGTCCAGCCGGGCTGAGCTCGACCACTGCGCCGAGCTCGGCATCGCGTTCCTGCCCTGGTCGCCGCTGGGCGGCATCGGTCGCACCGCGTCGGTCGGGGAGAGCCACCCGGCCTTCCAGCGGCTCGCCGACGAGCGCGGCGTGAGCCTGCAGCAGGTCATCCTCGCCTGGGAGCTCGCCCTCTCCTCGGTCGTCGTCCCGATCCCGGGGTCGTCGCGGCCGGCCAGCATCACCGACTCCGCCCGCGCGGCGGACCTCGACCTCACCGACAGCGATCTCGCGGCTCTGGCCGACGCCGTCGCTTCGGCCGCCACCAGCCAGGAGCGCTCATGAGATCCGTCCCCCTCGGCACCACCGACACGCAGGTGCCCAACGTCGTCCTCGGCCTGATGCGGATTGCCGAGCTCGACGACGACGCCGTCCGCACCCTGGTCGGTGCGGCGCGTGACGCCGGCATCGACTTCTTCGACCACGCCGACGTCTACGGCGGCGACCACGGCTGCGAGCGCCGCTTCGCCGAGGCGATGCAGCTGTCCGCGGCCGAGCGCGAGCAGGTCACCCTGCAGACCAAGGCCGGCATCGTCGCCGACGGTCCGTACTTCGACTTCTCCTACGAGCACCTGATCAGCTCGGTGGAGGGGTCGCTGCGGGCGCTGCAGACCGACTACATCGACATCCTGCTCCTGCACCGCCCGGATGCCCTGGTGGAGCCGGACGAGGTGGCCCGGGCCTTCGACGAGCTCGAGGCGGCCGGCAAGGTGCGCGCCTTCGGGGTGTCGAACCAGACCCCGCGCCAGATCGAGCTGCTCAAGAAGTCGGTCGACCAGCCGCTCGTGGCCAACCAGCTCCAGCTGTCGATCACGCACGCGCCGATCGTCGCCCAGGGCGTCGCGGCGAACATGCTGGACCTCGACCAGTCGGTGACGTTGGACGGCGGCGGCATCGTCGACTACTGCCGCCTGCACGACATCACCATCCAGGCGTGGTCGCCGTTCCAGGCGGGCTTCTTCAACGGCGTCTTCCTCGGCTCACCGGACTACCCCGAGCTGAACGCGGTCATCGACCGGCTGGCGGCCCAGTACGACGTGCCGGCGATCGCGATCGCGACCGCCTGGATCACCCGTCACCCCGCCCAGATGCAGGTCGTGCTCGGCACCACGACGCCCGAGCGGGTCACCGCGGCCGCGCAGGGCTCGGATGTCCCGCTGACCCGGGCGGAGTGGTACGAGCTGTTCCGGGCCGCCGGGCACCGCGTGCCCTGACCAGGGACGGGAACTGAGCCGGGTGGGGTGGTGACACCGACCCGATCCCATCGCCGAGGGCGCCACGGTCGGTGCGCGAGCGGTCTGCGTGGCCCCGGGGTCACCAAAGCACGGCGGTCAGTCTGCCGTAGCCCCGGTCTATGCGGATCTGGTCGCCGGGTTGCGATGTCGTCATGGCCGCCCACACCACCAGGTTGAGGTAGCGCACGCCGCTGTCAGCGGGCTCGACCAGGATGCTACCCACCTTGGTCTGCTGTCCATGGTGCATCGCCGGGGTCACGTTCTGGCCGTTGGCCGGGGTGACCGGGACTCCGGTGATGCTGTCCGGGCGCTTTCCGAGGATGAGTTGTGAGGCGACGAGGACGTTCTTGTCGATCTGGTTGGTGACCTGAAACTCGGCGGTGGCGAGCAGCACCTGCTGTTCGTGCAGGTCGAGACGCTCGGAGAAGAGCACCCGCTTGCCGGCCGATGTGGCGCTCGGCCGGACGGGCAGATCCACGATCAGCTCGCCCCGGTGCTCGCTGCTGCTGATGCGGGGTGGAGCCGCCACCTCGGGTCGCCCGGGAACAGAGTCCGACGTCGTCGATCGAGGAGCCGGTGCCGGAGCCGCCGGCTCCTGCGGCGAGCAGCCGGCGATGAGCGCCAGCACCACAACGGACACCGCGGCCGCCGCCCATGCCGATGACCACCGGATCACTCGAGCACACCGACGGCGGTGTCGGGGGCATTGATGTCGCGATCAGCAGCCAGCGCCGGACACAGGCGGGCGAACTCGGCCAGGAGGATCTCGCGTTCGTTCTCCCAAGCGTTCTCGCGACCGAAACGGCGCGCCGCGGCCCGATGCGCCTCGTGCCGGGTCGGCTCGAGCACCTCGTCGATCGCCTTGGCCAGTGACGCCGGGTCGAACGGGTCGTAGACCGCGCCGCAGCCCGCATCGACCGCGATGCGCCGCAGCTCGGGGAGGTCTGAGGTGACCACCGGCACCCCGACGGCGGTGTACTCGAAGACCTTGTTGGGTAGCGCCAACCTGTTGTTGTGCGATACCGGCTGATACGGCATCAGACCGACGTCGGCGGCCGCCGTCCACGCACCGAGCTCGTCTGGCGGCACGGCGTCCAGCAGATGCACCCGGTCCGACACCGACCATTCGCGCGCACGCCTCATCAGGTCGTCCCGCAGCGGGCCGTAGCCCAGCATCACCAGGTGCACCCCAACAGGAAGCAGCGCCGCTGCCTCCACACAGAGCTCCAGGCCGCGACCGGCCGCGAACCCGCCTTGGTAGAGCACGACGCGCGCGGTGGGATCCAGACCGAGCACCCCCCGGATGTCGGAGGGACGGAGGTCCTCCGCAACGCGCGGCACGCAGTTGCGGACCACCCTCGGCTTCCGGCCGTAGCGGCGTTCGTACTCCACCGCGATGCTCTGGTTGACCGCGATCGCAGCGGTTGCGGCGCGCAACCAGCGCCGCTCGAAAGGCTGCAACGCCGCCCGCTCCGACGGACGGAAGGAGGAGCTCTCGAGATAGAGCTCGTGGCAGTCGTGGAAGTGGCCGACGCCGAGCTCTCGAGCCGCCCGTCCCGCGCCCACGAGCCCGGGCAGGTCGGAGCTGGCGACCAGATCGGGACGCAGGGCGACCGTCCGTTCGGCGGACTCCTCCCAGAAGGCCAGGAACCGGTTCACCCGGTGCCAGGGTCGGAGCCTCTTCTTGAGCTCGGCCACCACCCACCCCGCGATGGCCGCTCGACCGCGAGCCAGCCGCCGGGTGAGGTGCCGGCGCAGCCGCAGGCGCGCCCGACCTCGGTTCGTTCGACGGCGGTGCCGGCGGCGGCGGGCGCGCAGCGCTCGGGCTTCACGACTGCGCTGCCAGCCCGGGTGGTCCAGGCCGGACGTCTGGCCCATCCGCCGCAGCGTCGTCGCCAACAGGTGTCGTACGGGGGCCTCGACTCGACGTTCCCAGCTGCGGCGAGCCGCACGGCGCCTGCGGACCACAGCGCGCGCTGTCGTCCAGCCCAACGCCCGAACCGGGGGCCACAGCGCGCGCCAGCTGCGGCGCAGCAACCGGCGCAGAGTCGCCACCACGATGCCGGTCGCGGCGAGAACCACGAGCAGAACCCGGCGCAGCAGCAGGAACCCGCCGGCGAGGGTGCGGACGACCGGTCCGGCCGGCCGCATCGTGCGTCGTTGCTCGCGACGGTCCCGGCGCCGTATTCGCGCCGCGCTCGATGTGGCTTCCGCCAGCTTCATGTAGATCGATGGCGCCGGCAGGTACTCCGCACGCAGCCGCGGGTGCTCCAGGCCGACGAAAAGATCGTTGCGAGAGGGGACCGTGAGGACGGTGACGTCGGCGCCGAGCTCCAGCAGGGTCGTCAGGTTGCGGCGGATCCGGCCGCGGAGCTGCGACTTCATGGTCACGTACACCGCGCGGGGGGCTGCGCTCGGGGGAGCGGCGTCGACGCTCAACGGACACCTGTCAGATCGACGAACGAACCCCCGACCCCACGACTGGTGTGGGCCCTGCGTGAGCCTAGCAGCCGGCCCCGTCCCCCGGCGGCTCGCCTCATTCGGATGCCGGACGATCGAGATAACGGTGGTCTGGCTAGGGTCTCTTCCATGCCCATGACTGGACCCGAGCAGGCGGCCCGGTCGGCGGCTCCCCGGCGTCCGTCGCGCACCGCGGTGCTGATGCTGGCGATCTCATCCGTGCTCGGCGATGTCCGCATCCTCCGCGAGGCCAGCGCGCTCACAGCGGCCGGCTTCCACGTCACGGTCATCGGCCAGGACGTTCCGGCCGGCGTCAGACCCGCCGGCGTCGACATCGTGTCCGTGGCGCGCGGCACGGGTTTGCGACGACACGACGGTGACCTCGCAGGCCCGCACCCGGGGCGGGCGGTCGCGGCCGCCCTGCGGTGGCTGGCCTTGCCCGAGCACCGGCGACTGGCCTGGAGCCAATGGCGGGCCGATGCCCTCGCCGTCGCCGAGAACCTGTCGTTCGACATCGTCCACGCACATGACTTCACCACTCTCGACCTTGGGCACGCGCTCGCCCGGGCCCGCGAGGTGCCACTGGTGTACGACACCCACGAGCTGTGGTCGCGACGATTCCGGGTAGGCCGTCCCACCCCGCTGCAGACCGGACGAGACCGTCGGCGTGAGCGCCGTCTCGGATCCGATGCCGCGGCGGTCATCACGATCGGGGAGGACCTGGCCGACCGCCTGGTCCGCGACTTCGGGTGGGGTGGCGTCGAGGTGGTGCGCAACACCTTCGACCCGATCGCCGTCGACGCGAGCAACGATCCCCCACGGCCGCACGCGGCCGTCTACGCGGGTCGCCTGGGTCCGGGGCGAGACCTCGAGACCGTCGCCGCGGCCAGCCGACGGACTCCGGTGCCGATCTGGCTCCAGGGCCCGGCCGCCCCGGGGTGGCTGCGCGGTTTCGACGTCGGTGCGTGCTCCGTCACACCGGCGCAGGAGCCCGCGGAGGTGACGGCGACGATGCGTCGGGCCGGTTTGGTCCTCGTGCCTCTCAGCGACACGTGCGACAACCACCGGGTGGCGCTACCGAACAAGCTGTTCCAGGCCGTCGCCGCCGGTGTGCCCCTGGTCGCGGCGGACGTCGGCGCGCTCGCCGCCGTGGTGCGGTCCCGAGGGATCGGCACCCTCTATCGACCGGGAGACGTCGCCTCGCTCGGCGTAGCGCTGCAGCAGGCGGTGGAGAACTACGACCGGCTGCGGCTCGCGGTGGACCGCGCGGCCGAGGCCCTCAGTTGGGAGGTCGACCGCCGGCGCCTGGTCGACGTCTACCGACGGATCGCGCGGTGAAGGCACATCCATCGGTGGATCTCAGCATCGTCACCACCGCCCACGACGTCGCCGACGCCCGACTGCACCGCCTGGTGGCGGTGCTGGTCCGGGCGGGTCTGACGTTGGAGGTGGTTGGTCTCGGTCAGGTGCAGTCGGGACCAGAGGGCAGCTCGGTGCGCGTGCTGCCTCGGATGTCGCTGCCGCAACGCGCGCTGGTGTCGGCTGTGGTGCCTTGGCGGACGCATGGGCGGGTGCTGATGGTGCTGGACCCCGACCTGGTGCTTCCCGCGCTCGTCCGCAAGGTCCTGGGTCGGTGGGACCGAGCGCACGGCGCCCCCACACGCTGGGTGATCGCCGACGTCCACGAGGACTACCTGCTGGCGCTGCGCGATCGTCGCTGGGCCCGAGGGCCCGACGGGGTGCTCGCGAGAGCGGTGGCCAGGCTCTCTCGGCTCGCCGCCCGGGCTACCGACCTGACGGTCGTGGCAGACGATCACGTGCCGCCACACCGTGCGCGACACCGACTGGTGGTCCCCAACGCGCCCCTGATCGAGATGCTCCCCGAGCCTTCTGAGCGGGAGGCCCGACCGAGGGCGATCTACGTCGGAGACGTACGGTCCAGCCGTGGCCTGCAGACGATGCTCGAGACCACTGAGATGTGTCCCGACTGGACTCTGGACATCGTCGGTCCGGTGGCCGCCGACGACCGGGACTGGTTGGCCGCCTGGCGGCGCACCTCACCGGCGCGCGGCCGCGTGCGCTTCCACGGACGTCGACCGCCGCGCGAGGCGTGGGAGCTGGCGCGGGGAGCGTGGGCTGGACTGAGTCTGCTCACGGCCACGCCGGCCTTCTCCGCCGCGATGCCGACCAAGATGCTGGAGTATCTCTCCTGCGGACTCGCGGTGCTCTCGTCACCGCTGCCGCGGCCGGCCGCGCTGCTGTCGAGCACTGGTGCCGGCGTGGTGGCCGAGTCTTCCCGACAGGCCGCCGCAGTGCTCCAGGGCTGGTCGCAGAATCCGGCGACGATCGACGTGCACCGGGCGGCCTCTCGCGCCTGGGTCGCCGGGCGCCCGGCTCAGGTCGAGGAGTACGACCGATTCGTCCGCACCGTCCAGCAGCTCGTACAAAGGTGAGTACCCATGAAGATCATCAGCCTCGTCGGGGCGCGACGGCAGTTCGTGAAGCTGGCCCCCGTGGGAGAGCGAGCGCAGCGTGTGGGTAGGTCGCGTCATGGCACCGCGCACGGACCCGACAACGCCGACGATCCGGCCCGGTCAGGCGGCTGAGGCCGTCATCTCGGCCCTGTTGTGGTCTCACTGACCCGTCCACGTATGCTCGCCGAGATACTCGGGGCCGCTGTCGATCCTGAAGGATCTCGATGACCATCGCCACCATGCCTCCGCTGCTGGGGAACCTCAGCAAGAACCTCGACCACTACCGGCTGGAGTGGCTACCGGACGGCTATCCGGGGCGCCGGGGCGACGACGGGGTCTGGGCGCACCCGGTCTACGGGGCGTACGCGCTCATGGACTACCTCTCCCAGTACGAACGTCGCCCCGACGACGACGTCCGGGCTGCGCTCGCCCGGGTGGCGGAGGCAGCGGTGTCGAGGATGGAGCCGTTCGACGACGCCCTGGTGTTCTGGTACGACGAAGATCCCGACAACGCCCGGTCGACCGAGCGCCGCTACTCCGGGCTCACGCAGGCTCACTACGCCGCGCAGCTCATCCGGGCCTCCGCCGCTCTCGACGACA
The DNA here is from genome assembly GCA_963759915.1 of uncultured Actinomycetota bacterium. GTDB lineage: Bacteria > Actinomycetota > Actinomycetes > Propionibacteriales > Propionibacteriaceae > Microlunatus. The sequence goes on along the minus strand of CAVXBJ010000041.1, from coordinate 72,295 downwards.
AGCGACTGGCCGACGCCGCCCGGCGGGTGTTCGCGTCCCTGCTGATCGATGCCTCACGGGGCGGTGTGCTGACCGACGGTGCCCAAGGACCGTGTGTGGCCGAGCTGCCTCAGACACCCAACAGCTACATCCTGAACGGTTGGCTCTCCACGCTCTGCGCGATCGAGGACTATGCGGTCCAGTCCGAGTCGGACCAGGCGCGCGAGCTGGTCCGCGCCAGCGCCGCGGCGATCGTCGCACGGTTGCCACAATACGACGTCCCCCAGTTGTGCACCAGCAGGTACGGCCTCACCGGCTTCGTCTACGCCCGTCTGGTGTTCCGGCGGCTCGACGGCGCCCGGGTGAGCGTGGGGTCGCTGCGACACACCATCCCGGGCGAGCCCGATGTCGAGATCACCAAGGTCGACGGAGCCCGCTGGCAGACCCATGTGGTCGGTTCCGACGTGAAGTCCGCCGACGGCCAGGGCGACTTCCTGGTGTACGACAACCAGCTCCGGCTCAACCTGGTCATGTCACGGGCGTCCTACCCGCAGCCGAACCGGGTCAGCGGTGAGATCACCGGTCCGGCGTGTGTGGTCGAGGTGCAGCTGCAGCGGGGTCAGTATGACCCGCTGACTGCCCAGTCCGTGGATCGCTCGTGGGTGACGATCGGGAAGCTGGAGTGTCCCGAGGGGACGTCGCGGCTGGACGTCGGTCTCCCGTGGGATGTGGCCGAACTGGTGGCGTACCCGACGAACTTCGCCAAGCAGATCGGTGGTCAGCGGGTGAACATCTACCACCAGGTCCACGTGAACCGACTGCGCGAGCTGCACGGCCTCCTCGAGCTCGCCCCCCTGGCTGAGTGGGCGGACACATGGTCGCGCTACATGGGCCAGTGGGGCGCCGTCTCCGCCTACGACGGACTCTACGCTCGTGGTCGCGGCGGAGTCGTCCCCGTCGCCGACCTGGCCGGGAAGCTCGTCGCTCGCCCGGCCCAGCCGGCTGACCCTCGAGTGGCTTCGTCGAGCTGAGGGGGCGATGCCAGTGGGCGCGCAGATCAGGCGGCGGCGCGCGGGGCGTACATGATCAGGGCCACACCCACCAGGCACACGAAAGCACCGGCGACATCCCACCGGTCGGGACGGAAGCCGTCGACCACCATCCCCCAGAGCAGCGAGCCGGCCACGAAGACACCGCCGTACGCGGCCAGGATGCGGCCGAAGTTCGCGTCCGGCTGCAGGGTGGCTACGAAGCCGTACAGGCCGAGGGCGATCACCCCCGCGCCGACCCAGATCCAGCCGCGGTGCTCGCGGACCCCCTGCCAGACCAGCCAGGCGCCGCCGATCTCAGCCAGGGCGGCGAGTACGAACAGACCGATCGAGCGCAGGGTGTCCATGCGCTCGGAGCGTAGTGCCGGTCGGTGCCTGACCTAGGTGACGGGGCGGTTGCGGTAGCGGCCGACCAGCTCCGGGGCGGCGACCTGCATCCGCACGGGGGGTAGCCCGCAGGCGATCTGGCGCAGGTCGTCGACCACCATCTCGCCGATCTGCTGGAACGCCTGGGGGATGCCGCCGGCCCGGTGACCGGAGAACACCAGACCCTCCAGGCGCCGGTACGGGTCGTCGGCCGGCACCGGCTCCAGCGGCCAGACGTCCACCCCGGCGAGGATCCGGCCCGACGCCAGCTCGGCCCACAGGGCGTCGTAGTCGACCACGGCGGCCCGGCTGACCAGGATGAGCCGGGCCCCGTCCGGGAGCCGAGCCAGCTCGTCGGCCCCCAGCAGGTGCTCGCTGTCGGCGGTCACGGTGGCCAGCACGAACACGAACTGGCTCCGCTGCAGGACCTCGTCCAGCGTCGCCGGCACCAGACCCCACGCGCGCAGCGCCCGGTCGGGCAGCCAGGGGTCGTGCACCCGGAGCTCGACGTCGAACGCCTGCAGCAGCGGACGCAGGGCGCGGCCGAGATTGCCGTACCCGATCAGACCGACGCCGGCCCCGCGCAGCAGGATGGCGTCGGCGTTCCCGTCGCTGACGTAGCGCTCGGTGCCGGTCCGGAACGCGCGGTCCTCCCGGCTGATCCCGCGGGCCACGTCGAGGGCGAGACCGAGGGCGTACTCGGCGACGGCCTGGGCGTACGCCGGACCGCAGCCCAGCACCTGGATACCCCGCGCGAAGGCACCGGGGTAGTCCACGTTGGGGAAGAAGTTGCCCTCGACGTTGCAGATCGCCCGCAGGGCGGTCGCCCGGGCCAGCCGTTCGGCCGGCAGATCCGGTTGGCCGATGATCGCGAAGGCCTCCGGCAGCACCGCGTCGAAGGTGCCCGGATCGTGATCATCGGACAGGTCCACGACGCGGAAGGAGCCCTCCAGGTCCTCCCGCGCGGCCGCGGTGAAGATCCGCTCGGGGCGCTGTGGTGCCGGCTGCAAGATCACCAGCGGGCGGTCGTCCGTCGTCATCGTCGTCCTTCGTGCCCGACCCGGCGACCGTCCTGCAGGTAGGCGGTCTCCCCGTCCGACTGTCCCACCGCCACGCTCAGCCGGCGGTGGGACAGCGGCGTCACCACCTCGGCCGCCTGGTCGAGGGTGAGCAGGGACACCGAGGTGATCTCGTTCTCCTGCAGGGAGAACGAGGCCAGATCGTCCTCGGTGACCAGGCCGCCGTCGAAGATCAGCTCCAGCGCGTCCTCCCAGCCCAGGTACGGCGGCAGCCAGTCCGCCACCAGCAGGCGGCCCACCGTGAGATCGAGACCGAGCTCCTCGCGCACCTCCCGGATGGCCCCGTCGCGGGGGGCCTCGCCCGGCTCGACGATCCCGCCCGGCAGCTCCCAGTCGCTCTTGAACGCGGTGTCGCACAACAGGATCCGCCCCTCGGCGTCACGCATCAGCACGTGCGCGATCAGGCGCTTCCGCGGCAGCACGGTGTTCATCACCCCGGAGAAGCCGTGCGGACCACCGACCACGTCGGCCGCCAGCCGGGCGAAGAGCACCAGATCCTCGTACGTCCCGTCGGACAACGGCACCACCGACCGTCGGATCCCCTCCAGCCGGAACCCCGACCGCAGCACCGCGCGGCGAGCCCAGCGGTCGCCGGCGGGTACGGCGACCTCGATCCGCCGCAGCCCGGACCCCAACGCCTCCTCGGCCAGAGCCGTGACGGCCTGCTGGAGCCGGTCGGCCTCCAGCCCGGGTTGCCAGCTGAGATCGGCGATGCCGTGATCGCCGATCGTCAGCCGGACCGCGTCGTTCACGACTCCGGTGGGGGAGTCGCCTTCTTCGCGGCCGCCTTCTTGGCCGCGGCCTTCTTGGCCGGCGCCTTCTTGCCGGCCGCCTTCTTGACCGCCGCCGCCGCCTTCTCCACGGTCTCCTCGACGGCAGCGGCCGCCCTCTCCACCGTCTCCTCGACCGCCGCCGCTGCCTTCTTCGCGGCGCGTCTTCTTCGCCGGGCGCCTTCTTGGCAGGCGCCTTCGTGGCCGCCGCCTTCGTCGCCGGGGCCTTCTTCGCTGGGCGCCTTCTTCGCCGGCGCCGCGGCCGGCTCGTCCTCCGGCACCCCGACGACCTGGGCCACCCGCTTGGTCGGGCGTGGTGACGCCTGCTTCGCCGCCGCCAGCGTCCCGGCCGTCTCCTTCTCCGGGTCGTCCGACTCCTCGGTCGGCGCGGCCTGGTGCAGCAGCCACACCGCGCCCAGCGGCGGGATGGTCACACTGGCCGAGGCCTCGAAACCGTTGGAGGGCACGGGTTGCGCGATCACCTCACCGAGGTTGCCGATGCTGCCCGTGCCGTCGTAGACGTCGGCGTCGGTGTTCAAGATCTCCTGCCAGGCACCCTCGGCCGGCAGCCCGACCCGGTAGTCCGGTCGCGACTCCGAGGAGAAGTTCGTGATGCACGCGATCATCTGCCCCTCCCCGTCGAAACGGACCCACGAGAAGACGTTGCCACCACCGTCGTCGGCGTTGATCCAGCGGAACCCGGCCGGATCGTTGTCCAGCTTGTAGAGGGCGGGGTGCGACGATGTACGTGGCGTTCAGGTCCTTGACCAGCCGCTGGACGCCGCGGTGACCCCAGTGCGCGCTCTGGTCCCAGTCGATGCTGCGGGACTCGGAGAACTCGCGGCGCTGGCCGAACTCGGTGCCCATGAACAGCAGCTTCTTGCCCGGGTGGGCCCACATGAACGCGTAGAACGCCCGCAGGGTGCCGAACTTGCGCCACTCGTCCTGCGGCACGCGCTCGAACATCGAGCCCTTGCCGTGCACGACCTCGTCATGGCTGATCGGCAGCACGAAGTTCTCCGAGTACGCGTACGCCATGGCGAACGTCATCTCGTGATGGTGGTACTGCCGGTAGATCGGCTCGCGGCCCAGGTACCGCAGCGAGTCGTTCATCCAGCCCATGTTCCACTTGAAGCCGAAGCCGAGGCCCGCCGTTGTCGATCGAGCGGGTCACCCCGGGCCAGGACGTCGACTCCTCGGCGATCATCATGATGCCGGGCTTGCGGCGGTAGTTGTGTTCGTTGACCCGCTGCAGCAGCTCGACGGCCTCGAGGTTCTCGTTGCCGCCGTAGATGTTCGGCACCCACTGACCCGCCTCGCGGGAGTAGTCCAGGTAGAGCATCGAGGCCACCGCGTCGATCCGCAGCCCGTCGATGTGGAACTCCTCCAGCCAGTAGAAGGCGTTGGAGATCAGGAACGACTTCACCTCGTTGCGACCGAAGTTGAAGATGTAGGAACCCCAGTCGGGGTGCCAGCCCAGGCGTGGGTCCTCGTGCTCGTACAGCGCGGTGCCGTCGAAGCGTTGGAGGGCCCAGGGATCGGTGGCGAAGTGGCCGGGGACCCAGTCCACGATCACCCCGACGCCGGCCTTGTGGAGCTCGTCCACCAGGTAGCGGAACTCGTCGGGGGAGCCGAACCGGGAGATCGGGGCGTAGTAGCCGGTGACGTGATAGCCCCAGGAGCCGTCGTACGGGTGCTCGGCGACGGGCATCAGCTCGACGTGGGTGAAACCCTGCCACGTCACGTACTCCACGAGCTGCCGGGCCAGCTCGACGTAGGTCAGTCCCTTGCGCCAGGACCCGAGATGCAGCTCGTAGACGCTGACGGGCTCCTCGAACTGCTTCTTCTGTCCGCGGTACCACAGCCACTCGTCGTCGTTCCAGGCGTACTGGGACTCGTAGACGATGGAGGCGTTGTGGGGCGGAGCCTCACAGAACTGGGCGAACGGGTCGGCCTTGAGCCGCCACACCCCGTCCGCGCCGAGCACCTCGAACTTGTAGAGGGTGCCGGTGCCGACGCCCTCGACGAACAGCGACCAGACGCCGGATCCCGGCACCAGGTGCATCGGGGAGGAGTCGCCGTTCCAGTAGTTGAAGTCCCCGACGAGGCGGACGGCCTGGGCGTTCGGTGCCCACACCGCGAAGCGCGTGCCGGCGATCTGACCCCGCTCGCTGTCGGTGACGGTGATCTCGTGGGCGCCGAGTCGCCGCCAGGCCTCGGTGTCGTGACCTTCGTGGAAACCAGTCAGGTCCCATCCGGTCAGCTCACCGCCGGGGTCGAATGCCATCGGGTTCTCCTTCGTTGCTCTTCTGCTCAGCAAGGGTGCGGATCGCACCCAGGGGGATCGCGGTCCAGTCGGGACGGTTGCGTACTTCGTAGACGAGCTCGTACACCGCCTTGTCGGCGATGTAGGCCTGCAGGATCGCGAGCTGTGACGCGCTCAGTGGCCCGTCAGCGTACGCGGTCAGGAAGGCCTCGTTGGCGCGGGCGAGCCAGCGGGCGGCGTGCGGACCCGGCACGGTGGCCGCGGCGTAGTCGAACGAGCGGAGCATCCCCGCCACGTCCCGCCAGGGCGAGTCCGGCGCGAGGCGCTCGGCCATCGTCTTGGCCGGCTCACCCTCGAAGTCGATGATCTTCCAGCCCTGCGGCGTCTTCAGGGTCTGCCCGAGGTGGAAGTCCCCGTGCACCCGCTGGGTGGCGAGCCGGCCGTCGCCCAGCTTGGCGAAGGCGGACTGCAGCCCCGGCGTGAGGTCGTTCAGGGCGGGGGCGACCAGGGCGGCGGCGGTGAGGCGAGCGTTCATCATCGCCTCGGTGGCGGTCCCGTCGACCTCGGCCGTGGGGAAGGCCTCGCGGAGCGCCGCGTGGATCTCGGCCAGAGACCGACCGAGCTGGGCGGCGTCCTCGGTGAAGTCGTCGTCGGCTCGCAACGAGTCCAGCGCCAGCCCCCAGCCGTCCTCGGCCCGGGCGAGCTTCTCCACCGCCATCGCGAGGTCGGCCTCGACCGGAGTGCCGTCCTGCAGCCAGCGGGCCCGGGTCCAGCCGTAGAGACGCGCGACGTCGTCGACCCCGCCCCGGGCCAGTGCGTCGTGCACCTCGATGTCGAGGTTGGGACCGAGCTCGATCCGGCGGAAGAACTTGATCATGGCCACGTCGCCGAACATCACCGACGTGTTGGACTGCTGGCCGGTGAACGGGACCGGGGTCGCGTCGGCGTCGAGGCCGTCGACGGCCGTGCGGCGGAACTCCACCTCGGCCTCGTGGTCGCGGGCTTCGGCACCGGCGAGCAGCAGACGCCAGAGCAGGGCACACGCCTGCGGATCCTGCGCGGCGTCGTACGCGATCACCGGACCCAGGTCGTCGATCGTCTGCCGGCCGATCTCCGCGTGCTGCAGGCCGGGAACCGGGGCGTGGTGGTAGGCGACGATCAGCTGGTAGAGCTCGTACGGCCAGGGGCCGGCGTCGTCGTCGGGTTCGGGATCCTCGGCCGGGGGATAGTCCACCCGGACGATCTCCATCCGGACGGCGGGCCACTGCGACACGTGGGTGAGCCACGGCAGCGGGGTCACCGAGCCGATCTCGGCTCGACGGCCCTTGCCAGCGAACCAACGCGCCGCGGAGACGTGCCTCAGCAGCTGGTCGGTGATCTCCTCCGCCATCAGCCGGTGGTCCGCTGCCGATGCGGCGAGTCGCCCTGCCGCACCACCGTGAGGACGTGGGCGGGATCGTCGAAGGTGAGCCGGACGAAGGCACGCTGACCCCAGCGCCAGGACTGACCGGTGATCTCGTCGTGCACCAGGAAGACGTCGCCGGCCGCCAGGCCCAGGGCCTCCATGTCGAGCACGATCTCCGACTCCGCGATCGAGGTCGGGTCGAGGTTGCAGATGGTGATCACCACGTCCTCGCCGGACTTCTTGGAGTAGACGATCACGTTGCTGTGGGGTGCGTGGTGGAAGGTCAGGTCCCGCAGCTGCTGCAGGGCCGGGTGCTCCCGCCGGATCTGGTTGAGCCGACCCAGCAGCAGGTTGAGGTTCTCCCCGCTCTCCTCGGCCGCCGCCCAGTCGCGGGGCCGGTACTCGAACTTCTCCGAGTGCAGGTACTCCTCGCGCCCGCGGGCCAGCACCTCGTTCTCGAACAGCTCGAAGCCGGCGTAGACGCCCCAGGTCGGCGACAACGTGGCGGCGAGCACGGCCCGGATGGTGAAGGCGGTCTTGCCGCCCCACTGCAGGAAGCTGGGCAGGATGTCGGGGGTGTTGACGAAGAAGTTCGGCCGGAAGAACGCGTCGGTCTGGGTGGTCAGCTCGGTCAGGTACTCCTCCAGCTCCCACTTCTCGTTCCGCCAGGTGAAGTAGGTGTAGCCCTGGTGGAAGCCGACCTTGCCGAGCGCGTGCATCATGGCCGGCTTGGTGAACGCCTCGGCCAGGAAGAGCACGTCGGGGTCGGTCTTGCGCACCTCGGCGAACAGCCAGGCCCAGAACTCCACCGGCTTGGTGTGCGGGTTGTCCACCCGGAAGATCCGCACGCCGTGCGACATCCACAGCCGCACGACCTCCAGCCAGGCGGCCCGGATGCCGTCCCGGTCGGTGTCGAAGTTGAAGTTGTAGATGTCCTGGTACTTCTTCGGCGGGTTCTCCGCGTACGCGATCGAGCCGTCGGCGCGGTGGGCGAACCACTCGGGGTGCTGGGTGACCCAGGGATGGTCCGGGGACGCGTTGAGCGCGAGATCGAGGGCGATCTCGACCCCCAGCTCCTTGGCCCGGGCCACGAACCGGTCGAAGGCGTCGAAGTCGCCGAGGTCGGGGTGGATGGCGTCGTGCCCACCCTCGACGTTGCCGATCGCCCAGGGCGACCCGGGGTCGCCCGGACCGGCCTGCAGGGTGTTGTTCGCGCCCTTGCGGAAGCTGGTGCCGATGGGGTGGATCGGCGGCAGGTAGACGACGTCGAACCCCATCGCCGCCGCGGCCTCCAGCCGGCCGTGTGAGCTGTCGAAGGTGCCGGACACCCACTCGCCCTGCTCGTTCTTGTGCGCGCCCTCGGAGCGGGGGAAGAACTCGTACCAGGAGGAGAACAGGGCGCGCTGACGGTCGACGAACACGGGGTAGTCGGGGGTGGGGGAGACGAGGTCGCGCGGGCCGAAGCGGATCATGGCCTCCCGCACCTCGGGAGCGAGCGCGACGTGCAGGCGGTCCTCCACCTGCTGCGGCGCGGCCAGCCCGTCGGCCGCACCGCCGAGGATCGACGCGGTGTCGTGGTCGCCGGCCTGCCGGGCGCGCTGAGCGCGGCGCCGTGGAACAGGGCGGTGCCCTCGGTGATCATCAGGCTGACGTCGATGCCGGCCGGGATCTTGATCTCGGCGTTGTGCACCCAGGTCTCCCACGGGTCGCTCCAGCCCTCGACCCGGAACGTCCACGCCCCTTCGCTGCCCAGTGACACGTAGGCGTGCCACCAGTCGAAGCCGAGCGGGGTGGTCGGCTCCATCCGCACCTCGGTCTCGACCCCGGCCGGATTGGTCACGATCACCGAGGCGTTCACGGCGTCGTGTCCCTCCCGGAACACCGTGGCCCGGATCTCGAACTCCTCGCCGACCGCGGCCTTCGCGGCGTAGGCGCCGCCCTCGATCACCGGCGACACCTTGGTCACCGGGATGCGGCCGATCGGCGCGCCGAGCCCGGCGGTGGGAGCGTCGGACGGGGAAGCGGTGTCGACCGTGGGGGCGGGCGCGTCGGTGGTCGCTGCGGGCGTCGTGGAAGTGGTCTCGGTCACATCAACGTCGGTCACGTGGCAAACCTATCGGCACGGACCCGGCAGCGGCAGAGGTGGGGGAGACTGGCCTCGTCGAGCGCCGCTCGACCCGAGTCCGCCGAGGAGCCGCCCGTGCAGTGCACCCTGACCCAGGCGGGCGACGTCGCACCGGAGGAGGTCTGGCGCCGCTATGCCGACCTCGACGAGTGGCCGGTCTGGGCGCCCTTCATCCAGGCCGTGGAGAGTCCCGGTCGCGAGCTCGCGGCCGGTCTGACCGGCACCGTCACCGCGGTCGGCGGACTCCGCGTCGCCTTCGAGGTGCTCGCCGTGGACGCACCCGCCCGGACGTGGCGCTGGCGCGCCCGGCTGGGTCCGGTCGCTCTGGTCCTCGACCACGAGGTCACGGCGCGACCCTCCGGTGGCTGCGTCACCGTGCTCGCGATCTCCGGAGCGCCGGCGGTCGTGCTGGCCTACCTCGCTGCCGGCCCAGCTGGCCCTGCGCGCGCTCGTCCGCGCCTGAGCCGGCAGCTGGTCAGTCGACCTGCAGGACCACCACCGAGCGGCCCGGGATCCAGAGCCGGCTGCCGGCCGGCACCTTGTCCTCGGACAGCTCGCCGGGACGCCCGGTGTGGGCCACCACGGTGTACGTGGTCGCCCAGTCGCCGTCGGGCAGCGTGACCTGCACCGGGTCCGGACCGCCGTGCAGCCAGATCAGGAAGGCGTCGTCGAGCTCCCGGTCGGCGTGGTCGTCGGCCAGGTAGACGCCGAGGGTGCGGCGGTGCGGGTCGTGCCAGTCGGCGGCGCGTCATCTCGGTCTCCGCACCGCCGAACCAGGCGAGGTTCTTGCGCCCGGTCGGCGTCGCCGGAGCTGTCCAGCACGGGCTCGCCGTGGCGGAACCGCGTCCGGCGCAGCACCGGGTGCTCGGCGCGCAGCCGGAGCAACCGCCGGGTGAGGTCGTGCAGGTCCGACCAGTCGGCCTCGGGATCCCAGTGCATCCACGACAACGGCGAGTCCTGGCAGTAGGCGTTGTTGTTGCCGTGCTGCGTCCGGCCGCGCTCGTCGCCGGCGGTGATCATCGGCACGCCGGCGGCGAGGACCATGGTCGCCAGCATGTTGCCGGCCTGGCGGCGACGCAGCGCCATGATCACCGGGTCGTCGGTCTCGCCCTCGACGCCGCAGTTCCAGGACCGGTTGTCCTCGGTGCCGTCCCGGTTGGACTCGCCGTTCGCCCCGTTGTGCTTGACGTTGTAGGTCACCACGTCGCGCAGGGTGAAGCCGTCGTGGGCGGTGACGAAGTTGACGCTGGCCGTCGCCTGACGACCGTGGTGGTCGAACACGTCGGGGGAGCCGGTGAGCCGTTGCCCCATCTCGGCGACCCCGGAGGTGTTGCCCCGCCAGAAGTCCCGGACGTAGTTGCGGAACTTGTCGTTCCACTCGCTCCAGTGCCGACCGAACGAGCCCACCTGGTAGCCGTACGGTCCGAGGTCCCAGGGCTCGGCGATGATCTTGGACCGGCTGAGCACCGGGTCGGTGCGCATCAGCTGCTGGAACGGGTGGTGCAGGTCCACCTGGTGGTGCTCGTCCCGGATCAAGGTGGTGACCAGGTCGAAGCGGAAGCCGTCCACCCCCATCTCGCTCACCCAGTAGCGCAGCGAGTCGGCGACCAGCTGCAGCACCCCGGGTTGCGCGGTGTCCACCGAGTTGCCGCAGCCGGTGACGTCGTAGTCGGTGCGCAGGTCGTCGGTGAGGCGGTAGTAACCGGAGTGGTCCAGCCCGCGGAACGACAGCGTGGGACCCTCGTGGCCGCCTTCGCCGGTGTGGTTGTAGACCACGTCCAGGATGACCTCGAGGCCCGCCTCGTGGAAGGCCGAGACCATGTCCTTGAACTCGGTGACCTGCTGGCCGAGCGTGCCGACCGAGCCGTACGCGGCGTGCGGGGCGAAGAAGCCCAGGGTGTTGTAACCCCAGTAGTTGGACAACCCGCGGCGGATCAGGAACGGCTCGGAGACGAAGTGGTGCACCGGCAGCAGCTGGACCGAGGTGACCCCGAGCTCCTTGAGGTGCTCGATCACCGTGGGGTAGGCCAGGCCGGCGTAGCTGCCCCGGAGGTGCTCGGGCACGGCCGGGTGCAGCCGGGTGAACCCCTTGACGTGCAGCTCGTACAGCACCGTCTCGGCCATCGGCACCGGAGCGGCCAGCGGTGTCGGCGGCGGGGTCTCGGCGACCACCACGCTCAGCGGCACGGCGTTGAAGGAGTCGCGCGGGTCCGGCTCGTAGTCGGAGGCCTCGGTGTGGTCGAGGATGGGGCCGCGGTAGTCGACGCCGCCGGTGATGGCCCGCGCGTACGGGTCGAGCAGCAGCTTGGCCGGGTTGAACCGGGCACCCGAGTGGGGCGCCCAGTCGCCGTGCACCCGGTAGCCGTACCGCTGTCCGGCGACGACACCGCGGACGTGCCCGGTCCAGACACCGTCGTGGCCGCGACTCAGATCGACGTTGCGCTGCGCCTTGTCCTCCCCGATCAGCACCAGCTCGACCCGCGTCGCCCGCGGGGACCACAGACCGAAGTGGGCGCCGTCGCCGCGCAGGCGGGCGCCGAGACAGGACGAGTCCGCCGGGGGTGGCAGGATCGCCGGAGTGGGGCTCATATCGCTCGCTCGTGTCGGTGCTGGTGGCCGATGCAGCAGGGGTCTGGACAGCATCACCAGGTCGGGGATCTGGGCGGGCGACGCTGCCCTCCCGGCGGACCGGGGGCCTACATTGTGCCCTGCACCACAGGCGGGCGCGGACGGATCCTAAGTTACTGACGGGTAATATGGGCTCCGCCCGTGGAGATCGACCGGGTGGACAAGCTCGAGCGGTGAGACACAGAGAGGTGAGGACATGAAGATCCTGGTGCTGGTGAAGCACGTCCCGGACGCGACCGGTGAGCGAGGCTTCGCCGCGGACCACACGGTGGACCGCGAAGCGACCGACGGCCTCCTGTCGGAGCTGGACGAGTACGCCGTCGAGCAGGCCCTGCGCGTGGCCGAGGACGGGGACGGCGTCGAGGTCGTGGTCCTCACGGTCGGGCCGGACGATGCCGCGGACGCCATCAAGCGGGCGCTGCAGATGGGGGCGTCGGCCGGGATCCACGTCCTCGACTCCGCGATCGCCGGGTCGGACGCGCTGGCCACCAGCGAGATCCTGGCCGCCGCGGTCCGCAAGGCCGAGCCCGACCTCGTGCTGTGCGGGATGGCGTCCACCGACGGCGCCATGGGTGTGGTGCCGGTGATGGTGGCCGAGCGGCTCGGCTGGCCGGCCGCCACGCTCGGGGCGACCCTGGAGGTGGCCGATGGTGTGGTCACCATCCGGCGCGACACCGACACCGCGAGCCTGACCGTCGAGGCGAACCTGCCCGCCGTGGTCAGTGTCACCGACCAGTCCGGCGAGGCGCGGTACCCGTCGATGAAGGGCATCCTGTCCGCGAAGAAGAAGCCGGTCGAGACCTGGGAACTGTCCGACCTCGGGATCGACGCCGGTTCGGTGGGACTGGATGCCGCCTGGAGCACCGTCGCCGACACCACGCCGCGCCCGCCCAAGGAGGCCGGGAAGGTGGTCCCCGACGCCGACGGCGCGGGAGCCACGGCCCTGGTCGAGTTCCTGGCCGCCGGCAAGTTCATCTGATCCACCGCAAGCGAGAGGAAGTCGTCCATGTCTGAGGTCGTCGTCGTCGCCGAGCTGGCCGACGGGCACGTCACCAAGCCCACCCTCGAGCTGCTGACCCTGGCTCGCCGGATGGGCTCCCCGGTCGCCGTCGTGTTCGGCGACGGTGCCGTCGGTCGCTGCGACCCTCGGTGAGTACGGGGCCACCGCCGTGCTCTCGGTGGTCGACCCGGCGCATCGAGGAGTACCTGGTCGCCCCCAAGGCCGAGGCGCTGGCCCAGATCGTCGCCGAGCGCTCGTCGGCCGCCGTGCTGATCACCTCCTCGGCGGAGGGCAAGGAGATCGCCGGTCGGCTCGCGGTCAAGCTCGGAGCAGGACTCATCACCGACGCCACCGATCTCGCCGCCGACGGGTCGACCACCCAGTCGGTGTTCGCCGGCAACTGGACCGTCCGGGCGTCGGTCGGTCACGGCATTCCCGTGGTCACGGTGAAGCCGAACGCCGTCGCCCCCGAGCCGGCGCCGACGGAGGCGGCGGTGTCGGAGGCGGTGGTGACGATCTCCGAGGCGGCGAAGGGCGCCCGGATCGTGAAGTCCGAGCCGAAGTCGGCCAGCGGGCGACCCGAGCTCACCGAGGCCGCGATCGTGGTCTCCGGCGGGCGCGGCACCGGCGGCGACTTCGCGGCGGTGGAGGCGCTGGCCGATGCGCTGGGTGCCGCCGTCGGTGCCTCGCGGGCGGCCGTGGACTCGGGCTGGTACCCGCACGCCTACCAGGTGGGGCAGACCGGCAAGACCGTGTCCCCGCAGCTGTATCTGGCGGCCGGCATCTCGGGCGCCATCCAGCACCGGGCCGGGATGCAGACCTCGAAGGCGATCGTCGCGGTCAACAAGGACCCGGAGGCCCCGATCTTCGCGCTGGCCGATCTCGGCGTGGTCGGTGACCTGCAGACCGTGCTGCCCGCGGTGACCGAGCAGGTCACGGCCCGCAAGGGCTGACGCTCTGCGCAGGGCCGGCACGGCCGGGCACAATGGCGCCCGTGAGCCGGACCTACCTCGATCACGCGGCGACCACCCCCATGGTGGCCGCCGCGATCGAGGCCATGGCCGCTCGCGCGGGGGCGGTCGGGAACCCGTCGTCCCTGCACGCCTCCGGGCGGGCGGCCCGCCGGGTGCTGGAGGAGTCCCGCGAGCAGGTGGCGGAGCTGCTGGGCGCCGAGCCCGCCGAGGTGATCTTCACCTCCGGGGGCACCGAGGCCGACAACCTGGCGATCAAGGGTGCGTACGGCGCCCGCGTCCGGGCCGAGGGCCGGTCGCGGGTCGTGGTGAGCGCCATCGAGCACCACGCCGTACTGGACCCCGCTCGCTGGCTGGGCTCCTCGGCCGGCGCGGACGTGACCGAGATCGGGGTCGACCCGGTCGGTCGGGTCGATCTGGACGAGCTGGTCGCGTCGGTCGACGACCGTACGGCGGTGGTCTCGGTCCTGTGGGCCAACAACGAGATCGGCACTCTCCAGCCCGTGGCCGAGGTGGCCGAGGTCGCCCGGCGGTCCGGAGCGTGGTCGCACAGCGACGCCGTGCAGGCCGTGGGTCACCTGCCGGTCGACTTCGCCGCCAGCGGCCTGGACCTGATGACGGTGACTGCCCACAAGCTCGGCGGCCCGGTCGGGGTGGGGGCGCTGCTGGCGCGGCGCCAGATCGGCCTGCAGCCGGTCCAGCACGGCGGCGGACAGGAGCGCGACGTCCGGTCCGGCACGCTGGACGTGGCCGGGGCGGCGGGGTTCGCGGCGGCGCTGGCGATCGCGGTCGAGTCGCAGGTTGCTTGAGCGGGAGCGCCTGGAGTCGCTGCGTGCGGGGCTGGTGAGCGGCGGTGCTGGCCGCCGCCCCCGACGCTGTCGTGCACGGTCCCGTGCGACCCGGCGAGTCGGCTGCCGGGCGTGCTGAACGTCGAGCTCCCCGGCTGCTCCGCCGACGCCCTGCTGCTGCTGCTGGACGCGGCCGGCATCGACTGCTCCACCGGCTCGGCCTGCACGGCCGGGGTGGCCGAACCGAGTCACGTGCTGCTCGCCCTCGGCCGTACCGAGCGCCAGGCCGGCTCGGCCCTCCGCTTCTCGCTCGGCCACACCTCGACCGTCCGGCCGACGTCGACGCCCTGGCCGAGGCCCTGCCCGAGGTGCTGGCCCGGGCCCGCGCCTTCGGCGGCGTGGCCGGCTGAACACTGGCCGTGCTGCTGGACTGTGCTGCTGCCGGGACCACGGCTGGCAATTTCCATCCACGGACGTGATTTCCGGCATCGCGGACGGTCGCAGGCCGTACTTTCCATCCACGGACGTCGTTTCGGGGTTTGGTGGGACTCCACGTAACGACTCCGGTCTACGGATGCGTTCTGAGGAGGCGCTGCTGGCACCGCCTTGATCGCGTGGACGACACCTTGGTGAAACGGACAACACATCTGCTTGGGGACGAGGCCCCACGACCATCCGTACGGCCGGAGGCTCGACGTCATGTCCTTCGACACCAGCCGCCCCTTCACCCGCGGCGCCGCCCTGGCGGCTTCGCTCACGGACCAGGAGCTGCAAGGTCCGCGGTACCAGCGGATCTTCCAGGGGATCTACGTGCGCGCCGGCGTCCAGCTGACCTGCCGGGTGCGGGCTGCGGCCGCGATGCTGATCGCGCCCGCAGGCTCCTATGTGAGCCACCACTCCGCAGCCCTCCTGTGGGGCGGGTGGGCACCGGCTTCGGCGGAGATCCACATCAGCTCACCGGGCCAGGTGTCCCGCACCCAGAGACAGGGCATCGCGGCCCATCGAGCCGATCCGACACTCCGTGCCGTGATCCGATCAGGGCTCCCGGTCGCGCCGCCGGCCCGGGTCTTCCTCGACCTGGCCGCCGCAGGTCTTGGTCTTGTGGATCTCGTCGCGGTGGGGGACTCCCTGGTTGCGGCGAAGCAGACCACTCAACAGGAGCTGATCGACGCCGCGGCGATGGTGAGCGATTCCGGATGTCGACGAGCGCGCCGGGCCGCCAGATGGGTACGTGCCGGCGTGGACTCGGTGATGGAGACTCGGCTGCGGATGCTGATGGTCCTGGCCCGACTGCCCGAGCCTCAGGTCAACGTGATCCTGCGAGCCGACGACGGGACCTGGGACGCACGGATCGAGCTCGCCTACAGGGGGATCATGCTGGCGATCGAGTACGAAGGACGTCAGCACGCGGAGAGCACACAGCAGTGGAACAAGGACATCCGTCGACGGACGAGGTTGGAGGCGCTCGGCTGGCGCTTCATCCTGGTCACCGCCGAAGGCGTCTTCGCCCGTCCGGAGGAGACCTTGACCGACATCACGAACGCCCTCCGGGACCGGGGTCTGACCACGACACGACGCAGACCTTCAGTGGAATGGCGCCGCGAGTTCGTCGGCGGACGCTCCGCTGGCTGAGAGCCCGGTTGCTGAAAGCCGTCCGTGGATGGAAATTGGTGCGTTGTCCGGCCTCCGCGGCCGCAGATGTCGCCCATGGATGGAAATTGCCGACCATTGCCGACCATTGCCGACCATTGCCGACTCTATTCCATATTGCCGACTATTGCCGACTATTGCCGACCATCGGCGGCTGTGGGCAGTGGGAAGTCGCCTGCGCACGCGTGAGCGCGTGCCTCGCGGATGCTCGGGCGTGACAGACTGGGCGGCTGACGAGTGAGGGGGAGGCCATGCGGGTGCTGGCGGCCATGTCCGGGGGAGTCGACTCCGCCGTCGCTGCGGCGCGCGCGGTCGAGGCCGGCCACGACGTCACGGGGGTGCATCTGGCCCTGTCGAAGAACCCGCAGTCCTACCGGACGGGTGCCCGGGGCTGCTGCTCCAAGGAGGACGCCCACGACGCGCGACGGGCGGCCGACGTGCTCGGCATCCCGTTCTACGTCTGGGATCTGAGTGACGAGTTCGCCGCGGACGTGGTCGACGACTTCGTCGCCGAGTACGCCGCCGGCCGCACTCCCAACCCGTGTCTGCGCTGCAACGAGAAGATCAAGTTCGCGGCGGTGCTGCAGCGGGGGATCGCGCTGGGCTTCGACGCCGTCTGCACCGGACACTACGCGCGCCTCACCGCGGGCCCCGCGGGCATCGAGATGCACCGGGCCGCCGACACCGACAAGGACCAGTCGTACGTGCTCGGTGTGCTGACCCAGGACCAGCTGGCGCACTCGCTGTTCCCGCTCGGGGACACCCTCAAGACCGAGGTGCGGGCCGAGGCCGAGCGGCGCGGACTCGCGGTGGCGGACAAGCCCGACAGCCACGACATCTGCTTCATCGCCGACGGCGACACCGCCGGCTTCCTGGACCGCCGTCTGGGCTCGCGACCCGGCCCCATCGCCGACGCGACCGGGGCCACCATCGGGCAGCACGACGGCACCCACCACTACACCGTCGGGCAACGCAAGGGTCTGCGGATCGGGACCCCGGCCGCCGACGGGCGGCCGCGGTACGTCCTGGACATCTCACCGGTGACCAACACGATCACCGTCGGCCCGCGGGAGGCGCTGCTGGTCCGGGAGATCTCCGGTATCCGGCCGACCTGGACCGATCGTCCCGTCGAAGGGCCGTGGCGGGGCCAGGTCCAGGTCCGGGCCCACGGGGAGCCGGTGACCGCCGAGATCGCGTACGCCGGCGATCGGGTGGTCGCTCGCCTGGACGAGCCGATCGCCGGGGTCGCCGCCGGGCAGGCGCTGGTCAGCTACCGGGGGTCGCAGGTCGTGGGCAGTGCCACCATCAGCGAGACCGTCTCATGATCACGGCAGTCTCATGATCATCAGTGAGGGTGTGGTGTCGACCGGGATCGGGTCCTGGCCCGGCACGGAGATGGCCGACGCGCTCAAGATCACGTTCGCGGAGTGTCCCGATCTCCCTTACCTGCCTGAGCTCCCGGCCCGCGGTCCGCACGCCGGGCTGATCGGGCGGGGCGCGGCGCTGCTGACCGGACTCGGCATCGACCTGCAGTCGGCCGGTTGGCGGCTCACCGACGTCTCGTCGCGTGATCACCGGCGCGCGATCGGCACCCTGCGGTCCGACCTCGATCAGCTGGAGGAGATCGCCCAGGGCTACGAGGGTCCGGTGAAGATCGCCGTGGCCGGTCCGTGGTCGCTGGCGGCCTCGCTGGAGCACCCCCGCGGCGACAAGGTGCTGCCCGACTCCGGCGCGCGCCGCGAGGTGGGCCAGTCGCTGGAGCAGGGGATCGCGGACCTGGTGGCCGAGCTGACCCGACGGCTGCCGGCGATCACCACGATCATCCAGCTGGACGAGCCGTCGCTCCCGGCCGTGCTCGGCGGCGGGATCGCCACGGCCAGCGGACTGGGCCGGCACCGGCCGGTCGACATCCCCGAGGTCAGCACCGCCTACACCCGGCTGGTCGAGCGACTCGGTGACACTCCGGTGGTCGTGCACTGCTGCGCGCCCGGCACCCCGATCGAGCTGCTGGTCAACGCCGGCGTGACCGGGCTCGCGCTGGATCTGAGCCTGCTCGGCACGGCCGACTGGGATGCCCTCGGCGCCGCCCTGGAGCAGGGCCACTGGCTGCTGGCCGGTGCCCTGCCGACGAGCGACCCCTCGGCCACGGCCGGCACCCCGGATCAGGTGGCCGCGGCCGTGCTGGGGCCGATCCGTCGTCTCGAGCTCCCTCCGGAGATCTCCACCCACACGGTGGTCACGCCGGCCTGTGGGCTCGCCGGCTTCTCCCGTACGGCAGCGATCGGGGCCCTGCGCACGATCCGGACCGCGGCCGGCATCGTCGGTGAGGGCCTCCACGACTGACTATCTCCCGGCCCGCCGGGTCATCGCGGCGATCTCGTCGGCGAACTCGATCTCGGAGTCGTCCACCGGTGCGTAACCGATCACCTGGCGGGCGTTGGCGATCGACCAGAACGTCCGGGCGTTGCCGCTGACCCCGTAGAAGATCTGGAACGGTACGCCGTCGGGGTCGGCGATCGAGGCCGCGTCGATCGAGCGGACGTACAGCTGCTGCAGATCCCGTTCGCTGATCCAGCCGGTGATGTCGCGGAGGTAGTCGACCAGCGGTCGGTCGGTGAAGGCCTCGGCCCGGATCGGCCGCGGCGCGACGATGCGGATCTGCACCACCTCGAGCGGGCGGCTGATCTCACCGGTGGCGAACAGGAAACCGAGGGTCTCGTACGCCGTCTTGGCCCAGCCGTAGAAGCTGTCCGGCCGCGGGTAGTCCTCCGGGCCGACGCGGTCTCGGCGACCGGCCTTCCACGACCGCTCGTACCACTTCGCGGCCTGGTTGGTGCTGGTGCAGACGACGCGGCGGACGCCGGTCTCCGCCGCCACCTCGTAGACGCGGGCGGTCATGTCCAGGTTCACCCGCTCCGCGGCGTAGCGAGGGGGTGCCGGAGGGTGGTCGCATCCCGCAGTGCACCACGGTGTCCACCTGGCGGCACAGCTCGGTGAACCGGTCCGCCGGGTCGTCGAGCAGGTCCAGCAGCTCCACGCCCTCGACCTCGTGCCCCGTCCGGGCATGGGTCCGGGTCACGTCGACCAGGGTCAGGTCGTAGCGGTCGCGGAACGCCGGCAGCAGCTGTCCCGCGATGTACCCCGCGGCACCGGTCACCAGCACACGTCGTCGATCCTCAGCCATCGCCTCAGTCTGCCTCTCGCTCTCCGGGGGAGCCGGGTGGGTAGGTTGGCGACCATGCTGGTTGCCTTCTCCGTCGCCCCCTCCGGTGGTGACCCGTCGGTCGGGGACGCCGTCGCCGAAGCCGTCCGCGTGGTCCGCGAGTCCGGGCTGCCCAACGAGACCACCTCGATGTTCACCACGATCGAGGGGGACTGGGACGAGGTGATGGACGTGGTCAAGCGGGCCACCGAGGCGGTCTCGGCGAAGTCCCCCCGCACCTCGTTGGTGCTGAAGGCCGACATCCGGCCCGGTCACACCGACATGCTGCACGCCAAGGTCCGCCGGGTCGAGGACGCGCTCGCCGGAGAGCCGGAGTGAGCGCCCACCCGAGACTCGACCTCGCCGTCGAGCAGGCCCGGTTGGCCCGCAAGGCCGGCAACCACCCGTTCGGCGCCGTCCTGGCCGACGCCGAGGGCACCGTGCTGCTGAGCGCCCAGAACACCGTGGTGACCGAGTCCGACGTCACCGGTCACGCGGAGTCGAACCTGGTGCGGCTGGCCAGCCGGACGCTCGGCCGGGACCTGCGCGGGTACGCCCTCTACACCAGCACCGAGCCGTGCGCGATGTGCGCCGGCGCGATCTACTGGGCCGGGATCTCCAAGGTGGTCTTCGCCCTGGCTGAGTCCGAGCTCGCCGCCATGACCGGCGACGACCCGGAGAACCCGACGCTGGCGCTGCCGTGCCGGCAGGTGTTCGCGGCCGGTCAGCGCCCGACCGAGGTGCTCGGGCCGTTCGACCTGCCCGAGGCGCGCGCGGTCCACGAAGGCTTCTGGCGCCGCTGAGCTCTGCGACCCTGAACACTGCGACCCTGAGCACTGCTACCGACTGAGCACTGCTACCGACGCGAGCGGAGCCTCACCTGGACGCGTTGCGCCTCCTGCGCCACCCGCAGGAACCGGCGGCGGTCCAGGGTCGCGCCCTCCCGCCGGACAGCGTCGGGGGCGAGTCGCAGGATCCGGTCCAGGCGCACCTCACTCGGGCGACCGCGGCTGTCCCACGACCCCGTGCCGATGTCCATCCAGAAGCGACCGTGGCGCGCCTCGTCGGCCTGGTCGCGGTCGTGGTCCTTGCTGGTGAGCATCAGCCCGTAGAACGTATTGCGGTCGCGCGAGACGATGAGCACTGGACGGTCCTTGCCGCGCCCGTCCCCCTCGTCGTACGGCACCCACGCCCACACGATCTCGCCCGGATCCGGCCGGCCGTCCCGACGCGGCGCGTAGTCGAAGCGGACGGGAGCCCGGACGTCGGCCGGTGGGGTACGAGAAGGCAGCAGGCGACGGAGACGGGACCACAGCGGCACCAGGTCATTGTCGCGGACGCGTGTCGGTGGGTCGCACTAGTGTTCCGGACGTGACGGACGCTCCCGAGACGAACGCCCCGGACGCGACGGCGGAGCAGGCCGAACCCGACGCCGAGGCGCGGCAGCGCCATGCCGAGCTGACCGAGCGACTGGACGAGGCCCGCTGGCGTTACCACGTGCTCGACGCTCCGACGATCTCCGACGGCGAGTTCGACGCCGCCATGCGCGAGCTGAGCGCGATCGAGGAGGAGTTCCCGGCGCTGCGCACCCCGGACTCCCCGACGCAGAAGGTCGGCGGCCCACCGGCCACCACTTTCGCCGCCGTCGAGCACCCGATGCGGTTGCTCAGTCTGGACAACGTGTTCAACCGCGAGGAGCTGGACCGGTGGGCGGCTCGTGCGGTCCGGGAGCTGGGGGAGGAGCAGATCGCCCGCTCCGGCTACCTGTGCGAGCTGAAGGTCGACGGGCTCGCCATCGACCTGTTGTACGAGAACGGCCGGCTGACCCGCGCCGCCACCCGCGGAGACGGACGGTTCGGGGAGGACGTGACCGCCAACGTGTCCACCATCGACGACCATCCCGCGCCGCCTGACGGCGACCGACGAGCACCCGCTGCCGAGCACCCTGGAGGTGCGCGGCGAGGTGTTCTTCGCGGTCGAGGAGTTCGCGCAAGCTGAACGAGTCGCTGGTCGCCGACGACAAGGCGCCGTTCGCCAACCCGCGCAACGCGGCGGCCGGCTCCCTGCGGCAGAAGGACCCCAAGATCACCGCGTCCCGCCACCTCGGTTTCGTCAGCCACGGCCTCGGTGTGGTCGAAGGGCGTGCGCCTGGACCGGCTGTCCACGGCGTACGACGCGTTGGAGGCGTGGGGTCTGCCGGTCAGCCCGCAGCGCCGGGTGTGTCCGGACCTGGACGCGGTCTGGGCCTTCATCGGTCACTTCGGCGAGCACCGGCACTCGGTGGTGCACGAGATCGACGGCGTGGTGATCAAGCTCGACGAGCGCTCGGTGCAGGACCAGCTCGGCTCGACGTCGCGGGCGCCGCGCTGGGCGATCGCGTTCAAGTACCCGCCGGAGGAGGTCACCACCAAGCTCCTCGACATCCGGGTCAACGTCGGCCGGACCGGGCGGGTCACGCCGTACGGGGTGATGGAGCCGGTGCTCGTCTCCGGCTCGACGGTCGGCATGGCGACGCTGCACAACGCCAGCGAGGTGAAGCGCAAGGGGGTGCTGATCGGCGACACCGTCGTGCTGCGCAAGGCCGGTGACGTGATTCCCGAGATCGTCGGGCCGGTCGTCGAGCTGCGGTCGGGCGAGGAGACCGCGTTCGAGATGCCGACCCACTGCCCGGAGTGCGGCACCGAGCTGAAGCCGGAGAAGGAGGGCGACGCCGACCTGCGCTGCCCGAACAGCCGGTCCTGCCCCGCCCAGCTGCGCGAGCGGCTGTTCCACCTGGCCAGTCGGCAGGGACTCGACATCGAGGTGCTGGGCTACCAGGCCGGCCCAGGCGCTGCTCGACGCCGGGCTGATGGTCGACGAGGGTGACCTGTTCGACCTGACCGAGGAGAAGCTGCTCGGCGACCGAGCTGTTCACCACCAAGGCCGGCGTGCTGAGCGCCAACGGGGCGAAGCTGCTGGCCAACCTGGAGGAGGCCAAGACCCGCCCGCTGGACAAGTTCCTGGTCGCGCTGTCCATCCGCCACATCGGCAAGGGCGTCGCGCCCGACGTGGCCAGCGCGTTCGGCTCCATCGACGCCCTGGCGGCCGCGACGCCGGAGCAGCTGGCCGAGGTGGAGGGCATCGGGCCGACCCTGGTCACCGCGATCACCGACTGGTTCGCCGTCGACTGGCACCGCGAGATCGTCCGCAAGTGGCAGGCCGCCGGGGCGGTGATGCGGGACGAGCAGCCCGAGCAGCTGGACCAGTCGCTGGCCGGGACTGGCCCTCGTGGTCACCGGCTCGCTGGAGGGGTTCACCCGGGACTCCGCCGCCGAGGCGATCACCTCGCGCGGCGGCAAGGTCGCGGGCTCGGTCTCCAAGAAGACCGTCCTTCGTGGTGGTGGGGGAGTCGCCCGGCTCGAAGTACGACAAGGCGGTGACGCTGAAGGTGCCGATCCTGCGCGGCGCCGACGCCTTCCGCGTGCTGCTGGACGACGGTCCGGAGGCGGCCACCGCGATCGCGACGGTCGGGGAGCCTGACGCCGACTAGGCTGGCCGGGTGCCGAAGGTCTTCTCCAACCTCAACCTGAACGCGGGTACGCCGCCGCGGGTGCAGCCCAACCTGGGCGAGTGGGGCCCGGGGATGGTGCCGACCACGAAGTCGAAGCGGCGGATGCGGATCTGGGTCAGCCTCGCCCTGTTCGGCGCGCTGCTGGCCTGCTTCCTGCTCGGCTGGTACGTGTACTACCTGATGACCGGCAACATCGGCTTCGGCATCGGCGACCAGGGCTGAGGGGCGCGAGTCGAGCGCTGGCGTTCACGGGCCAGCGCACGCGCGTACGGACCGATCCACCACGGCAGTCGCAGCGCCCACCGGTGCCGTCCCGGCTGGTCGATCATCGACTTCCACATCCACAGTGACGCGATCAGCATCACCGCCAGGTGCCACCGACCCGACAGCGCCGGCAGCATCATCACCGGCCAGCAGGTAGCGAGACACCAGCAGGCGTGGGCCAGACCGAAGCCGAGCACCGACCGATCGGCGGGTCGACCCCGGACAGCGATCACCGGATGGGCGTGATGTCGGTTGACGCAGTGCTGCCGGATCGGCGAGATCTCCCAGAGCAGCGCGAGCCCGACCCCGGCCGCCAGCAGTGGGGCGCTCTCGAGTGGCTCGGGTGCTGCGTCGGCGACCGCCGCGCCGGCGGCCTGGAGGACCACCATCGCCGGCGCCCAGACGACGCAGCTGAGCCGCGATCACCAGGACTACCGTGGCGTCCCCGGCGGACTCTCAGGCTCCTGGCGAGTACGTACTGGAGTGGTGCGATCACCAGGGGAGCCATCATGGCCACGAGCATCAGCGCGCTGCCCACCACGGCGAACCAGGACCCTCCACCGGAGACCCCCGCGGACGCGTGCACGTGGCCGCCGGCGGAGCCGGCGGCCACGGCGTGTTCTCCGACCTGCTCTGCTGCGCCGCTAAGCGAGAGCACCTGCACGCCCGCGAGGCCGACCCAGGCCCAGGCCGTGACCTCCAGCACGGGTCGGCATATACGAGCACGGACGACGGCTTCAGGTGTCACTCGACGCCCTAGGTCCCCTGGCGGTAGGCGCTGATCTGGCCGATCGTGAGCTCCGAACCCGACGCGAAGATCTCCATCGGCTCCAACCGCACCTCGAGCTGCTCGATCCCGACCCCCCGCCCCAGCAGGCCAGCAACCAGATCGGTGATCTCGAGCGTGTAGGCCAGCCCTTGCCCGGCGTGCCGTCCGTCCGGGTCAGTGGCCTCCTCGACACCGAAGGGCACCACCCAGTCCACCAGAGCTGGCGCCACGCCCCGGTCGTCGGGTGCACCGAGGAACACTCCGAAACCGGCCGCATCGGAGGTTCCGCGGACGTTCTCCAGGTTCAGGAAGACGCGATCGGGCCGCTGATCAGCCTCACCGACACCGCCACCGCGGCTACGAACCACCTTCTCCAGCACCGCCGGGTCGAGAAGCACCCGAGTCAGCTCGGGCGCTTCGGCGCGCAGGACCACGGGTGCTTCGTTGGCCCCGACCAGCTCGACGTCCGTACCATCGCTCACGTCGCGCTCCTCATCCGGTTGCCCTTCCGGCACCTGCCGATCTGCGGGTGTGTCTCCGACCGGATCGACGCTCTCATAGTCGTAGCCGAGATCGCGGATCGACTCGACCATGACCGGGGTGTAGACCCAGTCAGGGCCGCCGGAGACCGGCATCACGAACGGCCGCTGACCGGGTCCGCTGGGTCCATGTCGCCAGAAGGAGTCCGGCGGGTCCGGGCGAGCGGGTGGGCCTTGGTTCCAGGTCTGCCAGAGCCGGTCGATGTTCGCGTGGTGCAGCCAGAAGATCGGATCCAGGGCGGCGCTGGCGGGCCTGGTCATCAGTCCGCCGTGTCCCACCGATGAGACCGTGGACGTTGTTGTGCGGCTGCATCTCCAGGCGACCGGGGCGACCACCGTGGCTCTCAAATCCACCGACGTCGCCGCCGCCGAAGCCCGGGTCGCCCTTCGGCGCCGCGGCCACAGAACCGCGGCTCGGCCAAGGCGACGGCCTGATCGAGGAGCTTGTCCAGCGGGAGCTCCGTCGCTCCCGGGCCGTAGCGCTGCGGCACGTGGAGCGGATTGGCCCCACCGTCCGGCCACTGGCCGGAGGCGAAGGCGGGGTGGCATCAGTCGCTTGGCTGGTCTTGCCCGCCGTGCCGAAGTAGTTGCCAGTAGGGCAGCGCCCAGGTCGCCGGACCGTGCAGCGCGATCACCTGCTCCCGCACGATCTTCTCGAACGCGAGGAGGTAGCCCCGGTGCCATGGGTTGAAGAACCACCCACCGTGCTGGCACTGATTCCAGAACCTGTCCTGCACCGCCTGGGAGGGCAGCGCCTCCCCCCCTGCGAGATAGCCCTGATGCCGCCACAACGCGGCGTCGAAACCGTGGATGGCGGCCAGGAACCGCCAGCTCGTCTTGTCGGTGATGGGCTTGGCCCGCATGGCCTGGACAGCGCGGGCGTACCACACGATGTCGGTCGCCCAGGCATCATCGAACAGCCAGACGTTCCTTCTGGTGAACACGACGTCTCCTCGATCCTGGTCGGTCAGCCGCGGCTGGGGTAGAGGGCGACGTCGAGCCAGACTGACCAGATCACGGTCCAGGAGTAACCCCGGTCGTAGTCGCTCTTGACGTAGATCGGCGCCGGTGTTCTCGCCGATGATGGTGTCGCTCGCCTTCTTCCAGTCGCCGCCGGTCCCGTCGGTCCAGTTGCAGATCACGTCCCAGCCGACGATGATCTTGGTCGTGTCGCGGAAGGTGAAGACGTGCTCACGCCAGCCAATGTGCCAGTCCGCCTCGACGCTGTCGGGGATGCCGGAGATCGTGACGCCGGGCCTGACGACCTGCTGGAAGCCGTAGCCCCAGCGCACCCGGCCCTTGTCGGCGTCGAAGTTTACGCTCTTTCGCCGGCTCTGTCTTGGCCGCGGCCGGCAGCTGGCTCGCGAACCCCTGCCGGTTGGCGATCTCCCGCAGGGTCTGGAGCACCTCCTGGTACTGTTCGTCAACAGCTTGATCTGCCCGGAGTCGGAGGCGAGTGAGGCCTGGTGCGCCTCCAGGTCCTTGGCGAGCTGGTTGTACGGCACGTCGACCAACCGTCGTCCGAAGTCTGGACACGTGCTCCACAACGCGCGGGCCAGCCAGAATCGGTCGTACAGGAAGCCGAGCTGGGCGAAGACGGTGGGCGAGATCGGCACCTCGCCGGAGATCGCCGGGTCGATCAGCCGGTAGTGCATCAGGTAGGCGTCCAACGGGTTGGGCGCCTGGTTCTTCTCGAACCACGGAAGCAGATCGGTGACGATCGCTGCCGGGGTCCAGCCGCCCGCCGGTGCGCTGGGGATCTGGGTGGAGACGCCCTGGGCCTCGATCCTGATGCTGATGCTAGCGCTGGATTCCTTCGCCGTCTTCTCTTGGACTCGGATATTGCCATCGGCACCTGGTACCACCTCCGGCACCTTGGCCGCCATGGTCGCGGTGAACTTGGTGCGCTGTTCCGTGGTGGCGAACCGACACTGGTAGACCACGAACAGTGACGAGGCGCCCCGGTAGCCCGCCACGAAGTAGTCGCCGTACTTCTGCCGGAAGTCGGCTCCCGGCGTGACCGACATGCTGTAGGTGGGTGCTTTCGAGTAATGGCTCCGCTCCACCGTGATCTGGGTCGACCAGGGTGACCGCGAGCTTCCGACACGGTCAGCGCGTTGAGGAAGCTGGTGCTGGCCGAGACCGTGACGCCTTCGAGGTTGTAGGAGCCCTGGACCGAGCCGGAGATCAGGCTGGACATGTCACTCTCGGACTGGGCAGAGAGTCGGTCAGGGTGCAGGTAGACAGCTGCTGTGGTTCCTTGACCTCGAAAGGCTGAACGGCCTGGCTGGCCGACAGGCCGGTGACGGCGTCGACGCCGAGCCCGAGGCGGTAGTCGTCTCGCCAGGGCTGACCGACCACGGTCGTGTTCAGGAGGGTGGAAACGGGGGTGTTGGAGAACTGGAGCACGGTGGGACCCGGCTTTCTGAGAAGGGATGGTCGCCCTGCGGGCGTGGTCGGGAGTGAGCTTCTCGGCCGAGATCTCGTAATTCTTCCCGTTTCAGAAGTTTTTCGTTGGCGGCGGCCGACGTCAATGCGTGGAACACCGGCGATCGGTGTGGGTGCCCACGTGTGATGCCTCGTGGACGACGCCACGGCGCATTGATGCGGGACGGGCATCATGTCGCCGTGAGGGTCGAGGGAGAGTCGATGGTTTCTGTCGATGTGTGCGACCCAGAACACGCGGGCCAGCGCGGCTCAGCTGGGTGTCGACCAGTCCGCCGTATCGCGTGCCCTCGGTCGTCTCGAGGGCGAGCTCGGCAACCACTCTTCCACCGCGAGGGACGCCGGCTGCAACTCGATCGGCTGGGCCGTCTCTTTCACCCCCACGTCCAGCGCGCGGTCGGTGGAGCCGATGCCGGGCGCCGCAGCCTGCTGCTGCGCGCCGGGGGCGGGCAGACGCTGCGCCTCGGGTTCCCGCACGGAACCGGAGCGTGGTTCGCGACGTGGCCGTTGGACACCCTGACCGACGGAGCAGGTCAGCCGAGGTGATGCTCCGGGAAGGGACGTCGCGGCAGCTGCACGCCTGGCTGGCCGACGGGCTGCTCGAACGCCGCAATCTCTCTGCGCACGTGCCCGGATCGCGGCTCGAGTGGATCCCGTTGCCATCGCAGCTGCTGAAGCTGGCCCTACCTACCAGCACCGGCTGAGCGCTCGCGGGTCGGTCTCCCTGCAGGAGCTCTCCGGTCAGCCGATGGCCGGGTACCACCGGGGCACCGACATCCGCGACACGATCGACCTCGCCCTGTCGCGGGTGATTGCCCCACCGGCGATCGTTCTGGAGACGAACGACACCGCGGCTCTGGAGGCGGCTGTCAGGGCGCGTCTGGCCCTCGCCATGCTGCTGCCCTCGGAGCACCAGAACTGGTCCGGCCTGGTCCTCGTCAACACTGTGCCTCAACTGGTCTGGTCAGTCGGACTGGCATTCCCCGGTCGCTCGAGGTGGGCACCCGTGCTGCGGGGAGCTGGCCGCAGCCGTACGTCCCACTACGGCCAGAACGGCAGCACCGCGACTCCGTACGCGACCAGCACGAACCGGGTGACCCGGCCGACCAGCACGATCAGGCCGAACCAGCAGCGCCCGCATCTTGGTCGCCCCGGCGAGCAGCGCCACCGCGTACAGGGGCGGCAGCCCGACGACCGCGGCCAGCAGCGTGATCGGCAGGCCCCAGCGCTTCGTGCCGACCAGTCGCAGCAGGAGCTGGAGCGCGTCGTGCCACGCCAGCCGCGGCGTCGGTCCGACCGAGGCTCGGGCCGGACCGTGGCCCGGTGCTCGCGGACGAACCGGAACTCGCGGCCGCGGCGGACGCCGAGGAACAGCAGCACTTGCCGATGGTCTGACCGATCGCCACCCCGACCGCCACCGGCACCGCGCCGGCGACCGCGGAGACCTGGGAGGCGATACGTACGCCTCGGCGTTGACCACCGGCACGATCGCCGAGAGCACCCCGAAGCCGATCGAGGTGAGCAGCGCCAGAGCTTCGGCCAGCCGACGAGCGGCATGCGCCGACCGTATCCGAGGGCGGTCGGCTACTTGACCAGGGCGGCCAGGTGGTGCAGCCGGGCGATCTCGGAGTCGAGGAACGCCGGCCCGCCGAGCCGGCCGATGACGATCACCCGGTCCGGGTGAGCGGGCGCGACGACCACCGTCGTGTCGCCCCAGCCGGGCAGCCAGCCGGAGCGAGTTCGACCCGGTGGGTGGTGTCGAACGGAGCCAGCCGGCCGCGGCGTCCGGCGTCGAGATCCGGCGCCAGGGTGGTGGAGACGGCTGGCTCGGCCCGTCGCCGGTGACCTCGAGCAGCACCGCCCAGTGCGAGCGGAACACCACCGGGCACAGCGACACCAGGGTCTCGGCGGCGTGCGCCGGGTCGGCGGTCATCCGCTCCAGCGCCTCGAGGTCGGACTGCAGCCCGCCGCCCTCGGGGTAGCGCGAGATCCACTCGACCCGGACGCCCGTCAGCCGCTGGCAGGCGGTGACGATCGTCTCGGGCAGCTGGTCGGGCGGCAGATCGACGATGAAGTCGTCGACGACGACGCCGTCGCCCTTCTCGACGATCTCGACCGCGTTGATGTCCCCGCCGACGCCGCCCATGGCGCGTCGCCACCGCGCCGAGCGAGCCCGGGCGGTCGGGCAGGGCGACACGCATCAGGAACACGCGACCATCCTCTCCACCGGGCGTTACCACGGTGTTTCGGTCAGTCTCACGCTTTCGACCGGCTGCCCACGTCGCACGAGCCGGCGTGGAAGCCTGTCGCGTGCCCCGCTTCGTACCGTTCCGCGCCCTCCGTTACGCCGACCGACGACCTCGACGCGCTCGATCGCGCCGCCGTACGACGTGCTCTCCGACGCCGAGGTCGACGCGCTGCCGCGCCCGTCGCGAGCACAACATCACCCGGGTCGACGTCCCCCGCGGCGGCGCCGACCGCTACGCGAGCGGCCGCGACCTGCTGGCCGACTGGCGCGCCGACGGCGTGCTGGTCGCCGACGACCGGCCGAGCTTCACGATCTACCGGATGCGCTTCACCGACGCGACCGGCACGGCGCGCGACATCGCCGGGGTGCTCGGCGGGCTCGAGGTCGTCGACGAGGGCGCCGGCGGGGTGCTGCCGCACGAGCGCACCACCCCGAAGGCCTCGACCGACCGGCTCGACCTGACCCGGGCCACCCGGGCCAACCTGTCGCCGGTCTGGGGGCTGTCGCTGGCCACCGGGCTGACCGAGCTGCTGGCCGAGCCGGGCGAGCCGCTCGGCGCGGTCACCGACGACGGCGTCGAGCACCTGGTCGAGCGGGTCACCGACCCGGACCGGATCGCGGCCATCCAGCGCGGCGCTGGCCGCCGACGACGTGCTGATCGCCGACGGGCACCACCGGTACGGCGATCAGCCGGACCTACCGCGACGAGGTCCGGGCAGCGACCGGCCGCACCGACACGCCGGCCGAGCAGACCCTGGCCTTCGTCAACGAGCTGGTCGCCGACCAGCTCAGCGTCGCGGCGATCCACCGGCTCTACGACCGGATCGTACGCCGAGCTGTCGCAGCGCTGAGCGCTCCTTCGACCTCGACCGACTGGACGGCCGACGCCGGACGACGCTGGCCGCGATGGCGGCCGAGGGCTTCCTGGTCCTGGTACGGCCCGGACCGGCCTACCGGCTGATCCCGATGCCGGGCGCCTTCGACGACGTCCGCGCGCTGGACGGCGCCTGGCTGGAGCACACCCTGGCCGACGTGCCGCGAGGTGACCTACCAGCACGGGCTGGCCGAGACGCTGGCCGCGGTCGACGACGGCCGGGCCGAGGCCGCGGTCCTGATCCGGCCGGTCAGCGTGGCCGAGATCGAGCGGACCGCCCGCGAGGGCCTGCTGATGCCGCCGAAGTCGACCTTCTTCACCCCGAAGCTCAAGACCGGCTTCGTGCTCCGCGCTCGCTGAGCCTGAGCCGATGGCTCGACCGGTCGTGCCAGCGAGCCGTCGCAACGGCGAGCCGAAGTAGAGAGAGTGACCCGTGGCCCTTGAGCCCTGACGACGTCGCCGCCCTGGCCCGGCTGGCGCGGATCGAGCTGACCGCCGACGAGCTGGCCCACCTCGCCCCGCAGCTCGACGTGATCCTGGAGTCGGTCGCCGAGTGTCCGACGTGGCCGCCGACGACATCCCGCCGACCTCGCACGCGCTGCCGCTGACCAACGTCTTCCGGGCCGACGTGGTCCGGCCGTCGCTGCCGCGTGGCCGACGTGCTGGCCGGCGCCCCGGCCGCCGAGCAGGACCGGTTCCGGGTGCCGCGGATCCTCGGGGAGGCATGATGACGCGACGTCACCCGCAGCACCGCCGCCGACCTGGCCGCCCAGATCGCCGCCGGCGAGACCACCTCGGTCGAGGTCACCCAGGCCCACCTGGACCGGATCGCCGCGGTCGACGGCGAGGTGCACGCCTTCCTGCACGTCGACGGCGAGCGCGCCCTGGCCAGGCCGCCGCGGTCGACGCCAAGATCGCCGCGGGCGAGACGCTCGGCCCGCTGGCCGGCGTGCCGCTGGCGCTCAAGGACGTGCTGACCTACGCGGGCGCGCCGACCACCTGCGGCTCGAAGATCCTGGAGGGCTGGATCCCGCCGTACGACGCGACGGTCACCCAGCGGCTGCTCGACGCCGACATCGTCATCCTCGGCAAGACCAACATGGACGAGTTCGCGATGGGCTCCTCGACCGAGAACTCCGCGTACGGGCCCGACCCACAACCCGTGGGACCCGGACCGGATCCCCGGCGGCTCCGGCGGCGGCTCGGCCGCCGCGCTGGCCGCCTTCGAGGCGCCGCTGGCCATCGGCACCGACACCGGCGGCTCGATCCGGCAGCCCGCCGCGGTCACCGGCACGGTCGGGGTCAAGCCGACCTACGGCGGCACCTCCCGCTACGGCCTGGTCGCCATGGCCTCCAGCCTGGACCAGCCCGGCCCGTGCGCCCGGACGGTGCTCGACGCGGCCCTGCTGCACCAGGTCATCGCCGGCCACGACCCGCGGGACTCCACCTCGATCGACGCCCCGGTGCCCGACGTGGTCGGCGCGGCCCGCTCCGGCGACGTCCGCGGGATGCAGATCGGCGTGGTCAAGGAGCTCGGCGGCGAGGGCTACGCGCCCGGGGTCGAGCAGCGCTTCCCCGAGGCGGTCGAGCTGCTGGCCGCGCTGGGCGCGGAGATCGTCGAGGTCTCCTGCCCGCACTTCGTCTACGCGCTGCCGGCCTACTACCTGATCATGCCGAGCGAGGTGTCCTCCAACCTGGCCAAGTTCGACGCCATGCGGTTCGGGCTGCGGGTCGGCGACGACGGCACCCACAGCGCCGAGCAGGTGATGGCCGCGACCCGCGAGGCCGGCTTCGGCGCCGAGGTGAAGCGCCGCATCATCATCGGCACCTACGCGCTGTCCAGCGGCTACTACGACGCCTACTACGGCCAGGCGCAGAAGGTCCGCACCCTGATCAGCCGCGACTTCGACGCCGCCTTCGAGCAGGTCGACGTGCTGGTCTCGCCGTCCACCCCGACCACGGCGTTCCAGATCGGCGAGAAGGTCGACGACCCGCTGGCCATGTACCTGAACGACCTCTGCACCATCCCGTCCAACCTGGCCGGCAACGCCTGCGCCTCGTTCCCGGTCGGGCTGGCCCCCGAGGACGGGCTGCCGGTCGGGCTGCAGGTGATGGCGCCGCCGCTGGCCGACGACCGGCTCTACCGGGTCGGCGCCGCGCTGGAGCGGGCGCTGTCGCCAGTGGGGCGGCCCGCTGCTCGACCGGATCCCGGACCTGGAGGTCGAGCCGCGATGAGCGCCATGAGCCCGTGGTCGACTACGACGAGGCCGCTGGCCCACTTCGACCCGGTGCTCGGGCTCGAGGTGCACGTCGAGCTGAACACCGCGTCCAAGATGTTCTGCGGCTGCTCGACGGTGTTCGGCGCCGAGCCGAACACCCAGACCTGCCCGGTCTGCCTCGGCCTGCCGGGCTCGCTGCCGGTGGTCAACGCCAAGGCGATCGAGTCGGCGATCCGGATCGGGCTGGCGCTGAACTGCTCGATCGCCGAGTGGTGCCGGTTCGCCCGGAAGAACTACTTCTACCCGGACATGCCGAAGAACTACCAGATCTCCCAGTACGACGAGCCGATCGCGTACGACGGCTGGGCCGAGGTCGAGGTCGACGGCGAGACCTACCGGATCGGCATCGAGCGCGCCCACATGGAGGAGGACACCGGCAAGTCGCTGCACGTCGGCGGCGCGACCGGCCGGATCCACGGCGCCGACCACTCGCTGCTGGACTACAACCGCTCCGGCGTCCCGCTGATCGAGATCGTCACCAAGCCGATCGAGGGTGCCGGCGCCAAGGCGCCGGAGGTGGCCCGGGCGTACGTGGCGATGCTGCGCGACCTGCTGCGCGCGCTCGGCGTCTCCGACGTCCGGATGGAGCAGGGCTCGCTGCGCTGCGACGCGAACGTGTCGCTGCGGCCGACGCCCGGACGCCGAGTTCGGCACCCGGACCGAGACCAAGAACGTCAACTCGCTGCGCAGCGTCGAGCGGGCGGTCCGCTACGAGATCACCCGGCAGGCGGCGCTGCTGGACGACGGCGGCGTCGATCAAGCAGGAGACCCGGCACTGGCAGGAGGACACCGGGGCACCACGCGCCGGCCGGAGCAAGGAGAAGGCGGAGGACTACCGCTACTTCCCCGAGCCCGACCTGGTGCCGGTCGCGCCGAGCCGGGAGTGGGTCGAGGAGCTGCGCGCGACGCTGCCCGAGCCGCCGGCGGACCGGCTGAAGCGGATCAGCGCCGACTGGGGCTTCTCCGAGCTGGAGCTGCGCGACGTGGTCAGCGCCGGCGCGCTCGACGCTGATCGAGGCGACGGTGGCGGCCGGCGCGTCGCCGCAGTGCGGCCCGCAAGTGGTGGCTGACCGAGCTCGCCCGGCGGGCGAACGAGGCCGGGCGTCGAGCTGGCCGACGCCGGCGTCACGCCCGGCCCAGGTCGCCGAGATCCAGGCGCTGGTCGAGGCCGGGACGATCAACGACAAGCTGGCCCGCCAGGTGTTCGAGGGCGTGCTGGCCGGCGAGGGCTCGCCGGCCGAGGTGGTCGCAGCCCGCGGCCTGGCCGTGGTCTCCGACGACGGTGCGCTGGGTGCGGCCGTCGACGCGGCGATCGCGGCCAACCCGGACGTCGCCGACAAGATCCGCGGCGGCAAGGTGCAGGCCGCCGGCGCGCTGATCGGCGCGGTGATGAAGGAGATGCGCGGCCAGGCCGACGCCGGCCGGGTCCGCGAGCTGATCCTGGAGAAGCTGGCCTGACGCCGGCTGAGCCGAGCGGGCGGTGCGGGTACGGCGTCGGTCGGCGGGGTCACCGGTGACCGCGTCGGCGCGACAGCTCCACCTCGCTCAACCACATCATCCGACCGGGGACTCGGAGTCCCCGACCGCGTCCGGTCGCCCCGCCGTGGTAGACCGTCCAGACCCGTCCATCCTTTGGCGCCCAGTTGTGGCCCGGTCCGGCGAGCGACGATCGTTGCTGCTCAGGATCGGGTCCGGGTGCTTGGTGAACGGGCCGAGCGGGTTGTCGGCGGTGGCGTAGGGGGGGCCGACCGCGTAAGTCCGGCGAGGTAGAAGCCGTTGCCGGAGTAGAAGAGGTAGGTAGGTGCCGTTCCGTTGTCCGCCAGAGGAACGGCCCCTCGACCAGAGGACCCTCCCAGGGGGCTGGTCCTGCTTGAACAGCTGCTTCGGCTCGCGCCGACCAGTTCGGTGCCGCTCGTCGCTCAGCCGCTGCACCGGAGATGTAGCTGTCCACGCCGAAACGTGGTTGCCGTCGTTCTTCCAGTACAGGTAGCGATTCACCGTCGGCATACGACGTGGACGGTGCGCGTCGATGCTGCCGCCCTGATCCCCTCCTCGCAGATCGAGCGGGCCTTTCAGTGATCATCGACGAACGGGCTCCGCCCGGCGCGTCGCCGATCGCCAGGGGCCGAGGCATTGGATCTCCTCGGGTCCTTCGGCGCCCGAGGTCGTGTAGTACATCAGGTAACGGCCGTCCGGATGCTTGATCCGGACCTCCGGCGCCCACACCTTTCCCCGGCCGCGCTCCAGCTCGGCAGCGCCGGCAGCGCGTCCGGCCCCCTGCTGCCCGAGTCACCAGATCGGTGCTGGTCACAGAGTTTGCACGTTGGCCCCGTTGCCGTTGGTCGCGTACGCCCAGTAGTGACCGTCCTCGGTCGGGGCGCCGTCGGGGCCGGTGATGATCAACGGATCCGGGAAGTTGACTGGCAAAGACCGGGTTGGTGAAGGCCACGGTTCCTCCGGTCGGGGTCGGTTCCGGGGTGCCGGACGAGCGCGGCGCACGCGGACGCCGGTCGCACCGGTCAGGATCATGGCCGCCATCAGCTGACGGCGCGTGGTGGTGATCATGTCGAGCCCCCTTGATCGTGCGAGCGGAGATATTCGGAGCACCGAAGACGCGCTTCGCTGGTAGCGTCCGCGACATGCGCGCAACCGTCAAGGACGTTGCCCGCCTGGCCCAGGTCTCGCCCAAGACCGTATCGAACGTCGTCAACGGGACCACCCCGGTGAGCGACGCGATGCGGATCCGGGTCGAGGCGGCCATGCTCGAGCTCGACTACGTGCCGAACCTCTCCGCCCGTGCCCTGCGCGAACGGCCGCAGTGGTCTGATCGCCCTGGCCCTACCGGATCTGAGCACACCGTACTCGGCCGAGATGGCCCACCACTTCGTGGTCTCGGCCGGCGCCCGCGTGCCTCGGGGTGCAGGTCGAGGAGACCGCGATCAGCGGTGAGCGCGAGCTGCAGCTGATCTCCAAGGCCCGCGCCCACCTGATCGACGGCCTCATCCTGAACCCGGTGCTGCTGGCGAGCGTGACTGTCCAGGCATGGTGTGCACGCTGCCGCCCACCGTGTTCATCGGCGAGGTCGACCAGCACGTCGGTGATCACGTCTGGGTCGACAACGTGGCGGCGACCCAGGAGCTCACGCTCGCACCTGGTCGGCCTCGGGCACCGGCGCATCGCGATCGTGGGGTCGATGCGGTCGGAGACATCGCGGCTTCGGCTGAAGGGCTACCGGGCCGCCCTGCGCACCGCTGGGATGAGCCGCGATCCCCAGCTCGAGATCGCCAATCCCGACTGGTTCCCGGCCGGGGGAGCCCACGCGATGACCAGCTACTGATCGATCACCACCTGCCCGACGCGATCGTCTGCATGACCGACTCGATCGCCATCGGCGTGATCAGCGCCCTGTGGGCGCTGGGCCACCGGGTGCCCGAGGACGTGTCGGTGGTCGGTTACAACAACATCGCCGACGGCGCCTTCGCGGTGCCGCCGCTGACCACCATCGACTTCGACAAGCCGGCCTACGCCACCACTGTGCTGGATCTGCTGGAGGCCCGGATCGCCGACCCCGAGCGAGCGATCCAGCGGGTGACGATGCCTCACCGCCTGGTCGTGCGTCGCAGCACGGCTGCTGCGCGGCGTTGATTGCATCGTTGTAGTGCCTGGACTAACCTCCGGTGGCAGACCACACGCACGCTGAAAGGCTGATCGCCTCCTCATGATCCCAAAGCCCGAGCACCCGCGACCGCAGTTCGTCCGCGCGACTGGCTCAACCTCAACGGCCCCTGGCAGTTCGAGATCGACCGCGGGGACAGCGGCCTCGAACGCGGTCTGCTCACCGCGCGAGCTGAGCGGCGAGATCCTCGTGCCGTTCGCCCCCGAGTCCGAGCTGTCCGGGATCGGCGACACCGACTTCCTGGAAGCCGTCTGGTACCGGCGGACGCGTCGACCGTGCCCGCCGACTGGGCCGGACCGCCGGGTCCTGCTGCACTTCGGCGCCGTCGACCACGACACGACCGTCTGGGTGGACGGCATCGAGGTGGCGCGGCACCGCGGCGGCTTCACCCCGTTCACCGCCGACCTCACGAGCGGCCATGCGCGGGCTCGAGGACGTCGTCATCACCGTCCGGGCCCGCGATCCCCGGGCGCGGCCCGCAGGCCCGGGGCAAGCAGGCGCATCGAGTACGCCAACCACGACTGCAACTACACCCGCATCACCGGCATCTGGCAGACCGTGTGGCTGGAGCCGGTCCCGCGGTCCACCTGCGCCGGCCGCGGATCACCCCGGACCTGGCCGGCTCCGCCTTCACCTGGAGCCGCCGCTCCGGCAGCCGGCCGGGCCACCGGGTGCGGGCCGTGCTGAGCGACGGGGACGGGCGAGGTGTCACCGCCGAGGCCCGCGCCGACCTCGACCTCGCGCCCCGGCTGCACCCTCGGCGTCCCGGAGGACCGGCGGCGGGTGTGGTGCGCCGGACGACCCGCACCTGTACGACCTGCGGCTCGAACTCATCGACGCGCACGGGCGCGGTGGTCGACCCGGTCGACAGCTACGCCGGGCTGCGCTCGGTGGCGGTCGACGGCAAGGCGGTCCCCTCAACGGCCAGCCGGTCTTCCAGCGGCTGGTGCTCGACCAGGGCTCTGGCCCGGACGGCGCTGATGACCGCGCCGACCGACGAGGCGCTGGTCGGCGACATCGAGCTGGCGCATGGCGGCCGGCTTCAACGGCGCCCGCCTGCACCAGAAGGTGTTCGAGGAGCGCTTCCTCTACCACGCCGACCGGCTCGGCTACCTGGTCTGGGGCGAGTTCGGCGACTGGGGCTGCGAGCCGGGAGGTCCGTCGGGAACAACCAGCAGCCCGACGCGTCCTTCGTCACCCAGTGGCTGGAGGCCGTGGAGCGCGACTACTCCCACCCTCGATCGTCGGCTGGTGCCCGCTGAACGAGACGTACCAGGTGCTGCACGACCGCATCACCGTACTGGACGACGTGACCCGGGCGATGTTCCTGGCCACCAAGGCTGGACGACCGACCCGTCCGGTCATCGACGCCTCGGGCTACGCGCACCGGGTCGCCGGAGACCGACATCTACGACTCGCACAGCTACGAGCAGGACCCGGACCGGTTCGCCGGGCAGGTTGCCGGCCTGGCGAGGGACGAGCCGTACGTCAACGTCCACGACGAGCGGCCGATCTCCCTGCCGTACGCGGGCCAGCCCTATTTCGTCTGCGAGTTCGGCGGGATCTGGTGGAACCCGGAGCCGCGCCGACGCCGGCGGGCCGAGGTGCCGGACCGAGTCCTGGGGCTACGGCGACCGGGTGCGCAACGAGGAGGAGTTCCACGCGCGGTTCGCCGGTCTGACCGGTGCGCTGCTGCGACGACCCCGCCATGTTCGGCTACTGCTACACCCAGCTGACCGACGTCTTCCAGGAGCAGAACGGCATCTACCGCTTCGACCGCACCGACAAGCTCGACGTCGACCGCATCCGCTCGGCCCAGCTGCGGCCGGCGGCGTACGAGCTCAGGCTCGGATCATGACCTTCACGACGTCGACGTTGCCGTCCCAGACCGATGGCCTCACTCTCACCACGTACGCCTGGGAGGGGGTGGGCGAGCCGAAGGCGGTCGTCCAGATCTCGCACGGCCTGGCCGAACACGCCGGCTCGCTACGACCGCCTGGCCGACCGCGCTGAACGGCGCCGGCTACCTGGTCTACGCCCATGATCATCCCGGGCAGGGGCCACGGGCCAGGCCGCTGGCTCGCTCGGCGTCGTTCGGCGGCGGCGGGCTGGACCGGGCTGGTCGCCGACGTGGCCACCGTCGGCCGTGGGTCGCGAGCAGCAGCCCGGTCTGCCGCGGTTCCTGATCGGCCACTCGATGGGCTCGTTCGCCCTGCAGCAGGTGATCGCTGGACCACTCCGAGCTGTGCGACCGGCGTGGTGCTGTCCGGCACCACCGCGCTCGACCTGCTGCTGCAGGGCATGGCGGCAGCCGGAGCGAGGCCGAGCGGCGACCGAGCGCCTTCAACGCCGGCTTCGAGCACCGGACCGGCTACGAGTGGCTGAGCCGCGACGAGGCCGAGGTGGACCTCTACGTCGCCGACCCGTGGTGCGGCTTCGAGGCCTCGCCGGACGTGATGCCGCAGATGTTCGGCTCGGCGAACCGCCTGGCCGACTCGGGGCCGTGCTGGCCGGGATCCGCACGGACCTGCCGATCCTGGTCGTCTCGGGAGACGCGGACCCGTTGGCCGGCGGTGGCGCCCTGGTCGAGGTGGGGGCCAGCGTTACCGGGATGCCGGGCGTCACCGACGTGACTGTACGACCTGTTCCCCGAGGCGAGGCACGAAATCTTCAACGAGACGAACCGTGACGAAATCACCGAGCTCGTGATCAACTGGTTGGATGCCCACGTCCTGAGCTCATCGGCGACCTGGTAATGGTCGCCAGCACCCACTGGATCGCCTCGCCGTCGGGATGGGGGTGCTGGAGCGCGGTGGCAACGCCGCCGACGCCGCCGGGCCGCCGGGTTCGCGCTGCAGGTGGTCGAGCCGCACCTGAACGGTCCGGGTGGTGACCTGCCGATCCTGCTGTGGGACCCGGCCGCAGGCGCAGGTGCGGGTGGTCTGCGGCCAGGGGGTGGCGCCGGCGGCGCCTCGGTCGAGGCGCTGCGGTCCCGCGGAGTCGAGGTGATCCCCGGCACCGGGCTGCTGGCCGCCGTCGTCCCGGTGCCTTCGGTGGCTGGCTGACCCTGCTGGCCGGCTGGGGCACCTGGTCCCTCGCCGACGTGCTGGAACCGGCCATCGCGCTGGCCGAGCGGGGACATCCGCTGCTGCCCACGGCCGCGTCCACCATCAACGCCTCGGCGGCCCGGTTCCGGCAGGACTGGCCCACGTCGGCCGACCTCTGGCTGGTCTCCGGGCGGGACCGCGTGGCCGGGGAACGGGTCCGCAACCCCACGCTGGCGCGGACGTACGAACGGATCATCGCGGCGGCCGAGGCCGCCGGTGGGGACCGCGAGGTCCAGATCGAGGCCGCTCGTCGGGCCTGGTACGAGGGCTTCGTGGCCGAGGAGATCGACCGCTTCAGCGCGCAGCACGGCGGGCTGCTCACCGGCCAGGATCTGGCGGGCGGCGCGGCCGGGGTCGAGGATCCCGTGTCGGCACGCTACGGCGACGTGACCGTCGCCAAGACCGGGCCCTGGGGGCAGGGGCCGGTCATGCTGCAGCAGCTCGCGCTGCTGGAGGCCGCCGGGCTGCGCGAGCACGAGCCGGGCAGCACGAGCTGGATCCACCTGATCACCGAGGCGGCCAAGCTGGCCTTCGCGGACCGCGACGCCTGGTACGGCGACCCGGCCGTGGCCGACGTCCCCCTGTCGACGCTGCTGTCGTCCGCGTACGCGACGGAGCGCGCCGCCTGATCACCGACGACGCCTCCCGGGATCTCCGTCCGGGATCCCCGGACGGCCGACGACCCATCCTGCCGCCGTACTGGACCGAGGGCGCGGGGCCGGACCGGGCGAGGCCGGCGGTGGGGAGCCGACGCTGAACCCGCCCCGCGGTGACACCTGCCACCTCGATGTCGTGGACGCAACGGGATGATGATCTCCGCGACGCCGAGCGGCGGCTGGCTGCAGTCGTCCCCGACGATCCCGGAGCTCGGCTTCTGCCTCGGCACCCGAGGGCAGATGTTCGCTCTGGAGGAGGACCTGCCCAACACGCTGCGCCCCGGGGTGCGGCCGCGCACCACCCTGTCACCGTCGCTCGCGCTCCGGGACGGTGAGCCGTGGCTGGCGTTCGGGACACCGGGTGGCGACAGCCAGGACCAGTGGACGCTGCACGTGCTGCTCAATCTGCTGCACACCGGTGACAACCTGCAGCAAGCCATCGATCGGCCGTCCTTCGACACCGCGGCCATGATCGACTCGTTCCATCCGCACGGGTTCCGCCCGGCCCTTCTTCGGCTGGAAGGTCGCCACCCGCTGGTCGTCCGCTCCGAGCTCGAGGACCGGGGGCACCGGCTCGAGGTGACCGATGACTGGTCGCTGGGCCGGGTCAGTGCCGTGGCCCGGGACGGCGGCTGGCTGAAGGCCGCCGCGAACGCCCGCGGTGATCAGGGCTACGCCGTCGGACGGTAGTGGGAGACTGCTGCGGTGGATGACGGCACGGACCTGAGCGGGCTCGCGGCTGCGAGGACTGCGTGCTGCGGGACACCCGGTTGTCGAACGCCTGGGTGGAGGACGTCTCGATCACCGCATGGTGGCCGGCTTGGTCGTCAACGGCGTCGACGTCACGGCGTACGTCGACGCCGAGCTGGATCGGCAGTATCCGGAGCGGCGGCAGGCGCGCGAAGCCGCCACCGCCGAGGAGCTGCGCGCTGCGTGGGTTCGGATCTCCGAGCTGTGGTCCGAGACCGTGGCCCGGGCCGAGCGGCTGCCCGAGACCGCCCGGTTCGAGCGGGTCGACGGAGAGTGGTCGATCGCGGAGACCTTGCGGCATCTGGTGTTCGCCACCGACGCCTGGGCCGGGCGCACGATCCTCGATCGGGAGGCACCGTTCCATCCGCAGGGTCTGAGCCACACGGAGTACCCGCGGGACTCCGCTGCCGCCATCGGGCTCGACCACCGGGCGAGTCCGACCTGGGCGGAGGTGCGGAAGGTCCGCCGCGATCGGCAGGCGCAGATCGACACCATCGTCGCCCGCCTCGCGGACATCGATCTCGAGCTGGCGTGTCGACGATCGCCGGCGCCCGGCTATCCCGAGGAGCATCCGACGGTGGGGCAGTGTCTGCATGTCGTGCTGGGTGAGGAGTGCGAGCATCGGCGGTACACCGAACGGGATCTCGCTGTGCTGGAGTCCCGGCTGATCGGCGAAGTCGAAGGAATGAAGATCCAGGTGATCGAAGGAGGTGGGCGCGATGCGTGACGAGCTCGAGTTCTTCCCCGTTGAGCAGGCTGCCCTGGGAAGTCGACGGCCCGATCGAGCAGCGGGTGCTCAGTCGGGGGAGGACGGGGTGACCCTGACCCGGCAGACGCGCTGGCCAGCGGGTCACGACACGACCGACGGGGGTGTGATCCGACACCAGTTCCACGAGGAGGTCTACCTGCTCGAGGGTGATCTGACCGACCTCACGCTGGGTCGGACGTTCGGCCCGGGGGACTACGCCTCGCGCCGGCCGGGGATGCCCCACGGTCCCTACCGGACCGCATCGGGCTGCCTGATGCTGGAGATCCGCACCACCGACGCGTGGTGATCGGCGATGGCCGATGAGGCTGACTGTCTGCTCTGCGCCAAGCAACGCGGCGTTGGGCCGCTCGTCTGCCCGGTGATCTTCAGCGACGACCTGGTGGTGGTCACCCATCGCGCAACTGGATCGCTGGGCTACGTCTTCATCGAGACGACCCGCCACGTCCCGTACGTTCACCAGCTCACCGACGCGGAGGCGACCGCGGTCGGTCGCGATCCGGACCAGGGTGGCCGCAGCGTTGGCTGCCGAGCTGCCGGTCGAGTACGTGTTCACGATGGTGGCGGGAACCGGCGTCGCGCACTTCCACGAACACGTCTTCGTCCGCCACGTCGGCACACCGCGCCGACCTGCCCTGGGGCGAGCCCTGGACCGACGCTCCGACCGGCGACATCCCAGCGCTGGTGGAAAGACTCCGGGCCCCGGCTCAGCGGCTGACGCGGCGTCGCTGCTTGATCAGCTGCGGTGAGCCGCGGCGAGTTCGATGGTGGGGTGCCCGGTGGTGGTCTGGGCGGGGTGGCCGGTGTCGGGGAGGGGTCCGAGGTGTTGGGTGCCGTGGTTGGTGGACAGGAACCAGTGCCCGTGGGGTGCGCGCCAGAGGAACACGCCGGGGTGAGGGCAGGTGACGGTCCACAGGCCGTGGGTTTTCGCGTTGTGTTCGCCGCGGGTGAGGGGTCCGAGGTTGGTGGGTCCGGTCTGGCCGGGGGTGCCGTCCCACCGGTACGGGTTCGTGTGGTCCAGATCCATGCCGGGGCTGGTGGCCCCGGAGTAGGGGAACACGGAGGCCACCTGGCGGGGCGGACGGTCTCGCGGATTCGGTGGGGGATCTCGTAGGCGTCGACGGCGGGGATGCGGTCGAGGTCCAGGACCGGTCGGACGGTGATGTGGCAGTGGTGGGTGGTCAGGAACTCCCGGAGCTGGGTGGCGAGGATCGGTCCGAGGTTGGTGTGGTCGGTGCGGACGACACCGGTGCCGGTGGCCAGGGTCTGGTCGGTCAGGTGCACGTTGAGCACGACCCGGGGGCGGGCAGCCTTCAGGCCCTGCTGGGTGAGCAGGTCGGTGAGTCCGGGCAGGTCGAGGCGCAGTCCTGATCGGTGCGGTGGGTCGAGGTCGTCGGGCGGGTCGGGGTCGTCGGGTTCTTGGTGCCAGACCGGGGCGGGGGGTTCCGGGGTCGGGCGGGGTCTCAGGCGTTGTTGCCAGTAGTCGGGAATGTTCGGGTGGTCGACGGGTGCCGGGTCGTCCGGTTCGTCGTAGTCGTCAGCGGTCCACGCCGGCGGTTCCGCGCGTGGGTCGGGCGGTGGCGCGATGACGGCTGTCTGATCGCCAGCATCGAAGCAGCCTGTCCTTCTGATCCACGTCGTCATCGCGTTCCGGATGCGGTCGAGGGTCTCCGGCGGTCGACCCGCCTCCCGGTCGGGGGTCGGACTCGGTCGGCTGTGGCACGCCGGGCTGGGTGCCGTCGCTTCTGTGGCGAAGCAGCATCGCCAAGATCATCGCGGGTTGGGCGAGGAGCCCGAACGCGGTCGCCCGGC
The DNA here is from genome assembly GCA_963759915.1 of uncultured Actinomycetota bacterium. Taxonomy (GTDB): domain Bacteria; phylum Actinomycetota; class Actinomycetes; order Propionibacteriales; family Propionibacteriaceae; genus Microlunatus. The sequence continues at coordinate 29,282 of CAVXBJ010000041.1, read as the reverse complement.
GTTCGTCAGCGGATCTCGGTGTTGCCTTCCAGCATCGAGGATGTCGGCGAGTCGGTCGACCAGGGCGTAGACCATGACCAGGTCACCGTGGTCGGCGCGGACGATCATGGTGTTGATGCCGTCCTCGGACCGGCACAGCTGCACGAACCGAGCCGACTTCGCCTGCGGCCCGTTTCTTCTCGGCCAGGGCCGGATCGGCCTGCATGATCGCCGCCGCCAACCGGGTCAGGATCCGTGACCACGGCAGCCCGGCCACCACGGCGGCCATCTCCGCATCCACCAAGGCGGCGGCTTGCTGGGAGAGTTCGCGGCAGGCGGCGACGATCTTGCGGGCCTGCCAGACCGGCAACCACAGTGCTTGCACGGCCGCCCACAGTTTCGGGAAGCGGTGTTCCAGGTCGGCGACGTCGATCATGAACGCCCGGGCGGTCGGCTCCGACTGGTGGCGGAGGGCCGCGTACTCCCGGACCGCGAACTCGTCCACCATCGGGGTCCCGTCGGACCCCGCCCGGCGTCCGGCACCGCCGGCGATCCCTGTCGCGAACGGGTCGGTCGGATCGACCGAGTGCAGGGCCAACCAGGCGTGCAGGTCCAGGACGGTGCCGAGCTCCTCGGTCCTCATCCGGGTGTCGCGGGCCACGATCCGGTCGGCCAGCACCCGGCCCGGGGTCCGGCCCCCACCACCGGCCCCCGTGCCGCCCGTCTGACCTCTTTCGAACATGAAGCCGATTCTAAAACCGACCACTGACATCGCCACCGTAGACGGATCCGTGGGTCTGGTCGCCGCCGTCTCCGACGACGTGCAGCACGAAGCCCTCAGAAGCTTCCGGTGGTTCGAAGAGATCGGCGAGATGGCGGACGGCATCAGCATCCAGGCGATGCGCGCGGGGATCGCGACGGTCTGACGCTCGCTGAATGGCCACGTGCAACGGCACCACGACGTGGTGCAGATGGCACTGGACTCCGAGTTCCGTGGCGCGGCGCACGGCGTTGGCCCGGCGCTCGCGACTCCACATGTTCCAGTCCAGCACCACCGACGTGCCCGTACGGACGACCTGCGCTGTGAGGTCCCAGATCAGTGCCCGGCACTTCCCGGCCAGCTCCGGATAGCGCTCGTCATCGAAACTCAGACGGTGCAGCCGCAGCATCCACTCATCCAGGCTGAATCTGACCGCCGGAAGGTTTGCCTCGAGCTGACGGGCCAGGGTGGTCTTGCCCGCCCCGTTCAGCCCCGCCAACAGATGAATCCTGGCCGTCATCCACCACACCCTAGGGGTCCGGCGTCAATGGGGGGATGTCACCAGTCATGGTCGGTGGGCCTCGACGAAGTCGGCGTAGCCGGCCGGCAGAGGGATCGGATCTCATCGCCATCCAGTGAGCCCGGCTCGCTCCGACGAGGCTGACGGCTGTGCATATCCGAGGCGGACGTCGTCAGGGTCGTATCTGGACTGAAGCCCCTCGAGGTAGATCGGCAGCAAGTCCGCGTTCAGGCCGGCGAGGGCCAAGTGGGCCAGGTCGAAGCCGACCGGAGAGACACCGAACGTGGCCCAGTCGATTGCGACCACGCCGTTGTCGTCGACGCGAAGGTTGCCGATGCTGAAGTCTCCGTGGGTGATGCTGCGAGGAAGGGTGTCCAGGCGTGCCATGAGCGCCTGGCGACGGTTCCAGATGGTGGCCAGGCTCGGGGCGATGTCCACCGCTGACCAGTCCAGGTCGCTGACGGCCAGGCGTTGCGCGAGTTGATCGTGCACGTGCCAGGCTGCGTGCCGGCTGTGGTCGCGGTGGTGCCAACGGCCGAGCTCGAGCGCGGCTTCCTCCACCGCTGGCCGGCTCTCGCCGACGTACTCGACGTACAGGGTGTCGTCCGCGACGCCGAGCAAGCGAGGCGCCCGTAGTCCTGGACCGTCGGGCAGAGTCCCGGACCGGTAGGCGGTGAGCTCGCGTCGCCAGTGTGCCCAGTGATTCGGCGCTCGAGAGCTCTGCGCGTGAGGGACCTCCGTGCAGTGGTCGGAACGTCTTGCGGATCAGGTCGAGGTGCCCGCCCCCACGCAGCTCTGCGCTGATGAGCTCGACTCGGCCGGAGGCCGCACCGGTGCCGTTGTCGAACGTCTGTCGATGCCACACCGCCGACATCGAGGACGTCGACGCCGGCGGCTCGCCAGACAGCACGCGGAATGTCAGCAGTCTGCATGATCGATGACCTCCTCTCGAACCCGTGGGCGATCACGGAGGTCTAGCCTGCACCCATGGCGAAGCCGATCCTCGTCCGCTTGTTCTCCGACGACGCCGACAGCGTGATCTGGGCGCCGTACGCGATCAACTATGCCGATCTGGGTCTGGATCCTGAGCTGATCGAGCGAGCTGCAGGCGTGGGACGCCGCCTACTACGCGGGTCTGGAGAACTACTACTGGAAGGATCCGGCGACCCAGGCGGTGCACGCTGCGGAGGGCCGACGACTGGCCCGACGACTGGCCGGGGTCCTCGGTGACGAGTTCCTGATCAGGATCGACGGCGGAGAGGACTTCCGGTCCCCGCACCCGGCGCAGTCGCCGGCTGTCGCTGCTGCACTCCGCGGGATCGACCAGAGCGAGGCCTACTGAAGGGTCTTCGTCAGGAACTCCAGCATGGTCGTGATCAACCGGATCCGTGAGTCGGTCCGTCGGTACTCGTGTCCCTCGCCGTCGAGCTGCAGGTAGTCGACGTCTCGACCGAGATCACGAAGCGCAGTCACGATCTGGTGCGCCTCGCCGATCGGCACGTTGGTGTCGAGCTCACCGTGCACCACGAGCAGCGGCACCTGGATGTTCTCGGCCCGATGCAGCGGTGAGATCGCCGCGAGCAGTGCCGCGTCGGCGACCGGGTCACCGTACTTGCTGACCGCGGCGGCGGCGATCCACGGCTCGGTGTCCCGATAGAAGGTGTGCAGATCGGACATCCCGCAGATGTCAACGCCAGCGGCGAAGTAGCCGGGATAGAAGGCCAGGCAGGCCAGCGTCAGATAGCCACCGTACGACCGGCCGGTGACCGCGATCAGGCGCGGGTCGGCGATCCCGAGCCGGACCAGCTCGTCGGCACTGGTGATCACGTCCTCGAAGGCGTCCCGCCGACCGTGCACGTCGTCGGCGTGGACGAAGGCCCGGCCGAACCCGGACGAACCACGGATGTTGGGCGCCAGCACCGCGATACCGGCTGCCGCCATCGCCTGGTGCTGCGGGGAGAAGACCGGTCGTTCCTGGGCCTCCGGTCCGCCGTGCAGGGACAGCATCGCCGGGCCGGGCTCGCTGCGTCCGGGCACCCGGTAGAGCCACGCGGACAGCTCGAGACCGTCGTGGGCCCGGTACCGGATCAGCTCCGGTTCGACCAGGGTGTGGGCGGCCGTGAAGGGTACGGCGCCGACCCTGGTCCACCGCAGGGTGCGGGTGCTCAGGCACCACAGCTCCCGCGGCCGGTGCGGCCCCTCCACGCTCAAGATCACCCGCCGCCCGTCGCGGCTGAGCAGGCCCCCGGACACGACGGCCCCAGGCATCCCGGGCAGGGGCCGGCCGACGCCGGTGACCGTGTCGAACAGCTCGAGCTCGCTGCGGCCGGCGACGTTCCAGACCAGCAGCAGCTGCCGCCCCGCGTCGTCGGCGTCCAAGCCCTCCAGCTCCGCGTCGTCCCGGGCCGCCAGCACCCCGGACACCCCGCGCCAGCCCTCCGCGCCCGAGCGGTACCGCCACCAGCTGCCGCCGCGGCAGCCCCGCATCCGTGCACACGTACGCGACCAGGGGGTGGCGTCACCCGGCGGCGCCGGTCGGATGATCGCGACCTCCGTCGACCCCGTGGCCGGGAAGGGCAGCAGCGGATGATCAAGGTCGGCGACCCGGTCCACCACCACGCAGAACTGCTTGCCCCGTTGGCCGTCCTTCAAGATCACCAGCTGCTCGTCGACCGACAGGTCCAGCACACCCAGCAGGTCACCGGTGGCCAGCGGGTGCAGCTCGCCGGTCGTCGGATCGGCCAGGAAACAGTGGGATCGACCGTCACCCTCGAAGTCCGGGGATGATCACCGTGACCCGGTGACCGCTGCGGGTCCAGGGGCCCAGCTCGGCGTGCTGATCAACGGATCCCGGCGATCCGCCGGGCATCCCGACCGTCGGGGCGGACCACCCAGACCTGGGTCCGTACGCCGCCGTCGGTGGCCACCGCGCAGGCCAGCCAGGCGCCGTCGGCGGACCAGCTGACCGACACGACCGGATCTCGCACGATCGTGATCATGGTCGGTCGGTCGACGCTGCCGTCCATCCGCAGATCGGAGACGAACACCTGCGGGCTGCCGTTGCGATCACTCAGGAACGCGAGCTGCTCGGCGTGCGGGCTCAGGGTGGGACCCCAGCTTCCCCACGCCTGCACCAGCTCCGCACCGAGGTCCGCGGCCGCCGACGCCGTCCCGTACCCGACACGAGCGAGCTAGATGCCATGGTGCTGCAGCCACATCTCCAGCAGTGCGAGCTGCCACAGGGCGTTGGAGCCCAGGGTCGTCCGCGTCGTGTTCGGGTCGGCGAGCAGCCGGTCGACCAGGGCCGGGTTGAAGAGCCCGCGATCCTGCGCCGCCGAGTCGGTCAGGGCAGACCGCACCCGCTCGAGATAGGGACCCTCGAGCTGGCGGATGGCCGGCACCGGGAAGTAGCCCTTGGTCCGGTCGATCACCTCGTCCGGTACGACCCCGCGCGCGGCCCGCTTCAGCACGCCCTTGCCGCCGTCGGACAGCTTCAGCCCGGGCGGGATCTTCCCGGCGAGCTCGACCAGCTCGTGGTCGAGGAACGGCACCCGGGCCTCGAGCCCGGCCGCCATCGTCATGTTGTCGACCCGCTTCACCGGGTCGTCCACCAGCATGATCGTGGTGTCGTTGCGCAGCGCGGCGTCCACCGACGTCTCCGCCCCGACCCGGCCGAACCGATCGGTGATGAAGGCGGTCGGCTCGTCGACCGACGCCATCCACTCCGGGTTCAAACCTCGCCCAGCGCGGCCCAGCGCCGGTCGAAGAACACCGACGAGTACGCCTCCACGGCATCCGTCCGGGGCACCGAGGCCAACGGGGGATACCAGTCGTACCCGCCCAGCACCTCGTCGGCGCCCTGCCCGGACTGCACGACCTTGACGTGCCGGGACACCTCCTGGCTGAGCAGGTAGAACGCCACGCAGTCGTGGCTGACCATCGGCTCGCTCATCGCGCCGATGGCCGCGTCGATGCCGGGCAGCAGGCGATCCGAGGGGATGGGGATCCGGTGGTGGTCGGTCTCGAACCGCTCGGCCACCAGCGTGGAGTACTCGAACTCGTCGCCCGGACTCCCCGCCGGCGGACTCGAAGCCGATGCTGAACGTCTTCAGATCGTGCTGGCCGGCCTCGGCCAGCAGGGCGACGACCAGGCTGGAGTCGATGCCGCCCGACAGCAGCACCCCGACCGGGACGTCGGCCACCATCCGGCGGTCGACCGCGGTGCGCAGGGAGGACAGCAGCGCCTCCTCCCAGTCCTTGTCGGTCCAGTCGGCCTTGTCGGGATCGCGGGCGAAGTCCGGCTCCCAGTAGAGCCAGTCGCTGCCGATGGTGCCGTCGGCCTCGATCACCCGTACGGTCGCGGGCGGCAGCTTGGTGACCCCGGACAGGATCGTCCGCGGCGCCGGCACCACCGAGTGGAACGTCATGTAGTACGACAGGGCCGTCATGTCGACCGAGGTGTCGACGCCACCGGCGGCCAGCAGCGCCGGCAGGCTGGAGGCGAACCGGAGCCGGTCCCGGGTGTGGTCGAGATAGAGCGGCTTGATGCCCAGCCGGTCACGACCCAGGACGAGCCGTCCGCTCACGTGCTCGTAGATCGCGAACGCGAACATGCCGAGGAAGTGCTCGACACAGGACAGACCCCAGTGCGCGTACGCCTTGCCGATCACCTCGGTGTCCGAGGTCGAGAAGAACCGGAACCCGGCGCCCTCCAGCTCGGCGCGCAGCTGCTGGTAGTTGTAGATGCAGCCGTTGAAGACCACGCTCAGACCCAGCGGCGAGTCCACCATCGGCTGGGAGCCGGCGACGCTGAGATCGATGATCGACAGCCGACGATGGCCCAGGGCGACCGGGCCGCGGGCCCAGATGCCCGAACCGTCGGGGCCGCGGGCCTCCTGGCAGTCGTTCATCCGCTCGCAGGCGGCGACGTCGGCCGTCCGTCCGTCGAACCTGATCTCTCCGGCGAGTCCGCACACGGTGCTTCCCCTTCAGTCGCTGATGATCCAGGTGTCCTTCGCGCCGCCGCCCCGGGACGAGTTGACGACCAGGCTGCCCTCGGGGGCGACGCGGGTGAGCCCCAACGGGGCGAGCTCGCAGTCGTCTGGCGCAGTGCCGCGAAGGTACACGAAAGCGCGCAGATCCACGTGCCGGGGCTGCAGCACACCGTCGTCGAAGGTGGGGTGCGACGACAGCGCCACGACCTCCTGGGCGACCCAGCCGGCCGGGTCGGCGGCGATCTCGGCCCGTCGGTGCGCCACGGCCGACGCCGAGGCGTCCGGCCCGATCAGCACCCCCTGACCACCGTGGCCGTCCACCGGCTTGGTGACCAGCTCGCCGACCCGCTCCAACACGATCCGCCGCTCGGTCTCGTCGCTGGTGCGGTAGGTCGGCACCGACTCCAGCAGCGGTCGCTCCTGCAGGTAGTAGGCGATCAGCTCCGGTACGTAGCAGTACATGGCCTTGTCGTCGGCCACGCCGTTGCCCGGCGCGTTGGCCAGCAGCACGTCACCGGCCGCGGCGACCTCGAACACCTCGGCGCCGATCGCGCCGACCCGCCGCGTCGACGACGTCCACCAGCTCGTCGTCCAACCGCAGGTAGAGCGCCCCGATCACCTTGCCGCTGCTCCGGTGGCGGACCCGACCGTCGATCACCTCCAGGTCGTCGGCGGTGACCAGCAGCAGCCCACCACGTTCGGCCAGCAGCCGGTGCTCGAACCAGGCGGAGGCGTGCGGACCCGACGAGAACAGCGCCGCGCGCGGTGCCGGGCGCGGCGTGGGCGAGCAGCGTCGCGCGGATCCGCGGCAGGGCGTCGGCCGGCGCCAGCAGCCCGGCGGGTCGGGGGAGGTCCGGCAGCACCGAGTCCATCAGGTCCCGGATCGCGATCGCGTACGCGGCCCCGCTCGGGTTGCGGACGTTGTCCTCGAGCACCCGCCAGCCGCCGAACTCGTTGCGGACCAGGTCGAAGCCCATGATCGGCGCCCGGACCGTGCCGGCCGGCAGCCGGGTCGCCTCGGGTCGCCAGCCCAGCGCGCCGACCACCCGGTCGGTGGGCAGCACCCCGTCGGCCAGCACCCGCTGGTCGCCGTACACGTCGGCCAGGAACGACTCGATCGCCCGGGCCCGCTGGATCAGCCCGACCCGCAGACTCTCCCACTCGTGCGGGCTCAGCGCCCGCGGCACCAGATCCACCGAGAACCGTCGCTTCTCCTGCTCGACCCCGAAGGTGACGTCGTTCTCCTCGGTCCACGCGTCCCGGCGTGCCTTCGGCCTGCGCCAGCCCTCGGGTCCGATGGTGCGGAAGTGATCGATGATGTCGTGGTAGACCGGCCGCGGCCGATGGCCCAGCCCGACCGCCTCGTCGCCGGCCCGGGGACGGTACGTGCGCAGCTCCGGCACCTCGGCCGGCAGACCCTCCGGCGGACCCTGGGTCTCGTTGACCACCAGCTCGACCACGTCGTCCAGCTCGCCGCGCTCGGCCATGGCGGCGCGCTGCCGGTCGGCGGAGTTGCCGCGGGCCAGCGCGGTCGCCACCAGCTGCTCGACCTCGTCGTAGTCGTTCAGCTCCTCCAGGAACGGCCGCAGCCGCTCCAGCAGACCCCGGACCGCCTGGGCGGCCGGGACGGGACGGGGGTGGCGGCTGTCGTCGAGCAGCTCACCGGTCAACCCGCCCCGGGCCGCCCGCCAGATCGCGGCCCGGTGGATGGGGGCGGGAACGGGTACGAACGGCTTGGCCTCGGCGATCTCGTGCTCCGCGGCCCGCACCAGGCCGCGGAACAGACCGGCGATCAGGATCGCGTCGTCGACGATCGGGCACGCGTCGCAGACCCGCAGCTCCAGGGTCGGCGCGTGGGCCGACGGTCGGACGTCGAAGTAGGCCATCTTGCGGTCGGCGATGACCCCGCTGTTGATCAGGTCGTCGAGCAGCTCCTCGTACTCCTGGGCCGACTCGATCCGCCCGGTCGCGCCGGCACTGGGCCAGCGCTGCCAGATGATCGTCCGGATGCTCGAGTAGCCCGTGTCCTGTCCGTTCCAGAACGGCGAGCTGGCCGACAGGGCCAGCAGGATCGGGAGATGCCGAGCCACCCGCTGCATGATCTGCACGGCCAGATCGCGGTTGGAGACGCCCACGTGGATCTGCAGCCCGCAGATCAGCTGCTCGTCGACCAGCAACCGGTACTGCTCCTGCATCCGGCCGTAGCGCCCGGTCGCGGTCAGCTCGAAGTCGGCGAACACCGAGCGCGGTGCCGTGCCCGCGGAGGCGATGCCGAGGCCCTCGGCGGCGGCGACCTCGGCCAGCCCGCGACGCAGCCGCACCAGCTCGGTCCGCAGGTCGCCCAGACCGGACACGACGTCGGTGTTGGTCTCGACCGTGGTGCGTTGGATCTCGGCCGAGTAGTTGTCGCCCGGCAACCGGGACAGCACCTGGGGAGCGCGGGCCGACAGGCTCCAGCTCTCGAGGTCGATCAGGTGCAGCTCTTCCTCGGCACCCAGCGTCAGCTCTGCGCTCATCGCCGACAATCTAATCCCGAGGCTGTTACACGCTCGACACGGCGCGGGTGCCGTACGATCCCGAGCGTGACGAGAGCCTTCTCCGCGACCGGACTCGCCCTGATCGCCGTCTTCGTCGGCATCATCGCCGCCCTCGGACTGGTCCCGGCCATCGCCATCCCCGGGATCGCCGTCCCGATCACCCTGCAGACCCTCGGGGTGATGCTCGCGGGCGCCGTCCTGGGTCGCTGGCGCGGCACCGCGGCGGTGCTGGTCTTCCTCCTCCTGGTGGCGATCGGGTTGCCGCTGCTGGCCGGCGGCCGCGGCGGGTTGGGCGTCTTCTTCGGGCCGAGCGCGGGCTTCCTGATCGGCTTCCCGGTCGCCGCCTTCGTGATCGGCTGGCTGACCGAGCGCTTCCACACGGCGCGGTCGCTGCCCAAGGGGATCGCCGTCAACATCATCGGCGGCATCGTCGTGCTGTACGCGTTCGGCATCGCCGGGATGGCGATCGTGCTGCACCTCAGCCTGCTGCAGGCGGCCACCGCCGCGCTGGTCTTCCTCCCCGGTGACCTGGTCAAGGCCGTGCTGGCGGCGCTGGTCGCCCGCGGTGTCCACCAGGCCATGCCCGGTCTGCTGCCGCAGACCTCGCGATCCGACCGGGAGCCGGTCGGGGTGTGATCACGCCGGCGGCGCTCCGGTCCGCGTACGCGACCGGGGACACCATCCGCGTGCCCACCTCCGGCACCTCCGGCGCACCCCGGTGGGTGGTGCGGACCGCCGCCTCCTGGGTGGACAGCTTCGCCGTGGTGGCCCGGCTGTGCGCGGTTGGGCCGGGCGAGCCGGGCCTGGGTGCCGGGCCCGGCGACGGCGAGCATGAACGCGTACGCGGTCTGCCTGGTCGACCACGTCGGGGCCTCGCTGGTCGGCGGTCCCGGTGACGCGACCCACGTGTTCTGCACCCCGGCCGCGCTGGCGACCCTGGTGGACGGTGATCACGGCGCGCTGGTGGTCGTGGTGGCGGGGGACCGGCTCTCGCCGGGGCTTGCCGACAAGGCCGCGGCGTGCCGGCCACACGGTGCACCACTACTACGGTGCGGCCCAGCTGTCCTTCGTGGCCTGGGGTCGCGACGCCGAGTCGTTGCGACCCTTCCCCGAGGTCGATGTCGACGTCCGCGACGGCGAGCTGTGGGTGACCTCGCCGTGGCTCTGCCGGCGCGAGGACGGGGATCCCGCGGTGCTGCGCTCGCGAGATCCGGGACCGGTCGGACCTGGATGACGGTCGGCGATCGCGGATCCGTCTCCTCCGACGGACGGGCTCGTCGTCGCCGGCCGGGCCGACGCCGTCACGACCGGTGGGGCGACCGTCGCCCTGGCCGACGTCGAGGCGGCGCTGCGACCGTACGCGCGGGGCGAGGTGGTGGTGGTCGGTCGGCCCCATCCGCGGCTGGGCGCGGTGCTGGTCGCGGTCTGCACCGATCCGGTCGACGCCGACGCCCTCCCGGTGGTCGCCCGGCGCGCCCTGCCCGCCAGTCATCGGCCCCGCCGCTGGGCGGTGATCGATGCGCTCCCGGTCACGGTGGCGGGGAAGGTGGACCGGGACAGGATCGCGGCTCCATGACTGTCGATCCGCAGGGGCGCTGCGATGCATGACGTCGCGATCGTCGCCGCACGGCGGACGCCCATCGGCACCGCCGGGCACGGGCTGGCCGCGCTGACGGCCGCCGACCTGGCCGCCGCGGTGCTGCCGCCGGTGCTCGGCGACGCTGGGCTCACCGCCGACGAGGTGACCGAGGTGGTGCTCGGCAACTGCACCGGACCCGGTGGTGACCTCGCCCGCTACGCGGCGCTGCAGGCCGGACTCGGGGTCGGCGTGCCGGGCCTGACCGTCGATCGGCAGTGCGGCAGCGGGTTGGCCGCGATCGTCGTCGGGGCGGCCCTGGTCGAGCCCGGCCGAGCGGTGCTCGCGGGTGGGGTGGAGTCGGCGTCGACCTCGGTACGCCCCGAGCGCGCCCCGTTCGCCCCGCTCCGAGCTGGGGGACCCCGAGATGGGCGAGGCCGCCGACCTGGTGGCCGCGCGAGCCGGGATCAGCCGCGAGCGGCAGGACGCGTACGCGCTGCGCTCGCACCGGCGGGCCGTGGCGGCCGCCGGGCGGGGAGCGTTCGACGCCGAGCTCGTGCCGGTGGGTGGGCTGACCGCCGACGAGCGGCCGCGGGCCGGGCTGACCCCGGAGCGGCTCGCCCGGATGCGACCGATCTTCTCCGCCGAGGGGACCGCCACGGCCGGCACCTCGTGCGGGATCAACGACGGGGCCGCCGCGGTGGCCTTGCTGACCGAGGCGGACCGGCCGGCGCGGGCGGCTGCCGGGGCTGCGGATCCTGGCCTCGGCCACGGTCGGGGTGTCGCCGCGCACCCCGGGCCTGGGCCTCGTGCCGGCGGTGCGGGCCGCGCTCGACCGCGCCGGAGTGACCCTCGACGACGTCGCGGTGATCGAGTTCAACGAGGCCTTCGCCGGCCAGGTGCTGGCCTGCTGCGACGAGCTCGGCCTGGATCCGGAGCGGGTCTGCGTCGAGGGTGGCGCGATCGCTCTCGGTCACCCGTGGGGCGCCTCGGGGGCGGTGCTCGCGGTGCGGCTGTTCGGGCAGCTGGTGCGTGCCGGCCGGGTCGGTGAGCTCGGGCTCGCGGCCATCGCGGTCGGCGGGGGCCAGGGCGTGGCGATGGTGGTGGAGTCGTGCCGCTGATCGCCGTCGACGGCGTCAGCCACACCTACGCCGCGCAGCGCCGCCCCGTCCTGCACGACGTCACGGTCCGGCTCGACGAGCACCGGATCGGGGTGATCGGGGCCAACGGCTCCGGCAAGTCCACGTTCGCGCGGCTGCTCAACGGACTGATCGTGCCGGACTCGGGGACCGTCACCGTCGACGGGCACGACACCCGGCGGCACGGCAAGCAGGTGCGCCAGCTGGTCGGCTTCTGCTTCACCGATCCCGATGCCCAGATCGTGATGCCGACGGTGGCCGAGGACGTGGCCTTCAGCCTGCGTCGGCGGGATCTGCGGGGGCGGGCGCTGGAGGGTCGGGTCGCCGACGTGCTCGCCCGCTTCGGTCTGGACGGCCACGCCGATCACCCGGCCCACCTGCTGTCCGGCGGCCAGAAGCAGCTCCTCGCCCTGGCCTCGGTGCTGGTCACCGAACCGGCGCTGATCGTGCTGGACGAGCCGACCACGCTGCTCGACCTGCGCAACGCCGCCCTGATCGCCGACCTGGTGGCCGGACTGGACGAGCAGGTCGTGCTGCTCACCCACCACCTGGAGCTGCTGGACGGTTTCGACCGGGTGCTGGTCTTCGACGAGGGGCGGCTGGTGGCGGACGCGGCCCCGGCGGCAGCCGTCGAGCACTACCGGCAGCTGATGCGGCGCGGGCGGATGAGTCTGCTCGGGCTCTACGTCCCGGGCGGCTCGGTCCTGCACCGTGCTCCCGCCGGCGCGAAGCTGCTCGGGCTGATCGGACTGGCCGTGGTCAGCCAGCTGCTCGGTCTGTGGTGGCAGCGCTGCCTGCTGCTGGTCGCGGTGCTGCTGCTCTACCCGCTGGCCCGGATCGGTGTCGGCTTCGCCCTGCGGCAGCTGCGCTCGCTGTGGTGGGTGCTGGCCACGATCGCGGTGGCCCAGCTGGTGCTCGCGGGCTGGCAGCTCGCGGTGTCGGTCGTGGCGACGATCGTGCTGCTGGTGCTGGCGGCCGGTCTGGTCACCCTGACCACCACGACCACCGCCCTGAGCGACGTGGTGGTGTCCGCGCTCGGGCCGTTCCGCCGGTTCGGGGTCGCACCCGAGCGGGTCGGGCTGCTGCTGGCCCTCTCCATCCGCGCCGTGCCCGTCGTGCTCGGGCTGGCCGAGCAGATCCGCGACGCCCAGCGGGCCCGCGGACTGCCGATCCGTCCGCGCGCGTTCGCCGTACCGCTGCTGGTGCGCGCCCTGCGGCACGCTCAGCAGCTGGGTGACGCCCTGATCGCCCGGGGCCTGGACGACTGAGGCCCTCAGCGCCGGGCGGTCGGGACCACCACGCCGGCGGAGCCGCCACCGCGCCGGTCCGGCTCGGCCGCCGCGAGCACGTACCCGCCCGGCCGGAACTCCAGGGCCGCCACCGCCCCGATCTCGGCCGCGGAGGTGAAGGCGTCGCCGCTGGGCACCAGGGTGTAGCCGCGCGAGGTGAGGGCGTCGCCGTACCGCTCGATGAAGGCCGGCTCGGCGGTCACGGCCGCGGTGTTGCGGTGCGAGGCGCGCGGGGCGCGGCCACGGCCTCGGGCAGGGTCATGCCGAGGTCGATCCGGTTGACCAGGGTCTGCAGCACGGTGGTGATGATCGTCGAGCCGCCCGGCGAGCCGACCGCGTACACGGGCCGGCCCTGGCGGTCGAGCACGATCGTCGGCGACATCGACGACCGTGGCCGCTTGCCGCCCTGGATCCGGTTCGGGTCGCGTGGCCGACGTACGCGGCGGAGAAGTCGGTCAGCTCGTTGTTGAGCAGGAAACCGCGACCCGGGACCACGATGCCGGAGCCGCCGGTCTGCTCGATGGTCAAGCGTGTACGAGACCACGTTGCCCCAGCGGTCCGAGGCGACCAGGTGGGTCGTGGACTTGCCCTGGTCGGTGGTCGCCGACTGGCCCGCCGTACGGCAGCCGCGGGCCGAGAGATCGCCCTTCGCCGTCGGGGTGACCAGCGCCTGCTGGCGCGGGATCTGGCAGGCCCGGCTGTCGGCGAACCGCTGGGAGAGCAGGGTCCGGGTCGGCACGTCGACGAACGCGGGATCGCCGACGTAGGCGGCACGGTCGGCGAAGGCCAGGGCCGAGGCGTCCAGGTAGTAGTGCAGCGCCCGCGGGGTGGACATCCGGCTCAGGTCGACCGTGTCGAGGATGTTCAGGGCCTCGCCGACGGTGGTGCCGCCCGACGACGAGGGCGCCATCCCGTACACGTTCAGGTTCCGGTAGCGCGACCGCGGTCGGGGCCTGGTCGATGGCCCGGTACGCCGCCAGGTCCGACGCCGTGCAGGTAGCCGGGCCACACGGGCAGGGTGGCGGCAGGCGTCTTGGGCGGCTGCTGCACGGTCTGGACGATCTCGTCGGCGATCGGCCCCCGGTACATCACCCGCGCCCCACCGCGGGCGATCGCCGGTAGGTGTCGGCGAGCTCGGGGTTGCGGAAGATCGAGCCGACGGCCGGCGCGTCGCCGCCGGGGAGGTAGAGCTTCGCGGTCGGGGTGATCGCGGCGAACCGGTCCTTGTTCTGCAGCGTCTGGCCGCGGAACGTCTCGTCCACCACGAACCCGCGGCTGGCGATCGTGATGGCCGGCTGCAGGTTGGACGCCAGCGACTTCCGTCCCCACCGCTGCAGGGCGCGCTCCCAGGTCGCAGGGGTGCCCGGGACGCCGACCGACTTGCCGCTGGTGACCAGCTGCGCGAACGGGTAGGGCTGCCCGGTGGCCGGGTCGGTGAAGGCGGTGCCCGGCATGCTCTGCGGCGCGGTCTCCCGGCCGTCGATGGTGTGCACCCGGCGGGTCTTGGCGTCGTAGTAGACGAAGTAGCCGCCGCCGCCGATGCCGGCGGAGTAGGGCTCGGTCACCCCGAGCGCGGCCGCCGTGGCCACCGCGGCGTCGACGGCGTTGCCGCCGTCCCGCAGCACCCGGAGACCCGCGGCGGTCGCCTCGGGATCCACGCTGGCCACCGCCCCGCCCCACCCGTACGCGGTCGGGGTCTTCCTGGTGACCCGCTGCTCGTCCGTCCGGGCTGGCGTCGGCGGTGGCCGGGGAGGTGCCGACCAGCAGGGTGCCGGCCAGGCAGAGGCCGAGCAGGCCGGCGCCGAGACGGCGCGCTGGTCAGAGACCGTCGAGCCATGGGGAGAGCTCCTCGGGTGGGGGAGGTCCCTTCCTACCCCGAACGAAGCGCTCCAGGTCCAGACGGTCAGGTGGTGGGCGTCGCCAGCAGCCGCCGGACCCCGGCGCGGGCGAGCATCAGCAGCAGGATCAGCAGGGTCACCGCGAAGAACCCACCGAGTCGCACCGAGTCGCCGAAGAGCAGGGCGACGAGCTCCAGCACCACGAACTTGCTGCCGGCCATCACCAGCAGCAGCGACGCGGCGGCGAGGACCTTGCCGAGCTTCCGCGGCGCCGTGGTGATGCGCTTCTTGACCCGGTTCTTGCAGAACACCACGACCTCGAGCACGGCCTTGAGCAGCACGGCGGTGAGCAGCGACAACAGGAACGTCTCGGTGATCATCGCCGGGACGAACTGGGTGGCCAGGTTCAGCACGATGACGTACGCGAAGACGTCGACCACGTCGGCCGCGGGGAGCCTCCGGCCGGACACGGCGACCCCTTACATGCTCAGGTCGGCGCTGTGCAGCAGATCCAGCGCCTCGGGCTCACCGACCAGCTGGACGTCGGCGGCACCGGTGCGCCCGCTGGCGAAGAGCATCAGCTCACTGGGCCGGCCGACCACGGTCACGATGGTGGCCCCCGACACGGCCCGGATGGCGTCGGGCTCGTACTGGTCGGCGGTGCCCGCCCGCTCGAGCACCACGCCGACCTGGGCGCGACGGAACAGGGCGCGGCCGAGCAGCTTGAGGCGCCGCCACATCCAGTCCTCGGTCTCGGTGTCCAGCTCGCGGGGCGGCTCCGGTGCGTCGCCGGCCCGCCGGACGTCCTCGTGGTGCACGAAGAACTCGGTGGTGTTGGCCGGCTCGTCCACACCGGGCAGCGCGAACACGGAGAACCGGGCCGGTCCGTTGCGGATCCTCATCACCAGCTCGCTGAACTCCCAGCGCTGCTTCACCTCGGCCATCCGCCGGTCCAGCAGTCCGGACAGCGGCTTGGCGACCATCCCCGACACACCGATCGGGTCGGTCTCACGGATCCACAGGTGCGCGGCCAGGTCGTGGGTGAGCCAGCCCTCGCACAGGGTGGGGGCGCCCGGGCCCCGGACATCGAAGAGGTCGCACAGAGCGGCACGCTCCGACTTGGCAAAGGTCACGGGGAGCCATGCTAGACGTGTCTGCCGATTCGGACCCGATCGCCGCGACAGCGGGTCGGGATCAGACGGCGGGCGGGTCAGGCGAGGACGCGGCTGAGGGTGCCGAAGTGACGGCCGGCGTGGATCATCCTGGGCAGCGCCTTGGCGAGACCTTCCGCGGTCCTGCCGTGCGGCTGGTTGACGTGTCCCAGCGTGATGTCGGTCCGGCGCGCCTTCTTCAGGTTGGCCACGACCTTCTTCGTGCTCGCCGTGGCCCCGGCATCGGCGTTGATGCTGAACGCGATGACCCGCAGACCGAGTCGCTGCGCGATGGCGACACCGACCTCGTCGGCCCAGGCCGTGCCGGGTCGGTACCACCGAGGAGTCCTCCCGGTCAGCGTGGCGACGGCGTGGAGTCCACGCACGATCTCGTCGTAGGCCTCGCCGGGACCGGACGTCCCCCGGATGCCGTACGCCGACTGGCCGGCGACGGTCGAGGGGCCGGTGCAGCCACCCGTGGTTGCCGAGCTCGAAGAGGGGATCGTCGGCCAGGTCGGCGGCGACGTGCGGGTGAGCCTCGATCCACCGCGAGTTCAGGAACAGCGTCGCCGGGACCTTCCTGCTTCCGGAGGGTGGCGATGATCGACTTGTCGTAACCGCTGCCGCGCGGACCACCGCACGCGTCGAAGGTGAGGGCCACCCGCTCCTTGCCGTGGCGCACCATCGCCGGGCAGGAACATGCCGAACCGACGCGGGCCGACGACCGGCGAACTCGTCGACGATCTCGGCGCGGGTCGGCAGGCGACCTGGGGCGCGAGCGACCACGGGACCGGCGTCGGCCGGGGGAGCGGTCGACGCTGCCACCACGCCCGCCGCACCGGCCGCGGCCAGCCCGGCCGCGACCAGGAACCCCCGACGGGTCAGGCCGCCGGCCGCTGGAAACGGATCTGCTGGCATCGCGCACCTCCGAGGGTCGGGCCTCGATCCCGGGCTGCTGCGGATCGCCTGGGCATCGTAAGCGCGTCGCCCGGTCCTGGCCAGTGCGCAACTCGGTCGAGCATCGGGGTTGCGGATCGGGGAGAATGTGCGCCGTGACGCGTCCCGACTCCGCACCGACCGATCTCGAGGCGACCGCCCTCGACCCCGAGGTGGCCGCCCTGCTCAAGCGCGACAGCGCCGGTCTGGTGACCGCCGTGGTCCAGCAGTGGGACACCCACGAGGTGCTGATGGTCGGCTGGATGGACGACGAGGCGCTGCACCGCACGCTCACCACCGGTCGCGCCACCTACTTCTCCCGCAGCCGCCACGAGTACTGGGTGAAGGGGGAGACCAGCGGGCACCGGCAGTGGGTCAAGGAGGTCCGGCTCGACTGCGACGGCGACACCGCTGCTGCTCGCCGTCGACCAGGAGGGGGCGGCCTGCCACACCGGCGACCGCACCTGCTTCGACGCCCGCGTGCTGCCCGCCGTGGTCGGAGCCGCCCGATGAGCCCCGCGTCGTCGAGCGCCCACCCGACCGGGGCGATCGAGCCGTCGCTGGCGGACTTCCGGCTGCTCGCCCCCGACCGCCGGGTGATCTCGGTGCACCGACGCCTGCTGCTGGACACCGAGACCGCGACCGGTCTGTACCGCAAGCTGGCCGGGAACCGGCCGGGCACGTTCCTGCTCGAGTCGGCGGAGCAGGGCGTCTGGTCCCGCTACTCCTTCATCGGCGTGAACGCGGTCGCCACCTTGTCCGAGACCGACGGCGAGGCGACCTGGTCGGGCCGGATGCCGGCCGGGCATGCCGAGCGGTGGGAACCCGCTCGATGCGGTCGCCGAGACCCTGCGCCGGCTGCACACCCCCCGCGATCCCGCGCTGCCGCCGCTCACCTCGGGTCTGGTCGGCTACCTCGGGTACGACATCGTGCGCCGGATCGAACGGCTGCCGGACAGCAACCCCGACGACCTGCAGATCCCCGAGCTGGTGCTGCTGGTGGTCGGGGACCTGGTCGTCCTGGACCACCACGACAACCAGGTCTGGCTGATCGCCAACGCGATCAACTTCGACGACAGCGACGCCCGGGTCGACGAGGCGTACGCGGACGCGGTGGCCCGGGTCGAGGCGCTGACCGAGGCGATCGCCCGGCCCACCCCGCCGGCTCCGGTCGGCGGTCCGCGAGGTCGCCGAGCTGCCCGTCCGCCGGCAGCGCTCCGCCGAGGAGTTCCAGGCCGCGGTGTCGGCCGCGGTGGAGGAGATCAAGGCCGGCGAGGCGTTCCAGATCGTGGTCAGCCAGCGGTTCGAGGTGGACACCACCGCCGACGCGCTGGACGTCTACCGGATGCTGCGGCTGACCAACCCGAGCCCGTACATGTACCTGCTGCGTCTCGACGGCTTCGACATCGTCGGCTCCTCGCCCGAGGCGCTGGTGACGGTGCAGGACGACGTGGTGCTCACCCACCCGATCGCCGGCTCCAAGCCCCGGGGCGCGACGCCGGCCGAGGACGCCGCCCTGGAGGCGGAGCTGCTGGCCGACCCCAAGGAGCGGGCCGAGCACGTGATGCTGGTCGACCTCGGCCGCAACGACCTGGGCCGGGTCTGCCGACCGGGCACGGTCGAGGTGGTCGAGTTCATGGACGTCCGCCGCTACAGCCACATCATGCACCTGGAGTCGACGGTCACCGGCCGGCTCGACCCGGGCCGTACGGCCCTCGATGCGGTGCTCGCCGCCTTCCCGGCCGGCACCCTGTCCGGCGCCCCCAAGGTGCGGGCGATGGAGATCATCGACCGGCTCGAGGTGTCCCGGCGCGGTCTGTACGGCGGGGTCGTCGGCTACCTGGATCTCGCCGGCGACGCCGACGCGGCCATCGCCATCCGGACGGCGCTGCTGCGCGACGGGGCCGCGTACGTGCAGGCCGGCGGCGGCATCGTCGCGGACTCCCACCCGCCCACCGAGGACCAGGAGTCGCAGAACAAGGCCGCCGCGGTCGTCCGCGCCATCACCGTCGCGCAGGCCTTCCGGTCCGTCCCGTGAACCGGCCGACGCCGTGAACCGGCATCGGATCGAGCGACTGACCGGCCGCGGGTCCACCCTCGGTCGCGCTGCTGCTCGGCGCCGGTGTCGGCTTCGTGGCCGCCGCCCAGCCGTGGTGGCGGGCGAGCGGGGCCGGCGCGGCGGTGACCTTCAGCGGGTCCGACGCGACCGGGGGCCTGAGCCAGGCCCTGGCCGCGGTCACCCTGGCCGGGGTGCTGCTGGTGCTCGTGCTCCGCCGTCGGGGTCGACGGATCCTGGCGGTGGCGCTGGTCGCCACCGGTCTCGGGATGATCGCCACCGGGGCCCTGCAGACCGCCCCCGACGCCGAGGCCGTGCGCAACCGGGTCCGGCAGGTCAGCCTGACCGACCAGTTCGCGCTCACCACCAGCGCGTGGCCGTGGGTGTACGCCGTCGCCGGGCTCGCCGTCGTCACCGGGGCGCTGCTGCTGTGGTTCGGGGCGGCCGCGCTGGACCGAGCGCAGTGACCGGTTCTCGCGATCGATCACCCCGACGGCCGGCCCGGCGGACCTGAACGACGACCCGAACCGGGTCTGGAAGGATCTGGACGCCGGCCTGGACCCCACCGGCGACCCCGATCGCGCCCGACCCCGATGTGCACGACCCCCCCGATGTGCACGACGGAGCCGAACGCGTCACAATGGACCGGATCCACGATCCCCGGCAGGAATGAGGACCAGATGGCCGACACAGCGCCGAAGTTCTACGAGGTCAGTGACTACGAGCCCGCGCCCGGTGACAAGCACGTGCACCACGGTCGCACGCGTGGCCGCCTGGGTCGGCAGCCTGATCGCCCTGATCGGCTTCATCGTCGGTGGCCTCGGTCTGGTGTTCGGCAGCTGGACGGTGTTCTGGATCGGCGGCGCGCTGTTGATCGTCGCGCTGATCGCCACGGTGGTGCTGCAGAAGATGGGAATGGGCGCCGTCTAGGCGGCTCGTGCTGTGGGTGCACTCGACGACATCATCGCTGGGGTCCGGGAGGACCTCGCCCTCCGACAGGCCACGACCAGCCTCGAGCGGCTGAAGGAACGGGTCAAGATCGTCGACCCCGCGCTCGATCCGATGCCGCTGTTCCGCGCCCGGGGCGTGGCGGTCATCGCCGAGGTCAAGCGCTCCAGCCCGAGCAAGGGTGCGCTGGCCACCATCAGCGATCCCGCGGCGCTCGCCGCCCAGTACGAGGCCGGCGGGGCCGCCGCCATCTCGGTGCTGACCGAGGAACGCCGCTTCGGCGGCACCCTGGACGACCTGGTCCGGGTGCGGCTCGCGGTCTCGGTGCCGGTGCTGCGCAAGGACTTCATCGTCACCTCCTACCAGCTGTTCGAGGCGCGCGCGGCCGGGGCCGATCTCGCGCTGCTGATCGTGGCCGCGCTGACCGACCAGGAGCTGACCTCGCTGATCGAGCGGGCCCGCTCGATCGGTCTGACCCCGCTGGTGGAGGCGCACACCGCCGACGAGGTCCGGCGGGCCGTGGACGCCGGCGCCAAGGTGATCGGCATCAACGCCCGCAGCCTGCAGACCCTCGAGGTCGACCCGCTGACCTTCGCCCGGCTGGCCCCGCTGATCCCGGACGGGATCGTCCGGATCGCCGAGTCCGGCGTCCGCGGACCGCACGACGTGATCGAGCTGGCTCGCAACGGCGCCGACGTGGTGCTGGTCGGGGAGGCCCTGGTCACCGGTCGCGATCCCCGGGCCGGGGTGGCCGACCTCGTGGCGGCCGGAGCGCACCCGGCCCTGCACAAGTCCTGATCCGCACCGCCCGATCTCAGACGTCGGGCTCGCCCTGCGCGGATCGCGTACGTTTGTCTGTGCGCCTGCAACGCACGGCGGCGTACGGCAACGATAGGAACTGACCCGTGGTCACCCAGACCCTTCCCGACGCGTCCGGTCACTTCGACCAGTTCGGCGGCAAGTTCGTCCCCGAGGCGCTGTACGCCGCGCTCCAGCAGCTGGAGGAGGAGTTCCGGTCCGCGCAGGCCGACCCGGCCTTCGCCGCGGAGCTGAACGCGCTGCTCGCCGACTACACCGGCCGGCCGAGCCCGGTCACCGAGGTGCCGCGGTTCGCCGCCCACGGCATCGGCGAGTCCGGCGTCGCCCCGACGATCGTGCTGAAGCGCGAGGACCTCAACCACACCGGCTCGCACAAGATCAACAACGTGCTCGGCCAGGCGCTGCTGACCCGGCGGATGGGCAAGACCCGGGTGATCGCGGAGACCGGGGCCGGCCAGCACGGCGTGGCCACCGCCACCGCGGCCGCCCTGTTCGGGCTCGACTGCACCGTCTACATGGGCCGGGTCGACACCGAGCGGCAGGCCCTGAACGTGGCCCGGATGCGGCTGCTGGGCGCCGACGTGATCGCCGTCGAGTCGGGGTCGCAGACGCTCAAGGACGCGATGAACGACGCGATGCGGGACTGGGTCTCCTCGGTCGACCACACCCACTACCTGATCGGCACGGTCGCCGGCCCGCACCCGTTCCCGATGCTGGTCCGCGAGTTCCAGCGGATCATCAGCACCGAGGCCCGGGCCCAGCTGCTCAGCCGCTACGGCCGGCTGCCCGACGCCGTCGCGGCCTGCGTCGGCGGCGGCTCGAACGCGCTCGGCATCTTCGCCGACTTCATCCCCGACGCCGAGGTCGCCCTGTACGGCTTCGAGGCCGGCGGCGACGGGGTCGAGACCGGCAAGCACGCCGCCACCATCTCGGCCGGCTCGGTCGGGGTGCTGCACGGCATGCGGACGTACGTGCTGCAGGACGAGGACGGCCAGACCCGGGAGTCGCACTCCATCTCGGCCGGACTGGACTACCCGGGTGTCGGACCCGAGCACTCCTGGCTCGCGGCGACCGGCCGCGGCCAGCTACGAGGCCGTCACCGACGCCGAGGCGATGGAGGCGCTGGCGCTGCTGACCCGGACCGAGGGCATCCTGCCGGCCATCGAGTCGGCGCACGCCCTCGCCGGTGCGCTCAAGCTCGGCCGGCGGCTGCCGCTCCGGGCCGACGGCACGCCGCCGCTGATCCTGGTCAACCTGTCCGGGCGGGGGACAAGGACGTCGACACCGCGATCAAGTGGTTCGACATCGACACCTCCGGCACGCGCCAGCACCGCGGGCCAGACCGTCGTGAGCCGGCCACCAGTCCGGCCGCGGTACGAGCTTCGATCCGCGGCCGTCGGGCCGGCGTTCGCCGACGTCCGGGCCGACCGGTCGCGGCGCGCTGGTCGGCTTCCTGCACGTCGGCTACCCCGACGTGGCCACCTCCCTGGGGCGTGCAGGCGCTGCTGCGGTGGACGGCGATGACGGCGCCCGGGGTCGACCTGGTCGAGGTCGGCATGCCCTACAGCGACCCGATGATGGACGGGGTCACCATCCAGCGGGCCGGCACCACGGCGCTGGCACCGCGGCGTCCGGATCCGCGACGTGTTCGCCGCGGTCGAGGCGGTCGCCGCGACCGGCACCCAGGCCGTCGTGATGACGTACTGGAACCTGTCGACCGCTACGGCGTCGACGCTTTCGCCCGCGACCTGGCCGCGGCCGGTGGCTCCGGCGCGATCACCCCCGACCTGACCCCCGACGAGGCCGGCGACTGGATCGCCGCCTCGGACGCCCACCAGCTCGACCGCATCTTCCTGGTGTCGCCGTCCTCGACCGACGAGCGGATCGCCCGACGGTCGCGGCCTGTCGCGGCTGGGTCTACGCGACCGCGGTGATGGGCGTGACCGGGGCCCGGTCGCAGACGTCCTCGGCCGCGCCGGCGCTGGTCGACCGGATCCGGCGGGCCGACCCGTCCGCCCTGGTCGGCGTCGGGCTCGGCGTCTCCAACGGCGCCCAGGCCCGCGAGGTGACCGGCTACGCCGATGCGGTCATCGTCGGCTCGGCGCTGGTGGCCACGCTGCTCGGCCGCCGAGGACGCCGGGCCGCCCGACGACCTGAGCGGGTTGCGGACGGTGGTCGACGACCTCGCGTCCGGGGTCCGTGACCGATGATCGCGCCTAGGGCCCAGACCCGCCGGTTCGACGATCTCGCCCCGTGGATCTCCACCCTGGCGCGACTGGTCGTGGGTGGGGTGCTGCTCGTCGCGGGGGCGCTGAAGGTGATCGACCCGCAGTCCTCGGTCGCGGCCGTCCGGGCGTACGAGCTGGTGCCCGGCTGGCTGGAGCGACCGATCGGCTGGGGGCTGCCGTTCCTGGAGGTCGGTCTCGGCCTGCTGCTGGTGGCCGGGCTGTTCACCCGGACCGCGGCGGCGATCGCGGGGCTGCTGGTCGTCGCCTTCGTCATCGCGGTCGTCTCCGCCGCCGCCCGGGGTCTGAGCATCGACTGCGGCTGCTTCGGCGGCGGCGGCGAGGTGGCCCCGGGCCAGACCTCGTACGCCGGGGAGATCGTCCGGGACGTCGCCCTGCTCGTCGCTGTGCGCCTGGTTGGTCTGGCAGCCGCGCAGCCTGTTCGCCCTGGACCACCCGGATCTGACCACCGCCGGCGCACCCGCGCGGGAGGTCCAGCGGCGAGCCTGTCGAGCGGGACCGGCAAGGCTCAGCAGCGGGCCCAGCGCCGCGCAGCAGGCGGCGCAACGCCGGCGGGAGCGCCGCCTGCTCGCGGGCGGGGTGATCGCGCTGGTGCTCGTGCTGGTCGGAGCCGGCATCGGCTTCCAGGCCTGGCGGACCCATCGCGCGCCCAGCGCCGGGACGGTCACCCCCGGGCCCGTCCGTGCCGGTGACCATCACCGACGGCCAGCCCATCTCGCTGGGGCTCCGGCCGGCGCACCGGTGACCGTCGACCTCTACGAGGACTTCCACTGCCCGCACTGCGCCGACTTCGAGGAGGACTACGGCGCAGCTCCTGGCCGACGCGCAAGCGGCCGGGACGATCCGGCTGCGGATCTTCCCGATGTCCTTCATCGACGCCGGCTCGGCGGCCGCCGCCAACGGCTTCGCCTGCGCGGCCGAGGCGGGCTTCGGGGCCGCCTTCTACACCGGCCTGTTCGCCAACCAGAACCTGGACTGGAGCGACTCGCAGCTGAACCAGCTGGCCGAGCGGGCCAGCGGCTCCGTCCCGGCGGAGTTCTCGACCTGCGTGTCCGCACCGTCGCCATGCCGCGTGGGCCGACTCGATCGACGCCGCCGCCGACGGCCGCCGGGGTCACCGGCACCCCGGCCATGATGATCGACGGTCAGCACCGTCGACATCACCACCCTGACCCCTGACAGCCTCACCACGACGATCGAGGAGGCGGCCCAGCATGAGCAGCCTGACCACCCTGACCGGTGCCCCTGTTCATCCCGAGCCCGGCCAGCGGGGTGTGGAAGGTGTTCGGCTTCCCGCTCCGCGCGTACGCGCTGTGCATCATCGCCGGGATCATCGTCGGCATGATCATCGCCGGTCGGCGCTGGCGGGCCCGCGGTGGCAGCCAGGACACGCTCGAGCTGGTGATCGCGGTGTCCATCCCCTGCGGCATCGTGGGAGCCCGGATCTACCACGTGATCACCGACTACCAGCTCTACTTCGGTCCCGGCCGGGACCCGATCGACGCGCTGAAGATCTGGAACGGCGGCCTCGGCATCTGGGGTGCGGTGGCCGCCGGCGTGGCCGGGGCCTATCTGGTCGCCCGCCGCAAGCAGGTCCGCTTCCCGGCCCTGCTGGACGCCGTCGCCCCGGGGCTGGTCGTCGCGCAGGCGATCGGTCGGCTCGGCAACTGGTTCAACCAGGAGCTGTTCGGTCGCCCGACCACGCTGCCCTGGGGCCTGGAGATCGACGAGCGGCACCGGCCGGACGGCTACGAGGAGTTCGCCACCTTCCATCCGACCTTCCGGTTACGAGCTGGTCTGGAACCTCGGCGTCGCCGGCGTGCTGATCTGGGCGGACCGGAAGTGGAAGCTGGGTCACGGCAAGGTGTTCGCCCTCTACGTGGCGCTCTACACCGCCGGCCGGTTCTGGATCGAGGCGCTGCGGATCGACAGCGTGAACGAGATCGGCGGCTTCCGGCTGAACAACTACACGTCCCTGATCGTGTTCGTGGTGGCGTTGGTCTGGCTGATCTGGCTGGTCAGGAACCGGCCGGGCCGGGAGAGCGTGGTCGAGGGCCCCGACCCGAGCGAACCCAAGGCTGTCGACGACCAGACCAGCGGCACCGACGCCGGCACCGACGAGGGCCAGCCGGCTCGCGAGGATGCCGGCTCCGGCTCCGGCTCCGGCTCCCGGGTCGACGAGGTCCCGACGACGCCCAAGGACGGCTGACCGTGCCCCTCGCCGGCAAGACCGCGCTGGTCACCGGCGGCAATGCCGGGCTGGGGCTGGAGATGTGCCGTGGTCTGGCCCGGGCGGGGGCACGGGTGCTGGTCAACGGCCGTGATCCCGCGCGCACCGCGGTCGCCGTCGACGGGCTGCTGGCCGAGGGCCTGACCGCGGAGCCGGCCGTCTTCGACGTGGCCGTCGCGTCCGACGAGCTGCTGGCCGCGTACGGGCGGATCGACGTCCTGGTCAACAACGTGGGGCAGCGGGATCGGCGGGGAGCGCTCGAGCTGCCGGTCGCCGACTTCCGCCGCCTGGTCGAGATCGACCTGACCGCCGCGTACGCGCTGAGCCGGCTGGTGGCCGCGCGGATGGTGGCCGACGGGGTCCGCGAGGGCGCGATCGTCAACGTCAGCTCGGTGGTCGGCGGCATCCTCGGGCACCGCGGCGACGTCGCGTACGCCGCGGCCAAGGCCGGGTTGGAGGGCCTCACCCGAGCCATGGCCGCCGATCTGGGGGAGCACGGCATCCGGGTCAACGCCGTCGCCCCGGGCACCTTCGTCACCGCGGTCAACGAGCCCCTGTTCGCCACCGACGAGTGGCAGCGCTGGGCGGCCGACCGCACGCTGCTGGGCCGCTTCGGTCAGCCGGCCGAGATCGCCGGTGCCGTGACCTTCCTGGCCGGACCGGACGCGTCCTACGTCACCGGTCAGGTGCTGGTCGTCGACGGGGGACTGACCAGCCGGTTCTGACCCGGCCGGACCGCCGGCGACGCCCCGGTCCAGGTCGCTCAGCCGGCCGAACCACCCTGGTTTCCACCGATTGGTAGGTGGTCAGAGCATCCGGTCCCGGGCAGTAGGCTGACCCGCGGAACACACCTGGTTCCGACGAAGGAAGCGGCACGGTCCGGTGGCGGAGAAACCGTCCGCCACGTTGCCGTGCGTTATGTTGTGCCATCGCCAGCGGGCCAGTGACGTCCCGGAGCTTGGCGCGCCGATGCCGATCTGCCACCACCCCCGTGGCGGAGACCTGGGACTGCCACAGACCACGGACTCCACCACTGGCTTCGACGACGGGAGTCTTCCATGACTGTCGCTCCTGGCACCCGCCAGCTTCCCCAGACCCCTGGCACCCGCCAGCCTCCTCAGGTCCGGTCGCCACAGGCTCGACGCGACGCCGCCGAGCACGGTCTCTACGACCCGGCGTACGAGCACGACGCCTGCGGTGTGGCGTTCGTCGCGACCCTCAGCGGGGTGCCGAGCCACACGATCGTGGCGCAGGGTCTGGAGGCTCTCCGCAACCTCGACCACCGCGGAGCCACCGGTGCCGACCCGCGCACCGGTGACGGGGCCGGCATCTTGATCCAGGTCCCGGACGCGTTCCTGCGGGCCGAGGCCGGCTTCGAGCTGCCGGAGGCCGGCGCGTACGCGGTCGGCAACGCCTTCCTGCCCCAGGACGCCGACGCCGCCGCCACCGCGCGGACCAGGATCGAGGCGATCGCCGCCGAGGAGTCCCTCGACGTGCTCGGCTGGCGGGAGGTGCCCACCGACGACACCTCGCTCAGTGACCTCACCCGGTCCAACAAGCCGCGGTTCGAGCAGCTGTTCGTGGCTTCCGGCGACCGCTCGGCCACCGGGATCGCGCTGGACCGGCTGACCTACGCGCTGCGCCGTCGCGCCCAGCACGAGGTCGGCGTCTACTTCTCCTCCCTGTCGGCCCGCACCCTGGTCTACAAGGGCATGCTCACCACCGAGCAGCTCGACCAGGTGTTCGGCGAGCTGCTGGACGAGCGGATGGCCAGCGCGCTGGCCGTCGTGCACTCGCGGTTCTCCACCAACACCTTCCCGGCCTGGGAGCTGGCGCACCCGTTCCGGATGATCGCCCACAACGGGGAGATCAACACCGCCAAGGGCAACCGCAACTGGATGCGGGCCCGGGAGGCGCTGCTGGCCAGCAAGGAGCTGCCCGGCGACCTGGACCGGCTGTTCCCGATCTGCACGCCCGACGCCTCCGACTCGGCCTCCTTCGACGAGGTGGTCGAGCTGCTGCACCTCGGTGGCCGCTCGCTGCCGCACGCGATGCTGATGATGATCCCGGAGGCCTGGGAGAACAACGACCTGATGGACCGCAAGCGGAAGGACTTCTACGCCTTCCACTCCTGCCTGATGGAGCCCTGGGACGGCCCCGCCGGCGTGGTCTTCACCGACGGCACCCAGATCGGTGCCGTGCTGGACCGCAACGGTCTGCGACCCGGCCGCTACTGGGTCACCGACGACGGGCTGGTGGTGCTCGCCTCCGAGGCGGGCGTGCTGGACATCCCGGCCGAGAAGGTGGTCGAGAAGGGCCGCCTGCAGCCGGGCCGGATGTTCCTGGCCGACCTGGCCGAGCACCGCCTCATCTCCAACGACGAGATCAAGGACCAGCTCGCTAGTGAGGCGCCCTACGGGGAGTGGCTGACCGCCGGCCGGATCCTGCTCACCGACCTGCCGGAGCGGGAGCACGTCGTGCACACGCACGCCTCGGTCACCCGGCGCCAGCAGGTGTTCGGCTACACCGAGGAGGAGCTGCGGCTCATCCTCGCGCCGATGGCCACCGCCGGCGCCGAGCCGATCGGCTCGATGGGCACCGACACCCCGATCGCCGCCCTGAGCGCGAAGCCGCGGCTGCTGTTCGACTACTTCTCCCAGCTGTTCGCCCAGGTGACCAACCCGCCGCTGGACGCCATCCGCGAGGAGCTCGTCACCTCCCTCTACAACACCATCGGCCCCGAGCAGAACCTGCTCGCCCCCGGCCCGGCGTCGTGCCGGCGCCTGGTGCTGCCGTTCCCGGTGCTGGACAACGACGCGCTGGCCAAGATCGTCAAGATCAACCGCCACGGTGACCTGCCGGGGTACGCGACCTACGTGGCTCGCGGGCTGTACGAGGTCGGTGGCGGCGCCGAGGCGCTGGAGGCCAAGCTCGACCAGATCTGCGCCGAGGTGTCGGAGGCGATCGAGGGCGGGGCCCGGATCATCGTGCTGTCCGACCGGCACTCCAACGCCGAGCTGGCCCCGATCCCGTCGCTGCTGCTGACCGCGGCCGTGCACCACCACCTGGTCCGGCAGAAGAGCCGCACCCAGGTCGGTCTGGTGGTCGAGGCCGGTGACGTCCGCGAGGTGCACCACGTCGCGCTGCTGATCGGCTACGGCGCGGCCGGGGTGAACCCTTACCTGGCCATCGAGTCGGTGGAGGACCTGGCCCGGAACGGGGTCTACACCTCCGTCGAGCCGGAGAAGGCCGTGGCCAACGTGGTCAAGGCCCTGGGCAAGGGCGTGCTGAAGGTGATGTCCAAGATGGGCATCTCCACCGTCGCCTCCTACACGGGTGCGCAGATCTTCGAGGCGCTCGGGCTGTCCAAGCCACTGGTCGACCGCTACTTCACCGGCACCACCTCCAAGCTCGGCGGCATGGGGCTGGAAGAGCTGGCCGAGGAGATCAAGCTCCGGCACCTGACGGCGTACCCTTCCGACGGCATCCCGCTGGCCCACCGGCTGCTGCCGGTCGGCGGGGAGTACCAGTGGCGCCGCGAGGGTGAGCCGCACCTGTTCGACCCCGAGACCGTGTTCCGGCTGCAGCACTCGACCCGGTCGGGCCGCTACGACATCTTCAAGCAGTACACCCAGCACATCGACAACCAGTCCGAGCGGCTGATGACGCTGCGTGGGCTGCTGACGTTCGCCTCCGACCGCGAGCCGGTGCCGATCGAGGAGGTCGAGCCGGTCAGCGAGATCGTCAAGCGGTTCTCCACCGGCGCGATGTCGTACGGCTCGATCAGCCTGGAGGCGCACCAGACGCTGGCCATCGCCATGAACCGGTTGGGCGGCAAGTCCAACACCGGTGAGGGCGGCGAGGACGCCGACCGGCTGTACGACCCGGAGCGGCGCAGCGCGATCAAGCAGGTGGCCTCCGGCCGGTTCGGTGTGACCAGCGACTACCTGACCAACGCCGACGACATCCAGATCAAGATGGCCCAGGGGGCGAAGCCCGGCGAGGGCGGTCAGCTGCCCGGCCAGAAGGTCTACCCGTGGGTGGCCAAGACGCGGCACTCGACGCCCGGCGTCGGGCTGATCTCCCCGCCCCCGCACCACGACATCTACTCCATCGAGGATCTCAAGCAGCTGATCCACGACCTGAAGTGCGCCAACCCGTCCGCCCGCGTGCACGTCAAGCTGGTGGCCGAGGTCGGCGTCGGTACGGTCGCCGCCGGGGTCTCCAAGGCCAAGGCCGACGTGGTGCTGATCTCCGGCCACGA
>CAVXBJ010000040.1:0-17772 GCA_963759915.1 uncultured Actinomycetota bacterium | reverse complement strand
TGGCCGAGCACGCCCGGCCGTTTCCCCGCGCGGCCGACCTCCGACCGCGTCATCTCGCACGGTAGGTGGGCCGACGTTGCAGCGCGGTTGCAGAAATCGTGACGCAGACCACACACCCTTAGTCGCCTGAGGCGGGTCGAAGAAGTCGTTCAGCCCGAGGCGAACCGACGACGCGTCAGCGGAGCCGGAGATCCAGCCCGGCGAGGTGCTCGGTCACCTCGGGCAACCTCGACGACGAGGGCGGCAGCACGTGCAGCGCCCGCGACCAGATGTCGGCGTCGTCGCGACCGTGGTCGGTGTCGGCGAAGGAGAGCAGCGCATCGACGTCGTCGCCCGCCAGGAGCGCCGCCCGGACGGCGCGATGCACGTCATCACGGATGCGCACCACCGCCGGCGCCGTCGAGGCGGGCAGCACTGGGCCCCGGTACGTCGCCACGGCACGACGCACCCGTCCCACGACCAGGTCGTCGCGCACGCTGGCCACGTCGGTCTGCACGGCGTTGCGCAGCCGGTAGGGGCGGGAGGCGAGCTCCAGCGGCCCGATGACGCTTCGCAGGCGCGAGACCTCGGCGCGGATCGTGACCTGAGCCTGTTCGTCGGCGCTGAGGCCGGCCGCCAGCTCGGCCGACGTCAATCCGTCGGGCGCGAGGGCGATCAGTAGCAGCAGCTCGCTGTGCCGCAGACTCAGCCGCGACCGGCTGGGACCACAGGTGAGCACTGCGCCGTGGCCGCCGAGCGCGTCGAGGCTCGGCATCGACCACTCCCCTGCGGCGAATGACGCCGGTTGCCGCGGGCTGAGACGTTCGATGCGCAGCTCGGCCTCGACGGCCGCGACGGTGGCCCGCACGAGAGACAGGCTCTGCGCATTGGCGACTTCCGGCCCACCGGTGAGGTCCAGGACGCCGAGCACTGCCCCGGTGTCGGGATCGTGGATGGGCGCTGCCGAGCAGCTCCAGGGAGTGACCGGGCGGGCGAGGTGCTCGGGGCCGAAGATCTGCACCGGTCGGTCCAGTGCGAGCGCCGTGCCCGGCGCGTTGGTGCCGGCGCTGGCTTCGGTCCAGTCGGCTCCCGGCATGAAGTGCATGGACTCGGCCCGCGACCGCAGCGATCGCGACCCTTCCACCCAGAGCAGCTGACCGGCCGCGTCACTGACCGCGACGACGAGTCCGGCGTCCGCGGCACTCTCGACCAGGAGACGGCGGATGACCGGCATGCCCGTGGCCAGCGGATGCGCGGCGCGGATCTCCGCCAACGCGTCCTCGTCGAGCCGGATAGCGGCGAGCGAGCGCTCCGGGTCCATCCCCCCGCCCAGGCTGCGTTGCCAGGAGTCGAGCACGAGAGGGCGCAACGACGGGTCGGCGCGCCCGGAGCTCACGAACGCGTCGTGCAGGCGGCCGAGATGTCGGCTCAGCTGTCGCGGATCGGCCCCGGGCGGCATCGCCAGGGAGTCGGTGGGACCCATGCGCCCAGCCTAGTCGCGCAGGTCACCCGGCGAGGGGTTCCTCAGCTGCGGACCGCGTTCAGCCGGTAGCCGCGTTTGACGATGGTGGTGACGAGTCCGGGCACTCCGAGGGCCTGCCGGAGTCGGCTCATGGCGACCTCGAGAGCGTGGTCGTCGGCCCCGTCGGGGAGGCAGCGCTGGAGGTCGGCTCGTCGGACCACGCTCTCGGTGCGGGCCAGGGCCTTGAACAGGGCCAGCGAGTTGGGGCCGAGCTTGACCGGCAGCCCGTTGACGGCGACGGCCCGACCACGCAGCTCGAGCTCGGTGCTCCCGCTGCGCAGCCGCAGCACCCGGTGCTGGACGAGCTCCTCGGTGACCAGCCGGATCAGCGCCCCGAGCCGGTAGCGGTCCGGCATCAGCACCGCGGCGCCGGCGTCACGCAGGGGTCCGGCGTCACCGGCCCGACCGCGGCGGCGAGCACGTCGTGGGTCAGGGCGTCGACGAAGTCGCCGTGTCGGCCCAGCTCGCGGGCGACGGCCAGGGTCGCCTCGGCCCCGGGGGCGCTGGTGAAGGTCAGCGCGTCCAGCTGCCGCGCACAGGTCGCCTCGATCAGCTTGGGCAGCTTGTCGTGGGCGGTCGGCAGCACCCAGCGGTACGGCGTCACCGTCCAGACCGCGGCACTGAGATCGCGCAGCCGGGCCAGCTGCACCTCGTCGGTGTAGCCGTGCAGCTGGATCGCCACCCGCCGACCCGTCAGACCGGACGCCACCACCTCGTCGACCAGCGACGCGGTCGTCTCGCTGGCGCTGACCTGCACCTCCTCCAGCCCGGCGGCTCGTACGGCGCCCACCGCCTTCGGGCCGCGGGCCAGGATCCGGGCGGACTCCAGCACCTCCGACAGCTGGGCGCCGAGCCCGGTCGCGTCGGCGACCTCGAACCAGCGGCGCATGCCGTAGCCCGTGGTGACCAGCACGACGTCGGGTCGGGCCTCGATCAGGGCGCGGGTCTCCTCGACCAGGGCGGTGTCCTGGTCGTTGGGGGCGATCTTCAGCGCGGGGGCGTGCAGCACGTCCGCTCCGCGCCGTTCCAGGGCCGAGATGAGATCCTCCGAGCGCCGGTCCGAGGTCACACCGATCCGGAACCCGGCGAGCTGCTCGACGAGTCGGCTCCGTCGCTCCGAGGGGGCCGCCGACCGGCTCACCGGCCCGGATCGGGGAGCAGGGAGAATCGCGACAGGAGGGGATCGGCGCCGACCTGGTCGGCCGCGAACGCCGCCACCTCCCCGATCACCACCACGGCAGGGGACGTTACACCGATCCTCCCGACCAGACCGGGCAGGTCGGCCAGGCGTCCCGGGGTGGTGCGCTGGGAGTCGGAGAAACCTCGTTCCACCACGGCCGCCGGGGTGTCGGCCGGCAGACCGGCCGCCACCAGCCCGGTCACGGTCTGGGTCAGGCTCGCCATCCCCATCAAGATCACCAGCGTGCCACCGAGCCCGGCCAGCGCCTCCAGCTCGGCGGTCGACGGGGGCAGGTGTCCGGACAGCACCGTGAACGCGTGACTCGCGCCGCGATGCGTCACCGGGATGCCGGCCGCGGCCGGGACGGCGACCGCACTGGTCACGCCCGGCACCACGCGGACGTCGATGCCGGCCGCGCGGCAGGCCAGGATCTCCTCGCCGCCGCGCCCGAACACGAACGGGTCCCCGCCCTTGAGCCGGACCACGGTCTGCCCCTGCCGGGCCCGCTCGATGATGAGCTCCTGGATCCGGGCCTGGCTGGTCGGGTGGTGGTACGGGAGCTTGCCCACGTCGACCAGCTCGGCTCCCGGGGCGAGGCGGGCGAGGTCCCCGGTCGGGGCCAGCCGGTCGTAGAAGACCACGTCGGCGTCGAGCAGCGCCTCACACGCCTCCAGGGTGAGCAGCCGGGTCGTGCCCGGCCCGCCGCCGACCAGCACGACCCGACCCTGGGGCTCCGCGGGGCCGGGCGACTGGTGGGTGTGCACGATCTTGAGCTGGCCGCACAGCAGCCGGACCCGGTCGCTCAGCTCGCTCGGGGGGCCGGTCGTGACGACCAGCCAGGCCGGGGCCAGCAGGCGCAGCAGGGCCGGTGTGTCGCTGAGCTCGGGTTCCGGCAAGCGGTACACCCCGGTCAGTGACTCCTCAGCCGGAGCAGCGTCGACGCCGACGAGGCGGACCCGGGCGCCGGCCCGGGCGAAGCGTCGGGCGACCGCAGCCGCGGCGCCCCGTTCGCCGAAGATCACGACCCGTCGATCGCGGATGTCCAGATCGAGCAACATGGTGGTTCTCCGTGCGCCGGGGACTCGTCCTACGAGGGTAGATCCAAGATCATTTCCGACGGGTCCCGATCGTGTTACCGGATGTTTCAGCGCCACCTCGCGTGGCGATGTCCTCGGGAGAGTCCGGCGTAACGCTCGTGAAACAACGATCATCTAACCGTCTCTCCACTACCGGGACGGCACTGTGAGGGAACGATAACCCGCCGTTACACAGCACGGCCGGCGATGTAACACCGATTCCCCACGATGGGCACATGCCCTCCGTCGACACCCGGACGCACTGTCCGTACTGCTCCCTGCAGTGCGGCATCGTGCTGACCGCGGGCGGTCGGCCGGCGACCCTGCGGCCTCAGGACGACTTCCCCACCAACCGGGGCGGACTGTGCAGCAAGGGCTGGAACGCCGCGACGCTGCTCGATCATCCGCAGCGTCTGCTGCAGCCACTGGTACGGACCGTGCCGGGCGACCGCAGCAGCCCGCTGCGGCCGACCGACTGGGACACCGCTCTCGACCTGATCGCGGCGGGGATCGTCGCCACGCAGGAGAAGTACGGGCGCGACGGCGTCGGCTGCTTCGGCGGCGGGGGACTGACCAACGAGCAGGCGTACGCCTTCGGCAAGTTCGCCCGGGTGGCGCTGCGGACCGCCATGATCGACTACAACGGCCGGTTCTGCATGAGCTCGGCGGCCACCGCCGGCAACCGCGCCTTCGGTATCGACCGCGGTCTACCCTTCCCCCTCGCTGACCTGGCCGAGACGCAGGCGATCCTGCTCGTCGGTGCCAACCCGGCCGCCACCATGCCCCCGGCCATGCAGTACTTCGACGCCGGTCGCGCCGCCGGGGCCACCCACATCGTGGTCGACCCGCGGCGCACCGCCACGGCGGCCGGCTCGAGCCTGCACCTGCAACCGGTGCCCGGCACCGACCTGGCCCTGGCCAACGGCCTGCTGCACCTGGTGATCAAGGAAGGGCTGGTCGACGCCGACTACGTCGCCGAGCGCACCCGCGGCTTCGCCGCGGTCAAGGCCGGGGTCGCGTCGTACTGGCCGGATCGGGTCGAGCGCATCACCGGGGTCGGAGTGGACGCGATGCTGGCCACCGCGCACGCGCTGGCCGCGGCGGACTCGGCGATGATCTTGACCGCGCGCGGGGCGGAGCAGCACAGCTCGGGGACCGACACCGCGCAGGCCTTCGTCAACCTGGCCCTGGCCCTCGGCCTGCCGGGCAAGCCGTTCTCGGGCTACGGCACGATCACCGGACAGGGCAACGGCCAGGGTGGTCGGGAGCACGGCCAGAAGGCCGACCAGCTCCCCGGCTACCGCAAGCTCGCCGATCCGGCGCACCGGGCCTACGTGGCCGGGGTGTGGGGGATCGACCCCGCCGAGCTGCCGAAACCGGGACTGTCGGCGTACGAGATGCTCGACCGGATGGGCACCGAGGGCGGGGTGCGCACCCTGCTGCTGATGGCGTCCAACATCGCCGTCTCCGCCCCCGACGTCAACCGGGTCCGGGATCGCCTGGCCGCGCTGGACCTGCTCGTCGTCTCCGACATCTTCGCCTCCGAGACCGCCGAGCTCGCCGACATCGTCCTCCCGACCGCCCAGTGGGCGGAGGAGGAGGGCACCATGACGAACCTCGAGGGCCGCGTCATCCGGCGCCGCCGGGCCCTGCCGCCGCCGAACGGCATCCTCGACGACCTGCAGACGATGAAGGCCCTGGCCGATCGGCTGGGACGCGGTTCCTACTTCTCCGCCGACCCCGCCGAGGTGTTCGACGAGCTGCGACGGGCGTCGGCCGGCGGCATCGCCGACTACGCCGGGATCACCTACGAGCGCATCGACGCCGAGGACGGGGTGTTCTGGCCCTGTCCCAGCGAGAACCACCCGGGCACCCCACGACTCTTCGCCGACGGCTTCCCCACCCCGGACGGCCGCGCCTCCTTCCTCCGGGTGGACTACGCCGCCCCGGCCGAGACCCCCGACGCCAGCTTCCCGTACGTGCTGACGACGGGTCGCCTGATGGCGCAGTACCAGTCGGGCACCCAGACCCGACGGGTGCCGAGCCCGGCGCAGTCGAGCGTCCAGCCCGAGGCTCAGCTCCACCCCGACCTGGCCCGGAAGCTCGGCGTGGAGAACGCCGACATCGTCGAGCTCTCCTCCCGCCGGGGGACGGCCACGTTCCGGGCCAGGGTCAGCGACGACATCCGGGCCGACACCGTCTTCGTGCCGTTCCACTGGGGCGGCGTCTCGGCGGCCAACGCCCTCACCAACCCCGTGCTGGACCGGCACTCCCGGATGCCCGCCTTCAAGGCGTGCGCGGTCAACCTGGTCCGGCTCGGCAATCCCGACGACGACCACCTGCTCACCCGCCCCCCGCTCCACCAGGCGCACGCCGCCCACACCCGACCCACGCTCAACCAGCTGCTCCACCCGACGCGCCGGAAGGACATTCCCATGATCGCTCGCAACCACTTCCTCCAAGGGATCTACAGCTTCGAGGGGGCCGGGCTGGACAAGCCGGCACCGCTCAGTGCCGAGCTCACCCACGTCGTGCCCGACGGTGTGATCAGCCAGGCCCTCTACTTCCGCGGCGGTAACTCCACCGACGAGCTGATCACCATCGTGCTGATGCGCGACGGGGTGCCGATGCGCTACTTCCCGATCGGCGCCAAGTCCGACGTGCACGTCCCGCTGCGGGTGGTCGAGGACATCGAGGGCGGCTCGGTGATCGAGCTCGCCCTGGTCGCCCCGATCGGTCTCAGCGGCACCGTCGTGATCGACCTCGGCCTCGTGGAGCACTGATGAGTGTGCTCGAGCGCGACCGGCTGGGGGCTGATCCCTGGTCGGAGAAGAGCCGTCTGGTCGTGATCGGCAACGGCATGGCCGGGGCCCGCACGATCGAGGAGATCCTCTCCCGCGGCGGTGCGGACCTGTTCTCGATCACGATGTTCGGCGACGAGCCGTACGGGAACTACAACCGCATCATGTTGAGCCACGTGCTGTCCGGGGAGGACAGCGAGGCCGACATCTTCTTGAACACCATGGACTGGTACGTCGAGAACGACATCACCCTGCACGCCGGGGTGCGGATCCAGCGGATCGACCGGTTCGCCAAGGTCGTGTTCGGTGACGACGGCTCGGTCACCCCGTACGACCAGCTGATCATCGCCACCGGCAGCCGCGCGTTCATGCCCCCGATGGAGGGCATGTACAGCGCCGAGGGCGCGCTGCTGCCCGGCATCTTCGCCTTCCGCACCCTCGACGACACCCGGGCGATGGTCGAGTACGCGCAGCACACCGACCACCACCGGGCCGTCGTCATCGGCGGCGGACTGCTCGGTCTGGAGGCCGCGCGCGGCCTGCAGACGCACGGCATCGGCGTGGACGTGGTGCACTCCGGCAAGCACCTGATGAACGCCCAGCTCGGTCGGGCCGGCGGAGAGATCCTCCGCCGCAGCATGGCCGAGCTCGGCATCGGGGTGTTCACCGGCAACCGGACCACCGAGGTGTGGGGGCCGGACCGGGTGCGCGGGGTCAAGCTCCGCGACCTGACCGAGATCGAGTGCGACATGATCGTGTACGCGGCCGGCATCCGCCCGAACACCGACGTGGCCACCACCTCCGGCTTCACCGTGGAGCGGGCGATCGTGGTCGACGACCAGATGCGTACGGTCGAGGACCCGGACGTGTATGCCGTGGGGGAGTGCGTGCAGCACCGCGGCGAGGTGTACGGCCTGGTCGCGCCGCTGTGGGAGCAGGCCGTGGTGCTGGCCGACCTGATCACCGGGGCGAACCCGCACGCGCAGTACCTCGGCTCGCGGACCGCCACCAAGCTCAAGGTGGCCGGGGTCGAGGTCGCCTCGATGGGGGTCTCCGAGCCCGAGCGGGAGACCGACGAGCACATCGTGTTCTCCGAGCCCAGCAAGGGCGTCTACAAGTCGGTGGTGGTGCGCGACGGCAAGGTGATCGGCGCGACCCTGCTCGGCGACAGCAAGAAGGTCGCGTTCCTGCAGCAGGCCTTCGACCGCGGGCTGCCGCTGCCGGAGGCGCGGGCGGAGCTGCTGTTCGACCTCGGCGGTCCGTCGGAGGAGGTCGGCGTCGCGGAGATGGCCGACGACGCCCAGGTCTGCAACTGCAACGGCGTCTGCAAGTCCACGATCGTGACACCGTCAAGGCCGGCTGCAAGACCGTCACCGGGGTGATGGACGCGACCCGGGCCGGCAAGGGCTGCGGCTCCTGCAAGGGTCTGGTCGCCCAGCTCGTGGAGTTCGCGGCCGGCGGGGCGGTGGAGGAGGACCCCTCGGTCCACTACTACGTGCCGGGCATCCCGATGGACAAGCCGAAGCTGATGACGGAGATCCGCGACCGCGGTCTGCGCTCGGTCGCCGAGGTGTTCGCCGCGCTGGCCCCCGACGGCGCCGAGGACGCGAAGTCCAAGATGGGCCTGGCGTCGCTGCTGAAGATGCTGTGGGGCAGCGAGGCCCCCGACGACCGCGAGGGCCGGTTCATCAACGACCGGGTGCACGCCAACATCCAGAAGGACGGCACCTTCTCCGTCGTCCCGCAGATGCGGGGCGGCGTCACCACCCCCGACCAGCTGCGCCGGATCGCCGACGTGGCCGACAAGTACGACGTGCCGATGGTCAAGCTGACCGGCGGGCAGCGGATCGACCTGCTGGGCATCAAGAAGGAGGACCTGCCGAAGGTCTGGGCCGACCTGGACATGCCGTCCGGCTACGCGTACGGCAAGTCGATGCGCACGGTGAAGACCTGCGTCGGCCAGGAGTTCTGCCGGTTCGGCACCGGCGACTCCACCAAGCTGGGGATCGAGCTGGAGACCCGGCTGCAGGGGATGGAGAGCCCGGCCAAGATGAAGCTGGCCGTGTCCGGCTGCCCGCGCAACTGCGCGGAGTCCCTGGTCAAGGACGTCGGCATCGTGGCCATCGAGGGCGGTCGCTGGGAGATCTACGTCGGCGGCGCCGCCGGGGCCCACATCCGCAAGGGTGACCTGCTCTGCACCGTCGACGACGCCGAGACGGCCAAGCTCCTCACCGGTCGCTTCCTGCAGTACTACCGGGAGAACGCCAAGTGGCTGGAACGCACGTACGCGTTCGTCCCCCGGGTCGGGATCGACCACGTCCGCTCCGTGGTGGTCGACGACAGCGAAGGCATCGCCGAGCGGCTGGACGCCGAGGTGCAGAAGCACGCCGACACCTATCGCGACCCGTGGCTGGACGGCAAGGAGCCGGTCAGCCCCGGGTCAGTTCCGCACCTCGCTGCCGCTGGAGGTGCTGCCCCACGTGCCCAAGGACCGGGCCGAGACGCTGCTCGGAGGTCCCTGGTGAGCACCGACCTCCGCCCGGCCGCGACCGGCACCCGGCACGAGCTGGGCCCGGTCGAGCCAGGTCCCCCACGGCGAGGGCCGCACCTTCGTGGTCGCGCGGCGAGCAGGTCGCGGTCTTCCGGCTCCGCAACGGCAGCCTGCGGGCCGTGTCGGCGGTCTGCCCCCACAAGGGCGGCCCCATCGCCGACGGCCAGATCGACGGCCGGGTCGTCCTGTGCCCCCTGCACCTGAACGCGTTCGACCTCACCACCGGCTGCTCGACCACGGGCGCCGAACCGCTGCGCACGCTACGACGTCCTGGTCGAGGGCGACCAGATCGTCGTCACCTGCTGATCGTCACCTCTCGCCACGACCCGTGCGCTGACCCCCGAACAGGAACGATCATGAGCTCACCCGACATCGACACCAGCCCCGCCACCGGCACCCCCACCGCTCTCAGTCCGGCCGCCCGTCGCAAGCTCGGCGGCCGGTGGATCGACGACTGGCGCCCCGAGGACCCGGACTTCTGGGCCGCCAAGGGCAAGGCCGTCGCCCGCCGCAACCTGATCTTCTCCGTCACCAGCGAGCACATCGGCTTCTCCGTCTGGAGCCTGTGGTCGGTGCTGGTGCTCTTCCTGGGACCGAGCTACGGCTTCGACCCCGCCCAGAAGTTCCTGCTCACCGCGCTGCCGACCCTGGTCGGTGGCGTGCTGCGGCTGCCGTACACCTTCGCGGTCGGTGTCTTCGGCGGTCGCAACTGGACCATCGTCTCCGCGCTGCTGCTGCTCGTGCCGACCACCCTGATCGCGATCTTCCTGCAGCCCGGGGTGTCGTTCACCACGCTGCTGATCGTGGCCATGTTCGCCGGGGTCGGCGGTGGCAACTTCGCCTCCTCGATGACCAACATCAACGCCTACTACCCGGTCCGCCTCAAGGGCTGGGCCCTGGGCGTCAACGCCGGTGGCGGCAACCTCGGGGTGCCGGTGGTGCAGCTGGTCGGTCTGGTCGTGCTGGCCACCCTGGGCACCCAGTACCCGCGGGCGATGGTGGCGATCTACATCCCGCTGATCATCCTCGCCGCCATCGGGGCGGCGGTCTTCATGGACAACCTGACCCAGAACAGCAACGCCAAGGGCGCCATCCGCGAGGTGATGGGTCACCGGGAGACCTGGATCATCTCGCTGCTCTACATCGGCACCTTCGGCTCGTTCATCGGCTTCAGCTTCGCCTTCGGTCAGGTGCTGCTGGTGCAGTTCCCCGAGCAGTTCCCGACCCCGGTCAAGGCGGCCGCCCTGACCTTCCTCGGCCCGCTGCTCGGCTCGCTGATCCGTCCGTTCGGTGGCGCGCTGGCCGACCGCTACAAGGGCTCCCTGGTCACCTTCTGGAACTTCGTGGCCATGGCGCTCGGGCGCGGGCATCGTGTTGATGGCCTCCCAGATCCGCTCGCTGCCGATCTACATCATCGGCTTCACCCTGCTGTTCGTGTTCAGCGGTCTGGGCAATGGCTCCACCTACAAGATGATCCCGGCGATCTTCCACGCCAAGGCGTTGACCGAGGTCTCGCAGGGTGCTGACTCGGCGCAGGCCATGACCAAGGCCACCCGACGCTCCGGTGCGCTGATCGGTCTCGCCGGGGCGATCGGCGCGCTCGGCGGTGTGCTGGTGAACCTGAGCTTCCGCCAGTCCTTCCTCACCTTCAAGACCGGCGACGGCGCGTACATCGCCTTCATCGCCTTCTACGCGATCTGCTTCGTCGTCACCTGGGCGGTCTTCATCCGGCAGCGGGACGAGCAAGCTCGTCGGCGTCTGAGCTGGTGATCGAGCGGTAACACGACGGAAACCCACCTCGCCGGTTCGCGGCGTACGGTCATCTCAGCCAACTCTCAGATCATCCCCCACCACTCAGGAGCCCAGATGAGTGACGACGTCGCCAGCAGGACCCCCCACCCGAGCGCCGGCCACTCCGACTTCGAGGACACACCCGGTCACCCGGCCGGCGACGGCCTGATCAAGGACTTCTACGACGACCGGCTGGCCAACTCCGACCTCGCGCCGCTGAAGAAGCAGACCTGGTCGTCGTACAACATCTTCGCGTTCTGGATGTCCGACGTGCACAGCGTCGGCGGCTACGTGACCGCCGGGGCCCTGTTCTCCCTCGGCATCGCCAGCTGGCAGGTGCTGGTGTCCCTGGTCATCGGCATCTTCATCGTGATGGTGTTCTGCAACCTGGTGGCGAAGCCGAGCCAGGTGACCGGTGTGCCCGTTCCCGGTGATCAACCGGGCCATCTTCGGGGTCAAGGGCGCCAACATCCCGGCGATCATCCGCGGCTGCATCGCCATCGCCTGGTACGGCGTGCAGACCTACCTGGCCGCCACCTCGCTGATGATCATCTTCTTGAAGTTCATCCCGTCCAGCGTGGCCCTGACCACGACCGAGTTCCTCGGTCTCTCGCCGCTCGGCTACATCTGCTACGCGATCCTGTGGGTCGCGCAGGCGGCCGTGTTCTGGCGCGGCATGGACGCGATCCGCAGGTTCATCGACTGGGCCGGACCGGCGGTCTACGTGGTGATGATCGTCCTGTGCGTCTACCTGGTCGCCAAGGCCGGTGGCCTGGGCCAGATCAGCCTCAACCTGAGCACGGTGCAGCGCAGCTTCGGCGAGTCGATCCCGATCATGATCGCCGCGATCGCGATCGTGGTGTCCTACTTCTCCGGTCCGATGCTGAACTTCGGCGACTTCTCCCGCTACGCGAAGAGCTTCAAGGCCGTCCGCAAGGGCAACTGGCTCGGCCTGCCGGTGAACTTCCTGTTCTTCTCGATCCTGACCGTGGTCACCGCCTCGGCGACCGTCCCCGTCTTCGGTGAGCTGATCACCGACCCGATCGAGACCGTCCAGCGGATCGACAGCGGCTTCGCGATCCTGCTCGGTGGTCTGACCTTCGTGATCGCCACCATCGGCATCAACATCGTGGCCAACTTCATCTCGCCGGCCTTCGACTTCTCCAACGTGAACCCGAAGAAGATCAGCTGGCGGATGGGCGGCATGATCGCCGCCGTCGGCTCGGTCGTCCTCACGCCCGTGGAACTGGTACAACTCGTCGGAGGGCATCCTCTACACCCTCGGCATCCTCGGCGGTCTGATCGGCCCGCTGTTCGGCGTGCTGATCGCGGGCTACTACCTGGTCAGCAAGCAGAAGGTCTGGGTGGACGACATGTTCGTGATGACCACGACCGGTCGCTACTGGTTCCGCAACGGCTACAACCCCAATGCGGTGGCCGCCACCATCATCGGCGGGTTGCCGGCGATCGCGATGGTGCTCACCGCGGGGGTCCTGTTCGGTGACTCCGAGAACATGCTGCTCTCCCACGGTGGGGACTTCAGCTGGTTCCTGGGCTGTGGCCTCGGCTTCGTCTCCTTCTGGCTGCTGGAGAAGTACAACCCCAAGATCACCGGCCTGGACGTCGAACCCGAGCTGGCCACCGACGGGACGTCGCTCTAGCCGGTCACTCCGGTCCGGACCGGAGAGGCAGCGGAAGCCGAGGTGCCCGGTGGAGGTGTCCTCGGTCTGGCCCTGGCGGGCGGCCGGTCGGTAGCGCAGGCAGTAGCTGGGGGCGCACAGGTGCGATCCGCCCTTGACCACCCGGCGCGGATACGGCTCGGCGGTCGCCGACGCGGGACCGGCCGGGGCGCAGCAGCTGGGCACCGGGTCGTCCCTGACCTCGTGGCTGGTCGTCCACGGGTCGACCGTCCACTCCCAGACGTTGCCGGTGATGTCGAGCAGTCCGTACGGGCTGGCGGGGAACGAGCCGACCGGCGAGGTGCCGGCGAAGCCGTCCTCCAGCAGGTTCTGCCAGGGGAACTCTCCCTGCCAGCTGTTGGCCTGCCGCCGGTGGTGGACCAGCTCCTCGTCACCCCAGGCGAACCGGGCGCCGTCCAGCCCGCCGCGGGCGGCGTACTCCCACTCCGTCTCGGTGGGCAGCTCCTTGCCGGCCCAGGCGGCGTACGCCTGGGCGTCGAACAGGGACACGTGGGTGACGGGATGCCGGTCGCGGCCGTTGACGGTGCTGCCGGGTCCCTCCGGATGGCGCCAGTCGGCGCCGGGGGTCCAGGCCCACCACTGGGTGTAGTCGTCGAGCCGGACCGGACCGGTCGTGGGTCGGAAGACCAGCGAGCCGGGCACGAGCTGGGCCGGGTCGGCGGTGGGAAAGTCCTCGGCACTGGGGGCGGTCTCGGCGGTGGTGCGGTGGCCGGTTGCCTTCACGAACCGACGGAACTCCGCCACCGTGACCGGGTGCTCGTCCAGCCAGAACCCGTCGACCTGCTCGCGGTGGACCGGCTGCTCCTCGGGATAGAACTCCGACGAGCCCATCGCGAACTCGCCACCGGGGATCCAGCACATGTTCTTCGGCGGCACCGGCTCAGTCTAGGGAGCGGCGGGCGGCTGTCGGCGATCCCGTGGGTGCGGCCGGACCGCGGACGTGCTCGAAGACGAGGTTGGTCTGGGTGGCGGCGACCTGCGGGTTGGCCGACAGCTGCTCGAGGACGAAGGTGCGCAACGTCTCCACATCGGGCACCGCCACGTGCAGCATGAAGTCGTCCTGACCGCCGAGGAAGTAGGCCTCGACCACCTCGGGTTGAGCCACGACCCGGTCGGTGAACCCACGCAGCTGGTGGCGGGCGCCCGCCCGGAGCCGTACGGCGATCATGGCCTGGATCGTGACGCCGATGGCGCCGGGGTCGACATCGGCGTGATAGCCCCGGATCACCCCGCGCTCCTCCAACGCACGGATCCGGGCCAGGCAGGTGGACGGTGCGATCCCGACGCGCGCAGCGACCGCGTTGTTCGGCAACCGGGCGTTCTCGCGCAGGACGGCCACGATGCTGCGGTCCACCGGCGCCAGATCGCGGGAGGCCGCCGTTGCGGACGGGCGAACATCGTTCGGGCGGCCACCACTCATGGCCGACAGATTAGAACGATATGCGGCATAAGACCATTCTTTCGCAGATTGTTCCGATCCTGAGCGACAATCAGAACAAAACACTAGCTTTCTCGTCACATACCCCGTTGACGGAGAGAGAAGCAGATGGCGATCGTCGTAGGTGTTCCCACCGAGATCAAGGACAACGAGAACCGGGTGGCCTTGCAGCCCGACGGTGTCACCGAGCTCGTCCACGCCGGACACCAGGTGGTGATCCAGGCCGGCGCCGGGGTCGGTCCCGGATTCGGCGACGAGGAGTACACCGCCGCCGGCGCGACCGTGCTGGGCACGGCCGACGAGGTGTTCGCCACCGCCGATCTGATCGTGAAGGTCAAGGAGCCGGTCCCCGCGGAGTACCACCGGTTCCGTCCCGGCCAACAGCTCTTCACCTACCTCCACCTGGCCGCTGACCGTGGGCTCACCGAGTTCCTGCTCGATCGCCGGATCGACTCCATCGCGTACGAGACGGTGCAGACCGCGGACGGCAGGCTCCCGCTGCTGACACCGATGAGTGAGGTGGCCGGTCGGCTGTCGGTGCAGGCCGCCGCCCGCGCGTTGGAGAGCCCGTCCGGCGGTGCGGGTCTGCTGCTCGGCGGGGTGCCGGGGACGCCCGCCGCGAAGGTGACGATCATCGGCGGCGGCGTGGCCGGCACCGAAGCCGCCAAGATCGCCCTGGGCATGCGCGCCATCGTCCGGGT
This sequence comes from uncultured Actinomycetota bacterium, assembly GCA_963759915.1. GTDB lineage: Bacteria > Actinomycetota > Actinomycetes > Propionibacteriales > Propionibacteriaceae > Microlunatus. The sequence continues at coordinate 3,033 of CAVXBJ010000040.1, read as the reverse complement.
GTTCGACACCAACCCGTCCCGTTTGGCCTACCTGTCAGACATCTTCGAGGGTCGGATCGACCTGGTCATCCCGAACCGGGCCCGGTTGGCCGCCTACGTCGCCGAGTCCGACGTGGTGATCGGTGCGGTCCTGGTCCCCGGCACCAAGGCCCCGAAGTTGCTCACCCGCGAGATGGTTGCCACCATGCGACCCGGCAGGGTCGTGGTCGACATCGCGATCGACCAGGGTGGCTGCTTCGAGACCAGTCGGGCGACGACGCACTCCGACCCGACGTTCGTCGAGGAGGGGGTGGTCCACTACTGCGTCGCCAACATCCCGGGCGCGGTCGCGCGGACGTCCACCCTCGCGCTCACCTCCGCCACCCTGCCGCACGTGCTGCGGGTGGCCGATCTCGGCGTGCGGGAAGCCGCACGGAACAGCCCGCCGCTGCTCGCCGGACTCTCCACCGTCGCGGGCCACCTGGTGAGTCGTCCCGTGGCGCAGGCCCATGATCTGGAGTGCGTGGATCCGGCGGTGGCGCTCGCGTCCTGAGTCACTCGTCGCTGATCGATCAGGATTCGAGAAGCGCTGTCGGTGGCGTCGGCCTAACGTGATCCTCGTACCAGCGCCCATCGAGGAGGACGGATCGTGAGCAGCACCAAGAGCGGGTTCACCGACGCCGAGCGCGACGCCATGAAGCAGCGCGCCGCGGAGCTCAAGGAGACCAAGGGGGTGAAGGGCGCGGCCAAGCGGGCCAAGGAGTACGAGGCCTGCCTTGCCGCCATCGAGGGTCTCAGCGGCGCGGATCGCCAGATCGCCGAGCGGCTGCACGTGATCGTCGCCGATGAGGCTCCGGGTCTGCACCCCAAGACCTGGTACGGCTTCCCGTCGTACGCGCGGGACGACAAGGTGGTGGTCTTCTACCAGCCGGCCGCCAAGTTCGACACCCGCTACGGGTCGGTCGGCTTCAACGAGGACGCGTCCCTGGATGACGGGGACATGTGGGCGACGTCCTTCGCGGTGCTGTCGGTGAGTGACGAGGTGGAGAAGAAGCTTCGGGCGCTGGTGCGGAAAGCCGCCGGCTAGACCGACCGTGATCGGGTGACGGCCAGCGCCAGCAGCCCGCCGGCAGCCACCAGACACAGCCCAGCCGGCACCACGAACACGCCGGGGACACCGAACCAGCGGACCCCGATCGCCCCGGCGATGCCACCGATGGCGGCGGCGAACCGGATGGCGGAGAAGTAGAGCGACGACGCCAGACCGATGCCGGCGGGGTAGAGGTCCTGGGCGACGGTGATGCCGATACCCCCGAGGGTGGCCCACATGGCCGCGTTGAGCAGGGTGGCCACGATCAGGACCGCCTCGTTCCCGGCGATCATGAAGCCGATGTTCGCGACCACCCCCAGCAGCACGTTGGCGATCACCAGGCGGTGCGCGCCGAACCGGTCGGCCAGCACACCCATCAGCGGGATGAAGACGAGCATGCCGACCGACTGGGCCGAGATCACCACCCCGCGCAGCCAGTCCGGGGTGCCGAGCTGCAGCTCCATGTAGATCGGCAGGTAGGCGAACTTGATCGTGTCACCGCTCATGGCGAGCACGCTCAGCCCGAGGAAGGCCAGCAGGGGCGCCAGGCTGGGCTTCCGCGCGGCGCCCGCGCCGTCCTCGTCGGTCGACGACGGAGGAGGTTCCGGCACGGCACGCTCGACCCGCTGCCCGATCAGCGGCACCGCTTGCAGCAGGGTGCAGACACCGGCGGCGATCAGCGTCACGCGGAGACCGGCCACGCCGCCGAGCACGCTGCCCACGATCGGACCCGTCATGAAGCCCAGACTGAAGCCGAGCCGGACCGTCGACATGACCCGGTTGTCGGCCCCGGTGGGGGCGTGGGTGAGCTGGTCCCGGACGGCCGCGAAGATGAGCGAGCTGGTCGCTCCCGCGAAGCCCAGGATCGTCAGGTTGATCGCGAACGCCATCCACACGTGCGAGGTGAACGCCATCAGCACCCAGCCGAGGAGGCCGACCACCGCACCGATCCGGAACAGCAGGAGCCGGTCGGTCAGGCGGTCCGACCAGCTGCCGACCAGGAACCCGAGCGCGGGTGCGGCGAGGTTGGTGAGGAAGAACAGGCCGGCCACCGGCAGCGAGGCGTGCAGGTCCTGGATGAGGAACAGCGACAGCTGCGGCATCGCGATCGAGATCCCGAGGCCGGCGAAGTAGAGACTCAGCGTGGCTCGGCGATACAGGGGCGAGCGCAGCACCAGCCGGAACGTCGAGCTCGGTCGCGTCGTCACGGCTTGCTCGGGCACGTGTCTCACCGTAGTCGGTAGGGTGGCGTCCGACTCAATCGATTCAGAAGCCGAGAGGCTGCCCGCCGCCGTGACCCCCGCCTCGCCAGCCGAACCGTCCGCCGGCTCCGTCATCTGGCGCAGCCCGTTCCTGCGGGCGGCGTGCGCGGCCCTGTTCATCTCCGGCATCGGGGTCTCGGCCACCACACCGCAGATGACCCTGTTCCTGGTCAACGACCTCGAGGCGTCGGTGCCGGTGGCCGGGCTCTACTACCTGGTCAACCTGGCGGCTCCGCTCGCCGGCTACTGGTTGGGCTCGCTGTCGGACCGGCAGCCCGACCGGCTGCGGCTCTATCGGATCTGCGCCCTGGTCGGGGGCCTGGGCTGGCTGGCCATGGGGCTGGCGACCGCCGTGTGGATGCCGTTCGCGATCGGCGCGCTCGCGCTCAGCATCGCCGGCGGCTCCATGGGACTGCTGTTCGCCGCGGTGCGCGACGAGCTCAGCCGGACGGCCAGCCCGGCGGCGGACCGGGTGATCTCGGCGGTCCGGATGGCGTTCACCGCCGGCTGGATCCTGGGTCCGGTGGTCGGCAGCTGGTTCGGTGCCGTGTACGGACTCCGGCCGCTGCTGCTGGCCACCGCGGTGCTCACCGTCGGCCAGATCGTGCCGCTCGGACTCCAGCGGGTGCCCCGCTACGTGCTGCCGACCCGGACCGAGCCGCGCGATCCCGCGCCGCGCGATCCGGCCGACCCCATGACCAC
>CAVXBJ010000039.1:0-78068 GCA_963759915.1 uncultured Actinomycetota bacterium | reverse complement strand
GGTGTTCCAGCTCGACGGCGGACCGATGCGTTCGCTGCTGAAGCTGATGCGGCCGGACCACTTCGAGGACATCTCGGCCGTGCTGGCGCTCTACCGCCCGGGCCCCATGGGTGCGGACAGCCACACCAACTACGCGCTGCGCAAGAACCAGCGGCAGGACATCACCCCGATCCACCCCGAGCTGGAGGAGCCGCTCGCCGAGATCCTCGGCACCACCTACGGCCTGATCGTCTACCAGGAGCAGGTGATGGCGATCGCGCAGAAGGTCGCCGGCTACAGCCTGGGCCAGGCCGATCTGCTGCGGCGCGCGATGGGCAAGAAGAAGAAGGAGATCCTCGACGCCGAGTTCATCCCGTTCTCCAACGGGATGAAGGAGAACGGCTACTCCCCGCCGGCGATCAAGGCGCTCTGGGACATCCTGGTGCCGTTCTCCGACTACGCCTTCAACAAGGCGCACACGGCGGCGTACGGGATGGTGTCCTACTGGACGGCCTACCTGAAGGCCAACTTCCCGTCGGAGTTCATGGCCGCGCTGCTCACCTCGGTCGCCGACGACAAGGACAAGATGGCGATCTACCTCGGCGAGTGCCGCCGGATGGGGATCCAGGTGCTGCCCCCGGACGTCAACGAGTCCGCCGCCAACTTCACCCCGGTCGGCACCGACATCCGGTTCGGGCTGACGGCCGTGCGCAACGTGGGCTCCAACGTCGTCGACGGCGTGGTCGCGGCCCGCACCGAGCACGGCAAGGCGAGCGACTTCTACGCCTTCCTCGACGCGGTGCCGCTGGTGGTCTGCAACAAGCGGGTGATCGAGTCCCTGATCAAGGCGGGCGCGTTCGACTCGATGGGCCACAGCCGGCGGGCGCTGATGAGCGTGTTCGAGAGCGCCGTCGACGGGGTGCTGGACCTCAAGCGCAACTCCGCGCACGGGCAGGACGACCTGTTCGGGGCCGGCGGGCTCGGCGACGACGGCGGGCTGGACGCGATGCCGCTGGGCACCGTGCCCGAGATCGCGGACTGGGACAAGCGCACCAAGCTCGCCTTCGAGCGCGACATGCTCGGCCTGTACGTCAGCGACCACCCCCTGCAGGGGCTGGAGCACGTGCTGATCGCGGAGCGCGACATCGGCATCGGGGAGCTGATCGGCGACGACGGTCCTCGCGAGGGCCAGGTCACCATCGCCGGCATGATCACCTCCATCACCCGCAAGACCACCAAGCGCGGGGACATCTGGGCGATCATCGCGGTCGAGGACCTGGAGGCCTCGATCGAGGTGCTGTTGTTCCCCAAGGCGTACGAGCTGGTGTCGACCGTGCTGGCCACCGACACCGTGGTGCGGGTCAAGGGCCGGGTGAAGTCCGATGACGACTCGGTGTCGCTGAACGCGCAGGAGCTGACGCTGCCGGACGTGACCGAGGCACCCTCCGGGCCGGTGGTGATCTCGTTGCCCGCGGTGCGGTGCACACCACCGGTGGTGCAGCAGCTGTCGCAGGTGCTGAAGGCCCATCCGGGGACGACCGAGGTGCGCCTCAAGCTGGTCAAGCAGGACAAGACCATCCTGATGCGGCTGGACAACCAGCTGCGGGTGACACCGTCGCCGCCGCTGATGGCCGACCTCAAGGCGCTGCTGGGGCCGTCATGTCTGGCTCCGTCGGGTCGCCTCGAGAGCGCCAGTGCCTGACGCTGCGACCGAGGAGGTCCGGACCACCCGCTACGCCGGTCGGGTGATGGGCTTCCTCGCCCTGTCGACCGGGTTGGGGGCCGTCGCCGGGGTGCTGTGGTGGCTGGTCGTGACGCTGCCGGCGTACCAGCTGGACTCGCAGGGACGGGCCTCGGTCACCGAACGCGACCTGACCCGGTTCTTCGGTGGTGACGCGTGGTTCTGCTTGCTGGGGCTCCTGGTCGGGGTCGGTCTGGGCGTCCTGGGCTACCGACTCCTGCGCGACCTCGGCTGGCCGCTGGTGCTGGTGGTGGTGATCGGCGGCGCGGCGGCGGGCCTGCTCTGCTGGGCGGTGGGCTATCAGCTCGGCCCGGGGGAGTTCACCCCGCGGCTGGCACACGCCGACCCGGGCGGCTCGGTGCCGATCGCGCTCACCATCCGGGCCAAGGCCGCCCTGCTGTTCTGGCCGTTGTGCGCCGTGACCCCGGTCCTGCTGGCCTCCTCACTGGGCAACGACAGCGAGGACCCGGCGCCGTTGCTGCCGAGGTCGCGCCAGCCCGTCACAACCACAACTTCGTGCGAACTGGTACAAGTCTCGACCTGCAGTCTCGTCGGGTGTCTTCTCGCTCTCGCCGCATCGCGGCCTCCGCCATCTCCGTCCTGGCCCTCTCGCTGCCCCTCGCCGCCGTGGGCTCCGCCCGGCCGACGCCGCCAGCTCCACGTACAAGAACTGCACGCCTGCAGAAGAAGTACCCCACGGGGTGGGCAAGAGCGGCGCCAAGGACAAGGTGAGCGGCGTCGAAGCCGGTCACGAACTTCAAGAAGCACCAAGATCTACAAGGCCGCGATGAAGCAGAACAAGGGGCTGGACCGGACAAGGACGGCGTCGCCTGCGAGAAGCACTGACCTCGCCTCCCCGGTCGGCTCAGTGCGCAACGGAGACTGAGCGCGCCTGGGTCACGGCTCGCAGGTCCGCGGCCGCCAGCTCCACCTGCAGACCCCGCCGTCCTGCCGAGACGAAGATGGTCTCGAAGTCGTCGGCCGAGGCGTCGACGACCGTGGGTAGCGCGCTGCGCTGACCGATCGGGGAGATGCCACCGACCACGTAACCGGTGCTGCGGGCGGCGTGCGTCGGGTCCGCCAACGTCGCTTTCTTCGCCTCGAACGCGGTGGCGAGGGCCTTCAGGTCCAGCTGCTGGGCGACCGGGATGACGGCCACGACGAGCTTGCCGCCGACGTCGGCCACCAGCGTCTTGAAGATCTGGGTCTCGTCGACCCCCAGGGCGCGGGCCGCCTCCTCGCCGAAGTTCGTGGTGCCGTCCTGGTGCTCGTACGGGTGCAGGGTGAAGGTGATCCCGGCCTCGACCAGGGCCGTCGTCGCCGGAGTCGCGCCGTGCGCGTGCTGCTTGCTCTTCTTGGCCACGGTCACATCCTGCCCCTCGAGCCGCATCAGCTCAGTAGCGGCGCAGCTCCTCGGCACTCAGCTCGTCCAGGCCCAGGCTCTGCATGGTGCGGGCCGCCTCGGACCGGAAGTCGCGGGCGAGGACGACGGACGCGATCTGCACCACCGCGTCCATCACCGGAGTGGCCACCCCGAGGGAGCGGGCGAGATCGGTGAAGAAGACCATCGAGTAGCCGACGTCCTCGGTCAGGTAGCGGTTGTCCAGGGAGCCCTGCGCCTTGATGCCGAGGAACCCCGGGGCCGTGGAGTAGCCGGTGGTGTAGTTCGCCTCGGTCATGTAGCCCTGCAGGACCCCGATCGCCGGCTCGGACAAGATGCTGACCCCGAGCGCCTCCGCGATGGCGAACCGCTCGCCGTCCACGGCCTCCATCAGCCTCCCCGTCGAGGTCGTCACCCCCTCCTCGTAGAAGGCGAAGTCACCGCCGGTCCGGTCGATCAGGGCCGCGTTCAGCAGCGTGACCGCCGGGTGGATGACCGGGTTGCCGTTCTGCAGCGCCGTCTGGAAGACGGTGGCCGCCTCCGCCGCGTGCGGCCACACCCGGCGCAGGACCTCCAGCAACCGGGGCGTCGCCGATCGAGGAGCGGCCGCGGCGAACAGGCCCTGGTCGAAGTGGTGGAAGACGCGGATCTCCGCCCGGCCGGTGGCGCGGACGGCGAACGGCAGGGTGCTCGTCTCCCCGACCACGATCCCCTCGTCGTAGAGGCCCAGTCCGGCGGCGCGCTTGAACGCGAGACTGCCGACGCACGATCCGGGGCAGATCACCACGGTCGACCCCGGCCGCAGATGGGGCCCGGCGGCGGCGCCCAACGACTCGGTGGCGTAGGCGGGTCCCACCACCAGGATGATCTCGGCTCCGGCCAGCACCTCGGCGATGTCGGTCGTGGCCAGCGCGATCGGGGCGTTGCCGGTGAGCACGCCGGAGCTGGTGATCCCGCCGCGCTCGCGGATGGCACCGATCTGCTCGGCGTAGTCGGGATGGGAGTAGATCGCCACCTCGTAGCCCTGACGGGACCATTCGAAGGCGGTGGCCAGGCCACCGTTGCCTGCACCGAGCACTGCGACCCTCGTGGCGACCATGGCCTGACTGTACGAGTCGACGGTCACCGCGGGACCGCGGCCCGCCCGGGACAGGGACCGATACGATCGCGGTTCGAGAACGGGGGTACCGGTGGCGGGAGGGACTGACGTGGCCCGACTGGTCACGGGCGGCAGCCGGCGCTATCCGGAGGCCCGTCCGGAGCACACCGATCGCGGCTGGCTGATCCGGCTCGACGGCCCGGGGGAGGACGTTCTCCCCGCCGGGGTGGACGAGGCCGGCGTCCGCCGGTCGCTGAGGCTGGGAACCACCGTCGAGGATGCCTACCTCGGCCTGGACGAGGTGACCCGGATCTCCGACGACGAGCCGGCGGCGGAGGCGCTCGCGACGCACGCACGACGCCACCCGGTCGCTCGGCTGCTGTGCCATCACGGTCTCCCGATGTGGCACGGTGGCCCCGATCCCTGCCGGATGCTGATGAGCCCCGACGGCACCGCCTGCCTCGATCTCGGCCAGGTCCGGGTCATGATGGACGGGCTCCGCGGCGTGGAGGATCTCGCCCGTCACATCGTCACGAGCAACGACCCCGCCCGGCCCGGCCAGGTCGCGGCCGCTCTCCGCTGGCCGCTGCTGCCCGGCTACCTCACCAAGCCCGCCCGCGCGGAGACCGAGCGCGACGGTGAGCTGTTCCTCGACCGCTGCCGACTGGTCGTGACCTCGAGCCTGCAGATCCTGCAGGACACGTCCCGACTGCGTCGCGACATCGCCTGGGTGGGCCCGCGCCGGCTGCAGGACGTGGTGCACGCCCACACCGACCTCGGTCTGTACGCCCACGCCTTCGCCCGCCGGTTGCTGCGCTGCGCCTCAGATCAGCAGCCGCAGCAGGGCGGTCACGGCGACCGCCACGACGAACACCACGAGCACCCCGGCCCGCAGCAGCAGCGCGATCACGGCCGCTCCGAAACCGGCCAGCACCGGCCCGTCGAAGGACCAGCGGCCGTCGCCGTCTCCGTCGGCGAGCCCCACCACCACGAGCGCGGTCAGCATGGCCACGGGCAGGAAGCCGGCGATCCGCTGGACGGTCGGGTGGGCCAGCACCGACTCGGGTAGGGACACGCCGGCCAGCTTGAGCAGGTACGACCCGACCGACGCGATCACCAGCGCCACCAGGAGCGCGGTCACGTGGCGCCTCGCCCGGACGCGCACGGACGGTCAGCCCGGCCGCGACGGCCACCCCGGCGGCCGCGATCACCGGGACCCCGGCGGGTGCGACGGGGATCAGCACGAAGGCCACCAGTCCGCCCAGCACGGCCACGGCCTTGGCGCGAGCGGCTCCGCAGCTGGGTCCAGAGCAGCGCCAGGAACACCGCCGGCGCCGCCGCGTCCAGCCCGAACCGGGCCGGGTCGATGGCCGTGCCGAGCAGCGCCCCGACCAGGCTGCCGCTCTGCCACAGCGTGAACAGGATCAGCCCGGTCGACCAGAACGCGTACCGCTTCGCCCGCGGCTCGGACTGGCCCACCGCCATGGCCGTGGTCTCGTCGATGACGAAGTGCGCGGTGACCAGCCGGCGCCAGCCGCGCGGGGCCAGGATCTCCGAGACGGGTACGCCGTAGAACGCGTTCCGGACCCCGAGCAGCAGGGCGGCCGGGATCGCCGCCCAGGGCGATCCGGCGGCCGCGACGCCGACGAAGGCGAACTGCGAGGCACCGGAGAACATCACCAGGCTCAAGATCAGGTCTGGCCCACGCGTCAGACCCGCTGCTGACCGAGACGGCGCCGAAGGTGGCGCCGAACGCCCCGGCGTAGACGCCGAGACCGATCGCCGCCCGCAGCACGGCCGGGTACGCCCTGGCCAGGCTGGTCTGCTCGTTCGGTGGTCACCGCAGCACCACCACCAGCTGCACCAGCAGGGGGCGACCACCAGGGCGGGCAGCAGGTTGCCCACCGGCACGGCTTGATCTGGAGCAGCCGCAGGCCGACGCCGACCAGCAGCAGCCCGCCGGTGGCGGTGATGGCGGCGAGATGGGCCGCCGGCAGGAAGTCGCCGATCAGCACGCCGACCAGGGTCAGCGAGCCCTGGATGACCGCACCGCCAGGGCCGAGGCCATCACGCCGACGCCGAGCGAGGCGGCGAAGGCGATGGCGGCGAACCCGTCCAGCGCGCCTTCAGGATCAGCTGCTGGGCGCCGAGACCGAGCCCGTCGGACAGCGAACCGAGGATGGTCAGCGGTCCGACGCAGAACACCAGCGACGCGGTCACGAACCCTCGATGAACCGGGCTCTGCGCAGCTCGCGCGCCTGAACCGGACTGCAGCCAGACCGCCGAGCAGGTCCTCCAGCCGGCGCTCGATGTCGACCAGCGACCCGATGATGCCGCCGATCAGCATCGAGCCGAGCACGATCAGCACCGGGGCGCTGCCGCCGACCGCGGCGGACAGCACCGACGACGTCACCTCGACCGCGGACAGCCCGCCGATCAGCAAGGTGACCAGGCCGAGCGCATCGGTGACGGTGTCCCGGGTGCGCTGCGGGAGCCGGTGGCCGAGCAGCAGCCCGATGGCGGAGCCGATGATGACGGTCGCGACGTTGACGACGGTGCCGAAGCCGGGGAACAGATCTGTCACTCCGAGAACACTGTCACACCGGTCGTACGCCTCCTGCAGCTTCGCCACATCGATCTTGGTGATCTTGAGCATCGCCCGGGTGACCGCATCGGCCTTGACCGGGTTGGGGTCGGTGCTCAGCTCTTCGAGGGCCCGCGGTTCGCAGACCTAGCCAGGCGAGGCCACGGGACTTGACCTTGAGCCAGACCGCCCTGACCGTTGTTCAGGCGGTCGACCGAACCGTCGCCGCGGGTCAGCTGTACCCAGTCGTAGTCCGACCTCGGCTTGGCCCTACGGTCGACGTGAGGGAGACCTGGCTTCGCCGATCAAGCCAAACCAGTCGGCCGCCGCCGAGCTCCACCAGGTACTGTTCCGTGCACCGGCGTCGTGCGCGCAGGTTCATAGTCCTGACTCCAGGCCCGCGGAAGTCGCCGCTGACGTCGATGGATCTCGCCGATGCAGCAGTTCGGAACACCGATGTGCTAGCACTCCATGCGCCTCCTCGGCATTGTCGCTCGAGCCACGGGAACGGGGCCTGTATCGTTGTGGCATGTCCGATGAGCCATCCTCCGCTGTCGAGGGATCTCATCGGGAGCACGCTGGCGATCTTGGCCCCTGGATTTTCGGTCGGCCGGTCCGCAGGCACCTCCGTAGACTCGCAGGGTGCTGAGAGTGATCGATCTCCGTGGCCGGCTCGCCGCCGGCGAGCAGCTGGACTACGCGGCCATCGTGCCGCGGGCCGAGTTCGACGTGGAAGCCGCCGTCGAGGTCGTCCGTCCCATCTGCGACGACGTCGCCGCGCGCGGGGTGAGCGCCCTGCGAGCACTGGTCGGACCGCTTCGACCACGTCGTGCCCGACGAGTTCCGGGTGCCGGCGGCCGAGCTCGCCGCCGCGGCCGAGCAGCTCGACCCCGAGGTGCGGGCCGCCTTCGAGGTGGCCATCGACCGCCGCCGGCGGGTCAGTGCCGGCCGAGCTCGGCGAGTCCGCCACCATCGACGTCGAGCTGGCCCCGGGGGCGCTGGTCACCCAGCGGATGATCCCGGTCGGCCGGGTCGGCCTCTACGTGCCCGGCGGGCTCGCGCCGCTCGCCTCCAGCGTGATCATGAACGTGGTGCCCGCCCAGGTCGCCGGCGTCGCCTCGATCGCGGTGGCCTCCCCGCCGCAGGCGCGAGTTCGGCGGGCTGCCGCACCCGAACATCCTGGCCCTGTGCCACCTGCTCGGCGTCGACGAGGTGTACGCGGTCGGCGGCGCCCAGGCGATCGCCATGTTCGCGTACGGGGTCGAGGATCTCTGCCCGCGGGTGGACCTGATCACCGGACCCGGCAACATCTACGTGGTCGCGGCCAAGCGGCTGCTCAAGGGCCGGGTCAACATCGACTCCGAGGCCGGCCCGACCGAGATCGCGATCCTGGCCGACGACGCGGCCCAGCCCGGTGCACGTGGCCGCCGACCTGATCTCCCAGGCCGAGCACGACCCGGTGGCCGCCGCGGTGCTGGTCACCGACTCCACCGAGCTGGCGGACGCGGTCCAGGCCGAGCTGGCCGCCCAGGTGCCGCAGGCCAAGCACGCCGAGCGGATCACCGAGGCCCTGTCCGGGCCGCCAGTCCGCCGTGGTCCTGGTCGACGACGTCGCCCAGGGGATCGACGTCGTCAACGCGTACGCGGCCGAGCACCTGGAGATCCACACCGTCGACGCCGAGGTCGTGGCGACCAAGATCAGCAACGCGGGCGCGATCTTCGTCGGCACCTGGTCGCCGGTGTCGCTGGGCGACTACTGCGCCGGCAGCACCCACGTGCTGCCGACCGCCGGCTGCGCCTGCCACTCCTCGGGGCTGAACGTGAAGAGCTTCCTCAAGGCGGTGCACGTGATCAGCTACTACCGGGACGCGCTGGCCGAGGTGGCCCGGCACGTCGAGGTGTTCGCCGAGGCGGAGGACCTGCCGGCCCACGGCGCCGCCGTCACGCCGCGGTTCGAGCCGGCGACTCGCCAGTCGACGCTCTCGGGCGAGCGCTGACCGATCTGCCGCTCCGGCCCGAGCTGGTCGGCGAGGTCCCGTACGGCGCGCCGCAGCTCGACGTGCCCGTACTGCCTGAACGTCAACGAGAACCCGTACCCGCCCAGCGACCGAGGTGGTCGCCGAGATCGCCGCCGCGGTGGCGAGCCGCGGCCGGACCATGAACCGCTATCCGGAGCGCGACGCCCTGGCGCTGCGGGCCGACCTGGCCGGCTATCTCGGGCACGGGCTGACCGCCGACCAGGTCTGGGCGGCCAACGGCAGCAACGAGGTGATGCTGCACGTGCTGCATGGCGTTCGGCGGGCCCGGCCGCTCGGTGCTGTCGTTCGCGCCGACGTACTCGATGTATCCCGAGTACGCCCGTGACACCCACACCGCCTGGACTGACGTTCCCGCGGCGCGACGACTTCACCATCGACCCGGTGGCAGCCGTCGCGGCGATCGAGGACCAGCAGCCGGACGTGGTCTTCATCACCAGCCCGAACAACCCCACCGGGACCGCGGTCTCGCCTCGAGGATCCTGCGCGCGATCGCCGACGCGGCCGCCGGGGTCGTGGTGGTCGACGAGGCCTACTACGAGTTCGCCCGGACCGGCACGCCCGAGCGCGCTCGGAGCTGCTGCCGCGACTACCCGCGGCTGGCCGTCAGCCGGACCATGTCCAAGGCGTTCGCCTTCGCCGGCGGCCGACTCGGCTACCTGGCCGCGTCGCCGGCGTTCGTCGACGCGCTCCGGATCGTCCGGCTGCCGTACCACCTGTCCGCGGTCACCCAGGCCGTGGCCCGGGTGGCCCTGGCCAACGCCGATGAGCTGCTGGCCGCGGTGGACGCCCTGCGCGCCAACCGGGACGACCTCGCTGCCTGGCTCGCCGGTCGCGGCCTGGAGGTCGCCGACTCCGACGCCAACTTCGTGCTGTTCGGCCGGTTCGCCGACCGGCACGCCGTCTGGCAGGCTCTGCTCGACAAGGGTGTGCTGATCCGGGTCGTCGGTCCGGAGGGCTGGCTGCGCGTGTCCGCCGGCACCGACGAGGAGATGGCGGCGTTCAAGGCCGCCCTCGCCGACAGTCTTGGGTACCGAGGAAGGACGACTGCAGTGAGCTCTGCGCGAGGCCGTACGGCCACGCATCGAGCGGGCGACGTCGGAGTCGAGCGTCAGGGTCAGCCTGGACCTCGACGGGACCGGCTCGTCCACCATCAGCACCGGCGTCGGCTTCTACGACCACATGCTGACCGCGCTGGCCCGGCACGGTCTGCTCGACCTGACCGTCGAGAGCGTCGGCGACGTGCACATCGACGCCCACCACGTGGTCGAGGACACCGCGATCGTGCTCGGTCAGGCGATCCGGCAGGCGCTGGGGGACAAGCGGGGCATCCGCCGGTTCGCCGATGCGCTGGTGCCGCTGGACGAGGCGCTCGCCCAGGCCGTGGTCGACGTGTCCGGGCGGCCGTACTGCGTGCACACGGGCGAGCCGCCCGGCCAGGAGTACGTCCTCATCGGCGGGGGCACGGCGCCGTCCGGGCTGGGGGTGTGCCCTACACCGGGTCGCTCACCCGGCACGTGTTCGAGACGCTCGCCTTCCACGCTCACCTGTGTCTGCACGTGACCGTGATCGCCGGCCGCGACCCGCACCACATCGTGGAGGCCCAGTTCAAGGCGGTGGCCCGCGCGCTGCGCGACGCGATCACCCTCGACCCCCGGGTGGACGGCGTACCGAGCACCAAGGGAGCGCTCTAGGTGCCTCCAGGACCTGGGCATCCATCTGACACCGCCGCCCCCGCGACGGACGCGCCCGACATCGTCGTGCTCGACTACGGGTCCGGCAACATCCGCTCCGCCGAGCGGGCCGTGGCCCGGACCGGTGCCCGGGTGACGGTCACCGCGGACCCGCACCGGGCGATCGCCGCCGACGGTCTGGTCGTGCCCGGCGTGGGCGCGTTCGCCGCCTGCATGGAGGGGCTGCTGGCCGTCGACGGGGCCACCGTGATCGCGGAGCGGCTGGCCGCCGCGAAGCCGGTGCTGGCCATCTGCGTCGGCCACCAGGTGCTGTTCGCCAACGGCATCGAGCACGGGGTGGAGGCCGCTGGTTGCGGGATCTGGCCCGGGACGGTGGAACGGCTGCACGCCGCGCGGCTGCCGCACATGGGCTGGAACACGGTCACGCCGGCGGTCGGCAGCGCCCTGTTCGCCGGGATCGAGACCGAGCGGTTCTACTTCGTCCACTCCTACGGTGTCCGGGAGCTGCCCGGGGTCGAGGGCCGGCGGGTCACCTGGGCCGAGCACGGCGGCGACCGGTTCGTCGCGGCGGTGGAGCAGGGGCCGCTGTGGTCGACCCAGTTCCATCCCGAGAAGTCCGGGTCGGCCGGCGGCCGGTTGATCGCCAACTGGGTCGCCACGCTGCGGGGCGACCGGTCGTGACCCGGCGTACCGCGATCTTCGACCTGGGTGGCGTCGTGCTGTCCTGGGACCCCGTCCGGGCCTTCAGCGCGGAGGTGGACAGCGCGGCCGCGCAGCGACTGATGAGTGACGTCGACTTCGCCACCTGGAACCGCCGCAACGACGCCGGCCGACGCTTCGCCGACGGCGAGGCGGAGGTCGCCGACACCTGGCCGCAGTACGCCGAGGCGATCACCGCCTACCGGCGCCACTTCGACCGGACCCTGACCGGCACCGTGCCGGGCACCTCGGCGGTCGTCGCCGAGCTGGCCCAGGCCGGCGTCCGGCTGCTCGGTCTGACCAACTGGTCGGACGAGACGTTCCCGGTCGCCCAGCGCCGCTTCGGCATCCTGCGGCGTCTGGAGGCGATCGTGGTGTCGGGCCGGGAGCGGTTGGCCAAGCCCGATCCCCGCCTCTACCGCCTGCTGCTCGACCGCTACCAGGTCGACGTCGCCTCGGCCGTCTTCGTGGACGACAACGCGTCCAACTGCGCGGCGGCCCGGGATCTCGGGCTCACGGCGATCCGGTTCGTCGACGCCGACGACCTGCGCGCCCGACTCGTCGCGGCCGGCATGCTGGGGGAACGGCGCGCCGTCGTCGAGTCGACCGTGCACATCGCCGAGCGGGTGCTCTGGGAGGAGGCGCGGACCACCGGCAGCTACCCGTGGTCCAGCCACGGGTCCAGCTACGACGCCGAGGGGTTCGTGCACCTCGCGTACCGGCGGCAGGTGCCGGGGGTGATCGACCGCTACTTCAGCCGGTTCGAGCCGGAGGAGCTGGTGCTGCTGGAGCTGGACCCGGACCGTGCCCGGCCCATCGTCGAGGAGGGCTCGACCGAGTCCTTCCCGCACCTGTTCGCCCCGCTGACCACCGAGATGGTCGTGCGTGAACTCGACGTTCACGAACCGTTCAACACCTCCGCCTAGCCTCACCGGGTGCCTCGCCCCCCTCACCGACGACCACAGGCTGACCCACCACCACGGGCCCTGCTGATCGCCGCCTTCGACTCCCAGCTCAAGTGGGTCGCGGGGATCCGGGACGAGCTGGTGACGCGCGGCTTCGACTGCCGGGTGGTGGTGCCCGAGGTCCGCGCGGCGCTGTCGGCCGGCCAGATCGCGGCCGCCGGCATCGCGGAGGTGGAGTCGGTCGGCTGGGCCGAGCTGCTCGAGCGGGCGGTGGTCAGCGATGTCGCGATCTGCGGTCTGTCCGGGCCGTTCACGCTGCGTTTCACGGTCGATCTGGCGGCCCGCCTGGACCCCGGGGTGCCGGGGCCGGTGGTGGTGACCGGTTGGGTCGGCGTGATCATCGAGAAGATCACCGCGGGCTACCTCGACCGCGTCGGCTCCGACATCGTCGCGGTGAACTGCGTCGACGATCTCGAGCACTTCGTCACCGTCGCCCAGCAGCTGGAGCTCAGCTCGGACAACCTGCTGCTGTCGGGGCTGCCGATCCTCGGCTCCACGGCCGCTCCCCAACGCTCCGACCCCCTGCGCCGCGTCCTGTTCGCCGATCAGCCGACCGTCCCCGGCCCGGCTCCGGAGCGGCTCTACCTGTACCGCCGGCTGATCGACTACGCGTACGCCCACCCCGAGCGTGAGGTGCTGCTCAAGCCGCGGCACCGTCCCGGTGAGGACACGTTCCACACGATGAAGCACCATCCCGAGGACCTGCTCGGCGGGATCGAGCGGCCGGCGAACTTCCGGATCGACTACACCCCGATCAGCGAGATCCTGCCCGCCGTCGACCTGCTGCTCACCATGTCCTCGACGGCCTGCCTGGAGGCGGTCGGCAGTGGCTGCCGGGTCGGTCTGGTGCTCGATCTC
Source organism: uncultured Actinomycetota bacterium (assembly GCA_963759915.1). Classification (GTDB taxonomy): domain Bacteria; phylum Actinomycetota; class Actinomycetes; order Propionibacteriales; family Propionibacteriaceae; genus Microlunatus. The sequence continues at coordinate 65,032 of CAVXBJ010000039.1, read as the reverse complement.
GGCGTGCACGAGCGGTACGGGAACCACGTCTTCCTCGACAGCGGCCTGCTGCGGACGTTCGACCAGCTGATCGCCGACGACATCGGCACCCCGGGACGTTCCTGGCTGGGCAGCTACTTCTTCGACCGTCCGGGCACGGCGACCGAGCAGATCGTGGATCGGGTGGAGAAGCTGATCGCCACCGGTGAGCGGCCCTCCCAGCAGATCCGGCAGTCCGCCTACTTCGCCAGCACGGCGGCCTATCTGCGCACCACGGCGTTGCCCGGTGCCTCCGGGCGCCGGGGGAGGAGCAGGCTCGTCCGCGATCTCGTGCCGCCGGTGCTGATGCGGCAGGCTCGAAGCCTGAGGCGACGAGTCGGGTCGCGCTGACTGTCACACCTGGGGCCGCGCCGGTGTCCCATGGGCATGACGACCTCCTTCGATGCATCGCATCCTCTCCTGAGCGTGATCCCGGGTCCGGGTACCGAGCTGGCCTCCCGCCGACAGCTCGCCCGGGTGCCGATCGACCAGCCGCCGGGACTGACCGGCCGGCTCGTCGGCTGGCTGGCCCGCAAGCTGTACGGCCAGGCGCCCGACAACGGGTTCGCCATGGCCCACAACCGCAAGGTGCTGCTGGCCACGCTGTTCCACGAGCGGCGGGTCGCCAAGTTCGACCGGCTGGACCCCGGGCTGAAGGCGCTCGCCACCATGGCGGTGGCGGCCGAGATCGGCTGCACCTGGTGCATCGACTTCGGCTACTTCCTGGCCGACGCCGGGGGTGTGGATCTGGCCAAGCTGGCCAGCGTGCCGACCTGGCGTGACGCCGAGAACCTCAGCACACTGGAGAAGCAGGTGATCGCGTACGCGATGGCCGCGACCGCGACCCCGGTGGAAGTGACCGACGAGATGGTCACGCCGCTGCGGGACGCACTCGGCGACGACGGGCTGGTGGAGCTCACCATGATGGTGGCGATCGAGAACGAGCGATCGCGGTTCAACGCCGCGCTCGGGCTGGTGTCCCAGGGTTTCTCGGCCACCTGCCAGCTACCGTCGGACCATGGCTGAGTCGGATCATGGCTGAGTCGGTCGACGAGGCGGTGTTCGACCGGCATCGCTCGTTGCTGTTCACCGTCGCGTACGAGCTGCTCTCCTCGGTCGCCGATGCCGAGGACGTGGTGCAGGAGACGTACCTGCGCTGGTCCCAGCGCGATCCGGGGGTCGAGGTCATCAACCCTCGTGCCTACCTCTGCCAGATCGTCACCCGGCTGTCCCTGAACCGGCTCCGGACGCTCGCCCGGCGCCGCGAGGACTACGTCGGGCCGTGGTTGCCCGAGCCGCTGCTCACCGTGCCGGACGTGGCCGACGACGTGGTGCTGGCCGAGTCGGTGTCGCTCGCCCTGATGGTGGTGCTGGAGTCCCTGGGTCCCAAGGAGCGCGCCGTGTTCCTGCTGCGGGAGGTGTTCGGCTACGAGCACGCCGAGATCGCCGAGGCCCTGGGGATGACGGCCGTCGCCGTCCGGCAGACGGCGCACCGGGCCAAGCAGCACGTGGAGGCGCGGCGCCCGCGGTTCGAGGCCGATGACGAGCTGGCCGGGGAGGTGCGCGAGCGGTTCACCGCGGCCGTCGCGAGCGGTGACGTCCAGGCGCTGATGGATCTGATGGCGCCGAACGTGGTCGTCCTCTCCGACGGCGGCGGCAAGGTGCGTGCCGCGCGCAGGCCGGTCGAGGGTGCCGGCGCGGCGGCTCGGTTGCTGGTCGGCATCGCGCACAAGGCGGCCCCGGGTCTGCGGCTGGAAGCCGCCCTGATCAACGGCGTACCGGGTTGGCGGGCGTGGGACGGCGAGCGGCTGGCGGCGGCCCTGCAGCTGGTGATCGTCGACGACCGGATCGCGCAGGTGCTGATCATGCTGAACCCGGACAAGCTCGGCGGGATCGAGGAACCGCGCGCGATCGCGCGCTGACCTGGGGTCCGCAGGACCCCCGGGGCACTATGGGGCGGTGCCCGAAGGTGACTCCGTCTACGTGCTCGCGCGCCGTCTCGACGTGCTGAACGGGCGAACGTTGACCCGCGGCGAGCTCCGGGTCCCGCAGCACGCCACCGCCGACCTCTCCGGCCGCGCGGTGCTCGCCCAGGTGACGCACGGCAAGCACCTGCTGACGCGGCTCGGCGGCGAGCTCACGCTGCACACCCACCTGCGGATGGACGGCTCCTGGACCGTGGTCCGTCCGGGGCGCAGTCTGCCTCGCCAGCTGATGCCCGACGTCCGAGTGCTGCTCGCCACCCAGGACGGCCCGACGGCGTACGGGCTGTCGCTGCCGGTGGTGGAGCTCCTCCGAACCGCCGACGAGCACACTGTGATCGGGCACCTGGGACCGGATCCGCTGCGGGACGACTGGGACCTCGACGAAGCCGTACGCACGACTGTGCGCCGACCCGGCCCGCCCGATCGTCGCCGCCCTGCTGGACCAACGCAACCTCGCCGGGCTGGGCAACCTGTGGGTCAACGAGCTGTGCTTCCTGCGGGGCGTGAGTCCGTGGACCCCCGTCGCCGAGGTGGACCTGCCGGCCACGGTGCGCCTGGCGGTCCGAGCGCTCCGCCACTCGGCGCTGACTCCGGGCGCGTTCCAGGTGACCACGGGGGACAACCGTCGTGGACGCGATCACTGGGTCAGTGGCCGGTTCGCCCAGCCGTGCCGCCGGTGCGGCACCTCCATCGAGATGGTCGCCGAGGTCCCGAACGACCCCGACCGGCGGCGCACCTGGTGGTGCCCCCGCTGTCAGCCCGGACCTGGGCCCGGGCCGCGCTGATCGTGCTGTACGAGCCCGACGATGTTGCCATCGGTGTCGCGGATGTAGAAGGAGACTGCGGTCGACGCCGGCTCACGGTGGGTCGACGCGCTGACGTTGGCCCGGCGGTGGAGGTGCATGTCGTGCCAGCCGTCGGCGTGCAGTGCGGTGGCTCCTCCGGTGCCCTCGACCGAGAGCCCGCCGTTGCCTGCCGCTCGACTGGACGGCTGGTTCTGCGTGGAGTGCTCTGGCTTGACCCGATGCAGCCCGACGTCGAATGCCCAGCGGGACGGCTCTCCAGCTGCTGGATCGCCCAGCACGCCGCCCGCTCCTCCCGCCAGGCAGCCTCCCCGGCCCGGATCCGGCGTATGCAGCAGCCACCGTCGCCGCGTCCTCGACCTCCTAGGGCCGGAGCGCCATCCCATCTCTCCGGAGACGGGTTGGACGTTGCCGCTGATCAGACCCGACGGCAGGACAGGCCCCGCGATAGACGGCATGAGCACATCGGTCAGGGTCCACGGCTCCGCAGGTGGCCGCGCGGGCAATCACGAGGGCTTGACCGCCGTCCGTGGTCTCGCCGTCAGGCTCGGTGTCAGTGGTCGGTTCTAGAATCGGCTTCATGTTCGATAGTGGTCAGGTGGGTGGCGCGGGGTCCGGTGGTGGGGGCCGGACCCCGGGTCGGGTGCTGGCCGACCGGATCGTGGCCCGCGACGCCCGGATCCGGGCCGAGGAGCTCGGCACCGTCTGGGATCTGAAGTCGTGGCTGGACCTGCACAGTGTCGACCCGACCGACCCGTTCGCGACCGGGATCGCCGGCGGCGCCGGACGGCGGTCCGGGTCCGACGGCACCCCGCTGGTGGATGAGTACGCGGTCCGGGAGTACGCGGCCCTGCGGCACCTGTCCGAGCCGACCGCCCGGGCGTTCATGACCGACGTCGCCGACCTCGAGCACCGCTTCCCGAAGCTGTGGGCGGCGGTGCAGGCGTTGTGGCTGCCGGTCTGGCAGGCCCGCAAGATCGTCGCCGGCTGCCGCGAGCTGTCCAAGAGGCGGCCGCCCTGGTCGATGTCGAGCTGGCCGCGGTCGTGGCCGGGCTGCCGTGGAGCCGGATCCTGACCCGGCTGGCCGCGGCGATCATGACCGCCGACCCGGCCCTGGCCGAGCGCAAACGGGTCCAGGCGAGACAGGCCCGGTTCGTGCACCTGTGCCGCTCCGAGGACGGCATCACCACCATGATCGTCCGCGCCGACCACGGCGACCTGGTCATGGTCTACGCCCTGGTCGACCGACTCGCCGACATTCTGGCCCTGGAAGGCAACACCGAACCCGCCGACCAACGCCGGGCGACCGCGTTCGGGCTCCTCGCCCAACCGGCGATGATCTTGGCGATGCTGCTCCGCCACACCGGCAACGGCAGCCAGCTCACCGACCAACCACCCCGTCCAGCCACCGGCGACCCGACAGTCCCGGACACGGCATCCGGCGACGAGTCCGACCCAGCGGCTGCGACCGTCGGACGACCTGGCCAGGGCCCGCCCACCGCGAGCCGCCACCGCCCGATCCGCCCGATCCGCCCGCGGAACCTCCAGCGTGGACGGCCGAGGACTACGACGAACCGCCCGACCCGGCACCGGTCGATCACCCGAACATCCCCGACTACTGGCAACAACGTCTCCGACCCCGACCGGCGCCGGAACCACCCGCCCCGGGTGGGGACCGTGAACCCGACGACCCCGACCCGCCGACGACCCCGACCCGCCCGACCGATCCGGACTTCGTCTCGACCTACCCGGACTCACCGACCTGCTCACCGAGCAGGGCCTGAAGGCTGCCCGCCCCCGGGTCGTGCTGAACGTCTATCTGACCGACCAGACCCTGGCCACCGGTGACCGGTGTCGTCCGCACCGACCACCCCGGCTTCGGACCCCTGCTCGCCACCCAGCTCCGGGAGTTCTTGACCACCCACACCTGCCACATCACCGTCCGACCGGTCCTGGACCCCGACGATCCCCGCCGTCGACGCCTACGAGATCCCCGACCAGATCCGCGACGCCGTCCGCGATCCGCCACGTCGCCTCCGTCTTCCCCTACTCCGGTGCCACCAGCCCCGGGATGGATCTCGACCACACCAACCCGTACCGGTGGGACGGCACCCCCGGCCAGACCGGACCCACCAACCTCGGACCCCTCACCCGCGGCGAGCACAACGCGAAGACCCACGGACTGTGGACCGTCACCTCCCCCCACCCCGGGGTGTTCCTCTGGCGGGCACCCCACGGCCACTGGTTCCTGTCCACCAACCACGGCACCCAACACCTCGGCCCCCTCCCCGACACCGGACACCCCACCCAGACCACCACCGGGAACCCCACCATCGAGCTCGCCAGCAGTCACTGCTGATCGAGCCACCCGAGCACGCGCTCGGCCGACGCGGTCGCCGACAGCGCGGTCGTGTCCAGCCGCAGGTGCGGGTGCTCGCGGAGGAACGCGTCGGCCGGCGTCGGGTGGGCCCCGGTCGGGTCCGAGCTGAGCCGGTACCGCTCCAGCTCCCGCACGTTGCCGTCGGACCACTCCACGTCCCGCTTGGTCGGCTTGGCGGCGATCCGGTCATCGCCGCGGTTGCGCTCCAGCCGGGTGGCCAGACCGGCGGACAGCTCGACCACCAGGACCTCGCCCCCGCTGACTTCGTACGGCGCCACGAGCTCGCGTACCTCGCGGTGATCGTCCGGATCCTCCAGCTGCCAGACGAAGGTGAAGATCAGGTCGACCCGATGGTGCGCGGCCTCCTCGATCACCCGGCGGCGGAACTCACTGTTCAAGATCGCGAACGGCGGCGTGCCGTGACCGAAGACCTCCACCAACGGCTCGATCGTGTGGTGGTTGTGGAACAGCCGGAAGCTGCTCTGCCGGGCGATCTCGCGTCCGACCGTCATCTTGCCGACGGCCGGCGGTCCGATGATCAACAACAGCCTCATGGTCGATCACCCTGTCAGGCTCGCGACCTCGTGACACCCTCGTTTCCGGAGACAGCGAGGTATCAACCGGGGCCGACGTGCCTCCTGCTGTGACATCGCCGTCTCATCTCGGGGGAGCCAGACCGTGCAGAACATCGCCCTACGCACCGCAGCCGTCATGCTGGGAGCCGCGCTCAGCGTCGCCGGTGCCGCCTCGTTCGCCGAGGCCGACACGAAGTCCATCAAGGACCCGAAGCCGAACATCACCAAGGTGACGGTGAAGCACGGCAGCACGAACATCAAGATCACCACCCGCACCGGCGTGATCCGTCCCGGCACCTACCTCACCGTCTACCTGGACACCGACCCGTCCGACCCGGGTCCGGAGTACCGCCACGACCTCGTGCCGGCCAGCGAGCTCTCCCCGCTGATGCGGATCGAGAAGTTCGGCGACGAGGGTGACGCGGTGCCCTGTGACGGTCTCCGCGGCCGGGGCGACGTGTACGGACCCAAAACGGTCTCCGTCACGATCCCGCGCAGCTGCGTCGGGAACCCCGACAAGGTCCGCGTGTCGGTCCGGGGCTACTTCGACGTGCCGGGGCCGAACGTCGTCGACTGGGCGCCCGGCTTCAAGAAGCTCGGCGGCTGGGTGCGCCGCTGAGCAGTCGTCGGGCCCGGCTCGGCCAGGTGCGGGGCGGCAGGGCACCCGGCAACCCGAGCAGCGTCAACCGCCGCCGTTTGAAGAACAACCCCAGCAGCTCCGGTTCCCGGGACAGCACCTCGAGGTACGCCGCCGCGCTCGGCGCCTCCTCGGGGTGCAGGTTCGGCTGCATGCAGTAGGCCACCGTGTCGACCAGCCGCTGGAGGTCACGGCTCGGCGGGTCGGCGCCGGCCAGGGTCGGCGGGCTGAAGTCGGTGCGGTGGAACAGTGCCTCGGCCAGCACCAGGGGCACCCGGTTGCTGTTCTCGTACGGGGCGAGCCGGGGCAGCAGCGCCGACGTGCCGACCGCCACCGCCTGCAGACCCAGCAGGTAGCGCGCGGTCGCCAGCCCCGTGGAGAAGCAGCTGATCACCCACTCCGGTCGGCGACGGCGCATGGTCAGCTCGGCCGCCTCCGGCCGCGTGTCCACCACCAGCTCGACGCCGGCCTGCCGGGCCGCGTCGGCCAGGGCGAGGGTCTGGGCCGGCGGGGCGGCGGGGTGCGGTTTGAACACGCAGACCTCGGCCCCGCGGCTCGCCGACTCGTGCACCAGGGACGCGTTCAGCTCCGCCTCCTCGACCACGCTCATCAGGCCGAGGCTGCTCAGGTACTGCCCGAGCACCAGCGCCGTCGGCCGGCCGGCGCCGTCGACCTCGTCGCCTGAAGATGAGCTGGTCTCGGTGTCGCGCAGCACCTCGTCGATCACCGTTCCGAGCGCCGGGAGCGGGACCGTACGCCGGAGGCCGCCGTGCTCGCTCAGCATCCGGGGAGTCAACCCGGGCACGAGGTCGAGGTGCACGAGTCCGGTCAACCGCTGCGACAGTCGCAGCGGCAGGGTGCGGCGGGTGGGGGAGTAGGTCATCAGCCCGTCGGAGTGGGTCCACAGCTCGGCGTCGGCGAAGATGCCGGCCAGCGAGTACCCGGGGTTCACCTGGACGAAGTCGAGGACGACCTGCAGCGGGCCGGTGCCGAGGCGCCAGTGGCTGCGGAGGAGTCGTTCCCAGACGGGGTGCTCCTCCGCCCGCGGCGCCAGCTGGACCGGTCGTCGGGGGTAGAGCAGCGCGGCCAGGTCGACGACCCGGTCGAAGCGGGACCGCACCACGGCGAAGCCCTCCTGCTCCGCCAACGGGACGGTCAGCTCCGGCGCCTGCGAGCCGTCGGCCAGCACCAGGATCCGCTCGTCGGCGTCCGGGAGGGCGTTGGCGTCGACCGCGGCCACCAGCGAGAGGCACTGGAAGAAGGTGGAGGCGACGACGAGCTGCTTCATGCCGCTCCGCGCCGGTCGGCTCGGACGACCGCCAGCCGCCGGTGCAGCCGGCGCCGCAGGATCGCGGTCCGGCCGAGCACGTACGGGGCGAGCGTCGCCTGACGGTCGGGTTTCGCCGACGCGTACGCAGCAGTCAGCACCTCCGCTGGGATCAGGGCGAGGACCTGGCGGGCCCGGACGGCGAGGGCGGCCCGGTCCTCGGCGGCCATCTGCTGCTGGCGGCCGACGTGCCGGGCCAGCACGGCCAGGAACATCCGGGTCGCCTTCGGCCACCACCGCTCGGCTTCGGGGTCGTGGCGCACCAGGTCGAAGACCAGCTCGAAGGCCGGCAGGAAGTCCAGCTGCCGGCGGTCGTGGATCTGGGTCAGCGAGGTCGGGATGCCACGCCGGTAGAGGATGCCGGGCGGGCCCGCGACGGCGTACGTGTCCGCCTGCAGGTGCAGCCGCCAGCACCACGCGCGGTCCTCGGCCGTGAACAGGCCTTCCGGGAAGCGCAGCAGGTGAGCGATCCGCCGGTCGAAGATCCCGGCCCAGGCGTAGCAGTAGTCGACCATCGTCGACGTCGTCATCGGCAGGATCGACTCCCGCGGATCGAGCACCCGGTCGCGTCGCGCCTCCGGGGCCCGCACCACCGACCGGCGACCGCCGGTGGTCTGCACGTGGTCGGTGCGGACGAAGTCGACGTCCAACCGGGAGATCACCTCCACCATCCGCTGCAGGTGCCCGCGGGCCAGCCAGTCGTCGCCGTCGAGGTAGACCAGGTAGCGACCCGTGGCCCGGTCGAGTCCCTGGTTGCGGGCGGTCGCCAGCCCCACCGGCGAGGCGTTGCGCAGCACTTGCAGCCCCGGCAGCCGCGCGCCGAAGGTCCGGGCGATCTCGCCCGTGGCGTCGGTGGACCCGTCGTCGACCACGATCACCTGCAGCGCCTCGGGATCGCCGAGCTGTCCGACCAGGCTGGTCAGGCTGTCGCCGAGGTGGGCCTCCTGATCCTTGGCCGGCACGATCACCGACACCAGCGGCGTCACGCGCCGAGTCCGGCCAGCGTGCGCTGGAGCTTGCGGTAGGCGCGCTCCGGCAGCGAGCGCCGGTTGACGGCGGTCCGCAGCGTCTGCAGCTCGGTCGTGATCTTGGTCAGCTGGGGCAGCAGCGAGTCCACCGGATCGGGCGGCAGGGGCAGGGCCGTACCGGTCATCCGGGGGTTGGTCACCGCCCCCTGCGTGGTGCCCCGCAGGTGGACGGCCAGCGGATGATCACTGTCCTTGAACCGCGGCACGGTGACCCCGGTCCCCTGGTACGACACGCAGTACACGCTCCAGTGCTCGCGCCAGCCACCGAGGTGGTCCAGCGGCACGGAGTCGTTACCGGACGGCCAGAAACCCGGCTGGTCGTCGCGGCGCTGGCTCAGGTCGTACCCCTTCTCCAGGCAGGTGAGATCGCCGAAGAGGAACTCCAGGCACTCCGCCGAGTAGCGCCAGTAGTCGATCGGGCACGGGTGGTTGCGCCAGGAGAACAAGGTGTGCGTGATGGCGATGCCTCCGGGACGCAGGATCCGGGTGATCTCCTGCGCCGCCAGCCAGGGTCGGTCGATGTGCTCGAACACGTCGGAGGAGAAGACGACGTCGAACGAGTCGTCCGGGATCACGTCGGCGCAGCCGGTGATGTCGGCGATGATCGTGTTCGGGATGTCGGAGGCGACCAGATTGAGGTCGTGGTAACGGAACCGCGGCTCGGGGAACAGGTCGGCCGCGCAGTTGGACAGCGTGTGGCCGCCGATCTCCAGCACGTCACCGTGCAGGTCCAGGGCGTCGATGTAGTGCCGCGTCAGGGCACGAGTGGTGTTGCGCACCCCCGGGAGGTTAGGAGGCCCGGCGACGCGTTCGGTGATCACCAGCTGCCGTGTCGGTGAACGCCCGATGTCGAGCTGTTGACGCATCTTGACCGGCCATCACCGGGTGCGATGAGATGCGCCGATCCGCGTCGCCTGCTGTTCTCCTGCCGTTCAGGTGTCACCTGCCATCCGGCAAAGTGATCGACCTAGCGTCGCCGACATGAGCACGCATTCCACCTTCTCGGCCCCCTCCCGGACGATCGGTGACTCGATCGTCGGCGCGGGCCGTCCGGTCTACATCACCGGCGAGATCGGCATCAACCACAACGGCGAGCTGAGCAACGCGTTCGCGCTGATCGACCAGGCCGCAGCCGCCGGCTGCGACGCCGTGAAGTTCCAGAAGCGCACCCCCGAGGTCTGCACCCCGCGGGACCAGTGGGAGATCGAACGGGACACGCCGTGGGGTCGGATGACCTACATCGACTACCGGCACCGGGTCGAGTTCGGGGTCGAGGAGTACGCCGCGATCGACGAGTACGCCCGGCAGCGCGGCATCGCCTGGTTCGCCTCACCCTGGGACGTCGAGTCCGTGGACTTCCTGGAGCAGTTCGACGTCCCGGCGCACAAGGTGGCCTCGGCCTCACTGACCGACGACGAGCTGCTCCGGCGGCTCCGGGCCACCGGACGCACCATCGTCTTGTCCACCGGGATGTCCACCCCGCGCCAGATCCGGCACGCCGTGGAGGTGCTGGGAAGCGACACCATCGTCCTCTGCCACGCCACCAGCACCTACCCGGCCAAGCCGTCGGAGCTCAACCTGCGGATGATCCACACCCTGCAGGCCGAGTTCCCGAACGTGCCGATCGGCTACTCCGGACACGAGGTCGGCCTGCAGACCACCCTGGCCGCGGTCGCCCTGGGCGCCGCCTTCGTGGAACGGCACATCACCCTGGACCGGGCCATGTGGGGCTCCGACCAGGCCGCGTCGGTCGAGCCGCCCGGTCTGCAGCGCCTGGTCCGGGACATCCGGACCATCAGCGAGTCCCTCGGCGACGGCGTGAAGAAGATCTACGACGGCGAGCTGGCCGCCATGAAGAAGCTCCGGCGGGTGCAGACCCCGGCCGACGGCACGCCGGTCGGCACCGAGCTGGTCGGGGCCTCCTCCTGACCATGCGCACCGTCGCCCTGGTGGAGAGTCCGGCCCAGCTGCTGAACGTGGTCGAGTGGGCGCACCACGACGGCGCCGACGGGTCGGCGGGGGACACCTCGGTGCTGATCCTGGCCCCCAAGACCGAGACCAGTCGGTGGCAGCTCCGGTGCATGGCCAGGCTGGCCCGCGAGGCCGGACTGACCGTGACCTGGCACGAGGCACGCCTCGGTGGTGCCGCGATCGCCCGTACGGTGCGGTCGCTGGCCGGCGATCTCGCCGGTGTCGACCGGCTCGTCCTGGGCGACCCGTTCTCGGGCGTCATGCAGGTGGTGGCGAGCGTCTACCGGACCTCGGAGGTGGTGATCGTCGACGACGGCACGGCCACCCTGGAGTTCGCCCGGCAGTGGGCCACCGGCGAGCACCTGCGTCGCTGGCACCAGGTGGCGACCGTGGAACACCGCCGCCAGATCACGACGTTCGCCCGTGACCAGATCGCGGACTCGCTGCGGCGCCGGTGGCGGCCGGAGTCGGGCTGCCGGCTCACCGTCTTCAGCTGCCTGCCGGTCGAGGTCCCCCGCGCCCGGGTGCTGCGCAACAGCTACGCCTGGCTGCGGTCCCAGCATCCCCGGCCCCGGGTCAAGGCCGCCGCCGACCTGGTCGGCACCTCCCTGGTGGAGACCGGGGTGATCACCGAGGACGAGTACCTGTCGGCGGTGACCTCGCTGGCCGCCCAGCACGGTGTCGACCGCTACTTCGCCCATCGCAAGGAGGCCCGCGACAAGCTGGCCCGGATCGCGGACATCGGCCTGCGGATCGAGATGCCGGAGCTCCCGCTGGAGGTGGCCATCCGGGAGGGCGCGGTGGGCCGGCTGGTGATCAGCTTCCCCTCCACGGTCGTGCACACGCTGCCGGTCGTGCTCGCCGACACCGCCGCCGAGCTGCTCGTCTGCGACATCGACCCCAGCTGGTTCACCCCCGACGCGGGGGCCAACTCCTCCCGCTTCCTCGGCGCCGTCACGAGCTCGGCCCGGCAGCAGCACGGACTGGCCAGCACCGCCTGCTGAGGCGACCGTGCCGCGCGAGAGTCGGCATCCTCGCCGTCCGACGATAGGGTCAGCGGCGTGAACGCGCGGTGGGGTGACCGGTTGCAGCTGCTGCCGGCGGTCGATGTGTCCGGTGGTCAGGCGGTCCAGCTGGTGCAGGGCGTGGCCGGTTCGGAGAAGGTGTTCGGCGACCCCCGGGCCGCGGCCCAGCGCTGGCAGGACGCCGGTGCGGAGTGGATCCACCTGGTCGACCTGGACGCCGCCTTCGGTCGCGGCGACAACGCCGAGATCATCGCCGAGGTCACCTCGCAGATGCGGTTGCGGGTCGAGCTGTCCGGTGGCATCCGGGACGACGACGAGCCTGGAGCGGGCCCTGTCCACCGGCTGCACCCGGGTCAACATCGGCACCGCCGCGCTCGAGCGACCCGAGTGGTGTGCCGAGGTGATCGCGACCTACGGCGACAAGATCGCCATCGGCCTGGACGTCCGCGGTCAGCGGCTCGCGGCTCGCGGCTGGACCCGGGAGGGCGGCGACCTCTACGAGACCCTCGACCGGCTGAACGCGGCCGGCTGCGCCCGCTACGTGGTCACCGACGTCGCCTCCGACGGCATGCTGTCGGGACCCAACACCGACCTGTTGCGGGAGGTCTGCTCGCGTACGGATGCCCCGGTCGTCGCCAGCGGTGGGATATCGTCCCTCACCGACATCGCCGATCTCGCGGCGCTGGTCGAGGTGGGGGTGGAGGGAGCCATCATCGGCACCGCCCTGTACGTCGGCAACTTCACCCTGACCGAGGCCCTCGAGCTCACCCGGGTCTCGAGCAAGGAGGACCACTCCTCATGAGCACGGTCACCCCGGCCGACACGTTCCGTCGCAGCGTGGTCGCCGACCGCTCGGACCGCCCGCTGCTGGACGGCCGGCTGCGTGACCTGCTGGCCGGCAAGAAGATCCTGATGACCGGGGTCACCGGCTTCATCGGCGAGCAGCTGCTGTGGAAGATCCTCACCGAGCTGCCCGAGACCACGCCCGCGGTGCTGGTCCGCCGCAAGCGGTCCGCCGGGGCGCGGGACCGGATGATCACCGTGGTCAAGAAGGACATCTTCCGCGACGTCCGGGAGGCCGCCGGGGGACCGGAGGCGCTGCTGGACACCCGGATCGACGTGATCGAGGGCGATCTGCCCAACGTGCCGGTGCTGCCCGGTGACATCGACATCGTGGTGCACTGCGCCGGGGACGTGTCGTTCGACCCGCCCATCGACCAGGCCTTCACCACGAACGTGCTCGGCACCAAGGCCTTGATGGACCGGATGATCGAGGCCTGCTCCGACGACGACGGCAACCTGCTCAAGGTCCCGCACTACGTGCACATCTCCACCGCCTACACCGCCGGTCGGCGGCGCGGCGCGATCCCCGAGGCGTCCGCACGTGCACACCATCGACTACGAGGCCGAGACCCGGGCCGGGCTGGCGATGCGGGACCTGATCGAGGCCGAGTCGCGCACCTCGGACCGGCTGACCACGCTGCGCAAGGAGGCCGAGCGGGAGCACCGCCAGGCCGGCTACCTGACCACCGCGGCCGACACCGAGCGGCGTCGGCTGGAGTGGGTGCAGTCCGAGCTGGTCAAGGCCGGCACCGAGCGCGCCCGCTCGCTCGGCTGGACCGACGTCTACACCTTCACCAAGGCGCTCGGCGAGCGGGTGGTGGCCGACGTCGGCACCGGCGTCGAGGTGTCGGTGGTCCGCCCGGCCATCGTCGAGTCGTCCTGGCTGCACCCGTACCCGGGGTGGATCGAGGGCTTCAAGATGGCCGAGCCGCTGATCCTGGCGTACGGCCGCGGCGAGCTGCCGGAGTTCCCGGCGTCGCCGGACTCGGTGGTCGACATCGTGCCCTGCGACCACGTGGTGAACGCGATCCTCGCGGTCTGCGCGACCAAGCCGACGATCGGCCGGCCGGAGTTCTACCACGTCAGCTCCGGCGCCCGGAACCCGCTGACCTTCAACGACCTCTACGGCCACATCCGCGAGTACTTCACTGGAGCACCCGTTCGAGGGCGGACCGCGGGGTGCGGCCCGGCTGCCGCAGTGGCAGTTCCCCGGCGCGGCCTCGGTCGAGCGGCTGCTGGCCACCTCGGAGCGGGCGCACACGCATCGCCAACCGGCTGCTGGACGCCGCCCCCCGGTCGGCCCGGACCCGCAAGTTCGCCAACGACCTCGATCGCACCCGCGGACGGCTCAGCTTCCTGCGCCGGTACCTGTCGCTCTACAACGAGTACGCCCAGTCCGAGCTGCACTTCGTCGACGACAACACCCTCGCGCTGACCGAGTCGCTGCACCCCGACGACCAGCCGATCTTCGCGTTCGACACCGCCGTCTACGACTGGACCACCTACATCGAGGACGTGCACTGCCCGTCGATCACCGCCCCGGTGCGACGGATGGACGCGCTGCGGCGCCGGCGTGGCAACCGGCCGACCACCATGAAGGACCTGAGCCGGGACACCGCCGGCTCGAGCGCGCTGGCCGTCTTCGACCTGGACGGCACGATCATGTCCACCAACGTGATCGAGCAGTACCTGTGGTCCCGGCTGCCGGAGCTGTCCCGGCCCCGGCAGCTGGCCGAGGTCGGCCAGGTGCTGCGGAAGCTGCCGGCCTACCTGCGGGCCGAGCGCCGGGACCGCGGCGCGTTCCTGCGGGCGGTCTACCGGCGCTACGCCGGCGCCGATCTGGCGGCCCTGGAGCATTTCGTCGACACCGAGCTGGCCCCGACATCCTGAGCCGGCTGTCGCCCGACGCGGTCCGCCGGATCCGCGAGCACCGGGCCGCCGGGCACACCACGATCCTGATCACCGGCGTGGTCCGGCCGCTGACCCGGCCGCTGGAGCCGCTGTTCGACGTGATCGTCGCGGCCGATCTGGCCACCGACGCCGACGGTCGCTGCACCGGCTTCCTGACCGGACCGCCGCTGGTCGGGGAGTCCCGGGCGGCCTGGCTGCAGCACTACGCCGCGCCTGCACGACATCGACCTGACCCGGAGCTTCGCCTACGCCGACTCCCACTCCGACCTGCCGATGCTGTCGGCGGTCGGGAACGCGGTCGCGGTCAGCCCGGACGTCGCCGCTGATGCGGGCGGCCAACGCCAACCAGTGGTCGAGCGTGGAGTGGAAGATCGCACCGATGACCCCCCGCTGGGCGCTGCCGCGATGAGAACCGCGTCCCGCGCAGGCCAGATGAGAACCTCACCGACAGGAGCACGCTAGATGGTCCGCCCCGGATTCGTCCTCGACGTCGACGACCGGACCCCACCGGTCCTGGTCGCCTCCGGCGACACCTTCCGGCTGGAGCGGCTCCCGCTCGGCGCCCGGTCGTCTACCCGGCCGACCCGCTGCCGTCCGTGCGACCCCGGCGAAGCCATCGCCGCCGCGCTCGACCACCCGACCGGGCTCCGACCCGCTGAGCGCCCGGCTCCGGCCGGGCATGCGCTGACCATCACCTTCGACGACAACACCGTCCCGGTGCCCCGGATGACGGCGCCCGACGTGCGGGCGTCGGTCATCGAGGCGGTGCTCACCCGGGCCGCGGCGGCCGGGGTCGACGACGTCGCCCTGATCTCCGCCATCGGGCTCAACCGCCGGCAGACGCCCGCCGAGCTGCGCACCCTGGTCGGTGAGCGGGTGTTCCGCTCGTTCCACGCCGACGGGCTGCTGACCAACCACGACGCCGAGGACCCCGAGGAGCTCACCGAGCTCGGCTCGGTCGGCAGAGCTGACGGTCGCGCTGAACCGGCGGGTCGCCGACCTCCGACCTGGTCGTCCACGTGCACCTGGTCACCACCCCGCACGGCGGCGGCGCCACCGCGGTGCTCAACGGGCTGGGCGCCGCGTCGACCCTGGCCGGGTTGGCGGCCGACGGTCACCGACCCGGCGGCCGCCGCCGAGGCGGCCGCGGCTGGTCGCCAGCGGCGCTGCCGCTGTTCTCCGTCGACGCCGTGCTGGACAACGACGTCTTCCCCGAGCCGCTCGAGCTTCCTCGGCCAAGCGCGAGTGGGAGTGGAGCCTCAAGGACCAGGCGCGCTGGTTCGGTCTGCGGCGCGGCACCGCCGCGGTCACCTCGGCCACGCTGCGCCGGCGGATCCTCGGTCGGCTGACAGCGCCCTGGCACCCGGTCGGGGTCTTCGCCGGCGACCCGGTCGCCGGCCGGCGTCGCCGGCGCCGAGCTGCCCTGCGCCAGCAGCGGGTGGAGGTCGCCGGCCAGGCCGACGTCGGCATCGTCGGCGTCCCCGGCCGGACGCCGTTCAGCGTCGACTCCCGACCAACCCGGTGCTGGCCGCCTGGACCGGTCTGGCCAGCAGCTTCGGCGCCCACACCGGCACGCCGCTGGTCCGCGAGGGCGGCGCGCTGATCCTCTTCCACCCGCTGGCCAGCGAGTTCTCGCCGCTGCACCACCCGTCCTACGTCGACTTCTTCGCCGAGGTGCTGAGCGTCACCACCGACCCGGCGCAGATCAGCGCCGAGTTCGAGAAGAAGTTCGCCGACCGACCCCTGGTACGCGCACCTCTACCGCACCAGCCACGCCTTCCACGGGCTGCACCCGTTGCACCGCTGGTACGAGATCGCCGCGCGCCACGCCGCGCTGTCGGCGACGTGGTCTGGGTCGGCGCCGACCGGGCCAACGCGAGCGGCTCGGGCTTCCGGGCCGCGTCGACCCTGGCCGACGCGCTGGAGATCGTGTCGTCCTCGGTCGGCCGCATCGCCGCCGATCAGCTACCTGCACACGCCGCCCCAGGTCGTGGTGGACGTCGCGTGATCGCTGAGCGCGCGATGAGTAGGGAGCTGGCGCCCTGGGCCGCCGACGGCGGCAAGCGACGCCCGCCCGGTCGGCTGGCCGACGCGGTCGGGGATCTGCGGATCCTGGCCACCGGTTGGCACTGGGACCTGGCCGTCGACGTGGTCACGGCCGGCCGCGAGCACCGCGGTCGGCACCGTCAAGGGGGACCAGGACGCGCCGCCGATCCCCACCGCCTGGGCGCGGACACCGTTCCTGGTGGCGGTGCGCGACTGGCCCAGACCGGCGTGCTGCGTCCGGTGCTCAAGGCCGAGGTGAACCTGGAGAGCCACGGCACCGAGCGCCTGGCCCGCCGGTCCGGCCCGAGCCTGCTGGTCGCCAACCACGCCTCGCACCTCGACATCGGCGCCGTGCTGGCGACGCTGCCGCCGTCCTGGCGGGATCGCACCGCGTCGCGCTGACCTCCGACCCGTTCTTCCACAGCTGGTGGAAGGCCGGTGCGGCGGCGCTGGCGTTCAACACGTTCCAGCTCCCGCAGTCCGAGCCGAGCGCCGACGGCGACACCCGGTTCGAGGTCGGCCCGCTGGCGAAGGTGCTGGCGTCGCGGCTGGAACGTGCTCGTCTTCCCCGAGGGCAGCCGGACCCGCGACGGTGTCGTGCAGTCGTTCCACGCCGACGTCGCCGCGGTCGCCACCCGGCTGTCCGTGCCGGTCGTGCCGGTCGGTGTCCGGGGCACGTTCACCGCCATGCCGCAGGGCCCCGCTGGCCGCGCCGGGGCCGGCCCCGGGTGGCGGTCCGCTATGGTGCAGCCCTCGAAGCGCAACCGGCCGAGTCGGCCGAGGTCTTCACGACACGGATCCACCGTGCCGTCGCCGACCTGATCGACGAGGACGCCACCACCTGGTGGCAGGTCCGGCGCGCTTCGGGACACGAGGCCGGCGACGCCCCTGGGGCGCGCTGGCGTCGGATCTGGCAGCAGAGTGAGGAGCCGACGGCGGGCGGTCGACCTCGACGACGACGATCTGGCGCTCCTGACGGAGCGACGTACCTCGCCCACGGAGCGACGGATCGGCGATCCTGAGCTCGAAGGGCTGTAGGGCGTGGCACACCTGCCGAGGGACCAGCACGGACTGGTCTGGGACCCCATCACCCGCGACGACTCGGGACCTCAGCCGGCTGCTGACGGCGATCGAGCACCTCGACCAGCCGAGTGAGCGGCACAGCATCGACGAGCTCTACGAGCAGCTCGACGACGCCGACGTCGATCCCGGGCGCGACAGCATCGTCGGCCGCGACACCGGCGGGACCCTGATCGCGTACGGCTGGAACCACCCGGCGGTCCGACGTCGACCCGCGCCGGGTCCACGTGACCGGCGGCGTCCACCCGGGCTGGCGCCGCCAGGGCATCGGCCACGCCCTGTTCGCGTGGCAGCTGGCCCGGGCCGCGGTGTGGTACGACCAGACGTCGCGACCCGGGTACGGGCCGCTGAAGGTGATCTGCGCCGTCGACACGTAGCTGGCCGACGTCCGCGCGCTGTACGAGCAGGCCGGGCTGGAGCCGGTCCGCTGGTTCGCCGACATGACGCTCGACCTTCGACGGGGCACCGCCGGACTTCCCGCCGCCCGCCCGGGATCCGGCTGGTGCCGCTGAGCCGGAAGCTGTTCGAGGCGGTCCGCCAGGTGCACAACGAGGCCTTCGCCGATCACTGGGGCTCGCAGCCGATCGACGCGACCCGCTGGGCCGAGCAGCTCGGCGCGCTCGGCGTCGCGGGTCAGCTGGTCGTGGGTGGCGTTGGAGGAGAACACCTCCGAGGTGGTCGGCTACGCCACGAACTCCGCGTACGAGCAGGACTGGGCGTCGCAGGGCTTCTCGGAGGGGTGGACCGATCGGCTCGGGGTCCGGCCGGGCCGGCGCGGCCGCGGCATCGCCAAGGCACTGCTCGGGGCGTCGATGCGGTCCTTCGCCGAGGCCGGTCTGGACGCCGCCGGGCTGGGGGTCGACACCGACAGCCCCACCGGCGCCTTCCGCCTCTACGAGTCGATGGGCTACCGGGCCGCCGATACCACCGTGATGTACGCCAACCGCATCCCCGGCGAGGTGGACTAGGCTTCCTCGACCATGTCGGGACATTCCAAGTGGGCGACCACCAAGCACCAGAAGGCCGTGGTCGACGCCCGGCGGGCCAAGTCGTTCGCCAAGCTGATCAAGAACATCGAGGTCGCGGCCCGGATCGGCGGCGGGGACATCGCCGGCAACCCGACCCTCTACGACGCGATCCAGAAGGCGAAGAAGACCTCCGTCCCCAAGGACAACATCGACCGCGCGGTCAAGCGCGGCTCCGGGGCCGAGGCCGGCGGTGCCGACTACGAGACCCTCTTCTACGAGGCGTACGGTCCGGCCGGCATCGCCCTCCTGATCGAGTGCCTCACCGACAACCGGAACCGGTCGGCCTCCGACGTCCGCGTGGCGGTCGGTCGCAACGGCGGCACCATGGCCGACGTCGGCTCGACCTCACGGATGTTCAACCGCAAGGGCGTCGTCGTGGTGCCCAAGGCACAGGAGGGCGGACGGACGCTGAGCGAGGACGACCTGCTGGAGGCCACGCTGGACGCCGACCCGGAAGAGGTCAACGACCTCGGGGAGAGCTTCGAGATCATCAGCGATCCGAGCGACACGGTCCGGGTCCGCGAGGCCGTCCAGGACGCCGGTCTGGACTACGACTCCGCCGAGATCTCCTTCGTGCCGGAGTACACCCAGGAGATCGACGCGCCGACCGCCGAGAAGCTGTTCAAGATCATCGAGGCGCTCGAGGACTCCGACGACGTGCAGAACGTCTACAGCAACTTCGACGCCTCCGACGAGGTGCTGGCCAGCGTCGGCTGACCCGGTCCGCGTGTCGCTGGACCCGATGACGCGGGCCCTCGCGTAGCGTACGAACGTCTGTTCGCTTCGATTCCACGCACGACGGGTGGAGGGGGTCTGTGCCATGCGGGTGCTCGGTATCGACCCCGGTCTCACCCGGTGCGGTCTCGGGGTGGTCGACGGGGTCCCCGGACGCCCGCCCACCCTGGTCGCGGTCGGTGTCGCCCGCACCCCTGCCGACCTCGACACCGCGCGCCGGCTGGTGCGGATCGAGGAGGAGATCGAGGCCTGGATCACCACCCACCGACCGGATGCGGTGGCCATCGAGCGGGTCTTCGCCCAGCACAACGTGCAGACCGTGATGGGCACCGCCCAGGCCGCGGGCGTGGCGATGCTGGTGGCGGCGCGCCGCGGTTACCCGGTGGCGCTGCACACCCCCAGCGAGGTGAAGGCGGCCATCACCGGTTCCGGCCGGGCCGGCAAGGACCAGGTCGGCAGCATGGTCGCCCGGATCCTGCGGCTGGAGGCCGCACCCAAGCCGGCCGACGCGGCCGACGCGTTGGCCCTGGCCATCTGCCACGTGTGGCGGGGTGGGACGCAGAACAGGCTGCAGGAAGCCATCGAACGCCAAAGACAAGGAGTCAGAGCCCGATGATCGCGCAGCTCACCGGCACGGTGATCCAGCTCGGACCCACGTCCGCGGTCGTCGAGGTCGGCGGCTTCGGCGTGCTCGTCCTGTGCGGTCCCAACACCACCGCCCTGCTGCGGGTGGGTGAGCGGGCGACCCTGTCCACCTCGCTGGTGGTCCGGGAGGACTCCCTGACCCTGTACGCGTTCGCCACGGTCGACGAGCGCGAGCTGTTCGAGCTGCTGCAGACCGCGACCGGGGTCGGACCGAAGCTGGCCCAGGCCGCCCTCGCCGTGCTCAGTCCCGACGAGCTGCGGTCCGCCATCGCGACCGAGAACCTGGTGCAGCTGTGCAAGGTCCCGGGCGTCGGGCGCAAGGGTGCCCAGCGCCTGGTGATCGAGCTCAAGGACAAGATCAACCTGACCCGGCTGGTGAGCGAGCCGGATGCCGCCGGGTCGGGCGGAGCGACAGCACCGAGCGCGGCCGGCTGGCGGGACCAGGTCAGCCAGGGGCTCCAGGGCCTCGGCTGGTCCACCCGGGACGCCGAGGCGGCCTGCGACGAGGTGGACGCTCTGGCCGGTGAGCCCGGGGTCGGTGTGCCGCAGCTGATGCGGGCCGCGCTGCAGTCGCTGGCCCGCCGATGAGGAGGGCCCGCCGATGAGCGACCCCGGGAGCCTGACCGCCGAGGAGCTGGAGGCGCTGGTCCGACCGGACGCCCAGGCCGACGACCGGGCCGCGGAATCGGCCCTGCGGCCGCACGACCTGGCCGCGTTCCGTGGTCAACCCCGGGTGAGCGAGCAGCTGGGGCTGCTGCTCACCGCCGCGCGGCAGCGGGGCTCGGTGCCCGACCACGTGCTGCTGTCCGGGCCGCCCGGGCTGGGCAAGACGACCCTGGCCATGATCATCGCCGCCGAGATGTCGACGCCGCTGCGGATCTCCAGCGGTCCGGCGATCCAGCACGCCGGGGACCTGGCGGCGATCCTGTCCGGGCTGAGCGAGGGCGAGGTGTTCTTCCTCGACGAGATCCACCGGATGTCGCGGCCCGCCGAGGAGATGCTCTACCTCGCGATGGAAGACTTCCGGGTCGACGTCGTCGTCGGCAAGGGGCCGGGTGCCACCGCCATCCCGCTGGAGATCCCGCAGTTCACCCTGGTCGGGGCGACCACGCGGGCCGGTCTGCTGCCCGGTCCGCTGCGCGACCGGTTCGGTTTCACCGCTCAGCTGGAGTTCTACGACGCCGCGGACCTCGAGCACATCGTGCGGCGGTCGGCCGGGGTGCTCGGGGCCGACCTCTCCGACGACGGGGCGGCCGAGATCGCACGTCGGTCCCGCGGCACGCCCCGGATCGCCAACCGGCTGCTGCGGCGGGTCCGCGACTTCGCCCAGGTCCGGGCGGACGGGAAGATCACCCTCGACCTCGCCCACCGGGCGCTGGACCTGTTCGAGGTGGACGCCATCGGGCTGGATCGGCTGGACCGGGCCGTGCTGACGGCGCTCTGCAGCCGGTTCGGTGGCGGACCGGTGGGGCTGTCGACCCTGGCCATCTCGGTCGGAGAGGAGACGGAGACCGTCGAGGAGGTCGCCGAGCCCTTCCTGGTCCGGGAGGGGTTCATGATGCGCACCCCCCGGGGCCGGGTCGCCACCCGCTCCGCCTGGGCGCACCTCGGTCTGACCCCGCCCACCGCCACCACCGCCGTCGACGCGCCGGGCATCTTCTAGGCGCCCGCTAGCCGGCGACCAGTCCGAGCAGGAGCTTGACCGCGATGCTCGTCATCACCACCGCGACGGCGACGTCGAAGATCCGCCAGGCACCCGGCCTGCCGAAGACCGGAGCCAGCAGCCGGGCCCCGAAGCCGAGGGCGGTGAACCAGCAGATGCTGGCGACCGCGGCTCCGAGGGCGAACAGCCACGGGGCGGCGTAGGTGGCCGAGACCGAGCCGAGCAGCACCACGGTGTCCAGGTAGACGTGCGGATTGAGCCAGGTGAGGGCCAGGGCCGCCAGCAGCACCGAGCCGATCCGGGTCCGCTCGCCGCCGCTCGGGTGGGTGACGCTCAACGCCGCGGGCCGCACCGCCCGCCGGACCGCCTGCGCGGCGTAGACGAGCAGCACCCCGGCCCCGAGCACGGTGACGACGGTCAGGGCCGCGGTGTGCCGGGCGATGAGCCCGCCGACACCGGCGGCGCCGATCGTGATCAGCAGCACGTCACTGACCGCGCAGACGGCGACGACCAGCCCGACGTGCTCCTGCCGGATGCCTTGCCGCAGCACGTACGCGTTCTGGGCGCCGATGGCGACGATGAGTCCGAGGCCGAAGCCGAGGCCGGCGAGCAGGGTGATCACCTCGTCGACGCTACGAGCGGAATGGGGTGAAGTCCAACGAATGTTTCTCACTCTTGATAAGCAACACTTAACCTATCGGGATGGACTGGGACCTCGCTCAGCTGCGGGCCTTCGCGGCCACCATCGACCACGGGAGTCTCGAGGCGGCGGCGGGTGCGCTGCACGTGACACCGTCAGCGGTCAGCCAGCGACTCAAGGCCCTGGAACGGGTGGTGGGAGCTGTCCTGCTGCAGCGCAGCCGGCCGGTCCGACCGACCGGGCCGGGGGAGGAGGTGCTGCGGCTCGCCCGGCAGGTCGAGGCCCTCACCCGGGACGCCGAGCTGAGCCTGGGAGCCGGTGACGTGCGACCGGTCGTACGGCTGGCGGTGAACGCCGACTCGCTGTCGACCTGGGTGCTGCCCGCCCTCGCGCCCCTGTCCGCAGACCTGTCGCTGGAGCTGATCCGGGAGGGTGAGGACCACACCGCCGACCTGCTCCGGGACGGCTCGGCGATGGCGGCGATCACCACCGAGCGGACCCCGGTCCAGGGCTGCACGGTCGAGCGGCTGGGTGCGATGCGCTACCAGCCGATGGCCGCACCGGGGTTCGCCGCCCGCTGGTTCCCCGACGGGCTCACCGCCCAGGCGCTGAGCGCCGCGCCGCTGGTGGTCTTCGACGCCCAGGACCGGATGCAGCACCGCGTGCTGCGCCGACACGGCGTCTCGGTCGATCCTCCGATCCACCTGGTGCCGGCCTCCACCCAGTACGTGGAGGCCGTCCGCCTCGGGTTCGGCTGGGGCATGGTGCCGGACCTGCAACGAGCCGGCTGGACCAGCGAGGACGGCGTGGTGCTGTCCACGAGGGACGGGGAGACGGGGGACGCCGAGGAGGTCGCCCTGTTCTGGCAGCAGTGGGCGCTGCGCACGCCGAGTCTCGAGCAGGTCGCCGCGGCGATCCGGGCCGCGTCGGCTCATATCCTGCGCCCGATTGGGTAGAGTACGGCGGTCGGACAGCCAGCGCCGACCCCGTCGGCGCGCTGTGCCGCGGGCGCGCAGAGCCCCGAATCGTTGGAGACATGGGAAACTCACCGGTCAGTACGATCCTGTTGATCGCCTTGATGGTGGTCGCCTTCTACTTCCTGCTGCTACGACCGCAGAAGAAGCGGCAGCAGGCCCAGCAGAAGACCATGAACGAGATCGTTCCCGGCACCCGGGTGCTGCTCGGCAGCGGCATCTTCGGCACCGTCGTGTCCACGGGCGAGAAGCAGGCCGTGCTCGAGACCTCGCCCGGCGTCCACGTCACCGTGCTCAAGCAGGCCATCGCCCGGGTGATCCGGCCCGGCGACGAGTTCAGTGAGCCCACCGAGACCGACGACGGGATCGACGACGAGATCGTCGACCAGGACGCGGTCGAGCCGGCGCACTCCGATGACGCCTACCGCGCCGAGCACCACCGAGTACGGCACCAACCCCCGACGTACGGAACAACCGAGTACGACCGCCCCGTCGCCGACAACCCGACCTTCGGGAACGAGCCCAAGAACAAGGACTGACGCCTGGTGGCGAATCGAGGCGGCCATCCCGGCCGCACCCTGATCATTTTCGGCCTCTTCGTGGCCGCCCTGTACGGCCTGATGGCGATCTCGAACAACTGGACCCCCAAGCTGGGTCTGGACCTGCAGGGTGGCACCACGATCACCCTGACGGCCCAGAACACCGACGGCACGGGGCAGATCGACCCGAACAGCCTCGCAGCTGGCCCGGACGATCATCCAGTCCCGCGTCGACAGTCTCGGCGTGGGCGAGACCGAGGTGACGACGTCCGGCGACCGCCAGATCATCGTCAGCGTGCCCAACGTCCAGCAGGACGAGCTGGTCCGCCTCGTCGGGCAGACCGCCGTGCTGCGGTTCCGGGCGGTGTACGCCGCCGAGGCGGTGGCCCCGCCGGTGACCGCGTCCCCGGAGCCGTCCGCGTCGGGTTCCCCCGCCCCCACGACGGAGCCGATCGACCGGAGCGCCCCGCTCCAGCCCACCCAGTGCCAGTCCGAGCGGTGACCGGCGTCCGGCCCCTCAGCTGCCGACCGCGCCCCCGCCGCCGACCACGCCCAAGCCCACCGCGCCCGGGCAGGGCACGCCGCCGGACAAGGCCATCGACTGGCAGCCGAGCGAAGCCGACCAGGCCGACTTCGCCGCGTTCACCTGTGATCAGAAGGACGCCTATCCCGACGTCTCCGACCAGCCCCTGGTGGCCTGCAACCAGGACAAGACCGAGAAGTACCTGCTCGGCCCCACGCTGATCGAGGGGACGCAGCTGACGACGGCCTCCGCCGGCGTGCCGCAGAACCAGGTCCAGTGGGTGGTGAACCTCGAGTTCAACAGCGCGGGCGGTGCGACCTTCGAGAGCGTCACCGGCACCCTGGCCAGCCGGCAGCCGCCGGAGAACCAGTTCGCGATCGTGCTGGACTCCGAGGTGATCTCGGCGCCGTCGGTGAGCTCGTCCATCCCCGGTGGCCGGGCCGAGATCTCCGGCAACTTCAACCAGCAGTCCGCCACCGAGCTGGCCAACGTCCTCAAGTACGGCGCCTTGCCCCTGTCCTTCGAGGTGTCGGAGGTGTCGAACGTCTCCGCGACCCTCGGCAGCGAGCAGCTGCGCGCCGGCATCATCGCCGGCATCATCGGCCTGATCCTGGTGGTCGGGTTCTGCTTCCTGTACTACCGCGGGCTCGGCATCGTCGTGGTCTCCTCGCTGGCGGTCGCCGGTCTGATCACGTACGCGACGGTGGTGCTGCTGGGTGACTCGGTCGGCTTCGCCCTCAACCTGCCCGGCATCGCGGGCATGATCGTGGCCATCGGTGTCACAGCCGACAGCTTCGTCATCTACTTCGAGCGGATCCGTGACGAGGTGCGGGACGGCCGCAGCCTGCGGACCGCCATCGAGACCGGCTGGATCAGGGCCCGGCAGACCATCCTGATCGCCGACGCGGTCTCGATGCTGTCGGCCATCATCTTGTTCATCCTGGCCATCGGCTCGGTCAAGGGCTTCGCCTTCACCCTCGGCCTGACCACGATCATCGACGTGGCCGTGGTCTTCTTCTTCACCAAGCCGCTGATGACTGTCCTGGGCCGGACGAAGTTCTTCGGTCAGGGTCACAAGTGGTCTGGTCTGGAGCCCGACCACCTGGGGGTCGCCGCCCTGCCGGGAACCAGGAACCGTCGCCCGGTCGGCGCGTCGTCGACCGCCCGCACCGCCACCGAGAGCAAGGGGATCTAGATGTCCAAGCTCCGTGATCTCGGTCACAAGCTCTACACCGGCGAGGTCTCCTACGACTTCGTCGGCCGCCGGCGTCGCTGGTACGTCATCTCGGCCGTGCTGATAGCTGTCTCCCTGCTCTCCATCGGGATCCGCGGGTTCCAGTGGGGCATCGAGTTCGAGGGCGGCGCCGACTTCCAAGCCCAGACCGCCGTCACCGACACCACGGTCACCGACATGCAGGATGCGGTGACGAACTCCGGTGTCCCCAATCTCGAAGACGCGACGGTCACCACGGTCGGCAACAACCAGGTCCGGGTGCAGACACGCACGCTGGATCCGGTCAACGAGGTGCCGCAGGTGCGGTCGGCGATCGCCGCCGAGGCCGGCGTGCCGAGCAACGAGGTGGCCTACAGCCTGATCGGCGCGTCATGGGGTGGTCAGATCACCGACCGGGCCCTGATCGCGCTCGGGGTGTTCCTGCTGCTGGTCACCCTGGTCATCTGGGCCTACTTCCGGAACTGGAAGATGTCGGTCGCCGCGCTCGTCGCGCTGCTGCACGACCTGGTGCTGACGGTCGGCATCTACGCCCTGGTCGGCTTCACGGTCACCCCGGCCACGGTGATCGGCGTGCTCACCATCCTGGGCTACTCGCTGTACGACACGGTGGTCGTCTTCGACAAGGTGCGGGAGAACGTCCGCGACCTGACCTCGTCGGCCCGCCAGACCTACTCCGAGGCCGCGAACCTGGCGGTCAACCAGGTGCTGGTCCGCTCGATCAACACCACCATCATCGGCGTGCTGCCGGTCGCGGCGCTGCTCTTCGCCGGGGCCTTCATCCTGGGCGAGGGACCGCTGAAGGACCTGGCGCTGGCCCTGTTCGTCGGCATGATCTCCGGCGCCTACTCCTCGATCTTCATCGCCACCCCGCTGCTCGCCCAGCTCAAGGAGCGGGAGCCGGAGATGCAGAAGCTCACCAAGCGGGTGCTGGCCCGGCGGGCCAAGTCCGAGGCCAAGGTCGGCGCCGCGGTGCCGGCCGGTGCGGTGTCGAGCGGTGCGGTGTCGGGCGGCTCGGGGAGCGTGGCCGCGTACGAGCCACCGGCGGAGTCGGCCGACGACGGCGCGACCGAGCCGGGGGCGCCGACCACCGCGACCCGGCCACGGATCACGGTCTCCACCAGCCAACCGACGGTGGTGAACCGACCGACGCAAGCCGACCAGCGAGGGCGCCTCGGGTCGCCCGCAGCCGCAGAACAAGCCTCGCAGCCAACGGAAGAAGTAGGCGGCCGATGAGCCACGACCTCGCCCGGCTGATCCGGCGAGGTGCCCGACTACCCCGAGCCCGGCGTGATGTTCCGTGACATCACCCCGCTGCTCGCCTCGCCGGGCGGGCTTCGCGGCGTCCATCGACGCGCTCGTCGGCGTCAGCCCCGTCGAGGTCGACGTGGTTGTCGGCATCGAGGCCCGTGGCTTCCTGTTCGGGGCGCCGGTGGCGCTCGCCCTGGGTGCCGGCTTCGTCCCCATCCGCAAGCCGGCCAAGCTGCCGCGCGGCGGTGGTCACGGTCACCTACGACCTCGAGTACGGCACCGAGACCCTGGCCCTGCACGAGGACGCGTTCGGCCCGGGCACCCGGGTGCTGGTGGTCGACGACGTGCTCGCGACCGGGGGCACCGTGGTGGCGGCCGCGGAGCTGATCGCGCGGCTGGGCGGGGACCTCGTCGGCGTCAGCCTGCTGAGCGAGCTCAGCTACCTCGGGGGCGGGAGCGGCTCGACGCGGCCGGCATCGGACCCGTCTCCTCCGTCGTGACCTTCGACGCCGCATGAGCATCCTGCGCGGGTCCGGCAGCGGACCCCGCGGTCGCAGCCGGCAGTCCTGGTCGCACCAGACGCTGGTCAGCCTGCCGGCCCGGTCCTCGACCCCGGCACGGGAGCTGTCCCGGCGCGGTCTGCTGGCGCTCGCGCTGCTGGTGTTCATCGTGGCCCTGGTCTACTTCGACCGGGACGCGTACACCGACAACTACGACGGCTCGGTCACCCTGATCGACGCCATCTACTACGCCACCGTGACCATCACCACCACCGGGTACGGCGACATCACCCCGATCACCCCGACCGCGCGGATCCTGAACGCGATCCTGGTGACCCCGATGCGGATCCTGTTCCTCGTCCTGTTGGTCGGCACCACCCTCGAGGTGCTGGCGAACGAGGGGCGACGGATGATGCGCGACAACCGCTGGAGGAAGCACATGCGCAACCACGTCGTCGTCGTCGGCTACGGCACGAAGGGCCGGAGCGCGGTCGAGACGATGCAGAACAACGGCGCCAACCCGGCCCAGATCGTGGTGATCGACCCCAAGCCGGCCGCGATCGTGGACGCGAACCTGCGCGGCTACGCCGCCATCGAAGGTGACGCGACCCGTCGCGACGTGCTGCGTCGGGCGGAGATCATCAAGGCCCGCGAGGTGATCATCACCCTGGACCGCGACGACTCCGCGATCCTGGTGACGCTCACCGTCCGGCAGCTCAACCCCAGTGCCCACGTCGTGGTCGCCGTCCGCGAGGACGACAACGCCTCGCTGCTGCGCCAGTCCGGTGCCAACGCCGTCGTCACCTCCTCCGAGGCCGTCGGCCGCCTGCTCGGCCTGTCGGCCGTCAGCCCCAACCTCGGCACCGTGATCGAGGACCTGCTGTCCAGCAACGAGGGACTCGAGGTCGGCGAGCGCCAGGTCCGCAGCAACGAGGTCGGCCTCGCGCCCGACGACGTCCGGGGCGAAGCCGTGATCGCGGTCATCCGCAACAAGACCCTCCGCCGGTTCTACGACCCGACGGTGGCCAAGCTGGAGACCGGCGACCAGGTCGTCGTGGTCCGGCACGCCGAGGCGGAGACCGCCGACGGCGAGCAGACACCCCCGCCGACCCGTCGCCGACCGAGCCGCCGCGACGACTGGTGAGGACCCTTCGAGCAAGGTCGTGAGCGGCCTCGTAGGTAGGCCCTAGACTGGCGATCTCGGTAGAGGGGTGGAACTGGGTGACGACTGATCCCGGCACGACTGTCCGACCGTCGTCCCAGACGGCCGACGAGGATGCCGTACGCCCGCAGGCCACCGGTGACGCCCTCAGCCCCGGTTCACCGGCCGGTGCCGCGCCCCCGCCGACTCCCGTGGTCCGTGACGCCGAGGGTCCGGCCAGCCTGCCGGTGCGTCTGAGCACCGGGCCGGAGCAGCCGCGGGTGCGGATGCGGCAGCGGATCGCTCGGTTCGGCGCCACCAAGCCGCAGGCACCGGTGCTGGACCCGTTGTTCAAGGTGATCCGGGCCAGCCATCCCAAGGCCGACCTGTCCCTGATCGAGCGGGCCTACCGGACCGCCGAGCGCTACCACCGTGGTCAGACCCGACGCAGCGGGGACGCCTACATCACCCACCCGCTGGCGGTGACCACGATCCTGGCCGAGCTCGGCCTGACCGAGCCGACGCTGTGCGCCGCCCTGCTGCACGACACCGTCGAGGACACCTCGTACACGCTGTCCGCGCTGACCCGCGACTTCGGTGAGGAGGTCGCCCTCCTCGTCGACGGCTGCACGAAGCTGGACAAGGTCAAGTACGGCGAGTCGGCCAAGTCGGAGACCATCCGCAAGATGGTCGTCGCGATGTCGCGGGACATCCGGGTGCTGGTGATCAAGCTGGCGGACCGACTGCACAACATGCGCACCCTGCACTACCTGCGACCCGACAAGCAGCACCGGATCGCGTCGGAGACGCTGGACATCTTCGCCCCGCTGGCCCACCGCCTCGGCATGAACGCGATCAAGTGGGAGCTGGAGGACCTGTCCTTCGCGGCCATGCAGCCGAAGGTCTACGACGAGATCGTCCGGATGGTCGCCGAGGCCGCACCCCGCCGGGACGAGTTCCTCTCCCAGGTGATCGAGCAGGTGACCGCCGACCTGCGGGCCGCCAAGATCCGCGCCGCCGTCACCGGACGGCCGAAGCACTACTACTCGATCTACCAGAAGATGGTCGTCCGCGGCCGCGACTTCGCCGACATCTTCGACCTGGTGGGTCTGCGCATCCTGGTGGACACCACCCGGGACTGCTATGCGGCGCTCGGGGTGATGCACGTCCGCTGGAACCCGCTGCCGGGGCGGTTCAAGGACTACATCGCGATGCCCAAGTTCAACATGTACCAGTCCCTGCACACCACGGTGCTGGGACCGCAGGGCAGCCCGGTGGAGCTGCAGATCCGCACCGACGAGATGCACAAGCGGGCCGAGTTCGGTGTCGCCGCGCACTGGAAGTACAAGGAGGGCGGCAAGGGCATCGCGTCCACCGCCAACGGTGACGGCACGGACCTGACCTGGGTGCGGCAGCTGCTCGACTGGCAGCGCGAGACCGCAGACCCGGGGGAGTTCCTCGACTCGCTGCGGTTCGAGATCAACTCCACCGAGGTCTACGCGTTCACTCCCAAGGGCGACGTGCACGCGCTGCCGCAGGGCGCGACACCGATCGACTTCGCGTACGCGATCCACACCGAGGTCGGCCACCGCACCGTCGGCGCCCGGGTGAACGGGCGGCTGGTGCCGCTGGAGTCCGAGCTGTCCAACGGCGACGTGGTCGAGATCTTGACCACCAAGGCCGAGAACGCCGGACCGAACCGCGACTGGCTCGAGTTCGTGAAGAGCCCGCGGGCCCGCAACAAGATCCGCCACCACTTCACCAAGGGTCGCCGCGAGGAGTCGATCGAGGCCGGCAAGGAGGCGATCGCCCGGCAGATGCGCAAGGCCGGGCTGCCGCTGCAGCGGCTGCTCACCCTCGAGCACCTGACCGCGGTCGCCAACTACGTCAAGCTGCCGGACGTGTCGGCCCTCTACGCCGCCGTCGGCGAGGGCACCGTCGGTCCGCAGGCCGTGATCAACCGGCTGATCAGCGTCGAGGGCGGCGAGGACGCCACCGCCGACGAGATCAACGAGGACCAGGTCGTCACCGGCCGCCGGCGGCGGAAGTCCTCGGCGTCGGACTCCGGCATCGAGGTGGCGGGGGACACCGACCTGCTGGTCAAGCTCGCCAAGTGCTGTACACCGGTGCCCGGCGACCCGATCGTCGGCTTCGTCACCCGGGGCGCGGGGGTGTCGGTGCACCGCGACGACTGCGTCAACGCGGCCCACCTGCAGACCGAGCACGCCGAGCGGATCATCGGCGTCTCCTGGGCCCCCACCGCGCACAGCTCGTTCCTGGTGGCGATCCAGGTCGAGGCCCTGGACCGCAACCGGCTGCTGTCCGACATCACCCGGTCGCTGTCCGACCAGCACGTCAACATCCTGTCGGCCGGTCTGAGCACGTCCAAGGACCGGATCTGCAAGGCCCGGTTCACCTTCGAGACCGCCGACCCGACCCACCTGGACCACGTGCTGCGTGCGGTCCGGCAGGTGGCCGGGCGTGTTCGACGTCTACCGCATCCGGCAGTGACACTGCGACGCTTCCGCGCCGCGACGAACTCTCAGTGACACGGCGACGCTTCCGGCGACCGCGAGCGAACTCTCCTTTACGCGATCGTGTCGTCGCTCTTCGGAACGACGAAAAGCGTGTCGTCCCTCATCGTTCCTCCATCGACCACGCCGGAGAATTCTTGGGCACACGGCGACGCTTCCGCGCCGCGAGCGAACTCTCCTTTACGCGATCGTGTCGTCGCTCTTCGGAACGACGAAAAGCGTGTCGTCCCTCATCGTTCCTCCATCGACCACGCCGGAGAATTCTTGGGCACACTGCGACGCTTCCGCGCCGCGACGCACCAGAGCGCTCAGCCGCTGAAGTCGTCGGCCGCCTTGCGCGCCTGGGCCAGCCACTCGCGGTAGGTCGCCGCCGACGCCGACGCGTCCCGGGCTCCCTTGGCGTCGCCACGGGCCTCGGCCTTAGCGGCCTTCTCCTCCAGGGTGGCGATCTGCGTCTCGAGCTTGCTCGCGGTCTCCTCGGCGCGCGCCCGGGCCTCCGGGTTGGTCCGGCGCCACTGGTCGTCCTCGTAGCCCTTGATCGCGGACTCGACGCCACGGAGCCGGCTGTCCAGGGGACGGATCATCTCGCGCGGCACCTTGCCGATCTCGGCCCAACGCTCCAGCACCGAGCGGTACGCGGCGCGGGCCTCGGCCAGATCGCGGACGGGGAGGATGGCCTCGGCCTCCTCGACCAGCGCCTGTTTCGCGACGCCGTTGCTCTTGAACTCGCTGTCCTGCTCGGACATGGCGGCGGACTTGGCGCCGAAGAAGACGTCCTGCGCGCCGCGGAACCGCTTCCAGAGCTCGTCGTCGACGCCCCGCGGGGCGGAGCCGGCCGCCTTCCAGCGGGTCATCAGGTCCCGGTACTCGCTGGTGGTCGGACCCCAGTCCGTCGAGTGCTGCAGCGCCTCGGCCTCGGCGACCAGCTTCTCCTTGATCTTGCGGGCCGTCTCCCGCTGCTCGGACTCCTTCGCGAACTGGGACTTCCGCCGACGCGTGTACGTGGTGCGGGCGGTGGAGAACCGGTGCCAGAGCTCGTCGTCGGTCGCCCGGTCGAGCCGCGGCAGCGCCTTCCACTCGTCCAGCAGCTCGCGGAACCGGTTGACCCCGCCCCGCCAGTCGTTGCCGGCCGCGAGCTTCTCGGCCTCCACCACGTAGCGCTCCTTGGCCTCCTTGGCTTCCGCGCTGGCCTTGGCCTTCTCGGCCCGACGGGCGGCGCGCTGGTCGGCCACCCGTGGGACGAGCGCCTCCAGGCGGGTGGCCAGGCCGTCCAGGTCGCCGACGGCGTGCGCGTCGGTCACCGCCGTCCGGACGGTTCTGATCGAGGACACGGCGTCGTCGGGGGAGAGCGCCCCGGAGACGATCCGGGTCTCCAGCAGCGAGACCTCGAGCTCGAGGGCGTCGTACCGGCGGGTGAAGAAGGACATCGCCTCCTCGGGTGGCACGTCGGGCACCTGCCCGACGGCTCGTTCGCCGGACTGGGTGCGGACGTACACCGTCCCGTCTTCCTCGACCCGGCCGAAGGAGGCAGGCCCCGCGCCGTCGCTCATAGGGCCCTATCCTGCCTGATCGCTCGGCGTGGGTCACAACAGGTTCTCCGCGTGGGTCTGCACGGTCGTTAGTCTCACCCGTGTGTTCATCGCCTCCTTCCCCGCCGGTCCGTGGCAGACGAACTGCTACGTGGTCGCGACCGAGCCTGGTGCGGAGTGCCTGATCCTCGATCCGGGGATGGGTGCGGCGGACGGCGTCCGCGACCTGGTGGCCGAGCACCGGCTGAAGCCGGTGGCCATGGTGCTCACCCACGGGCACCTCGATCACATGTACTCCGTCGCCCCGCTGTGCGGCGGCTACGACGCCACCTGCTGGATCCATCCCGACGACCGGCACCTGCTGGCCGACCCGCTGCGCGCGATGGGACCGGAGACCGCATCAGCTGCTGGCCCAGCTGACCGGCGGCACCAGCACCTTCGTCGAACCCGACGACGTCCGGGAGCTGACCGACGGCGCCGTGCTGGAGATCGCCGGGATCCGCCTGGACGCCCTGCACGCGCCGGGTCACACCGAGGGCTCGGTGATGTACCGCAGCGACTACCCGTCGGCCGCGCGCGGCGGTGGCGGTGAGATCGACCAGCTGGTCTTCTCCGGCGACGTGCTCTTCGCCGGCTCGATCGGCCGCACCGACCTCCCCGGGGGCGACCACGCGGCGATGCTGCGCAGCCTGCGGACCAAGGTGCTGCCGCTGCCGGACACCACCGCCGTGCTGCCGGGACACGGTCCGCAGACCACGATGGCGCGCGAGCGGGCGACCAACCCGTACCTGCGACCCGATCAGCTCTGAACGGTGTCTCCGCTACGGGCGCCGCCCCAGAGGTTCTGGGCCCAGCTCGGTGTGTCCGAGCGTGAGGGTGCCTTGGTTGGTGGTGATGGCGATCCAGCCTTCGGGTGATCGCCACAGGTAGGTGCCCGGTTCGGGTTGTCGAGCTTGCCAGCGGCCGACGGTCTTGGCCCGGTGCTCGGACCGCGTCAGCGGGCCGAGATTGCCCAGACCGGTCTGCCCGGGTGGCCCGTCGGATTGCCAGGGTCGGGTGTGGTCCAGGTCCATCCGGCCGGTGGCCGGTGAGTGCGGGAACACCGACCGGGGCTGCCGGATCGTCATCGCCCGCCGCAACCGCAGCGGGATCTCGTACGCATCCGCGGACGCCGTGGCGGCGGGATCGATCACCGGCCGCACTGTGATGTTCGCGTCGGTCTGGACCAGGTAGCGGCGCAGCTGCTCCACGGTGATCGGACCGTCCGGGGAGCGGACCACACCGTGACCGGAACGGAGGGTCTGGTCGCTGAGATGAACATTGAGGATCACGGTCGGCCGGCACGCTTCGAGTTCGACGGCGGTCAGGGCACGCCACCGCGGCCGGCGGTACGCCACCGGCCAGTCCTCCCGGCCTTCCGCGTGGCGCTGGACCTCGGCAGCGATCACCGGATCGCTCGGCGGTGTGACGCGTCGCCGCTGGTGGCGGGCGTACCAGGCAAGGTCGGCGTCGGCGACCGGTGACTCATCTATCCACCCCAGGTCCTCGTCGGTGGTCTGGGTGTCCCAGCAGTCCTCATCGTCGTCGAAGCTCGGCTGATGGTGGTTGCCGTGCCGGGCGGTCTGCCACCCGGCCGGCGGTAGATCCTCCGCCCACGGATCCGTCGGATCATCCTGGTGGGCAGCCACGTTCTCCCACGGTGCCCGGTGCGGATCCGGATCGTCGTGGTGACGGGCCAGCAGATCGACCAGCCGGGCCGGGTTGGCGATCACGCCGATCGCCTTCGACATCCGCACGGGCAGCGGATCCTCATCGCCCTCGTCGGCCAGCGCTTCGGCGACCCGCCCGTACAAGGCCAGCATCATCGCCACATCCCCGGCCTCACCCCGGGCGATCAACGTCCGCAGACCGTGCTCCGACGGTGTCGCCCTCACCTCCCGCTTCGCCGCCGCCAGCCGCTCACGCTCCTGGTAGGCGCCCTCGTCGACCTGCAGGATGACCGCCTCCAACGCCCGCAGCAGACTCGCCCACGGCAGCTGCTCCACCCACCGGGTGATCTGAGCATCGACCAACCCCGCGGTGACCGGATTCAGCTGCGCCGTCTGCTGCGCGATCGCGCGGGCCTTCCAGTGATGCACCTCCCCGGCCACCACCCGCGCCCACAACACCGGCAGCCGGTGCCGCAGATTCAACGCATCCCCGATCCACCCCCGCACCCCCTGGACCGAGGTCTGGAACGGCAGCACCAAACCCGCCGCCGCGGTCTCCGCCACCAACGGGCACCCCACCGGACCGAGCGCCACGAGCTGCTCCACCAGCAGACCGCCGTCGGGATGGTCGACGCTCGAGTGCGCATCCGCCCACGCCGCGGCCAGCACGAGCTTGCGACAGCCCGCCATCTTGTGATCGAGCTGCACCGCCGCCGACAGGTCGGCCAGCGCGCGCCGGTCTCCCAGCGCCGCCTCCAACCCATCGTCGAACATGTGATCGATTATAGTCGATCGAGGTCCCTTCGGGAAGGGGCCAGGAGTGAGCCTTTCCCTTGTGCAGTGGGAGATCGAGATCATCGGGACCGTACGGTCCGAGGGTCTCGCGCTGCACGCCACCCTCGGAAACCACCTCAGGTCAGGTGCTTGGTGGCCTCGCGTCGCGACAGCCCGGACATCCGGTCCGCGTGCTCGGCGACGAAGTCCCTGACCCAGTCGGGCTCGATCCGGGCGTGCTGGCGGAGCGCCCAGCCGATCGCCTTGCGGATGAAGAACTCGCGGTCGTCCAGGTTGGGCAGGATGCAGTCGACCAGCAGCTGCCGGTCGAGTCGCCTGGCCGGCGCCGACCTGGTGGATGATCGCGGTCCGGCGTCGCCAGAGATCGGGGTCGGTCGACCAGGCCCGCAGGGTGGCGTCGAGGGCCGGTCGGCTGGATCGCTGGATCGGTCCGATCAGGTGGATGGCGACCAGGTCGACGTGGTCCCACCAGGCGCCGGTCACGACCAGGTGCTCGTACAGGTCGAGACAGTCCGGGTCCTGATAGCCCCGGTAGCGGCGATCACCGGCGAGCGCTTCGGCGGCGTAGCGCTCCTCCCGGTACGCGGCCTCGTCCCACAGCGTCCGCACCGTCGCCTCCCACTGAGCCCGGTCGGGCAGCGGGTGCTCGGCGATCAGCGGGCGGACGACCGACCGCTGCAGCGGGGCCTTGAGACCGCGGATACGGCATCGTCGACTTCATGTAGCGCTGCTGCTGAGCGGCCGTCTCCGGGATCGGCGTGGGCGGCCAGTCCCGTCGCGGATCGCCGTGACCAGGGCTCGTCCCTCGTCGCCGAGCTGCGATCCTCACCTGACCATGATCACCGATCGGGCGGTTGTCGGTCGGCCCCGTCTAAGATCTGGCCCCGTGAGCCGTCCCCGTCCGCTGTCCGGATTCCCCGAGTACAACCCCGAGCAACGCATCGTCGAGCAGTACGTGCTGGATCGGCTGCGGGAGACCTTCGAGCTGCACGGGTTCGCCTCGATCGAGACCCGAGCCGTCGAGCCGATCGACCGGCTGGCCAAGCAGGGGGAGATCGACAAGGAGGTGTACGCCGTCCAGCGGCTGCACGCGGCCGAGGACGCCAAGGCCGAGCTCGGTCTGCACTTCGACCTGACCGTGCCGTTCGCCCGCTACGTGCTGGAGAACGCGCACCAGCTGGCCTTCCCGTTCCGGCGCTACCAGATCCAGAAGGTGTGGCGCGGTGAGCGCCCGCAGGAGGGCCGCTACCGCGAGTTCACCCAGGCCGACATCGACATCGTCGACACCACCACGCTGGCCGCGCACCACGACGTCGAGCTGCCCCTGGTCACCCTGCAGGCGCTGGAGCGGCTGCACACCGACCTCGGGCTGCCGCCGGTGCTGATGCGGGTGAACAACCGGCGGCTGGCCCAGGGCTTCTACACCGGGCTCGGCATCACCGAGCCCGCGGCGGTGCTGCGGCAGGTGGACAAGCTGGACAAGATCGGGCCGGACAAGGTCACCGAGCTGCTCGTCGGGCTGGGGCTGTCGACGACCCAGGCCGCCGCGTGCATCGAGCTGGCCGGCATCTCGGCCGCCGACGGCTCCTTCGTCGACCGGGTCCGTGCCCTGGGCGTCAGCGATCCCGAGCTCGACGCCGGGCTGGAGCTGCTGGCGGCGGTGGTGGAGACCGCCGCCCGGCACGTGCCCGGACGGCTCGTGGCCGATCTCAAGATCGCCCGCGGGCTGGACTACTACACCGGCACCGTCTACGAGACCGAGCTGGTCGGCTTCGAGGGCTGGGGCTCGGTGTCCTCCGGTGGCCGGTACGACTCGCTGGCCAGCGACGGCAAGACGACCTATCCCGGGGTCGGTCTCTCGATCGGGGTCACCCGGCTACTGGCCCCGCTGTTCTCGCGCGGACTGCTGACCGCCTCGCGGCCGGTGCCGACGGTGGTGCTGGTGGCGGTCGACGACGAGGAGACCCGCGACTCCGCGGTCGCGGTGGCCGAGCGGCTCCGGGCCCGGGGGATCGCCACCGAGGTGGCGCCCAAGGCCGACAAGTTCGGCAAGCAGATCCGCTACGCCGACCGCCGCCGGATCCCGTACGTGTGGTTCGGGGCGCCGCCGCACAGCGAGGTCAAGGACATCCGCTCGGGCGAGCAGCTGCCGGCCGACCCGGACCGGTGGGAGCCCGACGCCGCCGACCTGCGGCCGACCGTCAGCGGTCCCGCCTAGGTTCTCGCCATGACCCTGGACGAGACGACCGTGCTGGCGCGCCGGATCGCGACCCAGCGACTCGTCGGGGAACCGCTGCCTTCGGCGGCCACAGTGGTCGAACTGCTCACCTGCGTCCAGGCCCAGGAATGGGCGTACGCGGTCTGGTCGCTCGGGATGCGCTCGGAGAGCACGACCCACGACAGCATCGTTGCCGCCTTCGACGCCGGCGACCTGCTGCGGACGCACATCCTGCGGCCGACCTGGCACCTGGTCGCCCCGGCCGACCTCGGCTGGATCCTGGCGGCCACCGCGGATCGGGTGCACCAGAAGAACGCCGGCATGTACCGCCGGGAGGGTGTGGACGAGGCGACCAAGGGTCGGATCTGCGATCTGCTGGTCGAGATGCTGGAGGGCGGTCGCAGTCTGACCCGGACCGAGATCGGGGAGCGGCTGGCGGCGGCCGGGATCGAGGCGCCGCTCGGCATGCGGCTGAGCTACCTGGTGATGTACGCGGAGCTGGAGGGTCTGATCGTCAGCGGTCCGCTGCGCGGCCAGCAGCACACGTACGCCCTGGTCGCCGAGCGCCTCGCCGGTCGACCCACGAGGACCCCCGACGACCCGGTGGCCGAGCTGTGGCGCCAGTTCGTGGTGGGGCACGGGCCGACCAGCGTCCGCGACTTCGCCCGCTGGTCCTCGCTGACCCTGACCGCGGCGCGCGCCGCGGCAGACCGCGTCGCGGACCGGCTCGAGTCCGCCAGGATCGGGGAGGAGGACGTGTGGTGGGATCCCGCCACACCCGGGATCGCTCTGGCGTCGGCTCGCGAGGTCGTGCGGCTGCTCCCGCTCTACGACGAGCTGCCGCTGAGCTACCCGCGACTGAACTTCCCGCTGGCCTCCGGGCATCCGCACCCACCCGACGCCGACCTGCGCTGGGGCTCGGTGCTGGCCGGCCTGGTCAACGTGGGAGTGTGGCGGCGGACGATCGTCGACGGTCGACGGCGCACGGTCCGGGTCTCCGCGGCCCTGGCTCCCGGCACCACGGCCCGTCAGCGAGCGGCCGTGGACACCGAGCTGGAGCGGCTGGCGGCGTTCCTCGACGCCGAGCCGGTCCGAGAGGAGTGGAACCGACGATGACCACCGCCGGGAACGGGCACGTCGTGCTCGCCGAAGCCGACAGCGCGCCGTACGGGTCCCTGCGTCGCCGACCCACCTCGCGCAAGGAGCGCTACGCCCTGGGCAAGGCGCTGCGCAAGAAGGTGCCGCGCTCCACGCTCGGCGGCTGGGAGGTCCGGGGCGATCGGCCGGACCCGGTGGAGCTGATCCAGCAGTCCCATCAGGGCCGGCTGGACTGGCTGATCCCGACCCGGGTCGCGCGGATGGTCGGCTCGCCGTACGGGTTCCTGCGCGGCAGCGCGATCGTGATGGCCAGCGACGTCGCGGCGCTGCCGGCCACCGGCATCACCCCGGTCGATCTGCGGTGACGCGCACCTGGGCAACTTCGGTTTCTACGCCTCGCCCGAGGGCGAGCTGGTGATCGACCTGAACGACTTCGACGAGGCCCACCCCGGCAGCTGGGAGTGGGACCTGCGGCGACTGGTGGCCAGCATCTGGGTCGCCGGCCGGGAGAACGGCAGCAGCGAGCAGCAGTGCGCGGACTCGGTCGCCTCCTGCGTCCGGGCCTACCGCGACGAGGTCGAGTTCCTGGCCGACGAGCCGCTGCTGATGCGCTCGTACAACCGGCTGGATGTGCACCGGCTGCACGAGACCGCCACCGAGAAGACGCTGCGGGCCGAGATCGAACGGTCGGCCAAACGAGCCCGGCACCGCACCTCCGACCGTGCGCTGCCCCGGTTCACCCGCGAGCACCACGGCCAGCGGCAGATCGTCGAGGAGCCGCCGCTGATCACCCACGTGATGCGAGCGGAGGAGGACGCCATCGCCGAGGCGCTGGACGGCTACCTCGAGACGCTGGCCCCGCACTGGCGCCGGGTGGTGGGCGGCTACACGATCCTGGACGTCGCCCACAAGGTGGTCGGGGTGG
The DNA here is from genome assembly GCA_963759915.1 of uncultured Actinomycetota bacterium. Classification (GTDB taxonomy): domain Bacteria; phylum Actinomycetota; class Actinomycetes; order Propionibacteriales; family Propionibacteriaceae; genus Microlunatus. Next base: position 25,725 of record CAVXBJ010000039.1, on the reverse strand, counting down.
GCAGCGTGGGCCTGCGGGCGTACGTGGTGCTGCTGGAGGGCAGCAGTCCCGACGACGTCCTCTTCCTGCAGCTCAAGCAGGCGCGACGCTCGGTGCTGGCCCCGTACGTGCACGGCGAGTCGGCCTGGCACGCCCACCAGGGCCAGCGCGTGGTGGAGTACCAGCAGGCCCTGCAGACGGTCAGCGACCCGTTGCTCGGCTGGACCACGGTGGGGGACTTCCAGTACTACGTCCGCCAGTTCCGGAACATGAAGGGCACCATCCCGCTGGACGCGATGGACACGGCGGCCCTGACCGACTACGCCGGCATCGTCGGGCACCTGCTGGCCAAGGGCCACGCGCGGACCAGCGGCGCCTCGATGATCGCCGGCTACTTCGGCAAGGGCGACAACATCGAGCAGGCCATGTGCCGGTTCGCCGCGGCGTACGCGAACCAGACCGAGGTCGATCACGCCGCCTTCGTGGCCGCCGCCCGGGCCGGCAGGCTGCCGATCGAGGAAGGCGCCCTGGACCGGGCCGGTTCGGCCTTCCGGCCCTGACCCGGGCCGCACCCGTCAGGTCTTCTTGGGCCGCCAGAGGTAGGCCAGCCCGATACCGATCAACGCGCCCAGCCCGAGCACCCCGACCCCGCCGATCACCAGTCCCCGGGTGAGCCGGGCGTCGGTGGTCTCGGCCCGCTCGGTCCGGTCCGACGGCCCCGGCAGCGGCTGGCTCGCCCGGCCCAGCACCCGCGGGGGCGACGAGCCGGACAGGTTGCCGTCGCACAGCGTGGTGGTCAGCCGGCAGCTTGGCCGACCTCCCCTCACCCTGGATGACCCCGCTGGCGAAGATCACCCAGGTCGAGCCGACCTCCGGGGTGAGTCCGCAGCCGGCCGAGTCCGCCGGTGTGGTGATCACCTGGTCGGCGTAGACGGTGCCCTTGTAGACCCGGCTCACGTCGAAGCGCAGCTGGGTCGCCCGCTCGCCGCCGATCCGGGCCTGCTCGCTCTTGGTGACCGTGCCGAGGAACACCGCCTCGGCCTGCTCGGCCGCCCGCCGGGTCGAGATGCCCAGACACGAGCAGGCAGCGGCCGGCCTCGGGTTGACGACGCCGGTGAACGCGATCAGACCCACGGCGGCGAGGGCCAGCAGCAGACGCCTCATAAACAAGTTCTACCTCGCCTGTCCAGGGCCCGTAGGATCGGCCAGTCGTGCCCGTACGTGCACGAGCATCGTCTCCGAGGAGGAACAGTCCCGTGATCCGCACCCACGGCGCCGGCACCCTGCGTGCCACCGACGCCGGCCAGTCATGCGTCCTAGCCGGCTGGGTGGGCCGGCGTCGAGACCACGGCGGGGTGGCGTTCGTCGATCTGCGGGACGCGAGCGGCGTCGCCCAGGTCGTCATCCGGGACGAGATCCTGGCGGCCTCCGGCGCGCACGACCTGCGCAACGAGTTCTGCATCGCCGTCACCGGCGTGGTCGAGCGGCGCCCCGAGGGCAACGCCAACCCCGAGCTGCCGAGCGGGGACATCGAGGTCGCCGCGACGGCGATCGAGGTGCTGAACTCGTCCGGGCCGTTGCCGTTCCAGATCGACGAGCGCGTCACCGTCGGTGAGGAGGCCCGGCTCAAGTACCGCTACCTCGACCTCCGACGGCCGGCGCCCGCGCACGCCCTGCGGCTGCGCAGCCGGGTCAACCAGGTCGCCCGCAACCTGCTGGTCGAGCGCGACTTCGTCGAGATCGAGACCCCGACGCTGACCCGCTCCACCCCCGAGGGTGCCCGCGACTTCCTGGTGCCGGCCCGGCTGAAACCCGGCACCTGGTACGCGTTGCCGCAGAGCCCGCAGCTGTTCAAGCAGCTCCTGATGGTGGCCGGGATGGAGCGCTACTTCCAGATCGCGCGCTGCTACCGCGACGAGGACTTCCGCGCCGACCGGCAGCCCGAGTTCACCCAGCTCGACATCGAGATGAGCTTCGTCGACCAGGACGACATCATGGCGTTGACCGAGGACCTGATCGCCGCGATCTGGCTGCTGATCGGCTACCAGGTGCCCCCCACGTTCCCGCGGATCACCTACGCCGAGGCGATGGAGCGGTACGGCTCCGACAAGCCCGACCTGCGCTTCGAGACCGAGATCACCGACCTGACCGCCTACTTCGCCGACACGCGGATTCCGGGTCTTCCAGGCCGAGTACGTCGGGGCGGTCGTGATGCCCGGCGGCGCCGGTCAGCCGCGCCGCACCTTCGACGCGTGGCAGGAGTTCGCCAAGCAGCGCGGTCACCGCGGCCTCGCCTACGTCACGGTCGCCGAGGACGGCACCCTCGGCGGCCCGGTGGCCAAGAACCTGTCCGACACCGAGCGGGACGGCCTGGCCGCCGCGGTCGGGGCCCAGCCGGGGGACTGCGTGTTCTTCGCCGCCGGCGCACGCCGGGGCGCCCAGGCACTGCTCGGCGCCACCCGGCTCGAGGTGGGCCGCCGCTGCGGCCTGATCGACGAGTCGGCCTGGTCGTTCCTCTGGGTGATCGACGCACCGCTGTTCGAGCCCGCCGCCGCCGCGGTCGCCGCCGGCGACGTGGCCGTCGGCTCCGGGGCCTGGACCGCCGTGCACCACGCGTTCACCTCGCCGAAGCCGGAGTCCCTGGACACCTTCGACACCGATCCGGGGTCGGCCCTGGCGTACGCGTACGACCTGGTCTGCAACGGCAACGAGATCGGCGGCGGGTCGATCCGTATCCACCGCCGCGACATCCAGGAGCGGGTGTTCGCGGTGATGGGGCTGTCGGCCGAGGACGCGCAGGCCAAGTTCGGCTTCCTGCTCGACGCGTTCGCCTTCGGCGCGCCGCCGCACGGCGGCATCGCCTTCGGCTGGGACCGGATCTGCGCCCTGCTGGCCGGCACCGACTCGATCCGCGAGGTGATCGCCTTCCCGAAGTCCGGTGGTGGCGTGGACCCGCTGACCGACGCACCCGCCCCGATCACCCCCGCGCAGCGCAAGGAGGCGGGGGTCGACGCCAAGCCGAGCGGCTAAGCGGGTTCGCTCGCGGCTGCGGCGGCGACCCGTCGCCGTCGCAGCAGCCGCGCGCCCACGGCGTTCGGCACCACGACCCACAGCGCGGCCGTGACGACCCACTGGGCCCAGCTGAGCGGCGTCATCGGGCCGGGCAGCAGGTGGCTCGGCGGCGGCCAGCGGAGTCAGCCAGTCGGTGGTGCCGGCGGGGGCGTAGCGGCCCAGCAGGAAGGACGCGGCGAGCGGCACGGCGATGGTCGCCAGCTGGGCGTACCGGGCCCGGGCGATCAGCAGTCCGGCGGCGCAGCCGACCCCGACCGGGATCAGCTGGACGACCAGGCTACCCAGGGCGGCCGGCCACGCACCGACCCACGGGTCGACGGTGCCGAGGGGCCCACCGGTGCCGGCCGCGACCGCGGCGGCCGACGCCGCGGCACCGAGAGCGCCCGCCAGCAGGCCGTAGGTCCCGGCGGCGAGCCAGCGGCTGCGCAGCGACGCGTTCGACGTCCGCAGGTCGTGGGTGAGCAACGCCGTCGCGAACGGGGTGAGGATCGAGATGGCCAGCTGGGTCAGCGGGACGACCCGGGCGAAGGTGCGCAGCTCCAGCGGGAGCCCCAGGGCCTGACCGAACGCCGCCAGCACCCCGACCAGGACGGTCACCACCACCAGGACCAGGCGGGAGCGGGACCCGACCAGGAACGCCAGTGCCCCGCCCACCGAGTTCCCGCCCACCGAGTTCCCGCCCACCGGGCTACCGGTCGGCAGTCCACCCGTCACAGACATGCTCTCCCTCTCGTCGACGCGCGTCCGCGTCGTCACGGGGACGCTACCTGGGATCATCGGCGGATGGACGTGGAACTGCGGCGCTGGACGACCGGAGACGCCGCCGCGCTGCGCCGGGCGGTGGCGACGAGTCCCGATCTGGTCCTGCAGCTCGGGCACGCGGACCTGCGCAGCGAGGCGGCCTGCGCGGCGCACATCGATGAGCAGTGGGTCAGCTCCGGGACCGACCGGGTGGACCGCGCGATCTGTGTCGACGGCGCGGCGGTCGGCCACGTCGGACTCAGCCGGATCGATCGCCGTCACGACACCGCCTGGGCCTCCTACTGGGTGGCCGAGAGGTTCCGCGGGCGAGGGCTCGCGACGCAGGGCCTGATCTCGCTCACCGACCACGCCTTCCGCGAGCTCGGCCTGTTCCGCGTCGAGCTCGGACACCGGACCGACAACATCGCCTCCTGCCGGGTCGCCGCCCGGGCCGGGTTCGCAGCCGAGGGGATCGAGCGCTCCAAGCTCCGCGACGGCGACCTCCGCTTCGACGTGGAGACCCACGCCCGGTTGGCCACCGACCCGTAGGCTGGGCCCGCCATGAGTGAGGACCTGTTCGGCGGCCTGATCGGCTCGCCCACGACCACTGCGACCGCCACCACCGGCGGCAGCCTGGCCGACGCGAACCGGGCCGGGGACAGTGACGACGACCGCAGCGGTCTGCCGCTGCCGGTCCGGATGCGCCCGCGCACGCTCGACGAGATCGTCGGTCAGCAGCATCTGCTGGCCCCGGGTTCTCCGTTGCGGCGACTGGCCGCCGGCGAGCCGATGTCGGTGTTCCTGTGGGGTCCGCCGGGGGTGGGGAAGACCACCATCGCCTCGGTCGTGTCGCGGCAGACCGACTCGAAGTTCGTCGAGATCTCCGCCGTCACCGCCGGGGTCAAGGACGTCCGTGCCGTGCTCGACCAGGCACGCCGCGATCTGCGGACCGGTCGGCAGACGGTGCTCTTCGTCGACGAGGTGCACCGGTTCTCGCAAGTACCCAGCAGGACGTGCTGCTGCCGGCGGTCGAGAACCGCCTGGTCACCCTCATCGCCGCGACCACCGAGAACCCCAGCTTCTCGGTCATCTCCCCGCTGCTGTCCCGCTCGCTGCTGCTCACCCTGCGGCCGCTGACCGACGACGACATCGCCGGTCTGCTGGACCGCGCCCTGGGCGACGAGCGCGGCCTGCGTGGGGCGTACGCGCTGGACGACGACGCCCGGGCCAACCTGCTGCGCCTGGCCGGTGGCGACGCCCGACGGGCGCTGACCTACCTGGAGGAGTCGGCGGCCGGAGCCGGGGCGGTCGGGGCGACGACCATCACCACCGACGTCGTCGAGCAAGCGGTCGACAAGGCGGCGATCCGCTACGACCGCGACGGCGACCAGCACTACGACGTGATCAGCGCCTTCATCAAGTCGATCCGCGGCTCGGACGTCCAGGCGTCGTTGCACTACCTGGCCCGGATGATCGCGGCGGGGGAGGACCCCCGCTTCATCGCCCGACGCCTCGTCATCCTGGCCAGTGAGGACATCGGCCTGGCCGACCCGTCGGCGCTGACCACCGCGGTGGCGGCGGCCGACGCGGTGGCCTTCATCGGCATGCCGGAGGGCCGGATCAACCTCGCCCAGGCGGTCATCGCGCTGGCCCTGGCCCCCAAGTCGAACGCCGTGGTGACCGCCGTCGACGCGGCCCTGGCCGATGTGCACGCCGGCAAGATCGGCCTGGTCCCGCCGCACCTGCGGGATGCGCACTACGCCGGTGCGAAGACGTACGGGCACGGGCAGGGCTACCAGTACGCCCACGACCACCCGCACGGCATCGCCGAGCAGCAGTACCTGCCGGACGAGCTGACCGACGCCCGCTACTACAGCCCGACCGACCACGGCGGCGAGGCCGCGCTGGCCGCCCGTCTCGCCCGGATCGAGGAGCTGCTCGGGCGGAAGTAGATGGAGCAGTCCGGGCCCGGCTCCGTCGGGACTGACGAGAGAGCACGACCGTGCATCGGGATCGCACGTCGGCAGTCAGGTAGTCGTGCGATCGAGGAGGGACGATGGAGTCTTCATCTGGCCCGGAATGCGACAGATGGATCTGTTGCGGCGGGGTAGGGTTCTGATCGACCTGACCGGACCCACGCAGCCCAGACCACGAAGCAGAGGAACCCCGCATGACTCTTGGAGGAATCGCCGGCCTGATCGCCGCCGTCGCCTTCGTCGCGCTGGTGGGGATGGTCGCCGTGCCCCTGTGGAAGACGGGGCGGGTGCTCGACGAGCTCCGCCAGACCGTCCACGACATCGGCGAGGAGTCCGTCCCGATCCTGACCGAGCTGCAGGACACCGTGCGCGTCACCAACGGAGAGATCGGCCGGATCGGGCAGGTCACCGACGAGGTGGCGGTGCTCAGCAAGAACGCGGCGGCGCTGTCGGAGAACGCGGCGCAGGTGAGCGGCCTGCTCACCCACGCGGTCGGCACGCCGATGATCAAGGTGGCCTCGCTGGCCCACGGCCTCAAGGTCGGCTTCACCGGCGGCGGACGCCGTCCGGCCGAGCTGGAACAGAAGGGCTGAGCGATGTTCGGACGAGTCTTCTGGTTCGCCGTCGGCGCCGGCGTGACGATCTACGTAGTGGTCAAGGCGCGCGACTACATCGACAAGCACAGCCCCGAGGCGCTGGTCGAGCGGGTGCAGCAGTCGGTGGTGGGTGCGGGCGATGCGACCAAGGCCTTCGTGGCCCGGGTCCGAGCTGCGTCGGCCGAGCGTGAGGCGGAACTCCGCGAGACGATCGGCCTGCCCCAGTAGCCACCCGACCGACCGTCGGCCCTGTCCCGGGCCGGCACACCTGCGAGGAACACACAATGCAAACCGCCGAGATCCGGCGCCGCTTCCTGGACTTCTTCTCCTCCCGCGGCCACGAGGTGGTGCCGTCGGCACCGCTGCTCTACAACGACCCGACCCTGCTGTTCGTCAACGCAGGCATGGTGCCGTTCAAGCCGTACTTCACCGGGGCCGAGCCGGCGCCGTACAACCGGGCCACCAGCGTGCAGAAGTGCGTCCGCACCCTCGACATCGAGGAGGTGGGCAAGACCACCCGGCACGGCACCTTCTTCCAGATGAACGGCAACTTCTCCTTCGGCGACTACTTCAAGGCCGAGGCGATCAAGTACGCCTGGGACCTGGTCACCACCTCCCAGGAGGCCGGTGGACTCGGCTTCGACGCCGACAAGGTGTGGGTCACCGTGCTGCACTCCGACGACGAGGCCGCGGCGCTCTGGTCCAACATCGCGGGGCTGCCGGACTACCGGATCCAGCGGCGCGGTCTGCTGGACAACTACTGGCACATGGGCATCCCCGGTCCGGGCGGTCCGTGCAGCGAGATCTACATCGACCGGGGCGCGGAGTACGGCCCCGACGGCGGCCCGATCGTGGACGAGGACAGGTTCCTGGAGATCTGGAACCTGGTCTTCATGCAGGAGGAGCTGTCGGCGGTCCGGGCCAAGGACGACTTCGACGTCGTCCGTCCGCTGCCGCGGCCCAACATCGACACCGGGATGGGTCTGGAGCGGGTCGCCTACCTCCTGCAGGGAGTCGACAACCTGTACGAGATCGACGAGGTCTACCCGGTGATCGAGCGGGCGGCGGAGCTCGCGGGCAAGCGCTACGGTGCCGACCACGGCGACGACGTCCGGCTGCGGGTGGTCGCCGACCACGTCCGCTCAGCGCTGATGCTGATCGGCGACGGGGTGACCCCGGGCAACGAGGCGCGCGGCTACGTGCTGCGCCGGCTGCTGCGGCGGGTGGTCCGCTCGATGCGGTTGCTCGGCATGGACGCGCCCAGCTTCGGTGAGCTGTTCCCGGTCAGCCGGGACGCCATGCAGGGCTCGTACCCGGAGGTGGCGACCGACTTCGCCCGGATCTCCGACATCGCGTACGCCGAGGAGGAGGCGTTCCGCGGCACCCTGACCCAGGGCACCCACCTGTTCGACCTGGCGGTGAGCAAGGCCCGGTCCGAGTCGGCCAGCACCCTGTCGGGCGACCGGGCGTTCCAGCTGCACGACACGTACGGCTTCCCGATCGAGCTGACCCTGGAGATGGCCGGCGAGCAAGGCCTCGAGGTCGACGAGGCCGGTTTCCGCACGCTGATGACCGAGCAGCGGAACCGCGCCAAGGCAGACGCCCGGTCCAAGAAGGGCAGCGGGGTCAACACCGAGGTCTACACCCGGCTGCGGGCCGAGGGGGAGACGCCGTTCACCGGCTTCGAGACCCTGGCCCAGGAGAGTGCGGTCCGCGGGATCGTGGTCGACGGCGAGCTGCGCGAGGTGGCGCTGCCCGGCGACCAGGTCGAGATCGTGCTCAGCGAGACCCCGTTCTACGCCGAGTCCGGTGGCCAGTCCGGCGACCACGGCGAGATCGTCACCGCCGACGGCCTGCGGCTGCAGGTCGTCGACGTCCAGCGCCCGGTGAAGGGTCTGGTCGTGCACAAGGTCACGGTCGGCGAGGGTGAGCTGCGCACCGGTCAGACGGTGCAGGCCGTGGTCGACGGCGACTGGCGGCTCGGTGCCTGCCAGGCGCACTCGGCGACCCACGTGATCCACGAGGCCCTGCACGAGATCCTCGGTCCGACCGCCCTGCAGGCGGGCTCGTTCAACCGGCCCGGCTACATGCGGCTCGACTTCCGCTGGAACCACGGGGTGACCGAGGACCAGAAAGCCAAGATCGAGCAGCTCTGCAACGAGGCGATCCGGGCCGATCTCGGCGTGTCGGCGACCCTGATGCCGCTGGCCGAGGCCCGCGCGTCCGGAGCCATCGGTCTGTTCGGTGAGGTGTACGGCGAGGTCGTCCGCGTCGTCGACATGGGCGACGGGTGGTCCCGGGAGCTGTGCGCCGGCACCCACGTCGCGCAGTCGGCACAGGTCGGGCTGCTCGCGCTCAACGCGGAGTCCTCGGTCGGTTCCGGCATCCGCCGGGTGGAGGCGTTCGTCGGCATGGAGGCGTTCCAGCACCTGGCCAAGGAGCGCTCGCTGGTGATGGGTCTGGCCGACTCGCTCAAGGTGCAGCCGGACCAGCTCGCCGACCGGGTGGCGCGGATGGTGGCCCAGCTGAAGGAGGCGGAGCGGGAGATCGCGTCGCTGAAGTCGGCGAACCTGCTCGCCGGGGTCGCCCCGATCCTGGCCAAGGCGCACGACATGTGGGGCGTCTCCTACATCGCGCACCGGGCCGACGGCGTGACCGGCAACGACCTGCGCTCGCTGGTGACCGAGGTCCGCGGTCGGGTCGCCGACCAGGCGGCCGTGGTCTGCATCATCGGCGGCACACCCGAGAAGCCGGCCGTGGTCATCGCGACCACCGAGGGTGCGCGCCACCGCGGGCTCAGCGCCGGTGAGCTGGTCAAGGTGGCGACCGCCGCCCTCGGCGGCCGTGGCGGCGGCAAGGACGACCTGGCCCAGGGCGGTGGCACCAACGGCGCCGGCGCCGACCAGGCCCTCACCGACGTCGAGTACGCCATCGGCGCCAAGGTCACGCAGTAGTCGGAGCACCGACCGTGGCTGATCTGCGACCCGGTGCGCGGCTGGCCCTCGACTGGGGTCAGGCGCGGATCGGGGTGGCCGCCTGCGACCCGGCCGGCACCCTCGCCTACCCGGTGGAGGCGGTGCCCGCCGGACCCGGCGCGATCGCTCGGATCGTGGCCCTGGTCGGTGAGTACGAGCCGATCGAGCTGGTGGTCGGGCTGCCGCGATCCCTCTCCGGTGGGGAGGGGCCGGCCGCCGCCACCGTCCGGTCCCAGGTCGCCGCGCTGGTGTCCGCGGTCGCCCCGCTGCCGGTGCGGCTGGTGGACGAGCGGCTGACCACGGTGACCGCGGCCCAGCGGCTGCGCGCCGGTGGTCGGTCGGCCAAGAAGCAACGGTCCCGGATCGACGCCGCCGCTGCCGCCGCGATCCTCGAACACGCGCTGGACAGCGAACGTCACCTGGGGTATGCGCCTGGCGAGTTACTATCGGTCGCGGACGCGCCCGACTAGCTGGGCAACAGACCCAGATCCGAGGAGACCGACGCGTGACATCGATGCTGGACCCGGATGTGAAGCCGAGCCCGGCCCGCGAGATCGTGCACAAGGGCAAGGGCTGTCTCGCCGTCCTGGTGGCGGCCGCCGTGCTGGTCTTCGGCGGCTACCTCGTCTACGACCGGGTCGGTGGGCTGCTCGACGGTTGGGGTGAGGTCGCCGACTATCCCGGCCCGGGCAAGGGCAGCATCACCGTGACCGTGCCGGACGGCGCCACCGTCAGCCAGATCGGTGACGTCCTGGTCGAGAACAAGGTGGTCCAGTCCGAGGAGGCCTGGAACGAGGCGGTCGCCTCGGAGGAGCGGTCCACCAGCATCCAGCCCGGTCGCTACGTGATGCAGACCGAGATGCGCGCGATCGACGCACTCACCCTGCTGATCAACCCCGGCGAGTCCCGGGTGCGCTCCCAGTTCACGGTGCAGGAGGGGCTGCGGCTGACCGCCCAGGTGGACGCCCTGGTCAAGGGCACCAAGATCAAGAAGTCGGCCTTCACCAAGGCGCTGGACAAGCCGAAGACGCTCGGCCTGCCGGCGTACGCGAAGAACCGGCCCGAGGGCTTCCTGTTCCCCGACACCTACGAGCTGACCGCGCAGGCCAACGCCACCTCGGTGCTGCGGCAGATGACCTCCCGCTTCAACGACGTGGCCGAGGAGGTCGACCTCGTCGCGCAGGCCAAGAGGCTGGACCGGTCACCGTACGAGCTGGTGATCGTGGCCAGCATCATCGAGAAGGAGGTCCGGGCCGAGGGCGATCGGGCCAAGGTGGCCCGGGTGCTCTACAACCGCCTGGACAAGGGCGAGCCGCTGGGGCTGGACTCCACGGTGATCTACGCCGAGAAGCTGAAGACCAACACCACCACGCCCAAGGACCGGGCGAGCACCTCGAAGTACAACACGTACAAGTACGCCGGGCCTGCCGCCCGGGCCGATCTCCGCACCCGGCAAGGCCGCCCTCGAGGCCGCCGCCAACCCCGCGGACGGGGACTGGATGTACTTCGTGACGGTGAACTTCGACACCGGCGAGACCAAGTTCTCGAAGACCCAGGCGGAGCACGACAAGTACGTGAAGGAGTTCCAGGCCTGGTGCAAGGCGAAGGCCGGACGCTGTGACAGCTGACCCCCGGCGGCTCTGTGCCGTCCTCGGGTCGCCGATCGCGCACTCGCTCTCGCCGGCGTTGCACCGGGCCGCGTACGCGCACCTCGGCCTGGCCTGGGACTACCAACGGCACGAGGTCGTCGCTGCCGAGCTGGCCGGGTTCGTGGCCGGTTGCGGACCCGACTGGCGCGGACTGAGCCTGACCATGCCGCTCAAGGAGGCCGCCCTCGAGCTGGGCGACGTCGACGAGCTGGCTCGGTTGGCCGGTGCGAGCAACACGTTGATCTTCGCCGAGGACGGCACCCGGCGGCTGTACAACACCGACGTCGGCGGTCTGGTGAACGCGTTGACCGCCGCCGGGGTGGCCGCGGAACGGGCCACGATCATCGGCTCCGGAGCGACGGCGCGGTCGAGCCTGGTGTCCCTGGCCCGGCTCGGGGTGGCCGAGGTGACGGTGGTCGCCCGCACCCCGGCCAAGGCGGCCGTGCTGGTGCCACTGGCCGAGCGCCTCGGACGTCCGGATGCGCCTGCAGTCCTGGGCGGAGCTGGTCGGTCCCACCGACCTGCTGGTGTCGACGGTGAACGCCGGCGCGGCCGACGCCCGGGCCGATGAGCTGGCCGACGCGAGTGCGGCGGTCTTCGACGTGATCTACCACCCGTGGCCGACCCCGCTGGCCCAGGCGGCAGTGACCCGGGACCGGGTGGTGCTGAACGGGTTGGACCTGCTGGTCCACCAGGCCCTGCTGCAGATCGAGCTGATGACCGGGGCGTCCGTGCCGGCCGCGGTGCTCTACCAGGCCGGGCACGCCGCCCTGGCCGTCGGCTGACCCCCTGGCCGTCGGTGATCACTGCACCGTGCACCAGCGTTCGCATGGAACACTGGCCCGATGCTCAGATGGCTGACGGCGGGCGAGTCGCACGGGCCCGCCCTGGTGGCGATCCTGGAGGGACTCCCGGCCCACGTAGAGGTGACCAGCACCGACATCGCCGACGCGCTCGCGCGGCGGCGGCTCGGCTTCGGTCGCGGCGCCCGGATGAAGTTCGAGGCCGATCAGGTCACCATCCTCGGCGGTGTCCGGCACGGCGAGACCCAGGGCGGTCCGGTCGCGATCCAGGTCGGTAACACCGAGTGGCCCAAGTGGGAGACGGTGATGTCGGCCGATCCGGTCGACGACGAGGTGCTGGCCGGTCGCGCCCGCAACGCCCCGCTGACCCGGCCGCGGCCCGGACACGCCGATCTCGTCGGCATGCAGAAGTACGACTTCGACGAGGCCCGGCCGATCCTGGAGCGGGCCAGCGCCCGCGAGACCGCCGCCCGGGTCGCGCTCGGTCGGGTCGCGACCAACTTCCTCCAGCAGGCGTACGGCATCACGCTGCTCAGCCACGTGGTCGAGCTCGGTTCGGTGGCCGGCCCGGCGGACGGGGTGCTGCCCACCCTGGACGATCTCGCGGTCATCGACGACGACCCGCTGCGCTGCTTCGACCGCGAGCTGTCGGCGGCCATGTACGCCGAGGTCGAGGCGGCCCAGAAGGACGGCGACACCCTCGGTGGCGTGGTCGAGGTGGTCGTCTGGGGACTGCCCCCGGGTCTCGGGTCGCACGTGCACTGGGACCGGCGGCTGGACGCCAGGCTGGCGGCGGCCCTGATGGGCATCCAGGCGATCAAGGGGGTGGAGGTCGGCGACGGCTTCACCCTGGCCCGGACCCGCGGCAGCCTGGCCCACGACGAGATCGTGCCCGGCGCGGACGGCATCGCCCGGGCCACCCACCGGGCCGGTGGCACCGAGGGCGGCATGAGCACCGGTGAGGTGCTGCGCGTCCGTGCCGCCATGAAGCCGATCGCCACCGTGCCGCGGGCCCTGCGCACCATCGACACCGCCACCGGCGAGGCCACCGTCGCCCACCACCAGCGGTCCGACGTGTGCGCGGTGCCGGCCGCCGGGGTGGTCGCCGAGGCGATGGTCGCCCTGGTGCTGGCCGAGGCGGCCCTGGAGAAGTTCGGCGGTGACTCCGTCGGCGAGACCCGGCGGAACCACCGGGCGTACCTGGCCGACGTCGCCGAGCGCGGTCTGAGGATCCACTCGTGAGCACGTCGTCGCGGGCGGGCGGACAGCGCCCGGTGGTGCTGGTCGGGGCCCCGGGGGCCGGGCAAGTCGACGGTCGGCAAGCTGCTGGCCGCGGAGCTGGGCCGGGACTTCATCGACGTGGACGCCGTGATCGAGGAACGGGCCGGCAAGCCGATCGCGGAGATCTTCGTCGACGAGGGCGAGCCGGCCTTCCGCGCGCTGGAGGAGGGCGACCACCCTCGAGCTGCTCGACCTGCCGGCGGTGATCTCCCTGGGCGGTGGTGCGGTGCTGTCCCCGGTCGTCCGGCAGGCCCTGGCCGACCAGCACGTGGTCTGGTTGCAGGTGTCCGCCGGTGCGGCCGCCGACCGGGTCGGGCTGAACTCCGCCCGGCCGCTGCTGCTGGGCAACGTGCGCGGCCGGCTGATCCAGCTGCTGAACCAGCGGACCCCCCTGTACGCCGAGGTCGCCACCGTGACCGTGGCCACCGACGATCGCACCGCCGACGAGGTCGTGCTCGTGGTCGTCGACGGGCTGCCCGCATGACGCCGGGACCCGCATGAGCCTCGAGACCGTGCAGGTCTCCGCCGACCACCCGTACGAGGTGCTGATCGGCCACCACCTGCACGATCGGATCCCGGCGCTGGTCGGCGACGGGGTCCGCAAGGCCGCGGTGCTGCACCCGCCGACGATGGTCGACGCCGCCGAGCGGGTGGTGCACGCGCTGAGCGAGGCCGGCATCGAGCCGGTCCGCATCGACGTACCCGACGGCGAGGCCGCCAAGACCGCGCAGGTCGCTGCGCGCTGCTGGTCCGTGCTCGGCTCGGCCGGCTTCACCCGCTCCGACGCGGTGGTCGGGCTCGGTGGCGGCTCCACGACCGACCTGGCCGGCTTCGTCGCGGCGACCTGGTTGCGCGGGGTGCGGCTGGTCACCGTGCCCACCTCCCTGCTGGCCATGGTCGACGCGGCCGTGGGCGGCAAGACCGGGATCAACACGCCCGAGGGCAAGAACCTGGTCGGGGCGTTCTACGAGCCGGTCGGGGTCCTCTGCGACCTCGACACCCTGACCGAGCTGCCGGTCCCCGAGCTGCGCTCCGGCCTGGCCGAGGTGGTGAAGTGCGGCTTCATCGCCGACCCGGAGATCCTCACCCTGGTCGAGAACGATCCGGCGGCCGCTCTCGATCCGGCGGGGCCGGTGCTGGCCGAGCTCGTCCGGCGGGCCGTGCAGGTCAAGGCCACCGTCGTCTCCGCCGACCTGCGCGAGTCGACCTCGGTCGGCACCCGGGTCGGGCGCGAGGCGCTCAACTACGGCCACACCCTGGGACACGCGATCGAGCAGCACGAGCAGTACCGCTGGCGGCACGGCGAGGCGATCAGCGCCGGCATGGTGTTCGTCGCCGAGCTCGCCCGGCGGGCCGGGCTGATCGACACCGATCTGGTGGAGCGGCACCGCAGCGTGCTGTCCTCGCTGCAGCTGCCGACCAGCTACCGCGCGGATGCGTACGCCGAGCTGCGGGCGCTGATGGCGGTGGACAAGAAGTCGCGGGGCTCGACGTTGCGCTTCGTCGTCCTGCACGGGCTGGCCCGACCGGCCATCCTGGCCGGACCCGAGCCGGAGCTGCTCGCGTCGGCGTACGCGGCCATCTCCTAGATGGGGCACCGCTGAGATGGACTGGCGGCTGGTCACCGAGTTCCTCGCCTCCGTCGGTTACGGGTTGCTGTCGTCGTTCATCCCGGTCTTCAACTCCGAGGTCTACATCGTGGCGGCCCAGGCCCTGGGGCTGGCCGCGGAGGTGACGGTCGCGATCGGCGTGGCCGTCGGTCAGACGATCGGCAAGACCGCCATCGTGCTGGGTCTGCGGCACGGCACCCGGCTCGCCTTCCTGCAGCGGCGGATCACCCGGCTGCGCGAGCGCGGGGCGGCGAAGCCCGACCAGGGCGCGCCCGGACGGGTCAGGTCGGCCTACCGTCGATGGTCGGCGCGGCTGCTGGACCTGATCGGGCACAGCCGTTGGGGGTCGGCGATCATCTTCTTGTCCGGGGCGACCGGACTGCCACCGGTGTTCGCGGTGCAGTTCCTCGTCCCGGCGACCAGGATGCCGGCCTGGCTGTTCGCGGTCGCCCTGTTCCTGGGACGATGCGTGTTGTTCCTCGCGGTGGCGTTCGGCACGAGCGCGATCATCGCCCGGCTGTTCTCATGAGGGGGAGGGAGCGAAGATGAGCTCGGTGCACAGGTCGGCGGATCTCTTCGGCCAGGCGGCGCGGGCCGTGGCTGCCCTGGTGGACACGATCCCACCGGAGCGCTGGGACGGCCCCGGGCTGGGGGAGTGGGATCTCCGCGCGCTCGTCGGCCACACCAGCCGATCGCTGCTGACCGTCGAGACCTATCTCCAGCGGCCGGCGGAGCGGGAGGACCTGGCGACCGCCGCGGCCTACGTGGCAGCCGGGCGACGCCTCGCGGCGGACGCCGGTGGAGGGGTCGCCCAGCGCGGCCGCGACGCCGGCGAGGCTCTCGGCCCCCGACCGGCGGAGGCGTTCACCGCGATCGTGGATCGCGTCCTGCCCCAGTGCGAGCCGGCCGGAGACCCGGTGATCGCGACCATCGCGGGCGGCATGCGGCTGTCGGTCTACCTGGAGACCCGCACCTTCGAGCTGGTGGTGCACGGCGTGGACATCGCCGACGCCCTCGGCGTCGCGCCGCCGGCCTTCGGGTCGCAGGTGTGGCGGGGCGCGCTGCAGCTGGCCGCCGCCGTCGTCGCGCTCACCGACGAGGCCCCGGTGGTGGTGCGCGCGCTGACCGGCCGAGCAGGTCTCCCGTCCGGCTTCAGCATCGTCTGAGGTTCGGGCTCGGCCGAGCTGGTCCCGGCCGACGTGAGAGCCGGACGAACCCGCGCCTCATCGGTCACAGGTCGGCGTGTCGCACCTCGGCGGCCCATTGAGCCGCAGGTTTGTCCCGATGGCGGCTCATCCACAGGGCGGGCGAGCTCCTGTCCCTGTCCACAGATTCGCCGGCACCCCGGTCGATGTCGACCGGGATCCACAGATTCTTGTCGTGAAGAGCGACACGCTGATCGAGCACCTCCTGACCGAAGACCCCGTTCTCCTGGTCCGAGACCACCGCTACCTGCGTCACGCGGTCCTTCGGGGCACCGAAGCAGGCCGACTCCGGCGCCTGCTCCCGGGTGTCTACGTCGACGCAGGTCGGGCCGACGAGGTCACGACCAAGGCCGCCGCCGTGGCGCGCTGGGACCCGTCCGCGGTGATCTGTGGTCGAGCAGCGGCGGCGCTGACCTACTGGCCGGAGATCGCGGTCGGGCCGCTCTTGGTGGCCTCACCGGTCCGGCACGCGGGCCAGCGAGGATTCACTTTCGTCGAGCGACGGATCCCTCCGGACCTGGTCCGGGAGGTCGAGCACGTTCGCACCACCGTGCCCGCGCTCACTGCGGTCGAGCTGGCCACCTCCGACTTCACCGACCCGATCGACATCGCCCTGCGCAAGCGCGTCGCATCGTTGCCGAGCATGCACGAGGCCATCGAGCTCACCCGCCATCGCCGCGGTCACACCGACCGCCGGCGGGTGCTGCTGGACTCCCGCGACGAGCCGTGGTCAGCAGCCGAGCGACTGGCGCAGCGGATCTACCGGCGGGCCGGCATCGACGGCTGGTCCACCAACCTGAAGACCGTGGTCCCCGACGTCGGCACGTACTACCTCGACTTCGCCTTCCGGCGGGAGCGGGTCGCGAGCGAGATCGACGGTCGCCTGCACGAGAGCGACGTGGATCTCTTCGAGAGCGACCGGGTCCGGCAGAACGCGCTGATGCTCCGTGGCTGGCTGGTGCTGCGGTTCACCTGGCACATGCTCGACCAGGATCCCGCCTACGTGGTGGCCACGACCCGGGAGGCGTTGGCGCAGCGGCGGACAAACGCGGGGTTCAGGGGGTTCTACGAGCGCGACACGCCGTGGTCGGCCGGCTGAGCCGCTCGAGTGTCCCGGCGCAGCGGGATCAACCGACGGTGCGCAGCGACTAGACTGACTCGCTGGCCCCGCGTGGGCCACACGAACTCACCAAGTACGCGAAGGGCAACGACGTGGCGTCGACGAACGATCTGAAGAACGGGATGGTGCTGGACCTCGACGGTCAGCTGTGGTCGGTGGTCTGGTTCCAGCACCACAAGCCGGGCAAGGGCAACACCGTCGTCCGGACCAAGCTCAAGCACGTGCTGTCCGGCAAGGTCGTCGATCGCACGTTCAACTCCGACACCAAGGTCGACACCGCCAACGTCGACCGGCGCGAGATGCAGTACCTCTACCACGACGGCACCGGCTTCGTCTTCATGGACATCAGCAGCTACGAGCAGCTCTCCATCGCCGACGAGACCGTGGGCGACGCGAAGAACTACCTGCTCGAGGGGCAGAACGCGACCGTCGCGATCCACGAGGAGAACCCGCTCTACATCGACCTGCCGGCGTCGGTCGAGCTCGAGGTCACCTACACCGAGCCGGGCCTGCAGGGTGACCGCAGCACCGGCGGCACCAAGCCGGCCACGGTGGAGACCGGGCTGCAGATCCAGGTGCCGCTGTTCCTGACCACCGGCGAGAAGGTCAAGGTCGACACCCGTACGGGCGACTACCTCGGCCGCGTCGGCTCCTGAGCCGGACCGACCAGCGAAGAACCTCCGATGACCACGCGCACCACCCACAGCAGCACCCAGACCAAGGCCCGCAAGCGCGCCCTCGACATCTTGTTCGAGGCCGACCTGCGGGACAACGACGTGCTGACCACGTTGGCCGAGCGCTCGGCCGACGCCGAGCCGCCGGTGCGTGACTTCACCACCACGCTGGTCCAAGGGGTCAGCAGCCACCGCGACGCCATCGACGCCCGGATCGTGCTGGCCCTGGCCGACGGCTGGAGCCTGCAGCGGCTGCCCCGGGTGGACCGGACGATCATGCGCATCGCGGTGTTCGAGATCGACCACACGTCCGTACCGGATGCGGTGGCCGTCTCGGAGGCCGTCGGGCTGGCCTCCCAGCTGTCCACCGACGACTCGCCGAAGTTCGTCAACGGCGTGCTGCGGACGGTCGTCGAGACCAAGGCGACCCCGGTGCCCACCGCCGCCGACATCGCCTGACCGACCCCCCGTCCGAGCTGCGGATCAGCGCGAGGACGCGCCCACCGGCTCCTCCAGCAGCCGCCGGGGGGCGGGGCTGGTCACAGTCGTCACCTTGCTCGGCTCGCCGGCGGCACTCGAGCCCGGTTCGGTCTTCAGGGCGATCGTGCTCCGCAGCGGGACCTCCTTGATCAGGGCCACCGCGATCAGCGACACCAGGGCGGCACCCGCGCCGATCAGGAAGATCAGGCCGGTGGCGTCGCCGTACGCGCCGCGGATGATCTGCACGACCGGAGCCGGCAGGTGGGACAGGTCCAGGCTGGCCGGGGCCGAGCCGCTGCCGCTGATCCCCAGCGCGGCCAGGCCGTCGACGATCAGCTTCTGCACGTGGTCGGCCAGCACGGCGCCGAGCACCGACACGCCCAGCGCACCACCGAGCGAGCGGAAGAACGCGATGCTCGCCGAGGTGGACCCGATGTCTTTGACGTCGACGGTGTTCTGCACGGCCAGCACCAGGTTCTGCATCATGGCGCCCACCCCGAGGCCCATCAGCGCCATCCCGATCATGATGAACCAGATCGGGGTGGTGTGGTCGATGCTGCCGAGCACGGCCAGACCGGCGGTCAGCGCGACGGCTCCACCCACCAGGAACCGCTTGAAGCGTCCGGTGCGGCTGACGAGCTGACCGCACAACGTGGACGACAGCAGCAGCGCGGCCATCAGCGGGATGGTCAGCAGCCCGGCGTGGGTCGGGCTGTAGCCACGCGCCAGCTGGAAGTACTGCCCCAGGAAGGTGGTGCCCCCGAACAGGCCGATGCCCACCGACACGCTGGCGATGATGACCAGGACGGCGGTCCGGTTGGCCAGCAGCCGCAGCGGCACCAGCGGCTCCGGGGCCCGCAGCTCCCACCACACGGTGACGGCCAGCAGGACGGCGGTCGAACCGAGGAAGGCGGCGGTCTGCCAGCTCCACCAGCCGAAGTCGTTGCCGGCGAAGGTCACCCACAGCATCGGCAGGCTGGCGGTGCCGGCCAGCAGCAGGGCGCCGAGGTAGTCGATGGTGGGCTGCTGGCGACCCACGTCGAACACCTTCAGCGTGGACTGGATCACGAACAGCGAGATGACCGCCAGCGGTACGCAGACGAAGAAGCACCAGCGCCAGCCGAGGGCGGTGTCGACCAGCAGGCCACCGAGCAGCGGACCGGAGACCGTGCTCACGGCCATCACCGAGCCCATGTAGCCGGCGTACCGGCCGCGCTCACGCGGAGCGATGATCGTGCCCATGATCGCCTGGACCAGGGCGGTCAGACCGCCCATCCCGAGACCCTGGACCACCCGCATGGCGAGCAGGAAGGGGACCGTCTGGGCGAACCCGGCGGCGACGGAGCCGGCGACGAAGATGACGATGGCCACCTGGACCAGCCGCTTCTTGTCGAACAGATCGGCCAGCTTGCCCCAGATGGGGGTGGAGACCGTGGTGGCCAGCAGGGCGGCGGTGATCACCCAGGTGTACTGGCGCTGGGTGCCGGCCAGGTCGCCGATGATCGTGGGCAGGGCCACCGACACGATCGTGGACGAGAGCATGGCGGTGAACAGGGCGGCCAGCAGACCGGTCATCGCCTCGAGGATCTGGCGGTGGGTCATGAGTGCCGGCTCGGCGGCGCGGCGTGGGGCGACAGTGGCGGACACGGCAGATCTCCTGCGACTTCGGCAGTGGGTGGTGACGGCTGAGCCTCGTTGCTTGCTTCATGCAACTATAGACACGGGATATGCATAGCGCAACTAAATACCGCGCGCGTGTCCGGGGGACCCTCCGAAGACTGCTACCCTCGGACGCGGTCAAAGCCACCCTTTAAGACCTGTCCAGTGAGGCAGGAAAGGACGGTCATGCACGCTGCTGGTTCTCCCACGCCCGCGACCACGTCGCAGGTCCCCGAGGCGATCCTCGTTCTCGAAGACGGGAGGACCTTCCGCGGCAGTGCCTTCGGCGCGATCGGGGAGACCTTCGGCGAGGCGGTGTTCGCCACCGCCATGTCGGGTTACCAGGAGACGCTCACCGACCCCAGCTACGCCCGTCAGGTCGTGGTCGCCACCGCGCCGCACATCGGCAACACCGGTTGGAACGACGAGGACGACGAGTCCGGCCGGATCTGGGTCGCCGGCTACGTGATCCGCGACGCCGCCCGGGTCCCCTCCAACTGGCGGTCCCGGCGCAGCCTGGGTGACGAGCTCGCGGCGCAGGGCATCGTGGGGATGTCCGACGTCGACACCCGGGCGCTCACCCGGCACCTGCGCGAGCGCGGGGCCATGCGGGTCGGCGTCTCCAGCGTCGAGAGCGATCCCGCCGCCCTGCTGGCCCGGGTGCTGGAGCAGCCGAGCATGCTCGGCGCCCACCTGGCCGACGAGGTCAGCACCGACGACGCGTACGTGATCGAGGCCCGCGGTGAGAAGCGGCAGACCGTGGTCGCGCTCGACCTGGGCATCAAGTCGATGACCCCGTACCGGATGTCCGAGCGGGGGATCGAGACCCATGTCCTGCCCGCCACCGCGACCTTCGCCGACATCGCGGCCCGGAACCCGGACGGGGTCTTCTTCTCCAACGGACCCGGTGACCCGGAGGCCGCGGAAGGGCCGGTGGAGGTGCTGCGCGAGGTGCTGGCGGCCGGCATCCCGTACTTCGGCATCTGCTTCGGCAACCAGCTGTTCGGCCGCGCCCTGGGCTTCGGCACCTACAAGCTGACGTACGGGCACCGCGGCATCAACCAGCCGGTGATGGACCTGACCACCCGGCGGGTCGAGATCACCGCCCACAACCACGGCTTCGCCGTCGACGCCCCGCTGGGGCAGCCGACCCAGACCCCGTACGGGATCGCGACGGTCAGCCACGTCGGTCTGAACGACGACGTCGTCGAGGGTCTCGAGCTGCGCGACGCCGACGGCGAGCTGATCTCGTTCTCGGTGCAGTACCACCCGGAGGCGGCGGCCGGCCCGCACGACGCCAGCTACCTGTTCGACCGCTTCGTCGACCTGATGAGTGCGCGATCAGCCAACCGCGAGGGAGGGGATCGCTGATGCCGAAGCGGACCGACATCAGCTCCATCCTGGTCATCGGCTCCGGGCCGATCGTGATCGGTCAGGCCTGCGAGTTCGACTACTCCGGCACCCAGGCCTGTCGGGTGCTCCGGGAGGAGGGGTTCCGGGTCATCCTGGTCAACTCCAACCCGGCCACGATCATGACCGATCCGGAGTTCGCCGACGCGACCTACATCGAGCCGATCACCCCCGAGTTCGTCGAGCTGGTGATCGCCAAGGAGCGTCCCGACGCCCTGCTCGCCACCCTCGGCGGCCAGACCGCTCTCAACGCGGCCATCGCCCTGCACGACAACGGGGTGCTGGAGAAGTACGGCGTCGAGCTGATCGGTGCCTCGGTGGAGGCCATCCAGCGGGGTGAGAACCGGGAGCAGTTCAAGGCGATCGTGGAGAACCTCGAGCTGGCTCCCGACCGGCTCGACACCGACGACGAGCTCCCGGACGTCGGCGTGGCCCGCAGCCTCATCTGCCACACCATCGACGACGTGCTGGGCGCGGCCGGCGAGCTCGGCTACCCGCTGGTGGTCCGGCCCAGCTTCACCATGGGCGGGGTCGGTTCCGGCTTCGCGCACGACGAGGGCGAGCTCCGGCGGATCGCCGGCGCCGGTCTGGCCGCCAGCCCGACCACCGAGGTGCTGATCGAGGAGTCGATCCTGGGCTGGAAGGAGTACGAGCTCGAGGTCATGCGCGACCGCGCGGACAACGTGGTGATCGTCTGCTCCATCGAGAACTTCGACCCGATGGGCGTGCACACCGGCGACTCGATCACCGTGGCCCCGGCCATGACGCTGACCGACCGCGAGTACCAGCGGATGCGCGACGTGGCCATCGGCATCATCCGCGCCGTCGGCGTGGACACCGGCGGCTGCAACATCCAGTTCGCCATCGACCCGGCCACCGGCCGGATGATCGTGATCGAGATGAACCCCCGGGTGTCCCGCTCCAGCGCGCTGGCCTCCAAGGCGACCGGGTTCCCGATCGCCAAGATCGCCGCCAAGGTCGCGATCGGCTACACCCTGGACGAGATCCCCAACGACATCACCCAGGTCACCCCGGCCAGCTTCGAGCCGACGCTGGACTACGTGATCGTCAAGGTGCCGCGGTTCGCGTTCGAGAAGTTCCCGGCCGCCGAGGACACCCTCACCACGCACATGAAGAGCGTCGGCGAGGCCATGGGCATCGGCCGCAACTTCACCGAGGCGCTGGGCAAGGCCCTGCGCAGCCTGGAGGACCCGAAGGCCCCGTTCGACTGGGTGCGCCCGGTCAGCCCGGCCGACGTCGACGAGCTGCTCAGGGTGGCGTCGCGTCCGCACGACGGCCGGCTGCAGGTCGTCATGCAGGCGCTGCGGGCGGGCGCCACACCCGAGCAGGTCCACGAGGCCACCAAGATCGATCCCTGGTTCGTCGACCAGCTGGTGCTGCTGCAGGAGGTCGCGGCCCAGGTCGAGGCCGCCGCCGAGCTGACCCCGGCGCTGCTGCGGACGGCCAAGCGGCACGGCTTCTCCGACGCCCAGATCGCCGCCCTGCGGCACCTGCGGGAGGACGTGGTCCGGGGGGTCCGGTGGGCGCTCGGGATCCGGCCGGTCTACAAGACGGTGGACACCTGCGCCGCGGAGTTCGCCGCCACGACGCCGTACCACTACAGCTCCTACGACGACGAGACCGAGGTCGAGCCGCGCACCCGACCCGCGGTGCTGATCCTGGGCAGCGGACCCGAACCGGATCGGCCAGGGGATCGAGTTCGACTACTCCTGCGTGCACGCCGCGATGGCCCTCTCCTCTGCGCCGGACGTCATCACCCCCGGGCTCGGCTCCGCCGACGACGCCGTCGGGTACGAGACGATCATGATCAACTGCAACCCGGAGACGGTCTCCACCGACTACGACACCGCCGACCGGCTCTACTTCGAGCCGCTGACGCTGGAGGACGTGCTCGAGATCTACCACGCCGAGGCGGCCGCCGGTCCGATCGCCGGCGTGGTCGTCCAGCTCGGCGGCCAGACGCCGCTGCGGCTGGCCCAGGCCCTCAAGGACGCCGGCGTCCCGGTGGTGGGCACCAGCCCGGAGGCCATCCACCTGGCCGAGGAGCGGGGGGCGTTCGGCCAGGTGCTGGCCGAGGCGAACCTGCCCGCCCCGAAGCACGGGATGGCCCGGTCCTTCGCCGAGGCTCAGCGGATCGCCGAGGTGATCGGCTACCCGGTGCTGGTGCGGCCCTCGTACGTGCTGGGCGGGCGGGGGATGGAGATCGTCTACGACGAGAGCACCCTGGCCTCCTACATCGACCGGGCCACCCAGGTCTCCCCGGAGCACCCGGTGCTGGTCGACCAGTTCCTCGACGACGCGGTGGAGATCGACGTCGACGCGCTCTACGACGGCAGCGAGCTCTACCTCGGTGGCGTGATGGAGCACATCGAGGAGGCCGGCATCCACTCCGGCGACTCCGCCTGCGCGCTGCCCCCGATCACCCTGGGGGCGGAGGTGGTCGACCGGATCCGGGAGTCCACCCGGGCCATCGCCGACGGGGTCGGGGTGCGCGGGCTGATCAACATCCAGTTCGCGCTGGCCGGTGACACGCTGTTCGTGCTGGAGGCCAACCCGCGGGCCTCGCGCACGGTGCCGTTCGTCTCCAAGGCGACCGCCACCCCGCTGGCCAAGGCGGCCGCGCGCGTGATGCTGGGGGCGAGCATCACCACCCTGCGCGGCGAGGGACTGCTGCGTCCGGTCGGCGACGGCGCGGCCGAGTCGCACACCGGACCGATCGCGGTCAAGGAAGCGGTGATGCCGTTCAACCGGTTCCGGACGGTGGACGGCACCTCGGTCGACACCATCCTCGGGCCGGAGATGAAGTCCACCGGTGAGGTGATGGGCATCGACATCGCGTTCGGCACGGCCTTCGCCAAGAGCCAGGTGGCCGCCTTCGGTCCGCTGCCGAGCCGCGGCACCGTGTTCGTCTCGGTGGCCAACCGGGACAAGCGGTTCGTCATCTTCCCGGTCAAGCGGCTGGCCGATCTCGGGTTCGAGCTGCTGGCCACCGCGGGCACGGCCTCGATGCTGCGCCGCCACGGGGTGAAGGTGCGGACCGTGCGCAAGCACAGCGCCGGCCCCGGCCCGGACGGGGAGAAGACCATCGTGCAGGCGATCCTGGACGACGAGGTCGACCTGATCTTCAACACCCCGCACGGGCTCAGCCCGGACGGCCGACCACGCTTCGACGGGTACGAGATCCGCACCGCCGCCGTGCTCCGCAACGTGCCCTGCGTGACCACGGTGCAGGGCCTGGCCGCGGCCGTGCAGGGGATCGAGGCCATCCGGGAAGGCCACATCGGGGTTCGCTCTCTGCAGTCCTGGTCTGCCGACCTGGGCACGGACCTGACTCGGTGACGGCCGGCCGCACCCGATGATCTACCGCCGACTCGTCCGCCCCCTCCTGTTCCGGGCGTACGGCGGCGACGCCGAGCGGGTGCACGAGCAGACCCTGACGTCGCTGCGCACCGTGGGCCAGCTGGCACCGGTCCGGGCCGCGACGGGCGCGCTGCTGGCCCGCCACCGGCGGCCCGTCACCGTGGCCGGGATCGACTTCCCCAGCCCGGTGGGGGTGGCGGCCGGACTGGACAAGAACGGTGTCGCCGTCCGGTCCTGGGCCGCGCTGGGCTTCGGCTTCGCCGAGCTGGGCACGGTCACGGCCAGGCCCAGCCCGGCAACGACCGGCCCCGGCTGTTCCGGCTGCCCCGGAGCCGGGCGATCGTCAACCGGATGGGCTTCAACAACGCCGGTGCGGCGGCGCTGGCCGGGCGGCTGGCGGCGGCGGGTGTGGCCCGCGGCAACGGGGCGGTGGGCATGCCGGTCGGCATCTCCATCGGCAAGTCGAAGGTGACCCCGCTGGAGGAGGCGGCGGAGGACTACCTCACCTCGCTGCGGCTGCTGGCCCCGTACGCCGACTACGTCGCCGTCAACGTGTCCAGCCCCAACACCCCGGGTCTGCGAGCCCTGCAGGACGCCGACAGCCTGACGGCTCTGCTCACGTCGCTGACCACCGAGGCGAACCGGTTGGCCGGGCGGCGCCGACCCCGTACCGGTGTTCGTCAAGCTCGCCCCCGACCTGACCGACGAGGCACTCGAGCAGGCCGTCGACGTGGTCGAGACCGCCGGCGCGGCCGGGTTGATCGCGACCAACACCACCCTGTCCCGGTCCGGGGTCGACCCGCGCGAGGCAGCGCGGGCCGCCGAGGCCGGGGGACTGTCCGGTGCGCCGCTGACCGTCCGGGCCCGCCAGGTGGTCGGCTTCCTGGCCGCCCGGACCGAGCTGCCGGTGATCGGGGTGGGTGGGGTGATGTCGGTCGACGACGGCGCGGCGCTGCTCGACGCCGGCGCCCGCCTGATCCAGCTCTACACCGGCTTCATCTACGCCGGCCCGGGGCTGGTCACCGGCCTGAACCGGCGACTCGCCGAACGACCTGGACTCGTTCCCACCGACCGAAGGAATGCTGCATGACGACCGCCGAACCGCAGGAGGCCA
>CAVXBJ010000038.1:0-28041 GCA_963759915.1 uncultured Actinomycetota bacterium | reverse complement strand
GCTGGCTCGGGTGCGTTCGGATCGGGTCTCGCTTGAACGTTCCGTCAATCGACGGATTCCGGGTGGACGCTGTCCGTACGCGCCTGAATTTCCGTCGGTCGACGGCTTGTCGTCGGCCCTCGGGCCGCTGGCTTGAACTTTCCGTCAGTCGACGGCTCCCGGGTCGGCGCTGTCCGTCCGAGCCTGAACTTCCGTCAGTCGACGGCTTCCGGGTCGGCACTGCCGTACGCGCACGAAGTTTCCGTCAATCGAACGGCTTCCCATCAGGGCCTCAGCGCCGGCTGGCTCGAACTTTCCGTCATTCGACGGCTTTCCGGCCCGGCACGGCCGGACGCGATGGTTCCCGTCGAATCGACGAATCTTCGAGCTCCGGTGGACCGTCGACTCCGGGGGAATCCGTCGATGACGGAATCTTCGACACCGGCGGACCCGGTGGACCAGGTGGTCCCGTCGACCCCCCTGCCGCCCCCGGACTCGACGCCGAGCATCGACCCGCCCCACACCCAGCAGGAACGTCCCGGCAAGGCGAAACTCGATTCGAAGTGACATAATGTTCACGCCCGGGGTTGGCCCAGAGGCCTGGGGCCCAGTGGCCTAGAGGATGGCGCCCGGATTCGCACGACCACCCGTCAACTCAGAAGATCGCGCCCGGGTTGAGGATGTTGTCCGGGTCGAGCAGCTGCTTGACCTGCTGGTTCAGCCGGGTCACCCGCGGTCCCAGCTGGCTGGGCAACAGCTCCTTCTTGAGCCGCCCGATGCCGTGCTCACCGGTGATGGTGCCGCCGAGGGAGAGCGCGAGCCCCATGATCTCGGTGAAGGCCAGCGCCGCCCGGTCCCGGGCCGCGGTGTCGGCCGGGTCGAACACGATGGTCGGGTGGGTGTTGCCGTCGCCGGCGTGCGCCACCACGGGGATGTCGACCCTGCGGTGGGCGGCGATGGCGGCGATCCCGGCGAACAGGGCCGGCAGCTGGGGGACCGGGGCGCCGACGTCCTCCAGCATCAGCGCTCCGCGTCCCTCCACGGCCGGGAAGAAGATCCGCCGGGCCTCGGCGAACATCTCGCCCTCCTCGGCGTCGTCGGTGCTGAAGCACTCGGTGGCTCCGTACCGCTGGCAGGCCTCCTCGGCCAGCGCGATCTCCGCCGTGCAGGCGACGCCCGGAGCGTCGGACTGGACGAGCAGCAGCGCGCCGGCGTCCCGGTCCAGGCCCATCGACCGGTAGTCCTCCACGATGTTGATCGAGGCGTTGTCCATCAGCTCGACCATGGACGGCCGCGCCACCATGCCCAGGGCGACCACGGCGCGGGCGGCCGCCTCGGGATCCGGGAAGGTGGCCACCAGGGTGGCCTTGGGCGGCTGGGCCGGCAGCAGTCGCAGCACCGCCCGGGTGATGATGCCGAGCGTCCCCTCGGAGCCGACGAACAGCTTGAGCAGGGAGAGACCGGCGACGTCCTTGATCCGCTTGCCACCCAGGGTGATCAGCTCACCGTCGGCGAGCACGACGTCCAGGCCGAGCACGTAGTCGGTGGTCACGCCGTACTTCACGCAGCACAGACCGCCCGCGTTGGTGGCGACGTTGCCGCCGATGGAGCAGATCTCGTACGACGACGGGTCCGGGGGATACCAGAGCCCGTGCGCGGCGGCCGCCGCCTTGACCTCGGCGTTGAACGCTCCGGGTTCGACCACCGCGACCCGGGTGGTGGTGTCGATCTCGATGGCCCGCATCCGCTCGAGCGACAGCACGATGCCGTTGCTGACGGCCGACGAGCCGCCGGACAGACTCGTGCCGGCGCCGCGCGGCACGATCGGCACCCGGTTGTCGGCGCACCAGCGGACGACGGTCTGCACCTGGGCCGCGTCGATCGGTCGGGCCACCGCGAGCGGCGTACCGGCGCCGGGGTCGCGCGACCAGTCGTACCGGTAGTTCTCGACGGTGGCGGGATCGGTGACGACGACGCCGGCGGGCAGCGCGGAGAGCAACGAGTCGACGGTGAGCACGCTCATGCGCGCCAACCTACCTCGCGGCCGCAGGCCCCAGCTTTCTGGAGCAGGAACATCAACAGACCGGGATACCGGCACAAAACGCGGGGTTCGGGGGGAAGTCAGTCGAGGGTCTCGGCGGAGGTCAGCCAGGCCTCTTCGAGCTGGGCCTGCTCGTCGGTGGCCGCCGTCAGCTGCTGCTGGAGCTCGGCCAGCTTGCCGTAGTCGCTGGCCGTCTCGGCCATCTGCTCGTGCAGCTTCGCCACCCGGCGGTCCAGCTTGGCCAGCTGGCTCTCGATCCGGGCCAGGTCCTTGCGGGCCTGGCGGGTCTCGGCCGGGGAGGGCGTGTTGGTGCCGGGAGTGCCGGCCGCTCCCCCCGGTGCTGCGCTCGCGGAGCCGGGGCCGGAGCCGGCGCGCTCGGCGGCATGCCGGATCTCCAGGTACTGGTCGACCCCGCCCGGGAGCAGCACGCAGCTCCCGTCGCCGAGCAGCGCGTACGTGACATCGCAGACCCGCTCCAGGAAGTACCGGTCGTGGCTGACCACGATCAGCGTGCCCGGCCAGGAGTCGAGGTAGTCCTCCACGACCGTGAGCGTGTCGATGTCCAGGTCGTTGGTCGGCTCATCCAGCAGCAGCACGTTCGGCTCGCCGATCAGCAGCCGCAGCAGCTGCAGCCGGCGGCGCTCCCCGCCGGACAGGTCACCGACCCGGGTGGTCAGGCGCTCACCGGTGAACCCGAAGTCCTCCAGCAGGCTGGTCGCGGTCACCTCCTTGCCCGAGGCGACCTGGGTGACCCGTCGCTCGCGACTGACCAGGTCCAGCACCCGCTCACCGGCCGGAAGCTCGTTCATGGCCTGCGACAGGTGCCCGATGTCGATCGTGCGGCCGCGCTTGACCCGGCCGGAGTCCGGCGCCAGGTCCCCGGTCAGCAGCCGGAGCAGGGTCGTCTTGCCGGCCCCGTTGATGCCGATCAGACCGATCCGGTCGCCCGGTCCGATCGACCAGGACAGGTCGGAGATCAGGGTGCGGCCGGGGATGGCCACGGTGACGTCGGTCAGGTCGAACACGTCCTTGCCCAGCCGGGTCACGGAGAACCGCTCCAGCTCCAGCCGGTCCCGCGGCGGCGGCTCGTCCTCGATCAGCACGTTGGCCGCGTCGATCCGGAACTTCGGCTTCGAGGTGCGGGCCGGGGCACCCCGGCGCAACCAGGCGAGCTCCTTGCGCAGCAGGTTCTTGCGTCGGGTGGCCAGCTGAGACGCCTGCCGGGACCGCTCCGCCCGGGCCAGCACGTACGCCGCGTAACCGCCGTCGTACGCGTCGACGACACCGTCGTGGACCTCCCAGACCCGCGAGCAGACGGCGTCCAGGAACCACCGGTCGTGGCTGACCACGAGCATCGCCGTGCCCCGGTCCTGCAGCGTGCGCAGGTGCTTGGCCAGCCAGTCGACGGCCTCGACGTCCAGGTGGTTGGTCGGCTCGTCGAGCACCAGCAGGTCGTGCCCGCCGAGCATCAGCGCGACCAGGGCCGTCCGGCGCCGTTCGCCACCGCTGAGCTGGCCCACCGGGCTGTCCAGGTCGACCGCCCCGAGCAGGTGCTCGACCAGGGCCCGGGTCCAGGCGTCCGCCGCCCAGACGTGATCGGCCTCGCCGTGCACGATGACGTCCCGCACGGTCGCCTCCGGCGCGAAGTCGTCGGCCTGGTGCAGGTAGCCGATCGAGGCCGACGCCGTCCGCACCACTCGACCGGAGTCGGGCTCGTCGATGCCGTTGAGGACGCGGAGCAGCGTCGTCTTGCCGGAACCGTTGCGCCCCACCACCCCGATGACGTCTCCGGCCGAGACGCCGAGACTCACCTCGTCCAGCACGAGCCGGGTGCCGTACTGCACACTGACGCGCTCGGCGTTGACGACGTTGACCATGCTGTTGATCCTCACTCGCTGTTCGCTACGCGCTGTCGGGATCTGTCTTCCCTCCTCGTTCGCAGACGACAAGGCGTGTCTGCTCACTCGTCGGTCCAGACAGATCCGGCGCTTCGCTCTCGGTCGCTCGCGAGGGAGCTCGCTCGCCGGTGCTCGAGCCTTGCGCTCGGGCCCTATCGGCCGCGCATCGCCTGACGAGAGCCCTTGACCTGACGGGCGCTGGTCGGCATCGGACCCTTGGGCATCGGCAGCTGGGGCCGGACGGCGTCCAGGGCGCGCAGCCGCTGCCGGATGTCGGTCACCTGGTTGGCCTGCAGGGTCTTGGGCAGCTTCTTGATGTGGTCGGCCAGCTTGTCCAGGGGGACCTGGCCCTCCTTGTCGCCCATCACGATCGTGGTCACCTTCACCCCGTACGCCACCCGCTCGTGCTTGCGCACCTCGCTCGCCAGCAGCGCCTTGAGGCGGCCGGGCTCGCCCTCGCCGATCAGCACCAGGCCGCCGGGGCCGAGGGTGCGGTGGACGGCGTCCTGCTGCCGGGTCACCGCGATGACGGGCTTGGAGACCCACGCCTTCGGCAGCATCGAGAGCGCGACCTCCGCGGAGCCGGCCTGGCCGGCGTAGCGCTTGTAGGTGGCCTTCTTGGTCCGCCGGACCAGGAAGATCATCGCCGCCAGCATGCCCAGGGTCAGTCCGAGGATCCCCGCGTAGATGGGGTGCCCGACCACGAAGCCGATCACCAGGGCGATCACGAGGATGGCGACCCAGGGGCCGAACACCCACAGCGGCAGCTGCTTGTCGTACTCGTGGGTCAGCTGGTAGGCGCGTTGGATCTGGCGCAGCCGACCCATGTCGGCCGGGTCGGTGCTGGCTTTGCGGCGCGCCTTCTCGGCCTGCTTGGCGGCCTTCAGCTGCGCCTTGGCGTCCTTGCCGGCTTGGTCAGCCATGGCCTGCTCCCTCGGGTTCGTTCGGTGGATCTGTGGTGTCGTCGCTCGGCCCCGGCTCAGCCGGTGACAGCCGATGGTACGAGATCGTCGCGGGATTCGACGGCTTGCCGGTAGAGGCGGCCCGGCCCGGTAGGAGGAGCGGACCAGGGGTCCGCTCATCACCCCGGCGAAGCCGATCTCGCCGGCCTCGGTCTGGAGCTCGATGAACTCCTCCGGCTTGACCCACCGCTCGACCGGGTGGTGGCGGGGGGAGGGCCGCAGGTACTGGGTGATGGTGATGATCTCGGTGCCGGCGTCGTGCAGATCGCGCAACGCCTCCGACACCTCCTCGCGGGTCTCACCCATACCCAGGATCAGGTTGGACTTGGTGACCAGACCGGCCGCACGGGAGGCGCGGAGGACGTCGAGGGACCGCTCGTAGCGGAACCCGGGCCGGATCCGCTTGAAGATCCGCGGGACCGTCTCCACGTTGTGGGCGAACACCTCGGGCCGGGTCGCGAACAGCTGGTTGAGGTAGTCGGGGTTGCCGGAGAAGTCAGGGGCCAGCATCTCCACGCCGGTGTCGGGGTTGAGCTCGTGGATCTTGCGGATGGTCTCGGCGTACAGCCAGGCGCCTTCGTCGGGCAGGTCGTCGCGGCAGACGCCGGTGACGGTGGCGTAGCGCAGACCCATCTTCTGGACGGACTCGGCGACGCGGAGGGGTTCGCCGGCGTCGAAGTCGGCGGGCTTGCCGGTGTCGATCTGGCAGAAGTCGCAGCGGCGGGTGCACTGGTCGCCGCCGATGAGGAAGGTGGCCTCGCGGTCCTCCCAGCACTCGAAGATGTTGGGGCAGCCGGCTTCCTGGCAGACGGTGTGCAGGTCCTCGTTCTTCACCAGGTTCCGCAGCTCGGTGTACTGGGGGCCCATCCGTGCGGTGGTCTTGATCCAGGACGGCTTCTTCTCGATCGGCACACTCGCGTTGCGCACTTCGAGGCGGAGCATCTTGCGTCCTTCGGGGGCGACGGTCACCGGCTCAGCCTACTCGCTGAGCACGGGGCCGGCTCAGCCGTGGATCGGTGCGGACGACCGATGCGGAGGGCGGTCAGGACGAGGTCGCGACGGCGGAACAGCAGCCAGGTCACCGCGATCAAGGCACCCGTCGGCGCCGGTACGTCGTGCGCAGGCCCCTGGTGCGCAACGCCCACGGCCGCCGTCGAATCGGACACGCACCCCTGACCTCGCTGGTGGGCCAGAGCCTGCCCGAGCGCGGTGCCGTCGCTCGGCACGACCCGCGGGACGATCGCTCAGGCGACGGCGACGTCCAGGCCGTAGGTGACCGCCGGCGGCGGGATCGTCGGGGTCGGCGTCGTCGGGGTCGGCAGGGGAGCCGACTGCTTGTACGGCTGGAAGGACAGGTAGCGCTCGAGGTGCGGACGCAGCACGTGCGCCACCTCGGGCAGGCCGGGTGCCTCCCCGGTCTCGGCCGCGAGCGACGTGACCCCGGCGTCGGTGATGCCGCACGGGATGATCGCGTCGAAGGCCGCAGATCCGGGTCGACGTTGAGGGCGAAACCGTGCATGGTGACCCCGGCAGCCACCCGGACGCCGATGGCCGCGATCTTGCGTTCGGGCTTACCGGCCTCGGCGGGCAGCCAGACTCCGGAACGACCTTCACCCGGGCGGCGGCGTCCAGCCCGTAGTCGGCGCACAGGTCGATCAGCGCCTCCTCGAGCCTGCGGACGTAGTCCACGACGTAGACCGCCTCCGGCAGCTTGACGATCGGGTAGCCGACCAGCTGGCCGGGACCGTGCCAGGTGATCTTCCCGCCCCGGTCGACGTCGACCACCGGGGTGCCGTCGAGGGGGCGCTCCTGCGGCTCGGTCCGCTTGCCCGCGGTGTAGACGCTCGCGTGCTCCAGCAGCAGCACCGTGTCGGGACGCTCGCCGGCCTTGACCTCCGCATGGATCTGGCGCTGCGACTCCCAGGCGGTCAGGTAGTCGACCTCACGCGTCCCGAGCGGCCCGGGGTAGAGGAAGTCAAGGCTCAGTGCCGCGGGGGGTCTGAGGCGTGGCGGGCGGGTATCGGGTGGTTGGGAGTGTGGTGCGGGAATTTCCATCCGCGGATGGAAATTGCCTGCCCGGTGGCCGCACGGGCCGGGCTTTTCCATCCGTGGATGGGAATTGCATGCCCGGTGCCCCCGCACGGGCCGGCTTTTCCTATCCGTGGATGGAAACTGCGCGCCGGGCGCGGGTGCGCCGGTGCCAGTCAACGGAGCCCGCCGCCTCGCGGGTGGAGCGCTCAGTCCCGCAACGAGAACCGGATGGCGGTCTGCACGTCGGGAGCCAGGAACGTCGAAGCCCTGGTCGGTCGCCTGCTGCGGCAGCAGCCAGACGTCCCCGAGGAGCTGCTCGGCGAAGTCGCCGAGGACCGCCGACAGCACCGCCTTCGGGGCCTTGAGGAAGCGCGGCCGGTGGAGCTGGCCGGCCAGCTCGTCGGTGAACTCACCGTTGGTGGTCGGCTGGGGGATCGTCAGGTTGTACGGACCCGAGGCTTCCCCGTTCTCCGCCGCCCAGAGCACGAAGCGGAGGTAGTCACCGAGCTGGATCAGCGGCATGTGCTGGCTGCCGTCGCCGAGCTTCGCCCCGGCGCCGAGCGACCACGCCCGCCTCATCACCGGGAACAGCCCACCGCTGGAGTCGATCACCGGGCTGGTGCGCAGCAGCACCACGCGGACGCCTCCGTCGGCGGCGGGCTGAGCCGTGCGCTCCCACTCCGCCACCAGCCCGGAGATCCAGCTGGCTCCCGCCGGGGCGGACTCGGTCAGCGGCTGGTCGGATCCCTCGGACGGGTAGTACCCGGTGGCGCTGGCCTGCAGCAGCACCGGTGCCGAACCCGTCCGCTCGTAGCGAGCCGCCAGGGCGGCGGCCAGCGTCCGGGTCGGGTTGATCCGCGAGGACCGGACGATCTCCTTGCGCTTGGTGGTGAGCGGTCGATCGGCGATGCCGACACCGCACAGGTTCACCACCGCGTCCACGTCGTCCAGCACGTGTGCGTCGAGGGTCCCCTGCGTCGGGATCCCAACCGAACTCGGTGGCCGAGCCCGGCTCGCGACGGACGAGCCGGACCACCTCGTGACCCTCCGACGCCAGCCGGACCCGCAGGGCCGTACCGAGGAACCCGGACGCACCGGCCAGCAGATAGCGGATGGCTACAGCCCCAGCTCGGCGCCGAAGTCGCCCTCTTCGAGCCGGGCCTTGACCAGCGACAGGAAGCGGGCGGCGTCGGCACCGTCGACGATGCGGTGGTCGTACGACATCGAGAGGTACATCATGTCGCGGACCGCGATGACCTCGCCGAGGTTGGCGTCCTTGATCACCACCGGCCGCTTCACCAGCGCACCGGTGCCGAGGATGGCCACCTGCGGCTGGTTGATGATCGGGGTGTCCATCAGCGTCCCGGCGGAGCCGTAGTTGGTGATGGTGAACGTGCCACCGCTCAGCTCGTCCGGCCCGACCTTGCTCTGCCGGGTCCGGGCGGCCAGATCGCCGATCTTCTTGGCGATCCCGGCGAGGTTGAGGTCGCCGGCGTCCTTGATCACCGGCACCAGCAGGCCACGCTCGGTGTCGACCGCGATGCCGATGTGCTCGGCGTCGGGGTAGGTCACCACCCCGGCCTCGGTGTCGATGGTCGCGTTGACCTTCGGGAACACCTTCAGCGCCTCGATCGCCGCCTTGGTGATGAACGGCAGGTAGGACAGGCTGGCGCCTTCGCGGGCCTTGAAGTCGTCCTTGGCCTTGGCCCGGATCCGGGAGATGGCGGTGAGGTCGACCTCGACCGTGGCGGTCAGCTGGGCCGAGACCTGCAGGGACTCCACCATCCGCTTCGCGATGGTCTTGCGCAGCCGGGACAGCTTCTCGGTGGTGCCGCGCAGGTTGCTCGGCTCGGCGGCCGGCTTCTTCGCGGCGGGGGCCGGGGTCGAGGCGGCCGCGGCGGGAGCAGCCGCGGGGGCGGGGGCCTCGGCAGCCTTCTTCGCCTCCTCGGCGGCGGCCAGCACGTCCTGCTTGCGGATCCGGCCGCCCACCCCGGTGCCGGTGACCGAGGACAGGTCGACGCCGTGCTCGGCGGCCAGCTTGCGGACCAGCGGGGTCACGTAGCTGCGGTCACCGTCGGTCGACTCGGCCTTGGCGGGCTCGCTCTTGGCCGGCTCGGCCTTCGCCTCGGGCTCCTTCGCCTCGGGCTCGTCCTCGGGGGCCTTGGCTCCGGGCTGCGCGGGGATCGGTGCCTGCCCGCCCTCGTCGCCGGCCGCGGTCTGCTCCTCGATGGTGTCCGCGCTGTCGACCTCGGCGGTCTCGTTCGACGGCGCCTCGGCCTCGGGGTCGGAGGTGGCTTGCGAGGCGTCACCGATGACGGCCAGCACGGCCCCCACCTCGACGGTCTCGTCCTCGGCCACCCGGATCTCCAGGATGGTGCCCGCGGTGGGGGAGGGGATCTCGGTGTCGACCTTGTCGGTCGAGATCTCCAGCAGCGCCTCGTCGGTCTCGACGGTGTCGCCGACCTGCTTGAGCCAGCGGCTGACCGTACCCTCGGTGACGCTTTCACCCAGGGCCGGCAAGGTCACCTCGGTGCCGCCACCAGCGCCACCACCCGTGCCCGCCGCCGGACCGCTGGAGCTGGCCTCGGCCGCCTTCGGCTCGTCGGCCTCCGCGCTCGGCTCGGGCTCCGGCTCGGGTTCGGGCTCCGCCTCGGCCTCGCCGCCGCCGGAGTCGTCGCCCGCGGCCTCGTCGGCGTCACCGATCACGGCGAGCTCACCACCGACCTCGACGGTCTCGTCCTCGGCGGCCTTGATCTCCAACAAGACACCGGACACCGGCGAGGGGATCTCGGTGTCGACCTTGTCGGTCGAGACCTCGAGCAACGGCTCGTCGGCCTCCACAGCGTCGCCGACCTGCTTCAGCCACCGGGTGACGGTGCCCTCAGTGACGCTTTCGCCGAGTGCGGGGAGAGTTACGGAGGTCGACATGAGCTGGTGGGACTCCTTCTGGCGCAGAACCGGGGGGTCAGACGCTGGTCGCGTGTGACCTGAGCGTAACGGTGTCGCTCAGCCTAGCCACACGCGTCCCGCTCCGCCCAGGGCCCGCCACACGCGTCCCGCTCCGCTCGGGGCCCAGCCTCGGGGAACCCGCCGCGGTCGGCAACCGAGCCCCCGCTCAGCCGTGGGCGTGCAGCGGCTTGCCGGCGAGCGCCAGATGCGCCTCGCCGAGGGCTTCCGCCTGAGTGGGATGGGCGTGGGAGAGCGTGGCGACGTCGGAGGGGAAGGCCTCCCAGCCGGTGATCAGCTGGGCCTCGGAGATCAGCTCACTGACCCGCGACCCCACCAGGTGGATCCCCACCACCGGACCGTCCACCTGGCGGACCAGCTTGACGAAGCCCTGGGTCTTGAGGATCTGCGACTTCCCGTTGCCGCCCAGGTCGTAGGTGAGGGTCTCGACCTCGCCGTACGCCTCCCGCGCCGCCGCCTCGCTCAGCCCGACCGAGGCGACTTCGGGGTCGCTGTAGGTGACCCGGGCCAGATCGCGGTCGCGGACCGGGACCGGGGGCCGCTCCAGGCGACCCGCGCGGTGCGCGATCTCCTCGGCCACGAAGATCCCGTGGGCGAACCCGCGATGGGCGAGCTGCGGCCCGGCGACCAGGTCGCCGACGGCGTACACGGACGGCACGGAGGTCTGCAGCCGCTCGTCGACCCGGACGAGTCCACGGTCGAGGTCGATCCCGGACTCCGCGTAGCCGAGACCCTCGCTCACCGGTCCCCGGCCCACTGCGATCAGCGCCAGATCGCCGACGATCTCGCTGCCGTCGGCCAGCCGCAGCCGCACCCCGTCGTCGGTGGTGTGCACCTCCTCGACCCCGACGCCGGTACGCAGCGTCAGGCCTCGCTTCTTGAACGCGCGCTCGACCGCGGTCGAGATCTCCGGCTCCTCGCCGGGCAGCAGGCGGGGGAGGGCCTCGACGATCGTCACGTCGACACCCAGCGAGGTCCAGGCGGAGGCGAACTCAACGCCGATCACCCCGCCGCCGAGGACCACGGCGCGGTTCGGCAGGGTCTCCAGCCGCAGCGCGTGCTCGCTGGTCAGCAGCCGGGTGCCGTCGACCTGCACGCCCGGGAGTGACTTCGCGGCCGAACCGCTGGCGAGCACGGTGGCCGGCGCGGCGATCAGCTCGTCGCCGACCCGCACTCCGACCGTGCCGTCCGCAGCCCTCTCCAGCCGTCCTTCGCCCTCGACCACGGTGATGCCACGACCCTTGACCAGCCCGGTCAGGCCTTTGAACAGCCGGGTCACCACCGAGTCCGCGTACGCGGTGATCTCCTTCGCGTCGATCCGGTCGAGCGTCGCGTGGATGCCGAACCGGCCGCCGTGCCGGGCAGCGTCGGCGACCTCGGCGGCGTGCAGGATCGCCTTGGTGGGGATGCAGCCGCGGTGCAGGCAGGTGCCGCCGAGCTTGCCCTTCTCCACCAGGGTCACGCGCAGCCCCAGCTGCGCGGCGCGCAGGGCCGCGGCGTAGCCGCCGCTGCCACCGCCGAGGACGACCACGTCCGGCCGTTCGGTCATGAGCGGAGCCTCTCGGGAGTGCAGGAGCCCGGGTCTGATGAGTAGTGCTGGGCGACATGTTCTTCGTCGTACGGAATCGTGACGAACGAGCGAGACACCGGGAAGCTCAGGACCGCGGAGCGCGGAGCGCGACCATGAAACCGACTCATGCAGACAAGTTATCGCCGCCGGTGCCCGGTCGCTCCGGGGACGCTCAGCCGCGTTCGATCAGCCGGGACAGCACGATGATCGACTCGGTGTGGTCGATCGTGTCGTCGCCGCGGATCCGTTCCAGGGCGCGCTCGAGGTCACGGACGTTGCGGGCCCGGACCCGCAGGATCGCGTCGGCCTGACCGGTGACGGTCGACGCGCTGACCACCTCGGGGATGGACTCCCAGGTGTTGAGCAGTGCCTGCGGGGAGACCGTGCCCTTGCAGTAGACCTGCACGTACGCCTCGGTGCCCCAGCCGAGCGACTCCGGATCGACGATGGTGGTGAACCCGGCGATCGTCTCGTCCGCGATCATCCGATCCACCCGCCGCTTCACCGCGGGAGCCGAGAGATTCACCTCAGCGCCGATGTCGGCGAAGGTCGCGCGGGCATTGCGGACCAGGTGATGCAGGATGCGTTCGTCCACGACGTCCATGAGTTCCAACCTAGCCGCACAACAGATCGCTGCTCAGGTGGAACGGACATCCGGTTGTGGCGCAAGACTCGCAATATTCGGCGATTGATTGCGTGACGGCGTGTTTCTAGGCTGAGAGCTACCGCGCCTCACCCAGACCGGCCCGGGGAAACCCACCCGCTTCTCGCGTCGATCGGAGCTCGACCCATGACGGGCGCTCAATAGAGCCCATACCAACACCACCTACGCCCCCGCTGCGGGCACCCGACGCAGCCCGAGGCCCCGCCACTACCTGATGACCCCGCCCCGGCACTTCGCGGTCGAGTACGCGATCAACCCGTGGATGCACCCGGGTGTCGAGGTCGACCAGGACCTGGCGCTGCGCCAGTGGCGGGGACTGGCCGACACCTACCGCCGACTCGGCCACCGGGTCGACGTGCTCGATCCCGTCGAGGGCCTGCCGGACATGGTGTACGCCGCCAACGGCGCCCTGGTCACCGCGACAGCCACCGTCGCCGCCCGGTTCGCCTACCCCCAGCGCGCGGCCGAGTCGCAGGCGTACGCCGGCTGGCTCGATGCGCACGGTCTGGGTCCGGTGGACGTGCCGGTGGAGGTGAACGAGGGCGAGGGTGACTTCCTGGTGGTCGGGGACAAGATCCTGGGCGGTACGGGGTTCCGGACCAGTCCGGCTGCGCACACCGAGGTCGTCCCGGCTCACGGGTCTGGAGGTGATCAGCCTCGACCTGGTCGATCCCCGCTACTACCACCTCGACACCGCCCTCGCCGTCCTCGACGACCACACCGTCGCCTACTTCCCGGAGGCGTTCTCCCCGGTGTCCCAGGCGGTGCTCGCCACCCTCTACCCCGACGCGGTCATCGCCACCGCGGCCGATGCGGCGGTGCTCGGCCTGAACGCCGTCTCCGACGGACGCCACGTGCTGCTCGCCGCCGCGGCCACCGGTCTCGCCGCCCAGCTCAGCGCCCGTGGTTTCGAGGTCGTACCGATCGATCTCTCCGAGCTGCTCAAGGGCGGCGGCGGCGTGAAGTGCTGCACGCTGGAGCTGCGTCGTCCGCTTCCGCTGGTCGAGCAGGACGTGGAGGTCAGTGCGTGATGATGGACGTCATGACCGACCCGTCCGCCGATCTCACCGCCACGGAGATCGCGCTGGAGGACGCGCACGTCGCCCACAACTACCACCCGCTGCCCGTCGTCATCGCCGAGGCCGAGGGGGCCTGGGTCACCGATGTGACGGGTCGTCGCTACCTCGACTGCCTCGCGGCCTACTCCGCGGTCAACTTCGGGCACCGCAACCCGACCGTGGTGCGGGCCGCCAAGAAGCAGCTCGACAGGGTCACCCTGGTGAGCCGGGCGTTCCACTCCGACCAGCTGGGCACGTTCGCGGCCGAGCTGTGCGCCCTGGCGGGCAAGGACATGATGCTGCCGATGAACACCGGCGCCGAGGCGGTGGAGAGCGGCATCAAGGTGGCCCGCAAGTGGGGTCATGACGTCCGCGGGATCGAGAACCCCAGCATCGTGGTCGCGGCCGGGAACTTCCACGGCCGCACCATCTCGATCATCTCCTTCTCCGACGACCCGGACGCACGCGCGGGCTTCGGGCCCTACACCCCGGGCTTCCGGACCGTTCCGTACGGTGACGTGGCCGCCGTGGAGGCCGCGTGCGACGCGAGCACGGTCGCGGTGCTGGTCGAGCCGATCCAGGGTGAAGGTGGCGTGGTCATCCCGCCGGCCGACTACCTGCCCGGCCTGCGGGCGCCTGTGCGACCGCCGGGAGATGCTGCTCATCTGCGACGAGATCCAGTCGGGTCTGGGACGCACCGGGAAGACGTTCGCGTCGGAGCACGTCGGCGTGGAGCCGGATCTCTACCTGCTGGGCAAGGCGCTCGGCGGCGGCGTGGTGCCGGTCTCCGCGGTGGTCGGCAACGCGGACGTGCTCGGCGTGCTCCATCCGGGCCAGCACGGGTCGACCTTCGGCGGCAACCCGCTGGCGGCAGCCGTCGGCCTGAGCGTGGTCCGGATGCTGGCCGACGGCTCCTGGCAGCGTCGGGCCACCGAGCTCGGCGCGGTGCTGGGCGACGGACTCCGTGGACTGATCGGGCACGGCGTCACCGCGGTGCGCTGTGTCGGTCTCTGGGCGGGGGTCGACATCGACCCGGCGCTGGCCACCGGTCGGGAGGTCAGTGTGCGGCTGATGGCCCGCGGGATCCTGGTCAAGGACACCCACGGGTCGACCATCCGGTTGGCGCCGCCCCTGGTGGTCACCGCCGCCGAGCTGACCTGGGTGGTCGACCAGCTGGGCGAGGTGCTGGCCGAGCTCTCCCTCGCGACCAGCGAGTGAGGAGAGCCGCTCCCCGCGCGAGCAGCGAGTGAGGAAAGCACCGGGCTCCTAGGGCGCGCCGTTCATACTGGTCCGTATGGGCTGGTTGAAGCGTGGCACGCAGAAGCTGCGGCGGGGTGCAGGTGGCCTGACCAAGCCTGCCGGCAAGGCCGACGACGCCGTCACGGTGCACCTGACCGAGTTCGCCCGGTCGCACCGGGGGGTCGAGGCCTTCATCGAGCCGCGGACCTCGGTCACCCAGACCACCCTGCTGCTGGTGGCCTGGGACGGTGAGTGGACCCGTCGGGTCGTGCCCAGCCCCGAGTGGGGCCACAAGTTCGCCGAGAGCCTCCAGCTCCCCGGTTACGACGCCGCCGTGGTCGGCTACCCGCAGCGGATGCGCGACTACAACACGCGCAACAAGAAGCACCCCGACCTGCGCTGACTGGCGTCGACCGCCTGGCCGCGCGTGACTTCTGGGTGGGTTCCGGTCGCGTGTCCCCCGTGCGGTTCTCGCCGCGCGCTGACTTCCCGGCGGGATCCGCGCCGCTCGGGCCGCCAGGAGCGCATCAGTCCTCCAGCGAGCGGGCCAGCGCGACCAGCGTGCGGACCCCGAACCCGGTCCCGCCGGGGGAGATGTAGCCGCTGGCGCCACCATCGGTCCACGCCGGGCCCGCGATGTCCAGGTGGGCCCAGGCGATGCCCTCGCCGACGAACTCGCGCAGGAACGCGGCCGCCACCAGGGCGCCGGCGGTCCGGTCGCCGCCGGTCGAGCGGATGTCGGCCACCTTCGAATCCAGCTTCCCGCGGATGTGCTTGGGGATGGGCAGCTGCCACACGTCCTCGCCGGCGGCCTCCGCCGCGTCCAGCACGCGGTCGGCGGTGTCGTCGTCGCTGGCCATCAACCCGGCGGTCTTGTCGCCGAGGGCGACGATCGCGGCACCGGTCAGGGTGGCGACGTCGACGATCAGGTCCGGCGCGTCCTCGCTGGCCCGCGCGATCGCGTCGGCCATCACGAGGCGACCCTCCGCGTCGGTGTTGCCGTTCTCGACCGTCTTGCCGCCGTACATGGTGAGCACGTCAGACGGCCGGTAGGAAGTGTCGGAGGGCAGGTTCTCCGCCAGCGACGCGTACGCGGTCACCTTGACCCGCAGGCCGAGCTCCGCGATCGCCTTGACCGCCGCGATCACCGCGGCCGCTCCGGCCATGTCGCACTTCATCGTGTACATGCTGTCGCCGGGCTTCAGGTTCAGACCGCCGGAGTCGAACGTGATGCCCTTGCCGACCAGGGCCAGATGGTGCTTGGCCCCCCGCGGCGCATACGCCAGCCGGACCAGTCGCGGCAGCCGTGAGGACCCGCCACCCACGGCCAGGATGCCGCCGTACCCACCCTTGGCGAGTGCCTTGTCGTCCAGCACCTCGACGGACACCCGGCTGTCCTTGAGGAAGGTCTTGGCCTCTTCGGCGAACGAGGCGGGATAGAGCAGGTTCGGGGGGATGTTCACCCACTCGCGGGCCGCGACCACCGACTGGGCGATCGCCTGGGCGCTGCTCACGGACTCCGTGGTCGCCACCCGGCGGCCGGCCAGCGGGGTCACCACCGTGATCGAGGCGACCGCCGCGGGGCGCTCGTCGCCGGTGCTGATCGGGCGGTAGCGGTAGCTGCCGAGCACGGCGCCTTCGGCCACCGCCTGCACGGTCTCCGGCTCGTCGGCGCCGAGGGCGACGGCGACGTTCGCCCCGCCGTCGCCGTGTTTGGCGGCCTGCTTCACGCCGGCTCCCGCGGCCTGCCGCAGGTCCTCGGGGGTCGGTGACTCCACGCCCAGCCCGACCACGATGACGACCGGCCAGTCACCGACCGCCGGCAGGGTCCGGGTGTGCCCGGCCTCCGCCTTGGCTCCGACGCTGGCGGCGAGAGCGCTCAGCCCGAGGCCGAGCCGCTTGCCGTACTCCCGGTCCAGGCCGGTGGGTGCGCCCACCACACCGTCGGCTCCGTAGCCGACGACGAGCGCGGTGGCCGACTTGTCGGGGGCCTTGGCGACGGTCAGGGTCGGCAGACTGGGCACAGGCACGGGGGCTCCTTCACTGGCGGATTCACTCGGCAGATCACCCTAGGCGGATCGCAGAGCACCGCCCACAGTAGTGGGGTAGGTTCGCCTGCGTGTCCACCGCACCATCGGCCGCGCCCTCGGCGGCGAATGGGGCCCAGGTCGCGCCTTCGGCGGCGAATGGGGCCCAGGTCGCGCCTTCGGCGGCGAAACGGTCTCCCGTCCACGACCGGCACGAGGCGGCCGGCGCGAAGTTCTCCGAGTTCGGTGGCTGGTCGATGCCCCTGGAGTACGCGGGCGCCGGTGTCCTCGCCGAGCACACCGCCGTCCGTACGGCGGTGGGCCTGTTCGACGTCAGCCATCTCGGCAAGATCGGCGTCACCGGCTCGGGAGCAGCCGACTTCGTGAACCGCTGCCTGACCGCCGATCTGCGCAAGATCGCCCCCGGCCAGGCCCAGTACACGCTGATCTGCAACGACGACGGCGGGGTGGTCGACGACCTGATCGCCTACCTCAACACGCCGGACGACGTGTTCCTGATCCCGAACGCGGGCAACACCGCGGAGGTCGCCCGGTTGCTCACCGCGGCGGCCCCCGCCGCGATCACGGTCGAGGACCAGCACGAGGCGTACGCGGTGTTCGCCGTGCAGGGACCGCACAGCGACGAGGTGCTGGAAGCGATCGGGCTGCCGGCCGGCCACGACTACATGTCCTTCGCCCGGGCCGACCTGAGCGGGGTCCCGCTGACGATCTGCCGCACTGGCTACACGGGGGAGCGCGGGTACGAGCTCGTCGTGCCGAGTGAGCAATCCGGTGTCGTCTGGGACGCGGTGGTCGCGGCCGGTGAGCCGTACGGGATCCAGCTCGCCGGGCTCGGGGCGCGCGACACCTTGCGCACCGAGATGGGCTACCCGCTGCACGGCCAGGACATCTCGCCCGACATCTCGCCGGTCCAGGCCCGCCTCGGTTGGGCGGTCGGCTGGAAGAAGGACGCCTTCTTCGGTGACGCCGCCCTGCGGGCGGAGAAGGAGGCCACCCCCAACCGCCTGCTCTGGGGTCTGCGAGCCGTCGGCCGTGGGATTCCCCGGCCCGGCATGCTCGTCCGCGACGCCGACGGTCACGAGATCGGTTCGGTCACCTCCGGCACGTTCTCGCCGACCCTGAAGACCGGGATCGCCCTGGCGTTGCTGGACTCCCGGTTCGTGGTCGACGAGCAGGTCCAGGTCGACGTACGGAGCCGGCGCGAGGCGTTCACCATCACCAAGCCGCCGTTCGTCACCCCGGGCGTCCGCGAACCGTGACGAGCCGACGTCGGGTGGCGCACCTGGTGCTCGCCATCGCGGGCCTGCTGGTGGCCCTCTACCCGCTCACGTTCGGCGCCGATCCGACGGTGACCTGCCGTGGCGTGGAGCTCCGGCCGGGCGAGTCCTGCGCCAAGGCGGACGGCAGCTCGGCGCAGAGCTACGAGGCCCGAGCCGCCGACGCCCGCAACGCCACCCCGGTGATCGTCGGGGTCGGGGTACTGGTGGCGGTCTTCGGAGCCGGGCTGTTCGTCGCCGACGTACGCCGCGAGCGGGAGCGCGCCACCGCCGCCTCGGCCTGAGGGTCAGTCGGCGACGAGGAAGGTGCAGGCCGGTTCGTCGGTCAGTGCCGCCGCGATCCGCCCCCGGCCCCGCTCGCTGAGATCGTCGGGCAGGGCGTCGACGTCGAACCAGCCGACCGCCAGTGACTCATCGTCGCCGACGGCCGCCTCCCCGGAGGCGTACCGGCAGCGGAACGTCAGCGAGAGGTACTGACAGCGGTCCCCGTTGGGGTAGGTGACTTGCTGGTCGGCGATCACGCTGACCAGCCGTTCGACCACGACCCTGACCCGGGTCTCCTCCCAGAGCTCGCGGACGAGGCTGTCGGCCGGCTGCTCACCCGGTTCCACGATGCCGGCGGGGACGCTCCAGCGGCCGTTGTCGGAGCGCTGCCCCAGCAGCACCTGCTCCCGGCCGGGATCGCCGCGGAGGACGACGCCCGAGACCCCCGGCAGGAGGAGGGGTCGGTGGCCCCAGACCT
Source organism: uncultured Actinomycetota bacterium (assembly GCA_963759915.1). Lineage (GTDB taxonomy): Bacteria > Actinomycetota > Actinomycetes > Propionibacteriales > Propionibacteriaceae > Microlunatus. Next base: position 9,565 of record CAVXBJ010000038.1, on the reverse strand, counting down.
CGCGGAGCTCGGTGATGTAGTCGGGTGTCGGCACGTCAGGGCATCCGGACGACCTGGCCCGCGTACGCGAGTCCGCCGCCGAACGCGAACAGCAGCACCGGTGCACCCGAGGGCAGCGGCGTCTTCTCCTGCAGCTTGGACAGGGCCAGCGGGATCGACGCCGCGGACGTGTTGCCCGACTCGGTCACGTCGGTCGCGACCACGGCGTTCACCGCCCCGATCTTGGCCGCGAGCGGCTCGATGATCCGCAGGTTGGCCTGGTGCAGGACGATGGCGGCCAGGTCCTCGGGCGCGAGCTTCGCTCGGTCGATCACCTCACGGGCGATGCGGGGGAGCTCGAACGTCGTCCAGCGGTAGACCGCGCGGCCGTTCTGGGCGAACTTGTCGTGGTCCGCGTGCTCGATCCGGACGGCATCGCCGAGCTCGGGCACGCAGCCCCACAACACCGGCGAGATGTGCTCGTCGGGGTCGGCGGTGAGGAGGAACGCACCGGCACCGTCGGCGGTCAGCACGCACGTCGTCCGGTCGGTGAAGTCGGTGACGTCGGTGAGCTTCTCCGAGCCGATCACCAACGCCGTGGTGGACGCCCCCGCGGCGATCGCGTGCTGGGCGAGGGCGACCGCGTGCGGGAAGCCGGAGCAGGCGGTGTTGACGTCGATGGTGGCGGGTGCACCCGGGATGCCCAGCCGGTGAGCCACCCGGGCGGCCATGTTCGGGGACCGATCCAGGGCGCTGCAGGTGGCCACGATGACCAGATCCACCTGGTCGGCGGTCATCCCGCCCTTGGCCAGGGTGTCGAGCGCGGCCCGCTCGGCCATCACGTCGACGGTCTCCTCGGGTGCCGCCCAGCGGCGCTCCTTGATGCCCACCCGGCGTTGGATCCACTCGTCGCTGGTCTCGACCATCGTCTCCAGCTCGGCGTTCGTGACCACCCGGTCCGGCTGGAAGTGGCCGACCGCGACGAGGCGCGTCCCGGTCACGGACGCAGCCCCTCGGGAGCGCGGACGAACGAGCGAGACCTCGCGGAGGTCGTGACCGCTGAGCGCGAAGCGCAGTCGAACGGGGTCATGAACGCATCCTCTCGATCATGATCGGAGCGTATGCCATCACTCCGGGCCGGAGTCAGCCGTCTCGACCGTCCTCGTGGCGCCCCACCTCACTCGGGATCGAGCGACATCGGCCCGTACACGAGCCGCTGCTCCTCGTACAGGGTGACGGTCTTCACCCCGGCCTCCCGCAGGTCGGGGTAGAACTCTCCGAGCCACGTCTCCGCATCGCCCTGGCTGTGCCAGCTGTGCTCGAGCTCGCTCGGGATCTTCGGTACGCCGACCCAACGCCAGGCCATCGCCGTCTCCGTTCCGCGATCAGGTGAGTCGCCGGGTCGGCGACGCCTTGCCCACGACCGATCCGTCGCGCTGGACGGCGTCGCCCAAGGCGCTGTCGATCCCCGCCAGCGTCTCCGCTGACAGCTTCTTCCCGGCAGCCTCCGCGTTCGCGGTGATCTGCTCGGGACGCGACCCACCGGTGATGGCGGTGGCGACGTTGTCGTTCTGCAGCACCCAGGCGACAGCCAGCTGCGCCATGGTCAGACCCTCGGCGTCGGCCAGCGGCTGGAGCTGCTGGACCTTGGTCAGCGTGTCGTCGGTCAACAGGTTCTTGATGAACGCCGAGCCGTCGGGATCGGTGGCGCGGGATCCCTCCGGCACCGGCTGGCCCGGCTTGTACTTGCCGGTCAGCACGCCCTGGGCGATCGGGGAGAAGACGACCTGGCTGATGCCGAGCTCCCGGCTGGTCGGGACCACCTCGTCCTCGATCACCCGGTAGAGAGCGCTGTACTGCGGCTGGTTCGACACGAACGGGATCCGCAGCTCGCGGGCCAGGGCGTGACCGGCCCGCAGCTGGTCGGGAGTCCACTCGCTGACGCCGATGTAGAGCGCCTTGCCGGAGCGGACCACGTCGGCGAAGGCCTCCATGGTCTCCTCGAGCGGGGTGAAGTGGTCGTACCGGTGGGCCTGGTAGAGGTCGACGTACTCGGTCTGCAGCCGCTTCAGCGAGCCGTTGATCGACTCGTGGATGTGCTTGCGCGACAACCCGGTGTCGTTCGGTCCCTTCGGACCGGTCGGGAAGTAGACCTTGGTGAAGATCTCCAGGCTCTCGCGGCGCTCGCCGGCCAGCGCGTTGCCGAGGATCTCCTCCGCCTTGGTGTTCGCGTACACGTCCGCGGTGTCGAACGTCGTGATGCCGGCCTCCAGAGCGGCCCGGACGCACACGGTGGCCTTCTCGGCCTCGACCTGCGAACCGTGGGTCACCCAGTTGCCGTAGCTGATCTCCGAGACCTTCAGACCGCTGTTACCGAGATACCGGAATTCCATCGTCGTCTTCACTCCTACGTGCGTCGTCGTGAGCCGGCAGAACACCGACCCGACGTCAGACCCTACTCAGCCCGACCGACAAGCCCCACTCAACTTCGCGGGTGCTGCAACACCAGCGAAGTCGTGGAGCTGAGGACAGCTACCGAGCGAGCGTCAGCGAGCGAGCCCGTCGCGAGCGGCCGTGAACGTAGCGCCGAATCGATCTGGACCGACGAGGGAGCGACACTCTTTTCCGTCGCGAGCGAGGAAGGAAGATCGATTTCTCAGCGCGCAGTGACCCGACTTTTGTGCCGGCGTCCCCGATTGTTCGTGCTGGCGCTCCAAAACAGCGAGTGAAGACTCTCAGTAGACATCGCCGCGCTTGAGGCGCGGGGCGGGCATCCGGAACCGGCGGATCTGGATCATCCGGTTCATGCCGTACATCAGCAGTCCCTTGGGCGACACGTTGGGCAGCCGCTCGGCCAGCACCTTCTTGAACCCGCGCCACATGATGAAGCCGTCCAGCAGGACCGCCAGGATGTAGACGTACATCGCGATCGTCGCGGCCACCGTGATCGGCTGCCAGACCGAGGACAGGAAGCTCAGGGCCAGGATGAGCACCAGCGACGGGAGCAGGAACTCCCCGACGCTGAACCGGGCGTCGACGTAGTCCCGCATCAGGGCCTTCTCCGGCTGGGCCTCGCGAGCGTTCAGGTTCCGCATCCGCTCGACGCGGTTCCTGGCGGCCGCCTCCTTGCGGGCCTCCTTCGGGGTGAGCTGTCGCGTCACCCGCTGCCGGCGCAGGGCCTCGGCCTCCTTGCGCGAGGGCGTGGGACCGGCCTTCTTCCGTCCGGGCTCGGAGATCATGCTGGGGAGCGTGTCGTCGGGCTCCGGCTCTGGGGCCTGCGACTTGTTCCGGCGGAAGAGTGCCACTGCTGCCTCTCGATCGTGCGTCCGGTGAGCGTCTGGCTGGGATGCCACCGGGATGGGTGACGCGGGTGGGTGTCCCTGGATTCTGTCAGGGGACACCCGCGATCTCGAATCCTCCAGGCCGGATCCGTGTCCGGCGTTTCCGCGGCGGGGATACGGTAGATCCCTGTGCACATCCGCCCGGGCCCTCGGTCCGGGACTTCGAAGGGACCAGTTGAGGACACGATGGCCGGCATCTTTCAGCGAATGTCACTGATCTTCAGGGCCAAGACCGACAAGGCCCTGGACAAGTTCGAGGATCCGCGCGAGACGCTGGACTACTCCTACCAGCGCCAGCTCGAGCTGCTGCAGAAGGTCCGGCGCGGCGTCGCCGATGTCGCCACCAGTCGCAAGCGCGTCGAGCTGCAGGCGAACGGTCTCAACACGCAGGTCGACAAGCTGACCCAGCAGGCGCAGAAGGCGCTCGAGGTCGGTCGCGAGGATCTCGCCCGCGAGGCGCTGACCCGACGGTCCGGTGTCCAGCAGCAGCTCAGCGACCTCCAGGTCCAGCACGCGCAGCTGCAGGGCGAGGAAGAGAAGCTCACCCGGGCCAGCCAGCGGCTGCAGGCCAAGGTCGACTCCTTCCGCACCCGCAAGGAGACCATCAAGGCGACCTACTCCGCCGCCGAGGCGCAGACCCGCATCAACGAGGCGTTCTCCGGGATCAGCGAGGAGATGGGTGACGTCGGTCTGGCCATCCAGCGGGCCGAGGACAAGACCCAGCAGATGCAGGCCCGGGCCGGCGCGATCGACGAGCTCCTGGCCTCCGGTGCCCTGGACGACCCGACCGGAACGGCCAAGGACGACATCACCCGCGAGCTCGAGCAGCTGGCGTCGACCTCGGAGGTGGAGGACGAGCTGAGCCGGATGAAGGCGCAGCTCGGGGCCGGTCCGTCCGCAGCCCCGCAGGCCATCGAGGGCGCCGGGCAGCCGCCGGCGGCGCAGCCGGTCCAGAACCAGACGTTCGCGCCGCCGCCCGCGGCACCGCAGCCCAATCAGGGGGACCTGCGATGATCGTCCGCATCCTCAGCGAGGGACAGTGGCGGATCGACGGCGACGCGCACTTCGCGCTGAACGCCCTGGATGACGCCGTCGAGGCCGCCGTCCAGGCGGGTGACCAGGAGCAGCTGGGCCAGGCGCTGCGGCGGCTGCACGACCAGGTCCGGGCGGTAGGGGTCGAGATCCCCGACGAGGAGATCGCGGACTCCGACCTGATCCTCCCCGACGTCGACGCCTCGCTCGACGAGGTCCGTGCCCTGCTCAGCGAGAGCGACGAAGGCCTGATCCCCAACTAGCTCGGTCGACGGGGACTTCCGCCCACCGGCGCACCGGGTCCCCGGGAGGCACCTGGGCGGCTGTCCGAGCTCACCGATCCGGGTGTTGTCGATCCGTGCTCACTCCGGCCCGGGATGCGGCGCCGAGGAGCGATTGGGAGGCGCGTCCTAGGGTCGCGATCATGGAACGTTTTCCACTGGGTCCGTTCGAGGTCTCGCGCGTCGGTTTCGGCGCGATGCAGCTGCCCGGCCCGGGGGTGAAGGGCCCGCCCCGCGACCGCGAGCAGGCGCTCGCCGTCCTGCGACGCGCGGTCGAGGCCGGGGTCAACCACATCGACACCGCTCAGTACTACGGACCCGACGTGTCCAACGAGCTCATCCGCGAGGCCCTGCACCCGTACGGCGCGGACCTGGCCCTGGTCTCCAAGGTGGGAGCCCGCCGCGACGAGCAGGGTGGCTGGATCCCGTGGGACGCTCCCGACGAGCTGCGGCAGGGGATCGAGGACAACCTCCGCAGCCTGCAGATCGACCAGCTGGCCGCGGTCAACCTTCGGCTGATGGAGGGCTCCGGCCCCGACGAGAAGTTCGACGACCAGCTCACCGCGATGATCCAGGCCAAGAAGGACGGGCTGATCGCCGGCATCGGGCTCAGCACGATCAGCGTCGAGCACCTCGAGCACGCCCTGCAGCGGACCGACGTGCTGTGCGTGCAGAACCCGTACAACCTGCTCGAGCGCGATTCGCAGCCGGTGCTCGATCTGTGCGCGGATTACGGCATCGCGTTCGTGCCCTACTTCCCGCTGGGTTCGGCGTTCCGCGCCCAGAACCCGGTGCTGAACCATCCGGAGGTGCTGGCCGCCGCCGAGCGTCTCGGTCGGACCCCGGCCCAGACGGTGCTGGCCTGGACGTTGACGGTGGCACCCAACGTCCTGCTCATCCCCGGCACCTCCTCGCTCGCACACCTGGAGGAGAACCTCGCCGTGGCCGACATCGAGCTCGACGCGGAGACCAAGGCGACCCTGGACGGTCTCGGCTAGGCCCTCCGCCGGGACGGCGTCAGCTGCGGAGGTAGAGGTCGCGCAGCAGCGCCAGCTCGGCGAGGTGGTGGATCAGCTCGCGGTGGATGTGCAGCACCAGATCGGCCATCGGCGACGCCTCGAAGCCGGGCTCGCCGCACGGTGAGGTCAGCGCCTCGGTGTCGAGGCTGCGGACACCGCGGATCCAGCGGGCGTAGAAATCGTCGAGCAGGGCGAGCGACCGGGCGGCCGAACCCGGGTAGTCGAAGTCGGGGTAGGAGACCGGCGGACCGTCGAAGTACCGCGCGTTCCGCTCGCCCAGCACACCGACGACGACGTGCCCCAGGCGCCAGGCGATCGTCGTCACCGGTGCCGGCGATGGCTCCGGCAGGGCGAAGTCGATGATGAAGTCGCCGGTTCCCACCGGCATCGCCACCGCCTCGGCGCGGGGTCGGATGTTCCAACAGCCGGCGACCGGCTCCCAGAAGTACTCACGGTCGGTCAGACCGTCCAGTCGGGGTCGCGCCTGGGCCGTCCAGTGCCAGTCCACCTGGTCGGCCAGCGATGTGGTCCAGTCCATGGACGGAACCTGCCACCCGCCGCTGACACTCCGCGATCCGTTCACTGCGAAGATGCCTGCCGTGCGCGTGCTGATCTGCCCCGATCGGATGGGGGCGCTGTCGTCGGCCCAGGCGGGGCGCGCGCTGGCCGCGGGCTGGCCCGGCGCCGAGGTCCGTCCGGTGGGAGAAGCCGGGCAGGGGTTCATCGAGGCCACCGCCGACGGCTGGGGTGGCCCGGTGCAGAGCGCCGTCTGGGACGGCCTGCCCGTCGAGTGGGCGACCCGCGCGGATGCCGCCGTCCTGGCCGTCAGCGGGGTCGCCGGTCCGGCCGTGGAGGGCAGCCCGATCCCGTACGACGCCGGCTCGCTGCTCCTCGGCCGCGCGATCGCGACGATCCTGACCGAGCACCGCCCCCGACGTCTGCTCGTCGATCTCGCCGGGCTCGACGTGCACGACGCGGGGGCGGGACTGCTGGCCGGGCTCGGGGCGCGGTCGGCGGGTGCCGACCTGACGGCCGGCGTGGCCGGGCTGACCGGGCTCACGGCGGTCGATCTCGGCCCCGTCCGAGACCTCCTCGACGGCGTCGAGCTGGTCGGGGTGGTCTCGACGTCCGAGCGAGATGCCCAGCTGCTGGGTCTGCGGGGGATCACGTCCCGGCGCGGTCGGGCGGCCGGTGAGGATGCGGCTCCGCTGCTGGCCGCGGACTCCGCCCTGCAGCGCCTCACCGACCTCGTGGCGCCCGCGGAGGCGACAGCTACGGGAGCCGGTGCCTGTGGCGGTCTCGGTTGGGCCGTGCTCGCCCTCGGCGGCCGACTGGTCACCGGCCCCGAGCTCGGGCTGGGCGACGTCACCACCGGGGTGGATCTGCTGGTGTCCGGTTGCGCTGTCTTCGACTTCGCCACCCGGGGTGGGGGAGTGGTGGCCGCTGCCGCCGAGGTCGCCGCCGAGCACCTCGCGCCCTGCGTGATCATCGCCGGCGAGGTGCTGATCGGGGCCCGGGAGATGCGGACGATGGGGATCGAGGCCGCGTACCCGATCCGGGCGTCGACCCTCGACGCGCCGACCGGCGGGGACCTGACGGCCGACGAGGTGGCGCAGGCCGCCGTGCGGGTGGCGCGGAGCTGGCGCTGGTGACCCGCACCACACGTTCTTTCGGCCTCGCCGCCGACGGCCTAGACTGAGTGAGGACGATGCTGGTCACAACCCGGTAGGTCCACCCAGATCAGCAAGCCCACCCTGTGGAGAGTGATATGACGGCAATCGACCAGAGCACCACCCCCGTCGCCGACGGAGTCATCCTGAGCGAGGGAGCGGCGAGCAAGGTCAAGGCGCTGCTCGACGGTGAGGGTCGCGACGACCTCGCCCTCCGGATCGCCGTGCAGCCCGGCGGCTGCTCGGGCCTGCGCTACCAGCTGTTCTTCGACGAGCGCAGCCTCGACGGCGACATCGTCGCCGACTTCAGCGGCGTCCACGTCGTCACCGACCGGATGAGCGCGCCCTACCTGATGGGTGCCACCATCGACTTCGTCGACACGATCGAGAAGCAGGGCTTCACGATCGACAACCCGAACGCGACCGGATCCTGCGCCTGCGGCGACAGCTTCCACTGACCCACCGCGTTCCCACCTGATCCACGAGGGCGGCGTCCTGCGCCGTCCGCCGTCGAAGCTCCTCATCCCGAGTCCGGGGTGGGGGGCTTCGTCGTTTCCGCGGTCGATCGTCGTGCCAGCAGGTGCCTCTGACTCGCGACTGCGGACAGAACCACCGGTGTGTCCGGAACCCGTCGCCGCACCTGGCTCGCCACGAGTGTGCGGGGAGACCCACTGCCACCGCCCCCCGCGGTCTCCTACGTTATGGTTTCCCAAGAGGATTGGCTCCCCCCGCGACCCTCGTACTCGAACGTCGATCGGGTCATCGTCGGGGATCTGCCTGGCCTCCTTGCTGAAACCGACGAAAGGCGCGATGTGGGTGGCGCGGAGATGCCTGAGCTGACGCGGCGGTCACGCCCGTCAGCTCGATGGCAGCGGCTACGGCGACCGAGTGCGGTCGCTGCTGGTCTGGGCCTGTTGTTCCTGGCTTCTTGCTCGATCCAGGACACCACCAACGAGTTCCAGCGGCTGGGGCTGCCGGCGCCGGCCAGCAACAACGCCATCCCGATCGGTGACCTGTGGATCGGCACCTGGATCGCGGCCGGCGTCGGTCGGCATCCTGGTCTGGGGCCTGATCGGTTGGGCGGTCCTGCGGTACCGGCGGCGGGCGAATCTGCTGCCGCGGCAGAACCGCTACAACCTGCCGATGGAGATCATGTACACGATCGTCCCGTTCGTGATCATCGGCGTGCTCTTCTACTTCACCGTCGTGGCCCAGAACAAGGTGCTCGCCCACGACCCCGACCCGGATGTGACCGTCGAGGTCGTCGGTCAGAAGTGGTCGTGGACGTTCAACTACAAGTCGGCCGACGACCCCGAGGTCGGCACCGACGTCTGGAACGCCGGCACCATCAACGAGACACCGGACCTGTACCTGCCGGTCGGGAAGAACGTCCAGTTCGACCTGCGGTCACCCGACGTCATCCACTCCTTCTGGATCCCGGCCTTCTACCAGAAGATGGACGTCGTCCCGGGCCGCAACAACTCCTTCCAGGCCACGCCGACCAAGGAAGGCGTGTTCGCCGGGAAGTGTGCGGAGCTGTGCGGCACCTACCACTCGGCGATGCTGTTCAACGTCCACGTGGTGAGCGAGGCCGAGTACACGGCGTATCTGAAGACGCTGGTGGCGAAGGGCCAGACCGGCGAGGCCACCGGCCCCGTCAACGCCAACCAGGACGGCCCGGCCGATGAGGGGCAAACGCGATGACGACTCTGCAGCGCACGGTGACCACGACCGAGGTCGCCCAACCGACCCGGGAGCTGGGCACCAAGGTCTGGCGGTGGATGACCACCACCGATCACAAGGTGATCGGCAACCTCTACTTCGTCACGTCGCTGATGTTCTTCGCCTTCGGCGGGGTGCTGGCGCTGGCGATCCGGGCGGAGCTGGCGTTCCCGGGTCTGCAGTTCCTGTCGTACGAGACGTACAACCAGTTCTTCACGATGCACGGCGCGATCATGCTGCTGCTGTTCGCCACGCCGTTGTTCGCCGGTTTCGCCAACGCGATCATGCCGCTGCAGATCGGCTCGCCGGATGTGGCGTTCCCGCGGCTCAACATGTTCTCGTACTGGCTGTACCTGTTCGGCGGGCTGATGGCCTGCTCGGGCTTCTTGACCCCGCAGGGGGCGGCGAGCTTCGGCTGGTTCGCGTACGTGCCGCTGAGCGACGCGGTGAACTCACCCGGAGCCGGCGGTGACCTCTGGATCATGGGCTTCTACCTGGCCGGTATCGGAACCCTGCTGGGA
>CAVXBJ010000037.1:0-65183 GCA_963759915.1 uncultured Actinomycetota bacterium | reverse complement strand
CATCCCGGACCGGACCCCGAAGGCCCGTGCCTCGTACGTCGCCGACAGCACCACCCCGCGCGGGTAGCCCCCGACGATCACCGGGCGGCCCCGCAGCTCGGGGCGGCGACGGAGCTCCACCGAGGCGTAGAACGCGTCCATGTCGACGTGCATGATGATCCGGGCGGTCACCTGATTATCTACACATATTCTATTCGTCGATCGTCCCCTGTTCTGTCATCATCGGCGACATGAAGGTCGTCTTCGCGGCGCTCGGCGCGTACGGACACCTGTTCCCGATGCTGCCGCTGGCCCTCGCCTGCCAGGACGCCGGACACGACGTGGTGGTGGCCACCGGCGCACCCTTCCTGGATCGACTTCCGGTACGCACGGTGCCCGGCCTGCCCGCCGAGGTCGACCTGGCCTGGGCCGAGCAGGAGGTACGGCGGCGCACCCGACCTGCACGGCTTCGAGGCCACGCTGGCCATGTTCGGTGACGTCACGGCCGGCGCCACCACGACGACCATGCTCGAGGTCCTCGCCGCGGAGCGCGCCGATCTGCTGGTGACAGAACCACTGCACCTCGGCGCGGCGGTCGCGGGCGACCTGCTGGCGTACCGACCCTGGACTTCGCCATCGGCCTGGCGCCGTTCATGGCCGTCGACCCTGCACCCGGTCACCATCGGCTACCAGCGGGGGCGCTGGCTCGAGCGCGGGCTCACCCCACCCGACTCGAAGCTGCTCGGCAGGCCCTCCTCGATCCCTGCCCGCCCTCGCTCCGACTGCCGTACGACGACGTCCCCGCCTCCCGATCCGGTCGGTCGCCTGGCGGGGTGCGGAGGCCGCGCTGCCGGTGGCTGACGCCGGCCCCGGCCGCGCGTCTACCTGACCCTGGGCACCGTCTCGTTCGGTGCCGTCGACGTCCTGCGCCGGGCGGCCTCGGAGATCGCCGGCCTCGATGTCGACCTGCTCGTCGCCGTCGGTCCGGAGGGCGATCCGGCGGTGCTCGCGGGGCTTCCGGACAACGTGCACGTGGAGCGGTTCGTCCCCCAGGCGGACGTGCTCGAGCCGGGTGGACCTGATCGTCCACCACGGCGGCACCGGCACGGTGCTGGCCGCCCTCGGGGCCGGACTGCCCCAGGTGATCCTGCCGCAGGGTGCCGACCAGCCGTTCAACGCCGACTCATCGCCGGAGCCGGCGCCGGTCGTCACCAGGCGAACGACGACTACACCCCTGGCTCGATCGCCGCACTGGTCGAACCGCTGCTGGGTGACTGCCCCGAGCGGGTGACGGCGGCCGGGTGCCGCCGAGATCGCGAGCGATGCCGGCACCCGCCGAGGTCGTACCGGAGCTGGTCGAGCGCGCGACCGCCGTTAGGGCTTGATCGCGAAGACGTGCAGGTGCGGAGCGAGCGCCTGGAAGGCCGGGTCCTCGGCGACCTCTGCCTCCAGCTCCAGCAGCTCGGCGTGGGCCCCGGGCTCGGTCTCGAGGACGGCCTCGGCGACGTGACCGGAGACCGTGCCGATCCCGTGCGTGGCCGCACCTCGAAGCCGGCGGACGGACCAGGGCCAGGATCCGCGCCCGATCGAAGCGCTCCGGGTCGTTCCAGGAGCGTCGAGCCTGCGCGATGTGTCCGGCCAGGGCCTGGGTCAGGACGGCCGCGTGGCGCTGGGCACACCAGGGCTGAGCGCTCCTCCCGACCGGAGGACACCCGCCACCGCTGCGAGCGCCTGGTCGGGGTCGTCCACCACCTCGAGCACCTTGTGGCAGACACCAGGTCCGCGCTCGGCGGCCCGACCACCTCGACGAGCTCGGTGGCATCGCCCTGGATCGCCGTCACCCGGTCGGCGAGACCTTCCTCGGCCGTACGCCGCTCCAGCGCGGCCAGCGCGTCCGGACTGGGATCGACCACCCGTACCCGGTAGCCGTTCGCCCCGAGCTCCATCGCCATCCCGCCGGTGCCCCCGCCCAGGTCCACGACGTCCCGACCGGGATGGTCGACCGCCCAGGCGGCCAGCAGCGCGGTGAGGACGTCGTCCAGGTGCGACTGGGTCACGGATCGGCGGCGACGCAGGTCCGGCACTTCGTCCTCCTCAGACTGGGCTCACCCGTGAGGCTATCGCGGACGGCGGCGGAGGACACCCACCGGCGGCGGCGATGCTGCGCATCGCCCATCGGGAGGCCCGGCACGCACGGGGGTCGAGGTCCGTCCGCGCCGGGGCCAGCCCGGGCACGCAGGCGCGAATCACTGCGTCGATCCGATCACCATCGTCGACCAGGTCTTCCCCAAGCCCTGAATCGAAATCGCGTTCGAACTAGGAACCACGCTACACGCCGCCACCGACAGTCGGTCGAGCATCGCGCCGACGGCGCGTCGTGTCGTGATCGGAACGTTGCGCCGGTCCGCAGGTCACGGAGCGATCACTCACCCCAGCCCATCGAGAACACCTCGAACGTCGTCGCCATCGGTACGCCGAGCCGGGTGCCGGCGGGTCGGGCCGCACCCTCCAGGAACTCCCGCGGGTCGAAGAACTCCCAGCCCAGCCCGTCGATGTAGGCACGGTGGGCCTCCAGGGACGCCACCCCGCGATCGAACGTCGCCGTCGTCTCGACGGCGTGCCGACCGTCCGGTGACCCGCCGCCCACACCTGCTTGACGCCACCCCAGGGCTGCAGCCCGGCGGCGATCTGGTCGTGGAACACCCACCGGTTGCCGGCATCCCGGACCGCGTCCAAGGTGGCCATCCCCGACCGCGATGTGGTCGGCCTGGTTGAGCGACTGGCCGCCCCAGGTGGGCCGGAAGTTGTTGGTGATGACGATCTCGGGCTGGTGTCGCCGCACCGCCGCACAGATCACCTTGCGGAGCGGCACACCGTACTCCAGCACCCCGTCCGGTTGACCCAGGAACTCGACCACGTCGACGCCGACGATCCGACCGGACTCGACCTGCTCGGCTTCCCGGACCACCCGGCACTCGTCCGGGCTCATCGCGTCGATCCCGGCTTCGCCGCTGGTGACCATCGCGTACACGACGGTCTTGCCCTGCTCCGTCCAGCGCGCCACCGCCGCGGCCGCACCGAACTCGAGGTCATCGGGATGCGCGACCACGCACAGGGCGCGGTCCCAGTTCTCGTCGACGGGGATGAACGGTTCGGGTGCGGTCTCGTCGGTCATGCCCGGAGCCTAGCCACGCCGGCTCGGACGCAGCGCAAGCCGTCACGTAGCTCAGGCGTAGCGCAAGCCCGCGCGGCCGCGAGTGCAGGAGCGGGAAGACATCGGACACGCTCTTTCGTCCGGTGTCTCCCGCGACGAACGAGCGGCCCCAAGGCGCGGGCGAGCAGCGCCGTCAAGAAGAGTCGAGCAGCGCCGTCAAGAAGAGTCGAGCGGCGCCGTCAAGATCCGTCGCTGTGCCCGAGGGATCGGCCGGGCGCGACCCGATCACGGACCAGGCGTTTCAACGGGGCGAGGTCGGGGAAGCCGCCGTCGCGGGTGCGGTCCCAGAGCAGCTCGTCGTCGAGCTCCACCCGGAACACGCCACCGGTGCCCGGCACCAGGGCCACTCTCGCCGAGATCGGTGGTGAACGTGGTCAGCAGCTCCGAGGCCAGCCAGCCGGCCCGGAGCAGCCACCGGCACTGGGTGCAGTACGTGATCGCCACCCGCGGCGCCGAGCCGGCTCGGCCCGCCGCAGTCGTCACAGGCGCAGACCCGCCAGGTGCGGGGCGATGTCGGCGGCGGCCTCGTCGCCGTACGCGTCGGCGAACCGGCGCTGGAACGAGCCGTTGAACCGGTACTCCTGGGTGCCGACGACCGCGATCACGTACGCGGACAGCATCGAGCCGATCTGGGCGCAGCGCTCGAGCGAGACACCCCAGGACAGCCCGGCGATGAAGCCGGCACGGAAGGCGTCACCGACCCCGGTCGGGTCGAGCTTGGCCGTCTCCTGGGCGATCGGCACGTCGATCGGCTCCTGGCCGGCCACCTCGACCCGGGCCCCCCGTCGGCCGCGCGTCATCACCCGGACGCCCACCCGGGACACGATCTCGTCGTGCGACCAGCCGGTCTTCTGGGTGATCAGCGTGTCCTCGTAGTCGTTGGAGAACAGGTAGTCGGCGCCGTCGATCAGCCGGGTGATCGCGGGCCCGTCCAACCAGGCCATCTGCTGGGAGGGATCGGCGATGAAGCGGTAGCCGCGGGCCCGGCACTCGTCGGTGTGCCGCTGCATGGCCTCCGGGTCGTTCGGGGAGATGATCACCAGATCCAGCCCACCCACCTTGGCCGCGATCGGGGCGAGCTCGATCTGCCGCGCCTCGGCCATCGCCCCGGTGTAGAAGGAGCCGATCTGGGCGTTGTCGGCATCGGTGGTGCAGACGAACCGGGCGGTGTGCTTGGTCTCGGACACGTGGACCGGCCAGGTGAGCACGCCGTGCCGGTCGAGCCAGGCGCGGTACTCGCCGAAGTCCTCCCCCACCGAGCCGACCAGCAACGGGTTCAGGCCGAGGGCGGCCAGACCGAACGACACGTTCGGCGCGATCCCGCCGCGCTTGATCTGCAGGTCCTCCACCAGGAAGCTCAGCGAGATCTTGTCGAGCTGCTCCACCACCAACGACTCGGCGAAGCGACCGGGGAAGGTCATCAGGTGGTCCATGGCGATGGATCCGGTCACGGCGATCTGCACCGCCGCAGCGTAACGGCCCCGCTTCGGCGCTGTCCCGAGGCGTGCGGCGCGGACGTGGATCCCGCGGTGCGCCGTCGCGCCGCTCATCAGGTCGGAGGCGAGCACGCTCGCGAGCGACGTTACGCTGGCCGACTGTGATGGTGGCGCGGGCGAGAGGGACGGCGGACGGTCCACCCGTCGTCGTGGTGGGCGGTGGTCTGGCGGGGCTGGCGGCGGCCGTCCGCCTGGCCAAGGCCCGCCATCCCGTCCGGCTGTACGAGGCCACGGATCGGCTCGGTGGCCGCTGGGCGTCCCGGACCGAGGATGTTCGCCGGACGGCACCGTGGTGCTCGACGACGCTCCGCCCGTGCTGGAGTTCCCGGCGCCGTGGCGCGACCTGTACCGCAAGAGCGGCCGCACCCTGGCCGAGGAGTTCGACCGCTCGGCCGCCGCGTTGTCGGCCGCCGAGCCCGCCACGTACGTGTTCGCCGACGGCAGCGAGCTGCGCTGGCCGACCGACCGGGGTGAGCTGTTCACCGTGCACGAGGAGCGCTACGGCACCGCGACCGCCGACCGGTGGCGCACCCTCGTCGACGAGCTCGACGACGTCTGGCAGACCGTCCGCAAGCTCGGCTGGGAGGCCGAGCTGACCGGCCGGGCCGAGCTGACCGGACCCGTCCGGCGCCGGATCCGGCAGGAGCGGACGATCGCCGAGCTGGCCGACGAGATCGATCATCCGCACCTGGCGGCGGTGCTGCGCGCCGGCGCCTACCGCCAAGGTGGCGAACCCGAGACCACCCCGGCCTGGTGCGCGGTGTCGCAGTCCATCGAGCGCCGCTTCGGGCGCTGGACGCTGCAGTCGGACTGCGTCGACGACCACCGGGACCGGACCGGACGGACCTCGACGCTGATCGACTCCCTGATCGAGCGGGCCAGGCTGCGACGCGTCGACATCCGGCTCAACGAGCGGGTCGACCAGCTCGACCTGGACCAGGGTCGGACCCGCGGGGTGGTCACCACCCACGAACGACTGGCCGCCGCCGCGGTGGTCTGGACCGCCGATCCGTGGCAGCTGCCGGCCGCCGGGCTGCCCCGCTTCCGGTCGCGCGCCCTGCGGAAGCGGCTGCGCCACCTGGTCCCGGCGCAGGCCCCGACCGTGAGCCACGATCTGCTGCCGCCCGCCGCCGACTGGGCCAGCGGTCGGGTCGAGGAGACCATCGCCCTGGACGCCGCCGGGGTGCCGACCGTCACGTACCGACGACCGGTCACCGCCGGCACGCTGCACAGCGTCCACGACTGGCAGACGCGGCACCCCGATCCCGGGGCCGGTGCGGCCTGGCGCGGTTTCGAGAGCTGGCTCGACCGTCCCCCGATCCGCAGCGGCCTCGACCGCCTGCTGCTCGCCGGTCCCTGGTCCCCGGCCGGCAACAGCCCGGCGGCCACCGTGCTGTCGGGGGCGCTGGCCTCGTACGCGGTGCACGAGCTGATCGGCTGACACTCGCTCGACCGACCCTCCGGCGCGCGAGTAGAGTGAGTCGTCCGTTTTCGGCAGTCACGCAGCTAAGGCCAGGTTCTTCTTGAAGCAAGCGACGCTGGAGCACGAGCTGGCCGTCGAGCAGGCGCACGTGGATCTCGTCTACGCCCGTCTCGGGGAGGCGACGCGCTCCGCCCAGCAGGTGGCCTCCGAGGGGGCGAACCTCTACAAGTCGGACCGCGGCAGCTTCGTCCGCGAAGAGGACGGCACCGGCCTGTACGAGCGCGACGTGTTCGCGTTCCAGGCCGCCAAGCGCCTGGCGGTGCTGGACGCCGAGCACGAGGGTCTGGTGTTCGGTCGGCTGGACCGCACCGACGGCGAGATCCGCTACGTCGGCCGGATCGGGGTCCGCGACGTCGACTACGAGCCCCTGGTGATCGACTGGCGGGCGCCGGCGGCCGAACCGTTCTACCGGGCGACCCCGGTCAATCCCGATGGAGGTCGTCCGTCGTCGGGTGCTGCGCTGCTCGGGCGACCGGGTGATCGGCATCGAGGACGACCTGCTGGGCGAGGGTGCCGACGCGGACCTCGTGGTGGTCGGCGAGGGCGCGCTGATGGCGGCGCTCAGCCGGGCTCGCGGACCGCAGATGCGCGACATCGTCGCCACCATCCAGTCCGAGCAGGACGAGGCGATCCGGGCGCCGTGGCAGGGCTTCACGATGATCTCCGGCGGTCCCGGCACGGGCAAGACGGTCGTCGCCCTGCACCGGGCGGCCTTCCTGCTGTACTCGCACCGCCGCCGGTTCGAGAACGGTGGGGTGCTGGTGGTCGGTCCCAGCCAGGTCTTCATGACCTACATCGAGCGGGTGCTCCCCTCGCTCGGCGAGGACGCCGTGACGCTGCGCTCGATCGGTGCGGTCGCCGCCGACGTGGTCGAGCTCCGCGGTGAGCGCGCGGACGACGCGGCGGTCGCGACCATCAAGGGCAGCCTGCGGATGGTCGCCGTGCTGAAGCGGCTGGTGAACGAGCCCTGGCAGGACGTGCCGCTGGAGCTGTTCGTGACCATGCAGGGTGACGTGCTCCGGCTGGGCGCCGACGAGCTCGTCCCGGATCCGGGCCGACGTGCTGGCCCACACCAAGCTGAACGCCGGCCGGGAGCCCGCCGAGCGGGCCCTGCTGAACGCGCTGTGGCGCAAACGCGGGGACATCGACCTCGAGCGGGACGACTTCGACGAACGGGTCACCGACAGCGCGGCTTTCGCGGTGTTCACCAACGCCTGGTGGCCGCGGGTGAGCGCGACCGACGCCCTGGCCCGCCTCGCCTCGCCGAGCCTGACCGCGCGGCTGACCGCCGGCATCCTCAGCGCCGACGACGCCGAGCTGCTGAGCGCGTCCTACCGCGATCGCGAGGGCAGCCGCGACTGGACCATCGCCGACGCGGCGCTGCTGGACGAGCTCGTCCACCGGCTCGGGCCGCTGCCCGAGCCCGAGGAGCGCGAGGTCTCGCTGTTCCTCGAGGACGACTCCGAGGTGACCGAGCTGGTCACCACGATGGAGCGACTGGCCCCGCAGCGGGAGGTCGATCCGTTCGCCACCCCGCACGACACGTTCGCCCACATCCTGGTCGACGAGGCGCAGGACATCACCCCGATGGGCTGGCGGATGCTCCGGCGCCGCGGGCCGAGCGCGAGCTGGACCATCGTCGGCGACCCGGCGCAGAGCTCCTGGCCCGATCAGCGCGAGACCGAGCGGGCGCTGACCGAGCTGACCGGGAGCGCGCCGCTGCGACGGTTCCGGATGAGCACCAACTACCGGTCCCCGGCCGAGGTGTTCGATCTCGCCGCGAAGGTCGTGGTGCACGCGTACCCGGAGGCCGATCTGCCGCAGGCGGTCCGCTCCACCGGCGTGGATCCCGAGCTGCGGACGGCCGACGAGCTCGGCACCGGCGTACGCGACGCCGCGCAGGCCCTGCTCGCCGCCGTCGAGGGCACCGTCGGTGTCGTCGCGCCGCCGTCGCTGGTGGCCGAGGTGAACCGGGCGCTGGACGAGGCCGCCGGCGGTCGGGACGAGCGGGTGCTGGTGGTGACGGCCCTGCAGGCGAAGGGGCTGGAGTACGACGGGGTGCTGGTCGTCGATCCGGACACGATCGTGGCCGAGTCGGCCGGTGGTCTGCGATCGCTCTACGTGGCGTTGACCCGGCCCACCCAGCGGCTGATGACGCTCGACCTCGGACCGGATCCGGCCTGGCGCAAGCACCTGAGCTGACGACGGCTCCGCCGAAGGACAGAGCGTCACGCGAGCGCACGCGGGCGAGGGACTCCACGCCGGCCAGGATCTCCAGGGTCGCGGTGGAGCGGTTCATGGTGATGAAGTGCAGACCGGGCGCCCCGCCCTCCAGCAGCTGCCGGCTGAGCTCGGTGGCCAGCTCCACGCCGACCCGACGGACGGCGGCCGGATCGTCGCCGGCCGCGTTCAACCGGTCCACCACGAAGCGGGGCAGGTCCGCCCCGGACAGCTCGGCGAACCGCTGGATCTGGTTCAGCCGGGTGACCGGCATGATGCCCGGGATGATCGGCAGGTCCGAGCCGAGCGAGCGGACCCGGTCCACCAGCTCGAAGTAGCGCTCCGCGGTGAAGAACAGCTGGCTGATCGCGAACCCCGCGCCCGCCCGCTGCTTCTCGACCAGGATCCGGGCGTCCAGCTCGGCGTCCTGACGCTCGGGATGCAGGTCGGGGAAGGCGGCGACCCCGATGCAGAAGTCGCCGAGGTCGCTGACCAGCTCGACCAGCTCGGTCGCGTTCGCCAGTCCCTCGGGGTGCCGCACCCAGGGCTGCGTCGGTCCCCCGGGCATGTCGCCGCGGATGGTCAGGATGTGCCGGATGCCGGCGTCGGCGTACGACCCCACGACCCGTCGCAGCCGGTCCCGCGACTGGCTGGCGCAGGTCAGGTGGGCCATCGTCCGCAGGGTGGTGTTCTCGGCGATGGCCCGGGTCACGTCGATGGTGCGGTCCCGGGTGGAGCCGCTGGCGCCGTACGTCACCGACACGAAGTCGGGTCCCAGGGCCTCCAGCGCGCCGCACGGTGTCCCACAGCACCCGGCCCTGATCGTCGTCCTTGGGCGGGAACAGCTCGAAGGACACCAGCGGCCGATCACCGGCGTCGAGCAGCTCGGTGATGGTCGCCGGGCGTGACGCGTACGAGAGCCGACCGACCATGCGCGCCACCCTAACGACGGCCCCGGGCCCGACCTCCGTAGGCTCACCATGTGGTCGACGCCCCCGCTGTCTCGCTGCTCCTGGATCCTCGCCGACCCCTCGGTGCGCCGTTCCGGGCCGCGATCGACGATCGGATCACCGACTTCCTGGCGCGACAAGTCGGCCGGCTGGGTGACCTGCAGCCCGAGATCGGTCCGCTGCTCGACCTCACGTCCCGGCTGCTCGCCGGAGGCAAGCGACTGCGTCCGGCGTTCTGCGTCTGGGGGTACGTGGCCGCGGCCGGGCTGGAGCCCGAGGAGAGCCGGGTTCGACGCCGTGCTCGCTGCCGCCGCCAGCCTCGAGCTGTTGCACGCCAGCGCGCTGGTGCACGACGACGTGATGGACGGCTCCGACACCCGCCGCGGCGACCCGTCCGCGCACCGGCAGTTCGAGAGCTCTGCATCTGGCCGACGGCCGGCTCGGCGATCACGAGACCTTCGGCCGGGCCGGGGCGATCCTGCTCGGCGACCTGCTGGTGATGTGGTCGGTGGAGATGCTGGAGCAGGCCGGGCTGCCGACCGCGTCCCTCCCCGGTGCGCTCGACCGATCGCGCAGGCCATGCGGACCGAGGTGACCTGCGGGCAGTACCTGGACGTCGCCGCCCAGTCCCGCCCGCTCGGCTCCGACCTCGACCACGCGCTGGCCGCGGCCAACCGGGTGGTGGAGTACAAGTCGGCCCGGTACACCGTCTACCGGCCGGCCCAGCTGGGGGCGATCATCGGGGGCGGCTCCCCGGACCTGGTGGACGCGCTGGCGGCGTACGGGTCGCCGTTGGGTCGGGCGTTCCAGTTCCGCGACGACCTGCTCGGGGTCTTCGGTGACCCGGAGCTGACCGGCAAGCCGGTCGGCGACGACCTGCGCGAGGGCAAGCGCACGGTGCTGATCGCGTACACGATGGCCCACACCGACGACGCCGGCCGCACCCTGCTCACCGAGCGTCTGGGCGACCCGGAGCTGGACGCGGACGGGGTGTCCGCGCTGCAGCGGGTCATCGTCGACTGCGGCGCGCACGAGGCGGTGGAGACCATGATCGCCACCTACTACGACGAGGCCATCGCGGCGCTCGCCGGACCGTCGATCAGCGCCGCCGGCCGGGAGGGACTGACGGCGCTCGCCTCGGCGGCGGTGCACCGCAGCACCTGACCGGGTCAGGTGAGCACCACGGCGAACGGCGGGTCCTGACCCGCTCGTTCCTCCAGCACGGCCAGGATCCGCTGCCAGGGCCCGGGTCGGGCCACCGCGAACGTCGCGTACCCCGCCAGACCAGGGCGGTCGGCTCGGTCAGGTCGGTCAACACGTCCCACAGCGCGTCGAGGTTGGCCCCCGTCCAGTCCGGCAGGTCCAGCCCCGAGCGATCGCCGCGTAGAAGTCCCGGGTCCGCGTCGACCTCGGCCAGCGCCGCCACCCGCCAGCCGTCGGCGGCCAGCTGCGTCGCGACGGCTCCGCCAGCGGGGCCAGGATGCGGTAGATCCCGCCCCGTCCCCGACTGCCAGTCCGGCCGCTCCGGGGCCTCGACCCGGCTCCGTCATCGCTGCACCCGGGCGAAGGTCTCGTAGTGGTCGGCGGTGTAGAACAGCTCGCGGTCCCGGTCGCCGGTGACGATCCGACGGGCGCCGCGGTCCCGCTCCCCGGTGTCTTCACCGTGTACTCCCGGTAGTAGCCGCGGGGCTTCTTCGGCAGCACGCCCTCGAAGTTGTTGAAGGTCGCGCCGTCCTTGGCGTACGGGAACGGCCCGCCCGCGTCGATCAGGGCCACCGTCTGCCGGGCCTGGAGGGGCAGGTCGGCCAGCCGGACCCGGCGCAGCCCGTCGGTGCTACTGGGCAGATCGCTCGGACGGTGCCGTCGTGGCCCGGCTCGTGCTCGCGTGCTCCCTGCCGTCGTCGCCCTCGCCGTCGCCGTCGGGGTGGATCGCGGCGCGGCGGTCGGCGGCGCGCCGCCCGGCTGCAGAGCGACGTACGCCAGCAGGATCACGATCGCGACAGCGGTGATGACCCCGCCGATCCTCGTGACCGTACGGTTCACGCTCGCGCCCGAGGACTCACCGCGGCGGACCGGTGTAGCCGGCGGCACCCAGGGAGTACTGCTCCATCGCGGGATCGGCCCGCCAGGCCTGCCGCAGGCGCGAGCTCAGCTCGCGCGCCGCGGCCTCGGGGTCGTCGGCCAGGGTGAGGGCCCGGACCACGCAGACCCGCCGAGCACCGGCGTCCAGCACCTCGTCGAGGTTGTCCAGATCGATGCCGCCGATCGCGAACCACGGCTTGGCGGCGAGGTCGCTGCGGCGGCGCGACCTCGGCGGCGTATCGCACCAGGTCCAGACCCACCGGCTCGTAGTCCGGCTTGGTCGACGTCGCGTACACCGGCCCCACGCAGAAGTAGTCGGCGTCGGAGTCGGCGATCGCCCGGTCGGTCTGTTTCGGGGCGTGCGTGGAGCGACCGATCAGCGCCCAGCGGTGCAGCTGCCGGCGCGCCCGGCGGGACGATCCGTCGGTCTGCCCGAGGTGCAGCACGTCGGCCGAGAAGCGCTCGGCCAGCGCCGGCGAGTCGTTCACGCAGACGATGGCCCGGTGCCGCTCCGCCGCCCGCCGAGCCACCTGCAGCGCCTCGAGCTCCTCGTCGGGCGTCCATCTCCTTCTGCCGGATCTGCAGGATGTCCACCCCGCCGGCGAACACGGCCTCGCAGAACTCCGCCCAGATCGCCGCGCTCGGTGCGCGCGTCCGTACACAGGTAGAGCCGGGCCAGCCGCAGTCGCGCCTGCAGTCCCATCAGCACCGTCATGTCCCTCACACGCATCATGTCCGCGACCCTACCGATCTCCGGATCGGCGGCCCGGAGTTCCTAGACTGACGGACATGACCACCGCCGCACTCACCCCCGACCGCCGACGTGGTCGTGGTCGGCGGCGGGCTGATGGGCCGCTCGTCGGCCTGGCGGCTGGCCGCCGGAGGTCTGGACGTGGTCGTGGTCGTCGGCGAGACCGCGGCCGCAGCGTCGACGGTGGCGGCGGGGATGCTCGCCCCGGTCACCGAGACCACTTCACCGAGGAGCTGCTGCTCGGCCTCAACCTGGCCTCGATGCAGCGCTACCCGTCCTTCGCCGCCGAGGTCGAAGAGGCCAGCGGGCTGCCCAGCGGGTTCCGGGCCGGCCCACGCTGTCGGTCGCCTACAACGCCGACGACGCCGCCCGGATGGCGACGCTGGCCGACTACCTGGGCCGCCTCGGACTGGAGTCCGCCCGGCTGACCAGTCGCGAGGCCCGCAAGGTCGAGCCCCTGCTCGCCCCGACCATCCGCGGCGGCCTGCTGGTGCCGGGCGACGCGAGCTGCGACAACCGGCAGCTGCTGGCCGCCCTGGCGGCGGCCGGCGAGCGCGCCGGGGTCCGCGACGGTCACCGGCTTCGTGCACCACGTCTCCAGCGCCGCCGACCGGGTCACCGGGGTGGTGCTGGCGGACGGTTCGACGATCACCGCCCCCACCGTGGTGCTGGCCAACGGTGCCTGGGCCGCTCAGGTCACCGGCATCCCCCCGTTCCCGTCCGCCCGGTCAAGGGTCAGATCCTGCGCCTGGACCCCGGTCGCTTCCCGCAGCCCGGCGTCGTCGTACGAGCCTTCACCCGGGGCACCGAGATCTATCTCGTGCCGCGCGACGGTGGCCGCGAGATCGTCGTCGGCGCGACGACGGAGGAGCTCGGCTTCGACCGCCGGGTGACCGCGGGCGGCGTCTACGAGCTGCTGCGCGACGCCCGGCTGGCCATCCCGATGAGTGCGGAGTACGTGCTCGCGGAGACCTCCGTCGGCTACCGGCCGGGCACCCCGGACAACGCCCCGATCCTGGGCCGGGGGGCCTCGACGGGTTGGTGCTGGCCACCGGTCACTACCGCAACGGCGTGCTGCTGACCCCGATCACCGCCGACGTGGTGGCCGAGCTGGTGGTGCACGACCGGATGCTGGACGTGGCGGCGCCGTTCGGTCCCGGAGCGTTTCGAGACGCTCGCCGGGTCGGTCCGGACGGGATCCCGCTGATGTTGATCTACGTGAACGGTGAGCAGCGCGAAGTCGCCCCCGGCACCGTGGTGAGCGAGGTGGTCGGCAACGGCGACGCCACACCGCGGCGCGGCATCGCGGTCGCCGTCGACGGTTCGGTGGTGCCGCGCGCCCGGCTGGCCGAGACGACGCTGCCGAGGGTGCCAAGGTGGAGATCGTGACGGCGGTGCAGGGTGGTTGAGACGATGCGGCGTGATCCGGCGACCGGCGACGCATGATCCGCTGGTCATCGCCGGGCGCTCGTTCACCTCCCGGTTGGTGATGGGCACCGGTGGCGCACCGAGTCTGGACGTGATGGAGGCGGCGCTGCTGGCCTCCGGCACCGAGCTGACCACCGTGGCCATGCGCCGGGTCGATCCCGAGCGCGCCCGGCTCGGTCCTCGACGTGCTGGACCGGCACGGCATCGCCGTCCTGCCCAACACCGCCGGCTGCTACTCGGCCGCGGAGGCGGTGCTGACCGCCCAGCTGGCCCGGGAGGCGCTGGAGACCGAACTGGGTCAAGCTCGAGGTGATCGCCGACGAGATCACCCTGCTGCCCGACCCGATCGAGCTGCTGGACGCCGCCGAGCAGCTGGTCGCCGACGGCTTCGTGGTGCTGCCCTACACCAACGACGACCCGATCCTGGCCCGCAAGCTCGAGGCCGCCGGCTGTGCGGCGGTGATGCCGCTGGGCGCCCCGATCGGCTCCGGCCTCGGCATCCGCAACCCGCACAACATCGAGCTCATCGTCGAGGCCGCGGCGTGCCGGTGTCCTGGACGCGGGGATCGGCACCGCGTCCGAGGCCGCCCTCGCGATGGAGCTCGGCTGCGACGCCGTCCTGCTCGCCTCCGCGGTCACCCGGGCCGAGCGACCCGGTCGCGATGGCCGAGGCCATGCGGTCGCCGTCCGCGCCGGCCGCCTGGCCCGCGGCGCCGGCCGGATTCCGGTTCGCCGCTATGCGGAGGCATCCTCGACCCAGTGAGGGACGGATCGACTGACCTGGGCCGCGGCCGGCGGCCGGCGGCCGCCCGGTCTCGGCGCGGCGTACCCGGAGGACCTCCCCCGTGCCTAAACTCGGCCGGAAGGCCGCCGTGTCATCCAGCTCGGGGCCGACTTCCCCACCGTGTTCGGAGCAGGCGTGACCATGACGAGTGTTGGCGACCCCCTGGTGGGTCAGCTGCTCGACGGTCGCTACCAGATCACCCATCGCCTCGCCCGTGGTGGCATGGCCACCGTCTACATCGCCACCGACACCCGGCTGACCAGGACCGTCGCCGTCAAGGTGATGCACATCGGGCTGGGTGACGACGCGGAGTTCGCCCGCAAGTTCGACCGCGAGGCCCGGTCCGCGGCCAGCTCTCCCACCCCAACGTGGTGTCGGTGTTCGACCAGGGCCACGACGACGGCCGGCCCGTACATCGTGATGGAGTACGTCGAGGGCCGCACCCTGCGCGACATCCTCAACCGCGAGGCACCGCTGCCCCCGGAGCGGGCGCTGGAGATCATCGAGCCGGTGCTCGGGGCCCTCGCCGCCGCCCACGAGGGCGGTCTGGTGCACCGCGACGTGAAGCCGGAGAACGTGCTGCTCTCCGACCGCGGCCAGATCAAGGTGGTCGACTTCGGGCTGGCCAAGGCGATCTCGGCGCAGACCTCCACCGCCACCCAGGGCCTGTTGATCGGCACCGTCTCCTACCTGCCGCCGGAGCTGGTGCTGTCCGGTCGGGCCGGCCCGCGCGCCGACGTCTACAGCGCCGGCGTGGTGCTGTTCGAGATGCTGACCGGCCGCAAGCCGCACGTCGGCGACACCCCGATCCAGGTCGCGTACGCCCACGTCCACAACGACGTGCCGCCGCCGTCGCAGTTCGCGACCGCCGGACACGATCCCGCCCTACCTGGACGCCCTGGTCACCGGAGCCACCGCGCGCAACCCGGATGCCCGCCCGCACGACGGCAAGGTGTTCCTGTCCCAGGTCCGCCGGGTGCGGGCCGCGCTGCGAGACGGTCTGAGCGACGATCCCGAGCTCACCCAGGACCTGAGCGTGCTGCAGCGCTCCGACCTGTCGGCCGCCCTGCCGCCCGGCGTCGACCCGAACTCCGAGATCACCCAGCTGGTGCCGCCCGCCGGCGCCGCACCGGTCAGTCCGCCGCGGATCGTCCACCAGCGCGGCCTCACCCCGACCTCGCCGCCGACCTTCCGCGACGCGCCACCGCCCCCGGTGCCCGCTCCCGCGACGGGCGGCGCGGCCCCAACCCTGCGTCCTACGTGGCCGGGGAGCGGCTGGCGTCCCGCCGTGAGCGCGAGGGCTCCGCCGCCGACGGGGCTGGTTGATCGTGCTGCTGGTGCTGATGCTCACGGCCATCGCCGCGCTGGCCGGCTGGTACCTGACCGAGGGGCGCTTCACCGCCGCTCCGGCCCTGACCCCCCTGCCGCAGACCGAGGCCGCCACCGTGGCCCAGCAGGAGGGCCTGCAGATCGACTTCGTGGACGAGTTCTCCGAGACGGTGGCCCCCGGGGTGGTGATCGACACCGAGCCGATCGCCGGGACCAAGGTGCCGGACGGCGGCTCCATCACCGCGGTCGTGTCCAAGGGCCCGGAGCGGTACGCGATGCCGAAGGTCGTCGGGCTCAGCCAGACCGCCGCGACCGGAGCGATCAAGGACGCGAACCTGACCTCGGGTCCGTCTCGCAGGCCTTCCACCCCAAGGTCGCCAAGGGCGTCGTGACGAGCGCGTCGTACGCGCCGGGCACCAAGCTGAAGTCCGGTTCGACCGTCGACCTGACCGTGTCCAAGGGCCCGCAGCCGATCAAGATCACCGACCACTCCGGCAAGAGCGCCGCGGCCGCCAAGGCCGCGCTGACCAAGGCCGGCTTCAAGGTCAAGATCACCACCGCGAACTCCGACACCGTGGCCAAGGGCATGGTGATCAGCCAGTCACCCGACAAGGGCACCGGGGTGAAGGGTGACACGGTCACGTTGAAGGAGTCGCTCGGACCGGTGATGGTCACCATCCCGAACGTGCGCAGCATGGGCGTCGACGCGGCCAAGAAGGTGATGACCCAGGCGGGCTTCAAGACCAAGGTGCAGGCGGTGGCGGTCAACTACATCGGCATCGGCTACGTCGTCTACTCCAAGCCGAGCGCGAAGAGCGAAGCCCCGAAGGGTTCGACCATCACCTTGTACGTCGTCTGACCGGCAGCTCGTCGCACGTGGCTGTCCGCCGGGGTGAGCTCGGTCCCCTGCTGGCCCTGCTGGCGATGACCGCCGCCTGGGGCTCGACGTTCTTCATGATCAAGGACGTGGTCACCCGGCTGCCGGTCCCGGACCTGCTGACGGTCCGGTTCGCCATCGCCGCCCTGGCCCTGGCCGTCGTCGCCGGTCCCCGGCTGCGGATGTCGCGGCTCACCCTGCGTCGGGGTCTGCTGCTCGGGCTGCTGTACGGCATCGCCCAGCTCCTCCAGACCTTCGGTCTGGCCCACACCGCGGCCAGCGTGTCCGGGTTCCTGACCGGGCTGTACGTGGTGCTCACCCCGCTGCTCTCGGCGGTCATCCTGCGCACCCGGATCCCGCCCGCGGTCTGGGCGGCGTCCGTGCTCGCCACGGTGGGGCTGGGGGTGCTGTCCCTGCAGGGCTTCGCGATCGGGTACGGGGAGCTGCTCACGGTGGCGTCCGCGGTCGTCTACGCGTTGCACATCGTCGCCCTGGGTCGGATGAGCGAACCGGGCACCGCCCTGCAGCTCAGCGTGGTGCAGATGGCGACCATCGCGGTCGTCTGCGGCCTCGCCGCCGCCCCGGGCGGCATCCAGCTACCCGGCTCGGGGGCGGACTGGGCGATCGTGATCTATCTCGCGCTGATCGCCGGAGCCCTCACCATGCTGTTGCAGACCTGGGCCCAGGCCCGGGTGGAGGCCTCCCGCGCCGCGGTGATCATGGCGATGGAACCGGTGTGGGCGGCCGCCTTCGCGGTGGTCTTCGGGGGCGAGAGCCTGACCGGCCGGATGCTCATCGGCGGCGGCGCGATCCTGGCGGCCATGTACCTGGTGGAGCTCGCACCTGCCCGCCGCCCGCGCGTCAGCCGCCGCGGCCGCTCGGGCGACCGCGGCGGCTGACCAGGACTCGGGTGGCCGTGGCTCAGAGGCCGGACAGTGCCGCCGGAATGGGGCTGTTCCCGCTGATCACCTCGAACTGCCGGCGCACGCCGGTGCCGTCGACGACCAGGCGCGTGACGATCTCGGCGACGTCGTCGCGCGGGATCTGACCACGGCCGGTGCTCTCGGCGACCTGGACCAGTCCGGTGGCCGCGGCGTCGGTGAGTCCACCGGGTCGCACGATCGTCCAGTCCAGGTCTCGGGAGCGGACGATCTCGTCGGCCTCGGCCTTGGCTCGCAGGTAGATCTGGAAGACCTCCTCCGAACCGACCACGAAGTCGTCGGCGGCCAGGGCGGAGATCACCACGTAGCGGCGGATGCCGGCGAGCTCGGCGGCATCGGCCAGCAGGATCGCGCCGTCCCGGTCCACCGTCATCTTCCGGGCCGGTCCGCTGTTCGGCCCAGCCCCGGCGGCGAACACGAGAGCGTCGGCCCCGGTGATCACCTCGGCCAGCTCCGCGGCGGTCTGACTCTCCAGATCGAAGATCACCGGCTCGGCGCCGACGGCGCGCAGGTCGTCGGCGTGCTCTGGCGTGCGGATCAGCCCAACCGGTCGGTGCCCCTCGGCGGCGAGGCGACGCTGCGCCAGCAGGGCGATCTGACCGTGCCCGCCGGCGAAGACCACCCTGCGGGCGCCGTCGGCCGGCGCCGCCGGGGCGGGTCGTCCCCGCTGACTCAGAACTCATGGGTCGTCCCGCCGCGCAGGTCGGTCATCCGGGTGCCGGTCATGTCGACCACGCGTCCGTAGATCAGGCCCCGGCCGCGATCGTTCAACAGCTCGTCGTGGATCGGGAAACCCTCGAGCGCCCCCACCTCGCGGACGAAGTCGATGGTCTCCTTCATGGCCGCCCAGGGACCCATCATCGGCACGGCCAGGATGTCGACCCCGCCGGGCACGGCGGTCAGCGCGTCGCCCGGATGGAACAGCGTGGGCTGTCCCTCGGAGCGCAGCACGAACCCGACGTTCCCGAGCAGCGGGATGTCGCGGTGGATGACCGCGTGCTGCCCGCCGACCGCGGTGACCAGCAGGTCACCGACCACCACCTGCTCACCCGCGGCCAGCGCATCGGCGCGCACCTCGGGGAACTTGCCCGCCTCCTCGGCCAGCACGATGGACGGCTCGACGTACACCTTGGCCTGCGGGTTGGCCCGCACCAGCCCGGGCAGGTGCTCGGGATCGGCGTGGTCGGGATGGGAGTGGGTGATCAGGATCGCGTCGAGGTCGGTGAGCCCGTGCCAGCCGTCGGAGAAGTTGCCCGGGTCGATCAGCACCCGCGCATCGCCGGTCTCGACGAGCACGGCTGAGTGGCCGAGGTGTGTGAGGCGCATGCGGCCAACCTACCCATCCGTTCCGGACCTTGACGACGCGGCACAACCTGAAGTCGGTCGCGGCTCCATCCCGAGGGCGTTGGATCTGCACGAAGGTCTGAGTGGGAACTCCCCGGGGGCTTCAGGTCACGCGAAGCCCACCATTTCCTCCCACTCGATCGCGGATCAGCCGAAGCTACCCACCACCACGTCCCCCACCGGCTCGTACGTCGCGAGGATGGTGCCGCCCTTCGTCAGCCGTCCGTCGAGCAGGCGGAGGGAGCCGGGGATCGTCCCGTCGGCGAACAGCCGACGCCCCGAGCCGAGCAGCACCGGGTGGATCACCAGGTGCCAGCGGTCCACCAGGCCGTTCGCGAGCAGCGTCTGGACCAGGTCGCCGCTGCCGTGGACCTGGAGCTGCGGACCCTCGGTCTGCTTCAGGGCGGCGACCGCTTCGGCGACGTCGCCGGTCAGCAGGACCGACGTGTCCCAGGTCAGCTCGGGAGCTCCCCGCGACGCCACGTACTTGGTCGCCCTGTTCAGCGGGATCGAGTTCTCGTCCTCCGGAGCGGTCGGCCAGAAACCCGCGAAGATGTCGTACGTCCTCCGCCCGAGCAACAGGTCGAACGGCTGGGCCATCAGCTGCTCCATCTCCGCCCCGACCTCCTCGTCGAAGTAGTGGAACGACCAGCCACCCAGGTCGAAGCCGCCGCTCGGGTCCTCGTCGGGTCCTCCGGGCGCCTGCATCACGCCGTCGAGACTGAGGAAGGTGGTCACCAGCAGTTCACGCATGATCGAGTCCTCTCGTCGCCGCCTGTGTCACTGAGGACCGAGCGGAGCGGGCGGACTCATCGTTCGTCGCCGAAGCGGGTGCACGAGCTCGCCGAGGACGCCGGCGCCGTCGTCCAGGGGTGAGGAGTCAGGCGTCGGCCAGGACCCGACCGACGACCTCGCCCGCCGTCCGCGCCTCCTCGACACCGACCCCGAGGTGGGTGACCGCACGCAGCATCCGGGGTCCCAGAGCCGAGACCCAGACCCCACGGTCCTTGGCCGCGGCGGCGACCTGGGCGGCCGGGAGGGCTCCGGTGTTCAGCACCACGATGTTGGTCTGCACGCCGGTCACGTCGACCGCCGCCGGCACCTGCTCGGCCACGGCGGCGGCGAAGGCGGCGGCGGCTTCGTGGTCCTCGGCCAGCCGTTCGACGTGCTGGTCCAGCGCGTGCAGCGCACCGGCGGCGAGGATGCCGGCCTGCCGCCAGCCGCCGCCGAGCCGCTTCCGCCAGATCCGCGCCTGCGCGATGTTCGCCGCCGTGCTCACCAGCACCGAGCCGACCGGGGCGCCGAGTCCCTTGGAGAAGCAGACGCTGACCGTGTCGAACAGACTCCCGTACGCCGCCAGCGAGACCCCGGTCGCCACGTGGGCGTTCCACAGCCGCGCGCCGTCCAGGTGGTAGCCCAGACCCGCGGACCGGCACAGCTCGCCGAGCGCCACCAGTCGGTCGTACGGCTGGATGGTGCCGCCACCGAAGTTGTGGGTGTTCTCCACGGCGACGGCGGCGGTCGAGACCAGGTAGGGACCGGCGTCCGGGGCGATCACCCCGGCGTACGCGTCGACGTCCACCAGCCCGTTGACCGACGGCACGGTCCTCATCGTCAGCCCGTGGACGGCGGCGTGCGCCCCCATCTCGGCCCGGGCGATGTGCGCTCCGACGTCGCAGACGACCTCCTGGCCGGGCTCGACGAGCAGGCGCACACCCAGCAGGTTGGCCAGCGACCCACTGGTGCAGAACAACCCGGCCTCGTGGCCGAGCAGCTCCGCGGTCCGGCGCTCCAGCTCGATGACGGTCGGGTCCTCGCCGTACACGTCGTCCCCCACGGGGGCGGCGAGCATGGCCTCCCGCATGGCGGGCGTGGGCACGGTGACGGTGTCGGACCGCAGATCGATCATGAGACAGCGCCCGGTTCAGAACGAGACCGGCACGAACGACTGCACCGGGTTGGCCCGCCGGATCCGCCCGGTGGTCAACCGCTCGGCCACCAGGAAGGCGAGCTCCAGTGACTGGTTCCGGTTCAGCCGCGGGTCGCACAGGGTCTCGTACCGGTTGACCAGGTCCGCCTCGACCAGGTCGTCGCTGCCGCCGACGCACTCGGTGACGTCGTCGCCGGTCAGCTCGACGTGCACCCCACCGGGCCAGGTGCCCAGCTCCTCGTGCACGTCGAAGAAGCCGTTGAGCTCGCTGATCACGTCGGAGAACGCCCGGGTCTTGAACCCGTTCCGGGCCTCGAAGGTGTTGCCGTGCATCGGGTCGCAGACCCAGGCGACCTGACGGCCGCTGGCGGTCACCTTGGCGACGATGTCGGGCAGCAGGTCGCGGACCCGGTGCGCCCCCATCCGGGTGATGAAGGTGATCCGGCCGGGCTCGTGGTCGGGGTCGAGTCGGTCGGCCAGCTCCAGCGCGGTGTCCGCGGTGGTCGTCGGCCCGAGCTTCACGCCGAGCGGGTTGCGGACGTGCCGGAGCAGCTCGACGTGCGCACCCTCCAGCTGACGGGTCCGCTCACCGATCCAGAGGAAGTGCCCGGACACGTTGTACGGCAGATGGGTCCGCGAGTCGGTCCGGGTCATCGCGTGCTCGTACTCGAGGCTGAGCGCCTCGTGGCTGGCGAAGAAGTCGACGGTGTTGAACACGTCGTCGTCGATGCCGCAGGCCACCATGAAGGCGAGCGCGCGATCGATCTCGCTCGGCGAGCGTCTGGTACTGCACGCTCGCGGCGGAGCTCTTCGCGAAGTCGGCGTTCCAGTGGTGGACGCTGCGGAGGTGGGCGAAACCGCCGGTCACGAACGCGCGGACGAGGTTGAGGGTCGCCGCCGACGCGTTGTAGACCCCGAGCAACCGCTGCGGATCGTGCCGGCGGGCCTCGGCGGTGAACGGGAAGCCGTTGACCGCGTCGCCCCGGTAGGCCGGCAGGGTGACGTCGCCGCGGGTCTCGGTCGCGGCGGAGCGGGGCTTCGTGTACTGCCCGGCCATCCGGCCGACCTTGACGATCGGCACCTGCGCGGCGTACGTCAGCACGACCGCCATCGACAGCAGCGTCCGCAGCTTGCCCTGGATGTTGGCCGCGGTCACCCCGTCGAACGTCTCGGCGCAGTCGCCGCCCTGCAGGATGAACGACTCCCCCGCCGCGACGCTGGCCATCTTGCTGCGCAGGCTGTCGCACTCGCCGGCGAACACCAGCGGCGGCAGGGAGCGCAGCCGGGCGACGACCTGGGCGACCTCGCCCGCGTCGTCGTACGTCGGCTGCTGCAGCGGATTGAGCGCGTGGAGCTCGTCCATGGTGGGAATGGGCGGGTTGTCGGGCACCCGCCAACTGTAGACGTGGCGACCGACCAGCAGAATCGGATTCCATGAGCGCACCAGTGGTGATCGTCGGGTCCCTGAACGCCGACCTGTTCGTCGAGGTCGCCGCGCTACCGCGGCCCGGGGAGACGGTCCGCGGTTCGGACCTGACCGTCCGGCCGGGGGGCAAGGGAGCCAACCAGGCGGCGGCCGCCGGCCTCCTCGGGGCCGACGTGACCATGATCGGCGCGGTCGGCGCCGACGACCACGGTCGCCTGCTGCTCGCCGCCGCCGACGTCGGCCGGGGTGCGGACGGAGCGGATCCGGTCCCTCGACGTCGCCACCGGGACCGCGATGATCACCGTGGACGGCGCGGGCGAGAACACGATCATCATCTCGCCCGGCGCCAACGCCCGGCTGTCGGCCGACGACGCGCGCGCCGGGATCGACGACGGGACCGCGGTCGTGGGCCTCTGCCTGGAGATCGAGGCGACGACGGTGGCCGCCGCGGTCGCCCGGGCCCGCGAGGTCGGGGCCACCGTGGTCCTCAACCTGTCGCCCTACCGCCGGGTCGACCCCGAGGTGCTGGCCGGCGTGGACGTGCTGCTGGTGAACGAGATCGAGCTCGAGCAGCTGGTCGGCTCCTTCGACGAGCTCGACGAGGCGCTGGGCCGGCTGGCGGACGCCGGCGTCGGGCGCACCGTCGTGACCCTGGGCGACGCCGGTGCCGCCATCCTCGACGCCGCCACCGGGACGAGTCGACGGGTCGCCTCGCCGAAGGTCGAGGTGGTCGACACCACCGGCTGCGGCGACGCGTTCGCGGGTGCGCTGATCAGTCGGCTGGCCGCCGGTGACGAGCTGCCCGACGCGGTCGAGACGGCCGTCCGGGTGGGCGCGTACGCGGCGACGGGCAAGGGCGCGCAGCCGTCGTACCCGACCGCGCAGCAGCTGGCCGCCTGGACACCCTGAGCGCTGAGCGTGACCGCGGGCGCACGGACGGCGGCTCAGGTCTGCGGCGAGACCTCGTCCGCCTCGTCCTGCTTCGCCTGCTTGGCGGCGAGCTCCTTGGCTGAGGAGGCGTAGAGGTCGACGTACTCCTGACCGGACAGCTCCATGATCGCGTACATGATCTCGTCGGTGACCGAGCGCAGGATGAACCGGTCCCCGCTCATGCCCTCGTAGCGGGAGAAGTCCAGCGGCGTGCCGAACTTGACCGTCGGGCTCATCACCTTGCTCAGCACCTTGCCGGGCGGGGCGATCACGTCGGTGCCGATCACGGCGACCGGGATCACCGGCACCTGGGCCTCCAGCGCCATCCGTGCGACACCCGTCCGACCCTTGTACAGCCGGCCGTCGTGGCTGCGGGTGCCCTCGGGGAAGATGCCGAACAGGTCACCCCGTTCCAGCACCTTCATCCCGGCGCGCAATGCCCCCTCCGAGGCGCGTCCGCCGCTGCGATCGATCGGCACCTGCCCGGTACCGGCGAAGAACCGCCGCTGCGCCCAGCCCTTGACGCCCTCACCGGTGAAGTAGTCGGACTTGGCCACGAAGGTGATCCGGCGGTCCAGCGCCAGCGGCATGAACACCCAGTCCGCGAACGACAGGTGGTTGGCCGCGAGGATCGCCCCACCCTTCTCCGGCACGTTGTCGGCGCCCTCCACGATCGGGGAGAAGATCTTCTTGACCGGCGGGCCGAGCAGCACGTTGCGCATCACCCAGTAGAGACCGCGACCCTCGCCCCGTCATCGCCGTCGGCCCTTCGTCCCTCGGGCGGGACGACCGCCAGCTCGGCCCCTGAGGCGCCCCGCCGGGCCCGCGACCTGGCCACCGCCCGGGCTCGCTTCTCGGCGTCCTTCGCCGCCTTGCGCGCTGCCTTCTCGGCGTCGCGGGCGGAATCGCTCACGTGGTCACGTCCTCGACGGTCTCGGCGGGCGCGGGCGTCGGCCGGGACCGGCCGGTGCGGGGACGGTGTGCCGGGCACCGGCGGCACCGGCCGACCCAGCCCGGGCCGGGTCACCACGACGGCGGACGCGAGCTCGCGACCGTCGGCCAGCGCGGCCTTGACCGAGGCGCCGTACGCGTCGACGTACTCCTGACCCGACTGCTCCTGCACGGCCGCCATGATCTCGTCGGTGACGTAGCGCAGCACGTTGCGGTCACCGGCCGCGGAGGCGTACCGGCCGAAGTCGATCGGCGCCCCGATCGCGATCTTCGCGCGTCGGTAGTAGGGGATGTTGAACCGTCGGGTCCGCTGGACGCGGGTGTCGCGGATGCCGACCGGGATGACCGGCACCTGGGCCTGCAGGACCAGCCGGGCCACCCCGGTCTTCCCCTTGTAGAGGCGCCCGTCCGGCGAGCGCGTGCCCTCGGGGAAGATGGCGAGCAGCTCACCGTTCTTCAGCACCTGCAGCACGCTGTCCATGCTGCCCGCGCTGGCGCGACCGCCGGAACGGTCCATCGGCACCTGCCCGACCACGGTGAGGAACCAGGCGACGAGACGCTTGGCCGGCCCGCCGCCCTCGGCGAACAGCTCCGCCTTGGCGGGAAAGGTCAGGCGTCGCGGGATGACGGCCGGGACGATGAAGGTCTCCACGGCCGAGGTGTGGTTGCAGACCACGATGGCGGGCCCGGACTCGGGGACGTTCTCCCGACCGGTCACCTTGGGTCGCCAGACCAGCCGAACGACCGGCAAGAACAGCGACCACTTGAAGATCCAGTAGAACAACGCCCCTCCAGAACCCTGATTCAGCGTGAGCCTAGTGGATCGGGCGCGCCCGCTCGCGGCGTCTGTGCCACCATGCGCACGTGACGTCCGTGCTGGGCCAGGCCCTCCGACCCGTCGTCCGGCTCGTCGACCGGTTCCGTGGCCGCGTGCGACGACCCCGCCCCGCCCTCCCTGGCCGACGATCCGGCGATCCAGCCGTACGAGGCGGGCGACGGACCGGACGGTGTGCTGCTGGTCCACGGTTTCACCGGCACCCCGCAGTCGATGCGCCCCTGGGCCGAGCACCTGGCGGCGGCGGGCTTCGCGGTCTCGTTGCCCAGGCTGCCGGGGCACGGCACCCACTGGAAGGAGCTGAACCAGACGGCCTGGACCGACTGGTACGCCCACGCCGACGCCGCCTTCGCCGCCCTCCGGGCCCGCTGCGACCGGGTGTTCCTCGCCGGGCTGTCGATGGGTGGGGCGCTGAGTCTGCGCCTGGCCGAGCAGCACGGGGACGAGGTGGCGGGGCTCGTGCTGGTCAATCCGGCCATCCACATCGCCGATCCCCGGATGAAGATCCTGCCGGTGCTGCATCACGTCCTGCCGTCGCTGGCCGCGATCGGCAACGACGTCGCCGACCCGAGCTCGCGCGAGGTCGCGTACGACCGCAACCCGCTGCACGCGCTCCACTCCCAGACCTACCTGTGGGCCGACGTGGTGGCGCACCTGGACCGGGTCACCCAGCCCCTGCTGGTCTTCCGCTCCGAGCAGGACCACGTGGTCGACCCGTCGTCGGTCGCGATCCTGAAGGAGCGGGTCGGCTCGGCCGACGTGGAGTACCGGACGCTCACGCGGAGCTACCACGTCGCCACGCTGGACTACGAGGCCGACGACATCTTCGCCGCGTCGGTCGAGTTCTTCCGCCGCCTGTCCGCCTGACGCGGAAAGTCTCAACCTCATCTCAACCTCGACGGCGTGTCGCGTTGCATAGTTCGTCGAATTGACCCTCGTGACCTTGCCGTGACCAACGTTGCGTGGTTAGCCTCCTGAGGAAATCTCAGTCTCCTGTGACTGAAGTGACCAAAGGAGTTGTCCATGGCCTCAGCCGGCCGACGGGCGATCACGGTGATCGCCGCCCTGGGCAGTGCTGCAGCCCTCTGTGCCACCTCGGGGGTCTCCACGGCGGAGGCCGCGTCCAGCTCCGGGGTCGCGACCACGACCGTGAACATCCGGACCGGAGCGAGCACGTCGTCGGCCGTCGTCGGCCGCCTGATCCGCGGTCAGAAGATCACGGTCACCGGCGCCGCCTCCGGTGACTGGGTGAAGGTCCGGTTCCGGAGCGGCACCGCCTACATGGACGGCGAGTACCTCGACCGCTCCGGCGCCCGACCCGCCGCGCCCAAGCGGCTCCCGACGGCCGGCACCCGGATCGCCACCGCCGAGCTCAACATCCGCTCCGGCGCGAGCGCCCGGAATCGGGTGGTGGGTGAGCTGGCCGAGGGCAGCGTCATCACCCTCACCGGTCGGTACGGCAGCGGGTACGCCGAGTTCCGGCACCAGGGCTCGCTGCGCTGGGTCTACGCGGCGTACCTCGCCGAGGCCGTCGGCGGCTCCGTCAGCCCGTCCCCCGGGGGCGCACCCGTCGCGAGTCCGATCGTCCAGCCGGCGCCGGTCAGCGGGTCCACCAAGGGGGAGATCGCCCTCGCGTTCGGTCGGGCCCAGCTCGGTGAGCCGTACGTCTACGGCGCCACGGGTCCGAATCGCTGGGACTGCTCCGGGCTCACCCAGGCGGCCTGGCGCGCGGCCGGGGTGTCCATCCCGCGCACCACGTACACGCAGGTGAAGGTCGGTCAACGAGTCGCGCGAGCGGACCTGCGGCCGGGCGACCTGGTCTTCTTCTACGGCTCCCGCCCCAGCCACGTCGGTCTGTACGCTGGCAACGGGATGGTCCTCAACGCCCCCCGTCCGGGCAAGACGGTCTCCTACAGCAAGATCAGCTCGATGCCGTACGCGGGTGCGGTCCGCCCGGGCTGACACCGTCCCGAGAGCCCGAGAGGCTTCGCTCATGACCGACGCCGACGACAAGGAGTCGGTGGACCGCGCGTTCGCCGAGCTGGTCGCCGGTTTCCATCTGACCGCGGACCGGCCCGATCACGAGTGGGACGGCCCGACCACCGGTCGTACGCCGGCGCCCGGCTCCGTCTTCGAGGTCCCGACGCCACTGCCTCCGGCCGCGCCACCACCGGCCCTCCCTGCCCCGGACCCGAACGCAGACAGCGAACCGCAGCCGGCCGACCGCTTCGACCCCGGCCCACCGCCCCCGCTGCCGCGACCCGCCTGGCCCGTGCTGGTCGGCTGGATCGGTCTCGGGTACGCGATGCTCGACCGTGCTGGCGATCGCCATCGGCATCGCGCTCCCGCAGTGGGCGGCCGGGGCCGGCATCCTCGGCTTCGTCGGGGGCTTCGCGCTGCTGGTCAGTCGCCTTCCGCGTCAGCGTCCGCCCGACGCAGGAGACGGCGCCGTCCTCTGAGCCGCAGCCGGCGACCGCGGCCCGGCCAGAACCCGCCGCGATCGGCCATCGGCGGATCGAGGACCGCGTGCCGCGCCAGGTCCGCGGCGCCGATCAACCCGGCGTCGTTGCGGAAGTGCGCCAGCTCCAACCGGGCCTGCTGCCGGAAGCCGCGGCCGGTCAGCGTCCGGGCGAACATCTGCCGCGCCGGCTGCAGCAGCAGGTCCCCCGCCGCACTCACCCCGCCGCCGATCACGACCAGGTCGGGATCGAGCGCGGCGGCCAGGTTGGCGATGCCCTGCCCCAGCCACTGTCCGACGTCGGCCAGCAGCTCGATCGCGGTCTGCTCGCCCTGGAGGGCGGCCGCGGTCACCCCCGGTCCGGTGATCTGGTCCGGGTCGCCGCCCAGCATCTCGAGCAGGCGGTAGGCCATCGGCGAGTTGCTCCGCGCGAGCTCGCGCGCCTCCCGGACCAGGGCGTTGCCGGAGGCGTACTGCTCCCAGCACCCGCGGTTGCCGCACTGGCACCGGTGACCGCCCGGACGCTGATCATGTGGCCCCACTCCCCCGCCATCCCGTAGGTGCCGCGGAACAGGTCTCCGTTGATCACCAGCCCACCACCGATGCCGGTGCCCAGGGTGATGCAGACCATCACCGACGAGCCCCGACCGGCGCCGAAGCGGTACTCCGACCAGGCCGCCGCGTTCGCGTCGTTGTCGACGATCAGCGGAGATCGATGCGCTCGTGCAGCCGGTCCTTCAGCGGCTCCTCGCGCCAGGCCAGGTGCGGTGAGAAGCGGACGATGGACTGGGTGTTGTCACCCAGCCGGCTGCGCCGATCCGACCGACTCGACGCCGCGTGCCGGGACCGCAGCTCGGTGACCAGGTCGACGATGGCATCCTCGACCGCCTCGGGCTGTGCGAGGGGTTCGGCGCCTGCAGCCGCTCGGTGATCGCGCCCCGGCGCGTCCACCGGCGCCGGCGGCGACCTTGGTGCCGCCGATGTCGATCCCGATGCTGACCGGTCGGTCGGTACGCAGCCGGCCGCCGGGGGCCGGGGCGGACGGGCGTCGGCGCCGAGCCCGGGCGTGACGTCAGCCTTCCGCCCGCTGCTTGAGGTCCTTCAGCGCGCCGTCGATGATCGTCTTCTCGGCCTTGCGCCGGAACATCCCGATCATCGGCATCCGGACATCCACCGACAACGCGTACGTGACCCTGGTCCTGGCCGACGGGGGCCGCTGGTACGACCCGTCCATCGCCTTGAGCAGCTGACCCTCGACCAGGTTCCAGCCGCCGAGTCGGCGACGAGCGGAAGGGCAGGGTGTAGTGATCCGAGGCCACGGAGTCCTCGAGCTGATCTTGACGTGGTCGGACTTGCCATCCGGGTAGTCCTTACGATCGACCTGCTTAATCGCCGACGCCCACTGGGGGTAGGACGGACATCGGCGATCGCCGCCATCACCTCGGCGGGCGAGGCCACGATCTCGATGTCTGTCTCTGGTCTGGTCAGCCACTGGACCCCCTTCCGCACGGGCTCGGGCGAGCCACATCTCGATCTCACGCAGTAGCGACGCCGGGCGGCCCAGCGGCGGTACACAGCATGGACGCGCCCCCTTGGCACCGTAACGTCGCCGACGAACCCGCGACCGGCGCCGCGAGCTCGCGGAGCGTGAGCAGGATCGGCGAGCAGATCGCCGAGTCAGGTTGCGAGCTCGTACGGGTCGTCCAGGTCGACGACGTAGCCGGTGCGGCCAGTGTTCGACGGTCTCGGGTCGCCGCCGCACCGACGACGACGACGGGCAGCCCACAGGCGGCCCCTCCAGCGCGGCCAGCCCCAGACCCTCGGGATCGAGTCCCCCGAGCCTGGTCCGGAACAGCAAGGGCGAACACGTCGGCCCGACACAGCTGAGCCAGCACGCCGGTCGGACCCAGGGCCCCGGTGAACATCACCCCGCCGAGCCGCGAGCGGCGTGCCCGCGTTCGAGGCTGCTGCCGCGCGGTCCGTCGCCCACCAGCACCAGCTCCGGCCCCGCCCACCGACCACCCCGCCCCAGCAGCACCCACCCTCCAGCAGCTGTCGAAGCCCTTCCCCGCAGCCGCCGGCCGACCCCCACCACGCGTTTTGTGCCGCCGTCCACATCTATTGGGGTTCCCGCTCCAGAACATCGGCGAGTCGGCGGGCCGGAAGACGCCCAGGTCCACCGGCGGGGCGTTCGGGCCCGCTTGGCGCGACCGGAAGGACTGAGCACGACGCGGTCCGCTCCATCACGTAGTCGGAGATCGTCGTCAGCACGTCCACCTCGTCGCCGATCCGGCGGACAGTATCCGGGAGACGGGCACGTTGCCCACCAGTCTCGTGGCGTGGGTCAGGGCGACGATCCGGTGTGCACCGGCCGCCCGCAGGGTCGGGGCGGGCAGGGCGAGGGGGCCGCCGCGCCGAACGACACCGATCGGCCCCGCTGCGGCAGAAAGATCAACGGCGCGCGACCGACGGCAGGTGTCGGCAGCAGCGGTCCCGGCAGACGCTCGACCGGGTTGCCGAGCCCCGACGTCCGTACGCCGACCCCCAGGCCTCGAGGTCAACACAGCCGCGTCGTCATCGAGTAGGCGGCACGCCATGCCACGAAGACTCGATGCACCGATCCGGGGCGGGAATGCGTTCGTCACCACCAGGGCGGTCATCGCGCCGCCAGCTGCCCGAGGTCGGCGCGCCAGCGCTCCCGCTGCCCTCTTCGTGGCTCCGATCTTCTCGGCCGCCTCCTCGAGGACGCCCGCCGTCGACCGCCGCGTCGAAGCAGTTCAGGGCGTCGTCGCCGTACGCCATCGCGATCGACCCGGGCGCCGTCCAGGCCAGGTCGTAGCGTGAGGTCCAGGTCGGACGCCTCCGGCGCGAAGTCGCCCTCGGCGGGCCGTCACGCGGCACCGTCTACGTCGAACGTCGTCGCGCACCGCCTCCCTCGCGGGGACATCAGCAGTCGGGTGGGCCCGGTAGGCGATCCGGTCGGCATACCCTGCGAGCCGCGTCGGCGCCGGGGACCAGGGAGACCGGGTGGCGACGTGGACGGCCTCGTGGGTGAGGAGCACGTCTCGGCCGAGGGCGCTCAGCCGGGCGTCGCCTCGGTTGACGACGAGGTATAGGGGCGGTGCTGGTGTCGGCCCCCTCGGCCAGGCAGCGGCAGCTACCTGCGCGTACGAGCTGCTCGGAGACGCCGAGCGTCCGCTCGAACGCCGTCCGGCTCTGCGGTACCTCGACGACCAGCGAGCCGCCGGGGTCACGATCGGCGACGCCGATCCGTCTCCGTACCGCCCGTTGCGCGGCCGACGCCTGCTCGAGCCATGCCGTTGTCGTCGGCGGCGGTGAGCAGCGTCGTCGGATCCCTTCGCGTTGCAGCTGCACCGGTTGCTGCCACCAGATCGGAACCGGCGAGCCCGCTCCGGGACCGTCGGTGTCGCCGGTCACACGCAGGCTGAGGTCCGGGACCGTCGGCCCCCGACTCTTCGACGAAGGTCAACCAGAGGCCCTCCTCGGCCGTGCGCGATTCACCGGGCAACTTCCAGCTGACGGAGGACCGACTGCACCCAGGCGTCCCGGACCGAGGACGGCTTGCCCTGGCGGCAGGGCACGCTCCCCCGTCCGCGACCCCACGGTCCAGGTGAGAACCGACCAGTCGATGCGGGCGAGATTGGCGGACCAGACCGCGGCGCGACCGGCAAACACCTGGTCCCTTGACGGCACGAACACCAGCTGTGCTGTCACCTCGTCGAGCCGACAGTGACGATCTCGTCCACCAGCAGCTGCGCGCGCTCAGAGCGTGTGTGGTTCGTCGCGGACGGCGGCGGACGTCGGCGGTGGCGTACCGCCAGAGGCATCGGTCGGCGAGCACCCACCCAGGGAACTCGCCCAGCAGCACCAGGCCGGTCAACCACCACGCCGAAGGGACCCGGAGCGAGACTCCTCGGTACGGTGTCGCGCTGAGCCCGGTCGGCGGGCGCCGGCGAAGGGCATCGGTTCAACCGAGGCGTACTCGACGGACTTGCCCGGCCGCGGCGCATGGACGATCTGCCCGTTGCCGGCGTACAAGGACAACATGGGTGATGCCGCTGTAGTAGAAGAC
Source organism: uncultured Actinomycetota bacterium (assembly GCA_963759915.1). GTDB lineage: Bacteria > Actinomycetota > Actinomycetes > Propionibacteriales > Propionibacteriaceae > Microlunatus. Next base: position 33,682 of record CAVXBJ010000037.1, on the reverse strand, counting down.
GAGGTCGCCGGGCTGGAGCTCCGACTTCGACCACCGACCGGCCGACACCGATCTGGGTCTGGGACGTGCGTGGCAGCGACACCCCGACCTTGGACCAGGCGGCCGAGGTGAGCCCCCAGCAGTCGTACGCGTTGGGCCCGGCCGACGCGTACCGATAGGGCTTGCCGAGCTGCGACTTCGCGAAAGCCAGCGCCGTGGGCGCCCTTGCTCGAGCCGTCGACGACCGGTGAGTGTCGAAGTCGGAGGAAACGTTGTTTCCGGTGGTGGTGCCTTCGGCAGCGGCCTGGGCCTCTTGGCGAGCCTTCTGCTCTTCGGCGGCGATGCGCTGCCGCTCCTGCTGCGGTGAGCTTGGCAAGCACGGTCTTGGACTCAGCGATCTTGCTGTCGGAGGAGACCCGGAGCTTGTCGAGCTCGGTCTGCTGCTCCTTCTTCAGCTGAGCCGTCTCGGTCTCGGTGGAGCGCTCGAGCTCGGTGAGCTTGGCCTGCTCCTCCTGGTAGTCCTGGAGGGCGGAGTTCTGGTTCTCGCTGACCTTCTCAACCGTGGACATCTGGCTCAGGAACTCATCAGTGTCCTCACTCAGCAGCAGCTTCGCCGCTGTATCGAGGTGACGATTCTGAAACTGCGCCAGGGCGACCTGGCCAGCCTGAACCCGCAGACGCTGGACCTTCGTGGTCTGGCTCTTCACGTCGGCCTTCTTCAGCTTCAGGGGGTTGCAGTGCTCTGCGCCAGGCCCTGCTTGACTCGGACGTACTACCTGATCGATCGCCGCAGCCTCGGTCTCGAGCTGGGCGATCTGGGCCTTGGCCTCGTCAACGGTCAACGGCGGGTCAGCCTGCGCCAGCTGGGGGGTGGCCACGAGGGCGCCGGTCAGAGCGAGCGCGGACAGTCCGAGGGCGGCATGCGCGCGAACCTGCGCAGTCGTCCCCCGGATCGGACGGCCTCGGAACACCATGAGGTCACTTCCAAAGGTTAGGTCACGGAATGGTCACTGCAAAATCGTTCTCACAGGTTCACAGGCTCCTGACAGGGACCGCGCTCACCCCGACTCGGTCCACTCCAGCGGGCTCTGCACCGCTTGCACCCGGCGGGCACCGGGCACCAGCCGAAGCGGTGGGACCAGGCCTGCTGTCGCCAGCGCCGCCAGCGCCTGCTGCTCGTCACCGTCCAGGTCCACGCCGTGCTGGGGAGACCCAGCAGCACCGTGACGACGCAGTCCGAGCACGCCGGCCCCCTCGCCACGCACGAGTCGCAGTCCACATCCACCGTGTCCATTCGAATCTCCCCATCCCACCTCGTCGCCGGCCCACCAGGGGTGGGAACCGATCTGGGTGTCCCCCTGCACGACCCCTCTGACAGTGTTGGTTCAGGTCACTCGCTGTGCGCCCTTTGACGTCGTCTTCCCGTCCTCGCTCGCAAACGAAAAGCGTGTTTGCTCCCTCCTCGGTCCAGACGGAATCGGCGCACCCGCTCCTTCCCGGGTTGTACTGGTATTGGTCACTCGCATCGCGCTCTTTGGAGTGGTCGAAACGGGTTGGTCCGCGGCGTCCCTGCTCCCGGACATCCGACTCGCCGCGCGGGCGGCGGGACGCTCGGGGCATGACCGATGCGCGCGACCCTGATCGGTATGCCCACGGCCACCACTCCTCTGTACTGCGGTCGCACCGCTGGCGTACGGCCGAGAACTCTGCGGCGTACCTGCTCCCCCAGCTGCGTCCGCAGGACCGGCTGCTCGACGTCGGGATGGGGCCGGGGACGATCACGGTCGACCTCGCCGAGCGCCTGAGTGAGGGATGGGTCACCGGCATCGACAGCGCCGAGGCGGCGGTCGCCGCCACGCGCGAGCTGGCCGTGGAGCGAGGGGCCCGGCGGATCACGATCGAGGTCGGCAACGTCTACGCCCTCGCGTACGCCGACGACAGCTTCGACGTCGCGCACGCCCACCAGGTGCTGCAGCCCCTCTCCGACCCGGTGGCGGCGCTGACGGAGATGCGACGGGTGGTGCGCTCCGGCGGCCTGGTCGCGGCCCGGGACGCCGACTACGACGCCATGACCTGGTACCCGGCGGATCCCCGGTTGGACCGCTGGCTGGAGCTCTACCACCAGGTCGCCCGGGCCGCCGGTGGCGAACCGGACGCGGCCCGGCGGATGCGGCAGTGGGCCCAGCACGCCGGCTTCGGCGCGGTGACCTACAGCGCGTCCACCTGGTGCTTCGCCAACCCCGAAGACGTCGCCTGGTGGTCCCAGACCTGGGCGGAGCGGGTCGTCCGCTCCGAGTTCGCCACGCAGGCGCTGGCGGCGGGACTCGCCGACGCGGCCGAGCTGGCCGACCTCTCGGCCGGCTGGCGCTGGTGGGGTGAGCAACCGGACGCCTGGTTCGCCGTCCTGCATGGCGAGCTCCTGGCCGAGGTCCCCTGACCGCCTCCCCGGCCACACGTTCGCGACTCCCCGGCGCCATCCGGCCCGAGTCCACGCTCGCCCACCCACCGTTCGCGACTCCGCGGCGCCATCCGGACCCCGTTCCGAGGGCGCGCAGCGAGTGAGCAGAGGCAGCACCCCGTGAAGGAGCGTGGCGCGCCGACTCTGTGCTGACGACGCGCACGACGAGACGCTCTTCCTCGGCGGGCGAGGAGGAAGAGCAGAGTCCCAGAGGCGCGCAGCGAGTGAGCAGAGGTTGCACTGTCGGTGGCTCCCTCTAGTTTCGCGTCATGATCGCGACGAGGGCCACCGCGCCGGGGGCGAGCCTCCAGGACTCCTTCGAGGACCTGGGCACGCACCTGTCGCAGGTGACGTTCTGCGTCGTCGACCTCGAGACCACCGGCGGGGCCGAGACCGACGCGATCACCGAGTTCGGGGCCGTGAAGGTGCGGGGCGGCGAGATCCTCGGCCGGTTCCAGACCCTGGTCAACCCGAAGGGTCAGATCCCGCCGCTGATCGCCGTGCTGACCGGCATCACCAACACGATGGTCGCTGATGCGCCGCCGTTGCGTCAGGTGCTGCCGGCGTTCCTGGCGTTCGCCGAGAACACGGTGATCGTGGCGCACAACGCCCCGTTCGACACCGGCTTCCTGCGACGAGGCTGCGAGGCGCTCGGCTATCCGTACCCGAAGTGGCCCGTTCTCGACACGGCCTCGCTGGCGCGGGCCATCCTGCTGCGCGACGAGGTGCCCAACTGCCGGCTGGCCACCCTGGCCACGCACTTCCGGTCCGTCACCACTCCCAACCACCGGGCGCTGACCGACGCGGAGGCCACCGTCGACGTGCTGCACGCGCTGATCGAGCGGGTGGGCAACCTCGGGGTGCAGACGATCGAGGATCTCCGCGAGTTCACCCGGCGCGTGTCACCCCAACGCCGCGCGAAGCGGACCTGGGCCAAGGACCTGCCCGAGCAGCCGGGCGTTTACCTCTTCGTCGCGGAGCGCGACGACAGCCGTGAGGTGCTGTACGTGGGCACGTCGCGCAACATCCGGCGTCGGGTGCGGACCTACTTCACCGCAGCGGAGAAGCGGCCGCGGATGGAGGAGATGGTCAGGGTCGCGACCGGGGTCGAGGCGGTGCCCTGCGCCACCGCGCTGCAGGCCGAGGTCATCGAGCTGCGCCTCATCGCCAGTCACGCGCCGCGCTACAACCGCCGTTCCAAGTTCCCCGAGCGGAACCTGTGGATCAAGATCACCGAGGAGGCGTATCCCCGGCTGAGCGTGGTGCGAGCCGTGCGGGACGACGGCGCCACCTACTTCGGACCGTTCCGGCGACGGAAGTCGGCCGAGGAGGTCGTCCTCGCCGTGTACGACGGGTTCCCGATCCGGCAGTGCACCCAGCGACTGAGCACCCGCCGGCCCTCGCCCGCGTGCGTGCTGGCCGACCTGGACCGCTGCGCGGCTCCCTGCACCGGGGCGATCTCGGTGGACGGATACGCCGACCTGGTCGAGCAGGTCCGCTCGGCGTTGGCCGAGGACGTACGCCCCGCGGTTCGGGGTCTGCGGGAGAGGTTGCAGCGGCTGGCCGCCGAGCAGCGGTTCGAGGAGGCGGCCGCGATCCGCGGCCGGCTGGACAGCCTGATCCGGACCGGCGCCCGTTTCCATCGGGTACGCAGTCTCGCCGCCTGTCCCGAGATCGTCGCCGCCCGGCGCAACGGCGACAACTGGGAGATCCACGTCATCCGGTACGGCCGGCTGGCCGCGGCGGGAGTGGCTCGCCCGAGCGACGTTCCCCAGGCCATCGCCCGGGCCGTGCGGGCCACGGCCGAGACCGTGCTGCCTCCGGTGGGTCCGCTACCGGCCGCCGGGATCGAGGAGACCGAACGGATCGCCGCGTGGTTGGAGCAGCCGGGGTCGCGGCTGATGGAGCTCACCGGCGACTGGGCGTGGCCCCTGCATGCGACCCTGGATCACCCGAGCCTGGTGTCGGAGCTGGACGTCGGCGCCGGCCGCGCCGCGCTCTGAGGTCGACGCGTCCCGCGCTCGGCGGCGGCGGCGGTCGCCGACTCGGGCGCGCATCCGAGGTGCGGCTACCCGTCGACCGGGGACGGGAGACAGGGCCGGAGGACCCGTGTCCTTAGGATGTCGCTCATGCTGACCGCGATCGTCTTCGTCAAGGCCGACGTGGCCCGGATCCCCGAGATCGCCGAGGAGATCGCCGCCCTCCCGGGCGTCAGCGAGGTCTACTCGGTCACCGGTGCGATCGACCTCATCGTGCTCGTCCGGGTGGCCGGCCACGAGCAGGTGGCCGACGTGGTCGCCGACCGGCTGAACAAGGTGGTCGGCGTACGGGAGACCGAGACGCACATCGCGTTCCGGGCCTACTCCAGCCACGACCTGGAGGCCGCCTTCTCCCTCGGCGAAGCGTGAGCACCGCCCCGCCGACCACGCGGGTGCCGCGGCCCCTGCTGATCGTGCTCGGGGTCCTGGTCATCGCTTTCGTGGTCTCGCTCGTGATCGTGATCTCGGTGGCCCGGCCCCCGTCGTACGAGCCGGTTCCGGTGCCGAGCGCCAGCCGGGTCTGAGACGGGACTCGCGCGACACTGACCGGATGTCGCCGCGACGTCACCACGAGTGGTCCGACGTCCCGCCGCCCCAGCCGGAAACCACCGCCGAGCCACCAACGGCCACCCACGACCCCGCCGCCCCACCAGATACCACCGCCGAGCCACCGACGGCGGTCCGAGAGTCACCAGAGAGCGATCTTGGCCACCACCAGGCCGAGGCAGACGGCGACCAGGGCGAGCATGCCGACCAGCTGGATGGCCATCCGGTTCTGGCGGGGCGCGTACGCGAGGATCGCGCCGGACACGCCGCCGATGATGATGCCGCCGATCAGGCTGACCCAGCCGAAGCTGGAGAACCCGACCAGCACCGCGTAGAGGACGAGCAGCACGAGCAGTCCGATGTCGGGGCGCACGTCCTCACCGGTCTTGGCCTTGCCGATCGTGTTGGCGGCCAGCAGACCGACGATCGCCGACGCCGCCCCGACCGACCAGGAGCCGACGGGCGCGAGCAGGAAGAACAGGGTCGCTCCGCCGAAGCCCGAGGCCAGGAACAGCAGACGTGAACCGCCAGCTGCCCAGCTCCGACTCCAGCGCGCGTCCGGCGAGCCAGAGCACCAGCAGGTTCATCAGCACGCCCGAGCAGCTGGCCCGAGACGAACGACGTCGTCACCAGCCGCCAGAACTGGCCCATCGCCACGTAGCTGTTGCTCATCGCGAGCAGGCCCGAGGCCAGACCGCCGGTGACCAGGTCGAGCAGCCAGACCGCGACGAAGGTGCCCATCAGCACCTTGGTCGCGAGCGCGCCGCCGGGGCGCACGGCCGCGCCGAATCGCGTCCGGGCCTGCCGGACGCTCGCACGACCGATCCCGACGCACCGCGGGCACTGGAACCCGACCGACGCCTCGGTCATGCACTCGCCGCAGATCGGACGCCGGCACCGCTGGCAGCTGATGCCGGTCATCCGCTCCGGGTGCCGGTAGCAGCCGGTGAAGTTCGGGGCGGTGAAGCTCGGCCCTGGCTCGCTCACGAAGCCCCCTGGCTCAGTCGCCGGCGGCGGACGTCACTCGGCGATGTCGACGGACGTGATGACGACGGGCTCGGCCGGGCGGTCCATCCGGCCGGTCTTCACCGTGGCGATCTCGTCCACGACGTCGCGGCTGGCCTGGTCGGCCACCTCGCCGAAGATCGTGTGCTTGCGGTTCAGGTGCGGCGTCGGGCCGACGGTGATGAAGAACTGCGAGCCGTTCGTGCCCGGCCCGGCGTTCGCCATGGCCAGCAGGTACGGCTTGTTGAAGGCGAGCTCGGGGTGGAACTCGTCGGCGAAGGCGTAACCCGGGCCGCCGGTGCCGGTACCCAGCGGGCAGCCGCCCTGGATCATGAAGCCGTCGATCACCCGGTGGAAGACGAGACCGTCGTAGAACTTGCCCTTGGTCGGCGCGCCGGTCTCCGGGTCGGCGTACTCCTTGGTGCCGGACGCGAGTCCGACGAAGTTCGCCACCGTCTTCGGGGCGTGATCGGGGAAGAGGTTGATGATGATGTCACCGTGATTGGTGTGCAGTGTCGCCGTGGTGGCCACCGGTCGTCGTACCTTCCGTCAGTCTCCGTCGGTGGTCGAGGAGATCGGGAGCCATCCTGTCATGCGTGGGCAAGGAGACCGGCCCCGAGCGGGCGACCGGATGGGCGGTACGGTGGTCGAATTCGGCAGCCCACGCTCGGTTCGGGGATCACCTGCCGCACCTGACGATGGAGGAATGTGATGGGGAAGAAGAGCAGCCCAGCCGAGGTGGTGACCGAGGAGGTCGTGCCGGCGGTGCAGGACTTCGCTCATCTGGCGGCCGACCGCCTCAGTGCGGCCGCGGACAAGGTCGGACCGCTCGCCCACCAGGCGGCCGACGCGGTCAGCCCCTACGCCCAGCAGGCGAAGGAGCGGGTCGCACCGTACGCGCAGCAAGCCGTCGACTCCGTCAGCCCGTACGCCCAGCACGCGGCGGACGTCGTCGGCGACAAGGTCGGGCCGTACGCGCAGCAGGTCAGTGACACCGTCGGCCCGTACGCCAAGTCGGCCAAGCAGCGTGGCGCCCAGGTGGCCCACGACGCGGTCGAGAAGTTCGGCCCCGTCTTCGAGGACGCCCTGGACAAGGTGCCGCCCGCCGTCGAAGCCGCCAGGACCAAGATGCACGACGACCTCTTCCCGAAGCTCGCCGAGGCGCTGGCCGCCGCAGCCGCCGCGCCTCTCGTGGTCGAGGCCACCGATCGTGGCAAGGCCGTCGTTGCCGAGGCCGCTGGTCGCGGCAAGGCCGTCGTCGCCGCCACCAAGGGTGAGGTGCACCGCTCCCAAGCCGAAGAGCCGCTGGCTGAAGCGGTTGGCCATCGTCATCGCCGTCCGCGGCATCGCGGCCATCGTCGCCCGCAAGCTGCTCGGCAGCTCGGATGCGGACTCGCAAGCAGCCAGGCCCACCGCGCCGTACATGCCGAAGGCGACCGCACCCTACAATCCGACCACCTCGCCAACCAGCACCTCGTCGGCTGCCACCGATCCGACCTCGCACGCGCCAACACCATGACCACCGCCGAACGCGACGACGCGCCGCACGCGCACCCGCAGCAGTCAGTGACACCTCCCCTACCCAAGTCGGCGAAGCAGCGTGGCGCCCAGGTGGCCCACGACGCGGTCGAGAAGTTCGGCCCCGTCTTCGAGGACGCCCTGGACAAGGTGCCGCCCGCCGTCGAGGCCGCCAGGACCAAGATGCACGACGACCTCCTCCCCAAGCTGGCCGAGGCGCTGGCCGCGGCAGCCGCCGCGCCGATCGTGGTCGAGGCCACCGATCGGGGCAAGGCGGTCGTCGCCGAGGCCGCCGGTCGCGGCAAGGCCGTGGTCGCCGCCGCCAAAGGTGAGGTGCCCGCGCCCAAGCCGAAGAGTCGCTGGCTGAAGCGGCTGGCCATCGTCATCGCCGTGGGCGGCATCGCGGCCATCGTCGCCCGCAAGCTGCTCGGCAGCTCGGATGCGGACTGGCAGGCGGCCAGGCCCACCGCGCCGTACGTGCCGAAGGCGACCGCACCGTCCGGTCCGGCCACCTCGCCGGCCAGCACCTGGTCGGCTGCCACCGATCCGACCTCGGCAACCAGCGCCAACGCCGTGACCGCCGCCGAGACCGACGACGACGCGGCCGCCACCGCAGCCGTCGAGGACGAGATCTCCGCCGAGGCCACGGCCGACCAGGATCCCGCCGAGGCGGAGTCCGACCAGGAGGCGACCGAGCCGGAGGCCGAGCTGGGCTCGGAGAGCGGTGAGGACGTGGACCCGGAGGCCGAGGACGGCGAAGGCGGCGAGCTGCCCGCCGAGGACGCCGAAGCCGAGGGGGGCGAGGTCTCCGCATCGGGCGACACCGAGGGCACGAGCGACGACACCAAGTAGGGTCCGGACGACACGTCGGCAGCCGGGACGACACCGGGCCGGAAACCGACGACACCTGAGGCAAAAAGCATCGGCTGCAGCGCTCACAGCGGCCCCTCCGACAAGGCCTTCTCTCAGTAGAAGACCGACGAGGAGGATCCGTGATCGAGGCGCTGCAGCCGATTCTGTATTCCTACGACCCCGAGCAGGAGGGCGTGTGGGTCGACGCCACTCCCTTCCGAGCCCATCTCACGCACCTGCTGGCCACCGGTCTGACCGAACCGGTCATCGCTCGGCTGGCCGGAGTGAGCCTGCGTTCGGTGGACCACCTGGCGCACGGCCGTCGTGGCCGCCCGGTGCGCCGGGTCTGCGGCGACACCGGGCGGCGGTTGCTCCGGATCACGACCTCGGAGGCGAAGGCCATCCGCTTCCGGCCGGTGCCGGCGCGACCGAGTCGGTACCGGCTGCGCGCGATGGTGGCCGCCGGCTGGACGGTCCAGCGGCTCGCGGACGACATCGGCGTGAGCATCAGGGACATCGAGCAGGTCCTCGATCAACGGGCCGCCACCTGCCCTCAGCTGGCGGCGCTGAAGATCGCGGCCGCGTACGAGCAGTGGGAGATCGAGCAGGGCCTCGACGCCCGCTGCGGGGCTGCGGCGTGAGCGCTGCGGTGCGCGACGGCACGGTCCGGCGGCGATGACGCTCGCGACCGTCGCTGATCCTGTCGGGACTGACCGGTCTGGCCCTGTTCGGGGCGACACCCGTCGTGCTGCGCCGGCTGCCCGAGCCGAGCCCCGAACCCGGAGCCGACGACGCCGCGGACGCGGACGCCGGAGACCCGGAGGACGCCAAGATCGCCTACGCCACCCTCGCCACCCGTCGGTTCGCGGGGATCGTCGGGGTGCTGTCGGCGGCGGCGGTCGCGGTCCCCGCGCTGACACTCCCCCGCCCGGTCCTCCCCGGCTGGCTGGTGCTGGCCACCCTCGGCGTGCTGCTGGCCGCCATCGACGCCCGGACGACCTGGCTGCCGCTGAGCCTGACCCGCGTGGCCTGGGTGGCGATGGCCGCCGCGACGGGGATCGGCGCGATCCTCGGCGGCTGGGGTCAGCTGGTCCGCGGACTCGGCGGGTTCCTGGTCGCCGGCACGGTGTTCGGGGCGATCTGGCTGGTCACCCGCGGAGGGATCGGCTTCGGTGACGTGCGGTTCGCCCCGCTGGTGGGTGCCGCGACCGCCGCCGCCTCGTGGACGTTGCTCGCCTGGGCCCTGGTGCTCGGCAGCCTGACGGGGGCCCTGGTCGGTCTGGTGCGGCTGGCCCGTGGGCGCCGTGGGGCGTTCGCGTACGCGCCGTCGATCCTGGCCGGCGCCTACCTGGCCGCCGCCGTCGCCTGGCTGACCACGTAGAGCAGGGCGCGACCGTAGGCGTCCGCCGCCGATGCCTCAGGGGGCGTGTGATGGGCGCGATCGGGTCCGCTCACGGTGACGACGTACCCGTCCGGGCCCGCGTCCAGCGACAAGAAGTACTGACCCAGCCGCTCGCGCAGCTGATCCTCTCGAGGCAGCCACACGACGTCACCGAGCTCCACCGAATCGAGCGCCCACTCCACGGTGCCGTTGAAGTGGAACCGGGTGTCGCCGTTGCGGGTGACCAGCTCGACCACCATGTCGCTCATCAAGAACACGGAGTCGGCGATCTCCGGACGCGGGATGAAGAACTGGTCGCCGTTCTGCGGCTCCCAGTGCAGGTACGCCGCCAGCTCACGGGCAAGCTCACGAGAGATCATGGGCCGAGCGTAATCAGCCCTCCGTACGCCGGGTCCCGCCCGCGACGAACGGCGGACGTTGCCGACGGCCAACTAATCTCGATCACGTGACCACGACGCCGCGACCGGGTTGGTATCCCGACCCCGCCGACGACGCCCCCGCCGAGGCCGCCTACCGCTGGTGGGACGGCACCGGCTGGACCGATCACACCGCCGACCACGCGTACGCACCCTCCCCCGACGACGTCATCGCGGTCGGACCGCCCCGCCGCCGGTCGCGGATGGTGCGGGCGGTGGCCTGGACCGTCGTCGTCGCGCTCGTGCTGACGACGTCGGCGGGCGCCCTGCTGCTGCTCTGGTCGGGTCCGACGACCGGGTCGGGTCGCCAGCCCGACGAAGCCGCCGCCTCGGTCGGTGGCCAGCTGGACGAAAAGGCCCGCCGGGCGAGCATCGGGCCGGTCACGATGGATCTGCCGCCGTCCCCGTACAAGGTGTCCGGCGGCACCCACCAGGTGCCGGGCGTGCTGGACGTCGTCTTCATCGCCGAGGCCACCGTCCACCCGCGCACCGCCCAGCACGCCGGGTGGACGGCCATGACCTGCCTCGCCTCGGTCAACGAGCGCCTGGCGGACGACTTCGATCTCGACGAGGACTCGGTCGCGACCGTCCGGAAGCTCGCCGGCAGGATCTACGGCAGCGCCTCGACCGTCGTCGATCACGTCGATGTCTCCGACCACGCCGTCGACGGGCACAGCGGGGTGCGGGTCACCGCGCGGGTGAGCTATCAGATCGCCGGGCTGCCCAGCCGGTACGACGACGTGACCGCGATCCTGGTCCGTCTCGACGACGGCTCGGTCGTGGTCGCGTTCAGCTCGGTGCCCGATGACGCCGGCGAGCAGATCCGCACCCTCGCCGCCACCTCCCTGGACTCCGTTCGCATCAACTGAAGGCTTCCTCGACCGGCACCCGATCCCTCGGCGCTTACGCCGGATCCCTCGCCCTCACCGGATCGCGCGCCGACGGATGGAGGAGCGATGAGCGAAACACGCTTCTCGTTTCGCGAAGAGTGACGACACCGTCGGGTTCCAGCGCGATCCGCGTGCGAGCGGAGCGAGCACCAGAACTCCGTCGGCGCGCGATCCTGTGCAGGGGTGAGGCCGGTCAGGCCCGAGCATCAAGACCGCGTACTGGCTACCCAGGCTTCGAGCTTCGCCTTGCCGGCACCCGAGTCGATGGCGTCCCGAGCCCGCGTCAGCGCGCCGGCGAGCTGGTCCTCCAGATCGTCGGCGACCGGTCCGTCGTACGCCACCAGGGCCGCGGCCGCGTTCAGGGTGACGATGTCGCGGACGGGTCCGGTCCGACCGTCGAGCAGGTCGCGGACGACGCCGGCGTTGGTCGCCGCGTCGCCGCCGACCAGGTCGGCGACGGCGGCCCGGGGGATGCCGAGGTCGGCCGGGTCGAGCTCGCGCTGCCGGACCGTGCCCGTCGGCGTACACCCAGACCGTCGACGTGGTCGTGGTGGTCAGCTCGTCCAGGCCGTCGCCGCCGTGCACCACGAGTCCGCGCTGGCCGCGCGCCGGCGAAGACACCGGCCATCAGGGTGGCCATCCGCACGTCGGCCACGCCGACGGCCTGGGCGACCGGCTGCGCCGGGTTGGCCAGCGGTCCGAGGAAGTTGAACGTGGTCGGGATGCCGAGCTCGCGGCGCCACACCGCGTGGCGCAGCGCCGGGTGGTAGAGCGGGGCGAACAGGAAGCCGATGCCGACCTCGGTGACGACGCCGGCCTGGCGCTCCGGCGGAAGATCCAGCACGACCCCCAGCGCCTCGAGCACGTCGGCGGCTCCGCAGGCCGAGGAGGCCGCGCGGTTGCCGTGCTTGACGACGCGGGCCCCCGCCGCGGCGGCGACGATGGCGGCCATGGTGGAGACGTTGACGGTGTTGGCCCGGTCGCCACCGGAGCCGACCACGTCGACCGCCGGTCCCGGCACCTCGATCGGCGTCGCGAAGTCGAGCATCGTGTCGGCGAGCCCGGAGAGCTCCTCGACGGTCTCCCCCTTGCAGCGCAGCGCCACCACGAACGCCGCCTGCTGGGCCGGCGTGGCCTCACCGCTGAGGAGTCGTTCCATCGCCCAGGCCGTGGCCCCGTGCGACAGGTCCTGACCGGCCACCAGCGGCCCGAGGACGTCCGACCAGGTGCGGTCGGCCCGTCGGGCACCCGCGTTCGGCATGTCAGGCGGGACCGAGGGACACGTCGGTGCCCGACCGCAGCAGCGCGGCGACGGCCTCCGGCAGCCGCAGCGGATCGACCGGGTGCGGCGACCACGCCGTCGGCCCGCGACCAGGTCGCGAGCCACGCGTCGTCCCGGCGAGCGGTGAGCACCAGGATCGGCGGGCAGGGGAAGATCTCGTCCTTCAGCTGGCGACACAGCCCCATGCCCCCCGGCACGGCCTCACCGTCCAGGATGGCCAGGTCGATGCCGCCGCGGTCCATCGCGGTCAGCACCGCCGGCTGGGTGGCGACTTCCTGCACCCGGACGGGCGGCAGGTCGGCCGCCACCTTCCGGCCGAGGGTGAGGCGGACGTTCTCCCGTACGGTCCGGTCCGAGGCGTAGAGCAGGATCACGAGCTCTCGCGTCGCCCCCGTCGCGGTCGGGTCGGTGTGCTGGACCTCGTCGGTCATCGCGTCCATGTCCTCCTCCTCGGTGTGCCTGGGGATCGTATCGGAACGGCCCGGGACCGGCCTCGCGCTCGATCGCCCACGGGCGGTCGTGCGGACTCGGTCCCGCCGTCCGTGCCGAGCCGACGGCGGATCGGACGCGAGCGACCCCGGACGAGCCGCCGACACCTCGTTTGCGTGCCCCGGGGTGACCTGGCGGTGTCGTACGGCAATAATGACCCCGTGGCTCTGCATACACACGAGATCAGCGGCTCGATGATCAAGCCGCACGGCGCACTGCACCGCATCCCGCAGTCGCGCCTGCGGGGACATGAGGGGCGCCCTGACATGGTCGCCGTGGGCACCATCGTGTGGCTGGCGTCGGAGCTGATGTTCTTCGCCGCCCTGTTCGCGGCCTACTTCACCATCCGCAACGTGACGAACGCCCAGGCCGCGGCCGCCGGCACCGAGCCCTGTGGCACACCTCGACCGAGATGTTGAACATCCCGTTCGCGGTGGTCAACACCACGGTCCTGGTGGCCAGCTCCTTCACCTGCCAGATGGGCGTCTTCGCCGCCGAGCGCGGGCAGGTCAACCGCACCGGTTCGCTGCGCCGGCATCAAGGGCTGGGGCCTCCGCGAGTGGTACATCCTGACCTTCCTGATGGGCGCCTTCTTCATCGGCGGCCAGGTGTTCGAGTACGCGGCGCTGTTCTCCGAGGGCGCCACCATCTCCACCAACGTCTACTGGTCAGCCTTCTTCCTCGCCACCGGTTTCCACGGACTGCACGTGACCGGCGGACTGGTCGCCTTCGTGCTGTTCCTCGGCCGCACCTACCTGGCCCGCACCTTCACCCACGAGCAGGCCGTCAGCGCCGTGGTGGTGTCGTACTACTGGCACTTCGTCGACGTCGTCTGGATCGCTCTGTTCGGCGTCATCTACCTCCTTCGTTGATCGTCGGCGCATCCGCGCCCGACCACACAACTGAATGATCAGACTGGGCGAACTTCACATCACGGAAACCGCCCCACCGCACAACCGAGAGGGACCCCCACGTGCGATTCCTGACCGCAAGACGACGGCACCCGGCAGCCAAAGGGCTGGTCCTGGTGTTCGCCCTGCTTGTCATGGGCGCTCTCTACTCGGCTCTCGCGCCGAGCACGAAGTCTGCCGCCGACACCGGCACCAGCCAGCAGGTGGCGGAGGGCAAGGCGCTGTTCGCCGTCTGTGCGCCTCGTGCCACGGTCTGAACGGTGAGGGTCAGGTCTCCGGCACCATCCAGGGCCCGCCGCTGGTCGGCGTCGGTGCGGCGGCGGTGGAGTTCCAGGTCGCGACCGGTCGGATGCCGATGGCGCACCCCGGCCCGCAGGCGCAGACCAAGCCGAGCCAGTTCACCGAGGACGAGATCCTCGCGCTGGCCGCGTACGTGGCCACCCTCGGCCCCGGCCCGGCCATCCCCGAGCCCGAGCAGTACGACCCGGCCGGTCTGAGCGAGGAGGAGATCGCCCGCGGTGGCGAGCTGTTCCGCACCAACTGCTCGGCCTGCCACAACTTCGAAGGAGCCGGCGGCGCGCTGCCGAACGGCAAGTACGCGCCGGCCCTGTTCGGGGTCAGCAACCTGCACCTGTACACGGCCATGCTGACCGGCCCGCAGCAGATGCCGGTGTTCTCCAACGGGGTGCTGACCAACGAGGACAAGCGGGCCATCATCGGCTACCTCAACGAGCTGCACGAGCAGCCCAACCGCGGTGGTCTGGCGCTCGGCGGACTCGGCCCGGTGGCCGAGGGCCTGTGGGCGTGGGTCGCCGGTCTCGGGGTCCTGATCCTGTTCGCGATCTGGATCGCAGCGAAGGGAGTGAAGGCGCGATGACCGACCTGGAGCACCGCACCGGCGACGGCCACGGCAGGGGGCCCGGCAACGAGCTCGCCACGGTCGACGACGCCCGGTTCCCCGTCCCGGACCCGGGCGAGCCCGAGCACCTCCCCCGGCTCACCGACGTCGACGAGGACGCCGCCGACCGGGCCACCCGGCAGGTGGCGACGATGTTCGGCATCGTCCCGATCCTGGCGCTGATCTTCGTGGTCAGCTACTTCGCCATCCCGAAGACCGCGTACATCGACTTCGGCCCGCTGCACTCCAACCTGCAGCACGTGGTGCTCGGTCTCACCCTCGGCCTGGCGCTGGTGCTGATCGGCATCGGCGCCATCCAGTGGGCCCGTCAGCTGATGGACGACCACGAGGCCGTCGACTACCGGCACGGAGCCGCGTCCAGCGACGAGGAGCGCCAGGAGACCATCGCGCTGCTCGAGCAGGGCATCGACGAGTCCGAAGATCACCCGCCGCAAGGTGCTCGGCCGCAGCCTCCTCGGCGCCCTCGGCCTGGTGGCCCTCCCCGGTGTCGTCCTGCTGGCCGACCTCGGCCCGTGGCCGACCCGGAAGTTCATCTCGCAGACCATCGCGACGACGATCTGGAAGGAAGGCATCCGGCTGGTCAACGACGTCACGTACGTCCCGATCAAGGCCGACCAGATCCAGATCGGCCAGCTGGTCAACGCCCAGCCCGAGAACCTGCAGGAGCTGCACGGCACCGAGTTCCTGCAGGAGAAGGCCAAGGCCTCCATCATCGTCGTCCGGATGAATCCGAACACGATCAAGATCCCCGACTCGCGCAAGGACTGGCACGTCGGCGGGATCCTGTGCTACTCCAAGATCTGCACCCACGTCGGGTGCCCGATCAGCCTGTGGGAACAGCAGACGCACCACCTGCTGTGCCCCTGCCACCAGTCGACGTTCGACCTGGGCGACTCCGGAGTGGTGGTCTTCGGACCTGCCGCCCGGTCGCTGCCCCAGCTCCCGATCACCGTCGACGCCGAGGGGTATCTGGTCGCCCGGGACGGTTTCAACGTGCCCACCGGGCCCAGCTACTTCGAGCGGGACTCCCGCAACGACTTCCAACAGGGTGATAACTGATGGCCAAGCCCGCACCCACCGTCTCCTCCAGCCGCTCGGTCGCGGCCGAGACCCCACCCAAGCAGCTCGGCCCGGTCTTCAAGGTCGCCGCCGGCCCCGCCAAGTGGGCCGACGACCGGATCGGTGTGGCCAAGCTGAGCCGCCCGTTCATCCGCAAGGTGTTCCCCGACCACTGGTCGTTCCTGCTGGGTGAGGTCGCGCTCTACTCGTTCATCATCCTGCTGCTCACCGGTGTTTCTTGACCTTCTGGTTCAAGCCGTCGATGGCCGAGGTGGAGTACGAGGGCACCTACCAGCTGCTCCGCGGGCTGCAGATGTCCGAGGCGTTCGAGTCGACGCTGGCCATCTCCTTCGACATCCGTGGTGGGCTGCTGATCCGCCAGATGCACCACTGGGCGGCCATGCTGTTCCTGGCGGCGATGCTGGCCCACAGCCTGCGCATCTTCTTCACCGGAGCCTTCCGCAAGCCGCGTGAGATCAACTGGCTGATCGGTGTCAGCCTCCTGTTCATCGGCCTGATCGAGGGCTTCGCCGGGTACTCGCTGCCGGACGACCTGCTGTCCGGTACCGGGTTGCGCTTCGTGGACGGTCTGGTCCGGGCCATCCCCATCATCGGGACCTGGGCGGAGATGTTCGTCTTCGCCGGCGAGTTCCCCGGGTCGCTGATCGTGGCCCGCCTGTACATGGCGCACATCCTGCTCATCCCGGCCGTGCTGCTCGGTCTGATCGCCGCTCACCTGGCCCTGGTGGTCTACCACAAGCACACCCAGTACCCCGGCCCCGGTCGCAACGACGGCAACGTCGTCGGCTACCCGGTCTTCCCGGTGTACATGGCCAAGGCCGGTGGCTTCTTCTTCATCGTCTTCGGTGTCATCACCTTGATGGGCGGGCTGATGCAGATCAACCCGCTGTGGACGTACGGCCCCTACAACCCGGCTCAGGTGACCGCGGGCAGCCAGCCCGACTGGTACATGGGCTTCGTCGAGGGCGCGATCCGGATCATGCCGAACTGGGAATCCCACATCGGCAACACGACCTGGTCCTGGAACGTCGCGATCCCCGGTCTGGGGCTGATGGGTCTGATGGCCGTGGCGATGGGGCTGTACCCGTTCGTCGAGCAGTGGGTCACCGGCGACAAGTCCGAGCACCACATCCTGGACCGACCGCGCAACGTCCCGACCCGGACCGCGTTCGGTGTGGCCGCGATGACCTGCTACGGGCTGTTCTGGATCGGTGGTGGCAACGACCTGATCGCCACCCAGTTCCACGTGTCCCTGAACTCGGTCACGTACTTCCTGCGGGTGATGGTCTTCGTCGGTCCGGTGATCGCCTTCATCATCACCAAGCGGATCTGCATCGGCCTCCAGCGGGCCGACGCCGAGCGGCTGCTGCACGGCTCGGAGAGCGCCATCATCGTGCGGGATCCGTCCGGTGGGTACTCCGAGGCACACGTGCCGATCGACCAGGAGGAGGCGTACACGCTCACCCAGCACGTCGAGCCGCTGCCTCTCACTGCGGTCGCCGAGCAGGGTGACCTCTCGGACAAGGAGCTCAAGAAGGAGCAGCGTCGTCGCAAGGCGACCCGGTTCTGGTATCTCGATGCGCTCCGCAAGCCGACCCGGGCGGAGCTGGAAGCGGCTGCCCACCACGACGACGACCACGGCGACGGCAACGGACACGGCGAGATCGGCAACGGCCATGGCAACGGTCACGGCACGCAGGAGATCGGAGCGGGCTCGGGCGCCCGACGCGCTCAGGACTGATCACCGGCAACCTCTGTCGCCGGCCACCTCGTCACCGACGCCTCGCCCCTCCGGGCGGGGCGTCGGTGCGTAGTGGGCCGGGTTCGCCCCCTGAGCGGCGGCAACCGCGGCGCGCTCGACGCGGGGTCGGTGTGGGTTTGGTCACCACGAGCGGCGGCTGGGTAACGATCCGTGGGTGCCTGGCGTTGGGCGGAGTGGACAGGGGCGTCCACGTGCCCGAGGGCACGACCTCGCCCGAACCCAGAGAACACCAGGAACTCGCACTCCACGATGACTGATACCAAGACCCTGCCCCGCCCCACCCCTGAGCAACCAGACGAACCGAAGGCCCCGCCGTTCGGGATGTCCGCGACCCAGCTCATCGGCGGCGCCCTGGCCGCCATGACCGCCGCGCTGATCGGTGCTCAGCTCGGCGTGGCCGGCACCGTGCTCGGTGCGGCCATCGGCAGCCTCGTGGCCGGCACGGCCGGCTCGCTCTACACGGCGTCGCTCAAGCACACCCGGAACAAGCTCGCTACCGCGTTCGTCGGTCGCGTCGGGAAAACCGACGTCGAGGTGACCACCGTGTCGACCGCCACCGAGGTCGACGGCTGGACCACCGTCACCCAGCCCACCGCCGCCGTCGCCCCCGCCTCGCCCGACCCGGTGGCGACCGCCGCCGAGGTCGACGGCGCCGGTCGCCCCGTCTCCCGGTGGCCCTGGAAGCCCATCCTGGTCAGCACCGCGGCCGTCTTCCTGCTGGCCATCGCCGGCATCACCGGCTTCGAGCTGATCAGCGGCCAGTCGGTCTCCGGCGGCGAGGGCACGACGATCACCCAGGTCAGTGAGGGTGGCTCGGGAGGCACGGACACGCCCACCCAGGCACCGTCCAGCAGCACCTCCACGGAGCCGTCCGCCGCTCCGTCGGCCACCCCGAGCGCCGGAACCAGCACGGAGCCGTCCACCGAACCCAGCCAGTCGGTGGCGCCCTCCACGGAGCCGAGCCAGGGCGCGGATCCCTCCACCAGCACCGAACCGACCTCGAGCGCGGCGCCGTCCACGGCCGGCAGCGAGACCCCGCAGGTCGGCAGCAACGACACCGGTACGGCGGGCGGCTGATCCTTCGGCCCTCCGAGCCGGTCCGAGCTCCGCGTGTGGTGCAGCACCAGCGACGCCGGTGACGGACGGCACCTGCGGGGTTCAGGCCGGGTGGGTCAGCGGTGAGCGGGTCAGGTCGACACCCAGGTAGCGGCTGAGAGTGCTACCCGGCTCGAGCAGCTGGTAGGTCACCAGGTCCGCCGCCGCCGACCGGGTGCGCCCGTCGGCGGGCGGGGGCACGGACGAACCCGTACGGTCTGCTGCCCCCGCGCCCTGGGAGTCCTCCAGGGTGAGCACCGAGTCCACGACCCGCACCCCGGACAGCACCCCCGGTCGCGAGCGGGCGTCGGGGTCCAGCAGCAGACGCTCGCGACAGAACTCGACGCCCTCGCGGCGGAGCACGGTCGACGCGTCCACGCGGCCGCCGACCTCGCCCGCCCGTCCGAACACCAGGGTCTCCCGCAGCCGGGCGGCGGCACCCTCGGCGAGGTCGATGGTCAGGGTGCGGGTCACGTCGGATCCGTCGCTGAGGATCAGTGGCTCGCCGGCGTAGCTGAGCCGTGCTCCCAGCCCCAGCCGGATGCTCGTGTGCCAGGACGCCGCGCTCCCCCGCCCGTGGTAGGCGACGGTGCCGGCGATGTCGGAGAGCTCCAGCAACGCACCTGGGCCGACCTCGATGTCCAGTCCCACCCGGTCACCGCCGAGCAGCAGGGCCGTCTGACCGACCAGCGCGACCCGGGCTCGGTCGGTGGGACCGTGCAGCCGCTGGGCGCGCAGCAGCCCGGCGCTGGTGCGCACCTGGTGCCGGCCGTCCCGCACCTCGACACTCACCCTGGTCGTCGTCGACACGGTGCGTACGCGTTGCTCAGTGGACGTGATCGCGAGCCCCGTCCCCGTGCGTGTGCTCTCCGTTCGCCGCATGCGCGTGCACGGCTCCGTCCGCGTGCGCGTGCGGGGCCATCGGGCCGGGATCGCGCGGCCGCAGCGTTCCGGCCCGGAACTCGGCCAGCGTGTCCAGCACCCACCCGCGCAGCCGCGCGATCGACGACGGGTCGGTCCGCGACAGGGCGATCACCGTACGGCCGCCCCGGGCCGCCGAGGCGTCCAGCACCATCTGCTCGACGTCGACCCCCACGTACGGCGCGAGGTCGGTCTTGTTGACGATCAGCACGTCGGCGCCGGCGATGCCGGGCCCGCCCTTGCGGGCCACGTCTCCCCCGCCGGCCACGTCGAGCACGAAGAACTGCGCGTCGACCAGCGCCGGCGAGAAGGTGGCCGTCAGGTTGTCCCCGCCCGACTCCACCAGCACCACGTCCACCGGGGCGAAGTCGTGCTCCAGGTCCTCCACGGCCAGCAGGTTCTGGCTCACGTCGTCCCGGATCGCGGTGTGCGGGCACGCTCCGGTCTCCACCGCCCGGATCCGCTCCGGCGCCAGCACCCCCGCGGAGCGCAGGAAGCGCGCGTCCTCGTCGGTGTAGATGTCGTTGGTGATCACGCCGAGACTGAGCTCGGTGCCGAGCTCTCGGCAGAGCAGCGCGATCAACGAGCTCTTGCCGGTGCCGACCGGGCCGGCCACCCCCAACCGCAGGGAGCGCCGGACATCGGGGTGGGAGTGCTCAGGCACGGAACAGCCGCCTCTCGGTTCGGGTGTGCAGCTCGGCCCAGTGCTCGATCTGCGGTGCCGCGTACGCGGGGATCTCGTCCAGGGTGCCCAGACCGCGGACCCGGGCCACCATGGCCTCGACGTCCCGGCCCGCCGCGACCGCCCAGCTGACGGCGACCACCGGGTCGAACGGCTGCAGCTTGACCGCGGCGGCGATCACCGTCTGAACCTCCTCGAAGCCGATCAGCCGGGCGGTCTGCGCCCGTCCAGGCCGGCTTCGGCCGCCGTCGCCCCGATCACCACCGACCGGCACCATCTCGCCGCGCTCGACCCGCGCTCCACGGCCAGCGGCGCCAGCCGCGGCCACACGGTCGCGGCCAGCCGCAGGTAGCTGCGGCCCAGCAGGTCCGAGGCGTCCCGCAGGGCGGCCGACGCCGTCCGGACCCGCCAGGCCCGGTCCACGTCCCGCAGCGTCGCGACGTCCGGCTCGGCCCGCCAGCACCCGCGGGCGACGACCGCCGCCGCCGCCTCCACCTCGGTCACCGTGTCAGGCGCGCCCGCAGGTAGTCCGGGACCTGATCCAGCCGCAGCCCGTGGTTCAGGGCGGGCTCCAGCCCGGCCGACTGCGTGTGGGCGCCGGTCGGCAGCCGGCCGTCGGCCAGCAGCAGACTCAGGTACGCCGCGTGGTCGGCGCCGGTGGTCACGGCGACCACGGGGACCGACATCGCGGGACCATCACGCTCAGAACAGCTTGTAGAGCTGGGCGAGCGGGAGCTCCGCGGCCGGCGCGGGGGTGATCAGGTCGCCGTCGATGGTGATGGCGTGCGTCTCCGGGTCGATCTCGATGGCCGGCAGGGCGTCGTTGTTGACCATGTCCGCCTTGCTCACCTCCCGGGTCGGGCGGATCGCCACCAGGCTGCGGCTCAGACCCAGCTCGGCGGCCAGGCCGGCCTCGAGCGCGGCCGGCGCCACGTACGACTGCGACAGGTGCGGCGCGCCGGGACCGTACAGGGCCGGTCGCATCAGCACCGGTTGCGGGGTGGGGATCGACGCGTTCGGGTCACCGAGGGCGCCCACCACGATGCCGCCGCCCTTGATCACCACGCTGGGGCTGACCCCGAAGAACGTGGGCTCCCACAGCACCAGGTCGGCCAGCTTGCCGACCTCGACCGAGCCGATCTCGTGGTCGACGCCGTGGGAGATGGCCGGGTTGATCGTGTACTTGGCCACGTACCGGCGGGCCCGGAAGTTGTCCGCGGGCAGTCCCCCGGCCAGGTCGCCCCGGACGTGCTTCATCAGGTGCGCGACCTGCCACGTACGGGTGATCACCTCGCCGATCCGGCCCATCGCCTGGGCGTCGGAGGAAGTGATCGAGATGGCCCCGAGGTCGTGCAGGTGGTCCTCGGCGGCGATCGTGGTGGCCCGGATCCGCGACTCGGCGAAGGCCAGGTCCTCCGGCACGGCCGGGTTGAGGTGGTGGCAGACCATCAGCATGTCGAGGTGCTCGGCCACGGTGTTCACCGTGTGCGGCAGGGTCGGGTTGGTCGACCCGGGCAGCACGTTCGGCAGCCCGGCGATGGTGAGGATGTCGGGAGCATGACCGCCGCCGGCCCCCTCGACGTGGAAGGCCGAGATGCTCCGGCCGTTGAACGCGGCGATGGTGCTGGCCACGAACCCGGCCTCGTTGAGCGAGTCGGAGTGCAGGGCGACCTGCAGCCCCCAGCGCTCCGCCCCGGTCAGCGCGGCGTCGACGGCGGCCGGGGTCGAGCCCCAGTCCTCGTGCACCTTGTAGCCACCGGCGCCGGCCAGCGCCTGCTCCTCGAACGCCGACGCGGCCACCGTGTTGCCCTTGCCCAGCACCAGCACGTTCACCGGGAAGGCGTCCAGCGACCGGTGGAACTGCTTGAGGTGCCAGGCCCCCGGCGTGACCGTGGTGGCCTTGGAGCCCTCCGACGGCCCGGTCCCGCCACCGCCCAGGGTGGTGAGCCCGGCGGCCAGGGCCTCCGTGATCTGCGACGGGGACAGGAAGTGCACGTGGGAGTCGAAGCCGCCGGCGGTGAGGATCTTGCCCTCGCCCGAGATCACGTCGGTGCCCGGTCCGATCACCAGCGCCGGGTCGACCCCGTCGGCGATGTCGGGGTTGCCGCTGCGACCGATGCCGACGATCCGACCGCCCTTGATGCCGACGTCGGCCCGGACGATGCCCCAGTGGTCCAGGATCACCGCGTTGGTGATCACCGTGTCCACCGCGCCCTCCGCCGACGACGCCAGCGACTGGTTCATCGACTCCCGGATCGACTTGCCGCCGCCGAACACCGACTCCTCGCCCCCGAAGGTGAGGTCGGTCTCGATCTCGATCCACAGGTCCGTGTCGCCCAGCCGGATCTGGTCACCGGCGGTCGGCCCGTAGAGCGCGGCGTAGTCGTCCCGGCTGATCCGGCTCATGCCGCACCGCCCGCAGTCGTACGGAGCTGGATCCCGGGCACCTGCCGCCGACCCCGCAGCGCGACGATCCCGACCGTGCGGGAGACGCCCGGCTCGAACCGGACCGACGTCCCGGACGCGATGTCCAGCCGGAAGCCCTGCGCGGCAGCTCGGTCGAACTCGAGACCGGCGTTCACGTCGGGCAGGTGGATGTGGGAGCCGATCTGGATCGGTCGGTCGGCGACGTTGGTGAAGGTCAGGGTGCCGCGTTCGGACGGTCCGCGATCGGCGTTCAGCTCCAGCTCCCCCGGAGCCACCCTGATCGCACCCGGTCCGCTGCTGGTCGTCCCGCTCATCAGGTTCGTCCCCTCACTGGATCGGCTCGTGCAGCGTGACGAGCTTGCGCCCGTCCGGGAAGGTGGCCTCGACCTGGACGTCGGTGATCATCTCCGCGACCCCGTCCATCACCTGGGCCCGGGTCAGCACCTCGCGGCCGGTGGTCATCAGCTCCTCGACGCCGACCCCCTCGCGGGCGCGCTCGATCACCCAGGTGCTGAGCAGCGCCACCGACTCCGGGTAGTTGAGCTTGACGCCGCGTTCCAACCGGTCGCGGGCGATCATCCCCGCCACGGCCATCAGCAGCTTCTCGGTGTCCGACGGAGCCAGGTTCATGCACGGTCTCCTTCGACGAACGGGAGGGCGCGCGACAGCGCCCCGCAGCAGACGCCACGCTAGCCGCCGATTGTTTCGTCGGCGTTGCGGCCCCCACGCGCCGGCGGGATCACGGGACAGCCGGGAGCGCGCTGCTCCCGGGCCCCGACCGAGGCCGCGGCGGGCAGCCCCCAGCGGTCGTCGACCACCGGGCGGAGGTCGGCGGCCGACACCCAGCGCAGGAGCACGGCGTCGTCGCGGACCAGGGCGACCTGCGCCTGCCAGCCGTCACCGTCCCGGCGCCAGGCGACCACCAGACCCGGCAGCCGGTTGCCGCCCGCCACGGCCACCCAGACGTGCCGGCGACCCGCTGCCACCGCTCAGCGCTCCTGCGGCGCCGGGTCGACGATCGGCTCGACGCGCTCGGCCGGCACCCACTCCATCGCCACGGCTCCCTCGAACGGGACGTGCACCACCAGCGCCGCCCAGCCGCTCGCGGTCGCGTTGTGCACCGGCAGGTACTGCCACTGCACGACCACCCCGGGGGTGGGCGCGACGTACCCCCCGTTCCCGGTCACCCAGACGTGCCACCCGGTCGGCGCGCTCGGCTGGAGATCCACGACGTCAGGATAGACCCGATGGGAACACAGGTTCTATTCTGCGTGGCCACGCTCCGAGCGCGGGCCGTTGACGCCACGGTCGCTGGGAGGATAACGGGCATGGTCGATCCCGTACGCCGTGCTCGCTACGCGGTCGGCGCAACATTTGCGGTCAATGGGATGACCTTCGCCAACCTGGTCCCCCGCTACCCCGAGATCGTCGCGGATCTCGGTCTGGACAACGCCGCCTTCGGTGCCGCGGTGGCGACGTGGCCGCTCGGCGCCCTGCTCTCCGGGCTGCTGGCGGGTGTCGCCGTCACCCGGTGGACGTCGAAACGGGTGATCGTCGGGGCGTCACTGGCCATGTCCGCGCTCATCGCCGGCGTCGGGTGGGCGTCCAGCTGGTTCGCTCTCGCGGCCGTGTTCTTGTGCGTCGGGCTGGTCGACGCCCTCATCGACATCGCCAACAACGCGCAGGGACTGTGGGTGCAGCGCCGGATCGGCACCTCGATCATCACCGGGTTGCACGGGTTGTGGAGCGTCGGCGCCGTCATCGGCGGTCTGATCGGTTCGGCGTTCGCCGGCCTGGGTGTCCCGGTCCGCTGGCACCTGCTGGTCACCGGGGTGCTGTTCGCCCTGGTCCTCGTGGTGGCCAGCCGGTTCCTGATGCCGGGGCATGAGCCCGTGCCCGGCGCCGAGCCGCCCGAGCAGGACGGCGAGACCGGCCCGCGAGACCGCGGCGGTCGCGCACCGCGCGTGCCGGCGGGCGTCATCGTCCGGTTGTTGCTGGTCTGCCTGGTCGGTCTGGCCGGCGCCGCCGGCGAGGACGCCGGCAACACCTGGGGCGCGCTCTACCTGACCGGCACGCTCGACACCACGGCCGCGGTCGGCGGGGCGGTGTTCGTCGCCATGCAGAGCACCATGATCATCGGCAGGTTCGCCGGGGATCCGCTCGTCACCCGGTTCGGCCCGCGCGAGGTCAGCCGGGTCGGTGGGATCTTGACCGTGCTCGGGTTCGCGGTGGTGCTGGCCGTGCCGAGCGTGGTCGCGGCCGTGGTGGGGTTCGGCATCGTGGGGCTGGGGATCGCGGTCTTGATCCCGCTGGCCATGCACGCCGCCGACGAGCTGCCGGGGCTGCCGCGGGGCTTCGGTCTGGCGGTCTCGGGGTGGATGATGCGGGTCGGCTTCCTGCTCACGCCGCCCTTGGTGGGGATCGTGGCCGACCAGGTCGGACTGCGCTGGGCCTTCGCCGTACCGGCGGTCCTCGGTCTGCTGGCGATCGGTTGCGCCGGGTTGCTGGCTCCGGCCGAGCGGCGGCGGAGTCGTGCCTGACCTCTGGTACGCCGCGTACGGGTCCAACCTGGCGCGGGACCGGTTCGAGGCGTACCTGTTCGGCGGCCGGCCGCCCGGTGCCACGCGGCACTACCCCGGGGCCCGGGATCGCCGCCCACCCCGCGACGACCGGCCGCTGCTGGTGCCCGGCCGCCTCTTCCTCGCCGGCGACTCCCCCACCTGGGGCGGCGGGATCGCGTTCTACGACGCGGACGCCCGCGGCACGGTCTACGCCCGTGCCTACCGCATCACCACCGAGCAGTTCTCCGACCTCGCGGCCCAGGAGATGCGTCGCGACCCTGGGGTCGAGCTCGACCTGACCGAGGTGCTGGCGCAACGACGGCACTCGTACGGGCCCGGTCGCTACGAGACCCTGCACCTGGTCGGCGAGCTCGACGCCCTGCCGGTGGTGACGTTCACCGCCCCGGAAGGCCACGGGCTGCGGCCGAACGCCCCGGCCCCGAGCTACGTCGCCACCATCCGGCGCGGGCTCCGGGAGTGCCACGGGCTGAGCGAGGCCGCGATCGACGACTATCTCGACGTGGCCGGCGGTTGAGCCGGGCCGCGGTCAGCAGGCCTTCCGCAGAGCCACCTTCTTCTGCTGGGCCGGGGTCTGGGCCTTCTCCATCACCGGCCAGTAGGTGACGTTCGGCCAGACCCGGAGCGCACGCTCGTGGCCCCGGGCCACCAGGTCGTGATCGATCAGCACGCCCTGCTCGGTCCAGACGTGGACAGGCGTCGCCGGTAGTCGTCCCGGCTGTCCTCGTCGGGGGCCACCCGGACCGTCGACCCGGTGGGCGCGAGCGACCGCAGCCGATCGGTGGCCCGTCAGCCGACCGGGACCCCGTCGGCCGCCGGGACGAGCTCCGCGGGTCGCGGCGGGCCCGGCGGCGTACCGTCTCCGAACGGCCGACCACCCAGCTGCTCACGGAAGTGCGGGCTCGACCAGCCCGCGAGCTCGGGTCCCTGGGGCACGATGCCGGAGGGGTTGAGGTCGGTGTGCACCACGTAGTAGTGCCGCTTGATCTGGGTGAAGTCGGTGGTGTCCCCGAAGCCGGGGGTCTGGAAGAGATCCCGCGCGTACGCCCACAGCACCGGCAGCTCGGTCAGCTTCTGCCGGTTGCACTTGAAGTGCCCGTGGTAGACGGCATCGAAACGCGCCAGCGTGGTGAACAGGCGGATGTCGGCTTCGGTGATGGTGTCGCCGACCAGGTAACGCTGGTCGGTCAGCCGGTCGGAGAGCCAGTCCAGGGCGGTGAACAGTCGGCCGTACGCCTTGTCGTACGCCTCCTGGGAGCCGGCGAACCCGCACCGGTAGACGCCGTTGTTCACCTCGGTGAAGACGCGCTTGTTCACGGTGTCGATCTCGTCGCGCAGCGGCTCGGGGTAGAGGTCGGGAGCCCCGTCGCGGTGGTGGTCGACCCACTCCGTGGCGAAGTCGAGGGTCATCTGGGCGAAGTCGTTGGTCACCACCGCCTTGGTCGGGACGTCGACGACGGCCGGGACCGTGATGCCGCGGGGGTAGTCGGGGAACCGGGCGAAGTAGGCCTGCTGCAGCCGCTCGTAGCCCAGCACGGGATCGACGCCGCCGGGGTCGAGGTCGAAGGTCCACGACCGCACGTCATGGGTCGGACCGCACAGCCCCAGCGAGATCGCGTCCTCCAGACCCAGCAGCCGCCGGACGATGATCGTCCGGTTGGCCCAGGGGCAGGCGCGGGCCGCGATCAGCCGGTAGCGGCCCGGTTCCACCGGGTAGCCGTCGCGGCCGTCCCGGGTGATCCGGGTCGCGATGTAGTTCGTGTCACGGGTGAAGTCGGAGCCGGGGGTCACGTAGGCGCCGTCGGTCGAGAGGTCGTCAGCCATCCGGCCAGCCTAGGAGGTCGGGCGAAGGTGCCGTCCGGGCGACAATCACGGCGTTCTGGGCGACAATCGAGCACGTGCGTTTTCTCACCACCCCGCCCACCTACGACCTCACCTACTCCGACGTCTTCATGGTGCCGCGTCGCTCGTCGGTCACCTCGCGACTCGACGTCGACCTGCGCAGCACCGACGGGGTGGGCACCACGATCCCGTTGGTCGTCGCCAACATGACCGCGGTCTCCGGCCGTCGGATGGCCGAGACGGTCGCCCGCCGGGGCGGCGTGGCGATCATCCCCCAGGACATCCCCACCGACGTGGTGGCCGAGGTGGTCGACAAGGTCAAGGGCTCGCACCCGGTCTTCGACACCCCCGTCCGGGTCACCCCGCACACCCCCGTCGGACAGGCGATGTCCCTGCTGCCCAAGCGGGCCCACGGGCTCGTGGTGGTGGTCGAGGACGGCAAGCCGCTGGGCACGCTCAGCGAAGCCGACGCGGCCGGCATCGACCGCTTCGCCCAGGTGCACGAGGTGATGTCGTCCGACGTGCTGATCGTCGGCGCCGACGAGTCGCCGACGGACGTCTTCACCGCCCTCAGCGCCAGCCACCTCGAGGTCGCCCTGGTGATGGCCGACGATCACCTGATCGGCGTGATGACCCGCAAGCACGCGCTGCGGTCCACCCTCTACCGGCCCGCCGTCGATCCGTCGGGTCGGCTGATCCTCGGCGCCGCGGTGGGGATCAACGGCGATGTCGCCGGCCGGGCCGAGGCCCTGCTGGCTTCGGGGGTCGACGTCCTCGTCGTCGACACCGCGCACGGGCACCAGGACAAGATGCTGCAGGGGCTGAAGGCGGTCCGCGACGTGCGCGACCGGCAGGCCGACCGGACCGGTCGCCGGATCCCGTTGGCCGCGGGCAACGTGGTGGCGGCCGACGGCGTACGGGACCTGGTCGAGGCCGGGGCCGACGTGGTCAAGGTCGGAGTCGGACCCGGCGCCATGTGCACCACCCGGATGATGACCGGGGTCGGCCGGCCGCAGTTCAGCGCCGTGCTGGAGTGCGCCGAGGCGGCCCGCGAGGTCGGCGCCTCGATCTGGGCCGACGGCGGCGTCCGCTATCCGCGCGACGTCGCGCTGGCCCTGGCCGCCGGAGCCGGGTCGGTGATGATCGGCTCCTGGTTCGCCGGCACGTACGAGAGCACCGGCAACCTGCTGACCGACGCCCAGGGCAGGATGTACAAGGAGTCGTTCGGGATGGCCTCGGCGCGGGCGGTCAAGATGCGGACCAAGGACGCCGGCGCCTACGACCGG
Source organism: uncultured Actinomycetota bacterium (assembly GCA_963759915.1). Taxonomy (GTDB): domain Bacteria; phylum Actinomycetota; class Actinomycetes; order Propionibacteriales; family Propionibacteriaceae; genus Microlunatus. The sequence goes on along the minus strand of CAVXBJ010000037.1, from coordinate 5,302 downwards.
GCCCGGGCCGCGCTGTTCGAGGAGGGCATCTCCACCTCGCGGATGTATCTCGACCCGGAGCGACCCAGCGTCGAGGACCTGATCGACTCGATCGTGGCCGGGGTCCGGAGCAGCTGCACGTACGCCGGCGCGACCTCGCTGGCCGGAGTTCTCCGAGCTCGCCGTGGTGGGCGTGCAGTCACCGACCGGGTACGACGAGGGCCGACCCCTGCACGCCTCCTGGTGACCTCCGGTGCGGTGAGCGGAGGCCGGCGCCGCCGATCCGGCGTACCGCTCGGGGTGGTGACCTGACCCCCGGGCGGGACCCGGGTATCAGCGAGCAACGCCCACCGCTCCTCCAGGGAAGCACTGGAGGTCCTCATGGGTGACAACGTCCGCTGGCTCCTGGCACTCGCCGCCGTCAGTGTCACGATCGTCGTCGTGGTGTCCGCGCACCGGCACCCGTCGAGCCGGACCCGCGGCCGGTGCGCGCTCGGGATCGGCTCCCTGCTGCTCGCCTGGGCCGCCTCCGAGCTGCCGCCGTTCGTCCCCTGGACCAGCGGCGCCTGGACCGACCTCGCGCTGTTCATCGACAGCGCCGCCTCCCCGCAGGTGCTGGTCGCCTGCGCCGCGTACTTCGGCATCGTGATGGCGAGCAGCCGGGGACTCATCGGCATGCCCATCTACCGTCAGCTCCAGGCCCGGGCCGGCGAGCTGCGCGGCATCATCGACACCGGTTGCTTCGACGCCTCCGGCGGCCAGCGGCTGGAGACCAAGATCACCCAGGCCGAGCGCTTCGGGGCCCGGTGCATCGGACGGTTCGTGGTCCTGGTCCCGTTGGCCGACGTGCTCGGGGCCAACCGGACGCTCAACGGTCTGGAGAAGCAGATGCTGTCGACCCTGTCCGGGGCACCGCTGCGGCTGGCGGCCAGCCAGATCGCCGCACTGCTCCCCCCGGGTGCGGACAGCGCCGCGGCCGCGGGCAGGATCGCCGCCGCGATCTCGGCCCCACCGGCGGCCGACGCGCCGGCAGCGGAGGGGCCGGCGACCGATCCGGACGGACCGATCCGGAACGCCGCCGGGTCGGCGCTGATCCTGCTGCAACGTCAGCGCGACGCCCCGCAGGAACGCGAGGTCAACCACATCCGGGTGGCCGTCTGGCTCACCCTGGTCGGTCTGGCGGCGATCTACGCCCTCAGCGTGACCTTCCCGGGCCGGGAGCCGATCTTCGTCGCCGGGGCGCTGGGCGGGCTGCTCGGGTCGCTGTCCGCCCTGTTCACGAACCGCACGCTGTCGCTCGGCATGGTCGTGCTGAGCCCCGTCGCAGGCGCCCTGAACGCCATCGGCGGGATCATGATCGTGGGATTCCTCGCCCAGGACCAGATCGCCCTGCTGGGCGACGCCTTCGCCGGAGTCTGGGCCGATGACGGTGCCTCTCTCACGGCCCTCGCCGTGGCCGTGCTGCTCGGGTTCTCCGGCGGCCTGTTCTCCCGGATCGCCGTGGCCGGAACCGCTCCGCTGCTCGGCGGTTCCAGGGAGGAGGACGGGCCCCGACCCGACGTGACCCTCGTGCCCCCGCAGGGTGACTCGGTCACCACCGCCGACGCCGCGAGCGGCGCCCACTCAGCAACCTCCGGCAGCGCCGACTCGGCGAACGCCGCGGCGGGCCGACCGGCGCGAAACGGGAGTGGCGATCGCTCGTCCGCCCGCCGGATCGGCACCGCGCTCGTCGGCGAGCGGCGGGCCCGGGAACGCTGACGCTCAGGCGGTCGCGTACCGCTTGGCCGCGCGGGCCCGAGCCTTGAGCGCCTCCTCTTCCCGGTTCTTCGGCGGCGCGGTGGTGCTGAGGTGCTCCAGCAGGTGCTGGGTGGCGTGCGCGACCTCGTGCACCGCGGCGTTGAAGGCCTCCTCGTTCGCCTTGGACGGCTTGGTGGTCCCGGCGATCTTGCGGACGTACTGCAGGGCGGCCTCGTGGACCTCCCGGCTCGTCGCCGGCGGTTCGAAGTTGTGGAGCTGACGGATGTTCCGGCACATGCCGTCGAGCCTAATCCGCTGTCGGTCACGCCTGCGAGACTCCCGCCATGGACGTCATCACCGACGAGGACCGGCGGGCGCGACTCGCGCAGCGGCATCGCCTGCTGCCGCGGCTGCGCACCGATGACGTGGTGCGGATCGCCGACGACGTGGTGGCCCTTCACTCGACCGATCCGGTCACGGTGATGCTGTCGGCGATGGTCCGGATGGTGCACCCCTCGATCGCCGCCGTCGAGGAGGTCGTCTACGAGCAGCGGGCGCTGATCCGGCACCACGCGATGCGGCGGACGCTGTGGCTGGCCCCGCCGGACACCGTGCGGCTGATGCACGCCGCCGCCACCCGAAAGCTGGTCGGACCCGCCCGGCGTCAGCTGGCGAAGATGCTGACCGCCGCCGGGGTGCCCGAGCCCGACGACTGGATCGAGGACGCACGGAGCCAGGTGCTGGCCCACCTCCGCACCCACGGCCCCACCACGGCGCGGGAGCTCGGGCGGCAGGTCAGCGGCCTCCGAGTGCCGTTGCAGCTCTCACCCGGGAAGCCGTACGCGGCCACGCAGGGGGCACACAGCCAGCTGGTCACGCTGCTCGGCTTCCAGGGCGACCTGCTCCGGACCCGGCCGAGCAGCTGGATCACCGGGGCGTACGCGTACGCGGCCACCGAGGAGTGGCTTCCCGGTGGTTTGGGCGAGCTCGACGAGGTGACCGCCGCGACCGAGCTGGCGCGCCGCTGGCTGCGGCGCTTCGGTCCGGCCACCACCACCGATCTGCAGTGGTGGATGGGCTGGACCCTCGGCCTGACCCGCCGGGCGCTCGAGGGCTGCGGCGCGGTAGCCGTCCCGCTGGCCGGCGGTCCTGGCTGGCTGGCCGCCGACGACGAGCCGGTCGACGAACCCGAGCCGTGGGTGGCTGTGCTGCCGGCGCTCGATCCGGCCACCATGGGCTGGAAGCAGCGGTCCTGGTATCTCCCCGAGGCCGCCCACGAGGCGTTCGACTCGGTCGGCAACGGCGGTCCCACGATCTGGGTCGACGGCCGCATCGTCGGCGCCTGGGCCCAGGACAAGCAGGGCGCGATCCACCTGCACTACTTCGAGCAGGTCGCCGCCGTACGCCGTCGCGAGGTCGACGCCCGAGTGGCCGAGATCAAGACGATGGTCGGCGACACCCGCTTCGCGGTTCGCTTCCCGGGGAACATCCACGCCCGCATCCTCGGGTGAGTTGGTCGCCTCCGACTGCGCGTGCCACCTTCCCAAGGGCACCGGTCAAGTCACCACCCTTGACAACTCCGCGGGAGATGCATCACCCGCGGAGTTGGAGTCAGGAGTGTGGTGGGCGACGGTGTGAGTCAGCGAATCGATTCCCGGCGAGCGTCAGCGAGACGGTTCCCGTCGCGAGCGACGACGCGGCGGAGCGGCTCTGTCTGGACCGACGAACGAGCGAACGCGCTTTTTGTTCGCTCGCGAGGAGGGAAGACGGAGACTGAGCGGAGCCTGCGTAGCGAGTGACGACTCCCGTCGCGAGCGGCCACGAACGAAGTGCCGAATCGGTCTGGACCGACGAAGGAGCGACACGCTTTTCGTCGCGAGCGAGGAGGGAAGATCGATTCCTCAGCGCGCAGTGAGTAGCGAGTGACGACTCTCAGTGCGCGTAGTCGCCGCGGTAGAACTCGTAGATCCAGCCGGTCACGGTGGCCACGGCGATGCCGGTGGCCACGATCGACAGCCACCAACCGAAGACCGGGCCGAGGACGAACAGCCCGAAGGTCAGACCGCAGAAGAGCGGCCACTTGCTCTGCGGCGGGAAGAAGCCGAGCTCGCCGGCGCCCTCCGCGATGTCGCCGTCCTTGCGGTCCTCGGGACGGGACGGGATCCTCCGGGCGACCAGGGCGAGGTAGCCGGAGATCATCAGGACCAGGAAGAAGGTCAGGATGAGGGCGACCGTCCCGGTGATCTCGTGACTCATGAACCAGTAGACGGGCGTCACGATGACCAGGAAGATCACCAACGCTCCGAAGATCCAGGCTTCGACCTTCACTTGCCGCCCTCTCCCTTGGTCTGGTCGGTGGACTGGCCGATCACGTCGTCGGACTCGCCGGCCATCCGAGCCTGCAGCTCCTCGACTCGTCCGGCATCATCGGGCGCATCGGCGCCGGCGAAGTCGCCTGCGTCGGCGTCGTTCGCCGGATACTCCGCGAGCGCCACTTCGGGGTGGTGCAGGTCGAAGGCCGGCGACTCCGAGCGGATCCGCGGCAGCGAGGTGAAGTTGTGCCGCGGGGGCGGGCAGGAGGTCGCCCACTCCAGCGACCGGCCCCAGCCCCACGGGTCGTCGGTGGTGACCTTCGGGTTGTTGCGGCTCTTCCACACGTTGTAGAGGAACGGCAGCATCGAGGCGCCGAGCAGGATCGCTCCGACCGAGGACACCTGGTTCAACACGGTGAAGCCGTCGTTGGGCAGGTAGTCCGCGTAGCGCCGCGGCATGCCCTCGACCCCCAGCCAGTGCTGGACCAGGAAGGTGGTGTGGAAGCCGACGAACAGCATCCAGAAGTGGATCTTGCCGATCCGCTCGTCGAGCATGTGCCCGGTGAACTTCGGCCACCAGAAGTAGAACCCGGCGAACATCGCGAACACCACCGTGCCGAACACCACGTAGTGGAAGTGGGCCACCACGAAGTAGGAGTCCGACAGCGGCGAAGTCCAGCGGCGGGGAGGCCAGGATGACGCCGGTCAGGCCACCGAACAGGAAGGTGGTCAAGAAGCCGACGGCCCACAGCATGGGGGTGGCCATGGTGATGTTGCCACCCCACATGGTGCCGATCCAGTTGAAGAACTTCACCCCGGTCGGGACGGCGATCAGGAACGTCATGAAGGAGAAGAACGGCAGGTTCACCGCCCCGGTGACGTACATGTGGTGCGCCCACACCGCCACCGACAGGGCCGCGATCAACAGGGTGGCACTGACCAGACCGATGTAGCCGAACACCGGCTTCTTGCTGAAGACCGGCAGCACCTCGGTGATGATGCCGAAGAACGGCAACGCGATGATGTAGACCTCGGGGTGTCCGAAGAACCAGAACAGGTGCTGCCACAACATGGCGCCGCCGGTGGCGGCGTCGAAGATGTGCGCCCCGAGCACCCGGTCGGCCTCCAGCACCAGCAGCGCCGCCGCCAGGATCGGGAACACGATGAGCACCAAGATCGAGGTGACCAGGATGTTCCAGGTGAAGATCGGCAGCCGGAACATCGTCATGCCCGGTGCCCGCAGGCAGATGATCGTGGTGACGAAGTTGACCGAT
>CAVXBJ010000036.1:0-10291 GCA_963759915.1 uncultured Actinomycetota bacterium | reverse complement strand
GGCAGCTGGAGGCCCAGGCGACGCAGCAGCAGGCGAACGTCGCGTCGTTGCTCTCGCAGCGGCAGTCCGCAGCCTCGCAGGCGGCCACCGAGGTCGCGCAGGACAAGCAGGAGTACACCAAGCTCACCCGGGAGCGGGCGAACGTCGAGCAGCGGATCGCCGTCCGGATCGCCAAGGCCCGGGCCGAGGCGGCCCGCAAGGCCGCGGCTGAGCGGGCGGCCAGGATCGCCGCCGCCAAGGCGGCGGCCGCGGAGCGGGCCCAGCGCAAGGCCGAGGCCAAGCGGGAGCGGGCCAAGCAGCGGGCCGCGGAGAAGCAGGCGGACGCCGCCGCCGCCGCGGAGGAGAGCAGCTCCAGCTCGGGCGACGACTCCGGCAGCTCCAGCAGCAAGGCGTCCCGGAGGTCGAAGAGCGACTCGAACGACCAGCAGCAGCTCCAGCAGCTCCGGTCGCAGTGCCAGCCACGGGTTCTCGTACCCGGTGAACGCGCCGATCACCTCGCCGTACGGGATGGGTTCCACCCGATCCTGAAGTACTGGAAGCTGCACGACGGCACCGACTTCGGGGCCAGCTGCGGGCAGTCCATCCGGGCGCCGTACAGCGGCAAGGTGGTGGAGAAGTACTACAACGCCGGCTACGGCAACCGCCTGATCGTCGACCACGGGGTGGTGGACGGCAAGTTCGTGACCACCGCGTACAACCACGCGATCCGCTACACCGTCGGGGTCGGTGACCACGTCAGCAAGGGCGAGGTGATCGGCTACGTGGGCACCACGGGCTACTCGACCGGCTGCCACCTGCACCTGATGGTCTACCTGGACGGCAAGCTCCGGAACCCGATGACCTGGTTCTGACGCCTTCTGCACTGCTCTCCACCCGAGGCGTTGGTTTTACTCCAGAAGCCCGGGCCCCAGGTGCTGGCAGGATAGAGGGCATGGCGAAGGAGACGGGACGCAAGATCGTCGCGCAGAACCGCAAGGCTCGGCACGACTATCACATCGGGGACACCTACGAGGCGGGGCTCGCGCTGAGCGGCACCGAGGTGAAGTCCCTGCGCGAGGGGCGGGCCACCCTGGCCGACGCCTTCGCGACCGTCGACGACGGGGAGGTCTGGCTGCGGGCCGCGCACATCCCGGAGTACAGCCACGGCACCTGGACCAACCACACGGCGCGGCGCACCCGCAAGCTGCTGCTGCACCGTCGGGAGATCGACAAGATCGCCCGGGAGCTGGAGACCAAGGGCTCGACCCTGGTGCCGCTCGCCATCTACTTCAACGACGGGTACGCCAAGGTCGAGATCGCCATCGCGACGGGCAAGCGGGAGTACGACAAGCGCCAGTCCATCGCGCAGCGCGAGGCGGACCGGGAGGCGCAGCGGGCCCTGGCGACCCGGACGCGGCGGGGGCGCTGATGAGGCGGGTGCCCTCCCTCGTCCGGCTGATCAGGGGGATCCTGCTGGCCCTGGCCGGCCTGCTGCTGGCCGTCGGGTTCTCGCTGGCCACGACCACCACGGCGTCGGCGGCCACCGACCAGATCGACAAGTTCTCCATCGAGTACGAGATGGGCACCGACGGCGTCCTGCAGGCGAAGGAGACGATCGTCTGGCGGTTCGGCTCCGACTCGGGCCGGCACGGCATCGACCGGTACTTCGTCACCCGGGAGCCGTACGACGACCAGCAGGACGCGGTCTACACCGTCGACATCGAGTCGGTCACCAGCCCGGACCCCGGGGTGGCCACCCAGTACAGCGAGAACACCTACGAGACCGACAGCGGCCGCGGCGAGCAGCTGCGGATCCGGATCGGTGACCCCGACGAGACCATCAGCGCGCCGACGGCGACGTACGTGATCACCTACTCGGTGAAGGGTGCGATGCGCACCTTCAGCGGGTACGACGAGTTCTACTGGGACGCCACCGGGTCGGACTGGAAGGCGCCGATGACCGACGTGTCGGTCAAGGCCACCGTGCCCGGCGGGGCGCAGGAGCTGAGCTGCTTCGCCGGACCGGTGCAGAGCAACAACCCGTGCACCTCCGAGAAGGTCTCCGACGGGGTGGGCGAGTTCACCCAGGCCAGCCTGCCCGCCGGCCAGGGCCTGACCATCGGCGTCAAGATCACGTCGGGTCTGATCACCGACAACGCGCCGCACCTCGAGCCGGACGGCAGCAAGCTCAGCGCCGGTGAGAAGGCCGGGCTGATCGCCCTGGCCGGCGTCGGGGCGGTCTCCCTGATCGGCTCACCCATCGTCGGCACGCTGTGGTGGCGCAAGAACGGCCGCGACCAGCGGTACGCCGGTCTGGCTCCCGGCACGGTGCCGTTGCCGGGTCAGCAGGCGCCCGTGGTGCCGAGCGATCCGGATCTCCCCATCCCGGTGGCGTTCACCCCGCCGCGCATCCCGGTCGCCGAGGCGGGCCTGCTGATCGACGGCCAGGTGGACACCCGGGAGACCGCGGCGACCATCATCGACCTCGCGGTCAAGGGTGCGCTGACGGTGCAGAGCGAGGGCAAGAACGACTTCCAGGTGACCCTGGTCGACCCGAATCGGGCGACGGCGCCGCACGAGATGGTGCTGCTCACCGAGCTCTTCGGCGGTCGGCCGCCCGGCGCGGTCGAGGACCTGTCGAAGCAGGGGAGTCTGACGTCGGCACACCAGGCGATGCAGAAGTCCGTCCGCAACCAGGTGGCCAGCCGCGGCTGGTTCCGGAAGGTGCCGTCGACGGCCGCCACCAGCGGGTTCGGCTTCGGCATCATCGTGTTCGCGGTCTTCCTCGGCTTCACGTTGGGCGCGGTCTTCCTGTTGCTGCTGGTCCCGCTGCTGCCGATCCTGCTCACCTTCGCGATCGTCCGGTTCAAGCTGCGCCGCGGTCAGCGCACGGCCGACGGACGGGCGGTCTGCGACCAGGTGGAGGGGTTCAAGACCTATCTGGCGACCGCCGAGGCGGACCAGATCCGGTTCGAGGAGGGCGAGGACATCTTCTCCAAGTACCTGCCCTGGGCGATCGCGTTCGAGCTCGCCGACCGGTGGGCGAAGATCTGTGGCGACCTGGTGGCCATGGGCCGGCTGCCCGACGCGACGCCGTACTGGTACGTCGGCAGCTACCACATGGCCGCGTTCAACACCGGCTTCCTGACCAGCAGCCTGGCCACGGCCGCCGCCCCGGCCCCCTCCTCCGGAGCGAGCGGCACCGGCTTCGGCGGGGGCAGCTCGTTCGGCGGCGGAGGGTTCTCCGGGGGCGGCGGCGGTGGCGGTGGCGGTGGTTCCTGGTGAGTCGTGCCAGTCGTCACTCGCTGTTGAGCTCGCGCGCTGAGGTCCCTGTCTTCCTTCCTCGCTCGCAGACGATGAAGCGTTGTCTGCTCGCTCGTCTGTCCAGACAGGGACGGCGCTCCGCTGCACGGCCGCTCGCGACGGGTGCCTCCTCGCTGCGCTCGTCGGCGACTACTTCACGGCGACGAGGTCGACCACGAAGATCAGCGTCTCGCCCGGCTTGATCACTCCGCCGGCGCCACGGTCTCCGTAGCCGAGGTGCGGCGGGATGACCAGCTGGCGGCGGCCGCCGACCTTCATGCCGGCGACACCCTGGTCCCAGCCCTGGATGACGCGACCCGCGCCCAGCGGGAAGTCGAGCGGGGCGCCGCGGTTGTAGGAGGCGTCGAACTCCTCGCCGGTGCTGTGGGCCACCCCGACGTAGTGCACCTGCACCTGGTCGCCGGCCTTGGCCTCGTCACCCTCACCATCGATCAGGTCGATGATCACGAGCTCCGTCGGCGTCTCGCCCTCGTAGAAGTCAACTTCTGGTTTCTCAGTCATGGGCGACCAACTTACCGGTGGCGAGGTGACGGACCACGACGTCACCGGCATCCGGTCGTGGCCGGGACGTCCGCCCGGCGCCCCCCTCGCGTTGGGGCGCACGACCCCGGCGTCAGCTCAGCGAGCTCAGGTCAGCTCAGCGAGCTCAGGTCGTCGGGGACGTCGACCGCGAACTTGCGCAGCTCGTCCAACGTGATGACCTCGAGCACCCGCTCGTTGGTGGCGGTCAGCACGATCGGAGCCGCCGCCCCCGCCTCGAGCGCCTGCAGCCAGCGCTCCAGCAGCACGCACCAGCGTTCACCGGGCTGCAGACCGGGGAACCCGTACAGCTCGATCGGGGTGCTGAGGTCGTTGCCGACCGAACGCTGGTGGGCCAGGAACTCGTGGGTGACCACGACGCAGACGAGGTGGCGAGCCTGCGCCGGTCCGCAGGTGCAGTGACCGTCCCGGTAGAAGCCGGTGACCGGATCCAAGCCGCACGGCTCGAGCTCGCCGCCCAGCACGTTGTGTTCGTTCGGCATCACCACAGTCTGCGGCACCGCCGCCGACCCGGCCGGGCCGCCCACTGCCGGCCGCGACGCCGGTTCTCTCCCGGCGACGCGGCGGGAACCTCCGCCACCAGTCGCCGCCGCCCTAGGGGTCGGACAGGGGGAGAGCCCGATGGAACAACCGGCCGTCCGCGGGGAGCATGGTCACCATGAGCGCCACCTTCGAGCATCCCAGCCTCCACCTCCCCGTCACCGAGGAACAACGCGACCGAGCCGAGCACTGGCTCCAGGAGGCGTACGCCGACGGGCGCGTCACCTCCGAGGAATTCGACCGCCGCATCGGCCAGGTGCTGGGAGCCGGCACCCGCAAGGAGCTGAACGAGGCGTTCTACGGCCTCGTGCAGGTGCCGACCAGCTCGCGGGCGATGGGGGTGCACCCGGCGTACCAGCCGCTGGTGGGGCAGCAGGCGAAGCAGCAGGCCGGTCGCGGTGTCGCCGGTGTCGCGCACTTCTCGGCCCTGCTCAGCTCGATCTTCGGTCCGCTGCTGATCTTCGCCCTCAGCCCTCAGGGCAGCTACCCCCGCAAGGAGGCGGCCAAGGCCTTCAACTTCCAGCTCGTCGCGCTGGTCAGCTGGATCGGGCTGATGGTCGTGGGAGGCATCACCGGCCTCGGCATCTTCGACTTCCTGATCGGTCTGGCCTTCATCGGCTGGGTGGTCCTCACCGTGCTGAGCGGGGCCAAGGCCCTGCAGGGTGACGACTGGACGAACCCGGTCAAGAAGATCGTCAAGGTCGAGGCCCTGTCGGAGAAGTAGGCCGGTGGCCGGGACAGATCGCGACGACGCGGGCAGCCGGGAGCAAACCCGGGTGCCCGAGTCGTCGGTACCGGGTAAGGTGGTCTCGTACAACTCAACAGGGGGTGATCGGTTTCGACTCGGGTCGGTAGACCCAGGAGAAGCGAGCCGAGAATCCAAGGTCAACTCGTTAATGTCCCTTGGAAACCAATAAGTGCCAAGTCTGAACGCACTGACTTCGCTCTCGCTGCCTGATCAGTGATCGAAGGGTCAGCCCGGGCGTGCCTTCGTCCCGGAATCTGGCCTCATCAAGAAGGCTCACCTGTTAGGAGTGGTCCCAGGACCTAACGGGAACATCAACTGAGACTGGGCCTGTCTGCAACGTGCTGGCGCGAGTGCAGGGGCCGAGAAAACGACCTTCACCAGCTGCGCTCGGAGAAGTCCTGGATCGTCGCTCGAGGACGCGGGTTCGATTCCCGCCACCTCCACCCCTGACGAGGCCCCCACGCACGTGTGCGTGGGGGCTTTGGCATGCTCACAGCATGGTCGGGGGTCGGGCGGCAGTCGAGGAGACGACGATGGACGGCATCCAGCTGGCGGAGCTCGCTGAGCAGCACCTGGTCGAGGCCCGGGCTGCTCACGCAGGTCGGTCGGCGCACACGGTGTACGGCGGGCACGGTCACTCCTTGCGGCAGACGCTGATCGCCCTCGCGGCCGGGCATGCGCTGGCCGAGCACGACAGTCCTGGGGAGGCGACACTCCAGGTGCTGATCGGCCGGGTGCGTCTCACGGCGGGCGAGGTGACCTGGGAGGGCGGTCCCGGCGGTTTCGTGCCGATCCCACCGGCCCGCCACGCCCTGGCGGCACTCGAGGACGCAGCGGTCCTGCTCACCGTGCACGTGAGCGGATGACCGACCTGGACCGCCTTCGTCGGTGGGAGGACTCCGGCGGGACGTGGCGGGTCGTCGGCCGGCGTGCCGACACGGTGACGATCGCCCTGTGCCGCTGCGACGGCGGCGAGGAGGTCGACCGGTTCGCCAGCGCTGATCCCGCGGTGCGCGGTCACGTGCGAGACCGCGAGACCAGCGAGGACCCTGGGACCGGCTTGGCAGACTGAGGCGGTGATCTACCTGCCGCCCCTCGCCCAACCGGTCCGCACGATCGGTGGCCGCGAGTTCGACTTCGCCCACGAGATCGTGGTGATGGGCATCGTCAACCGCACCCCGGACTCGTTCTACGACCAGGGGCTGACGTACGCGCTGGACCGGGCGGTCGAAGCCGGGCGGCGGGCCACCGCCGACGGTGCGGGCTGGATCGACGTCGGCGGCGTGCCGTTCTCCCCGGACGTGCCGAAGGTCTCACCGGAGGAGGAGCTGGACCGGGTGATCCCGGTGGTCGCGGGGCTCGCCGCCGAGGGGGTCGTGGTCTCGGTCGACACCGTACGGCCGGTGGTGGCCCGGGCGGCGATCGCCGCCGGGGCCGGGGTCATCAACGACACCAGCGGACTACGGGATCCAGAGCTGGCCGACGTGGTGGCCGACTCGGCCGCGACGCTGGTGATCACCCACAGCGCGGCAGCGCCCGGTGTGCACCTCCGCCGTCCCACGTACGACGACGTGGTGACCGAGATCCGCACCTTCCTGGCCGGCCGGGTCGAGCTGGCCGTGGCGCGCGGGGTCCCCGCGGAGCGGATCGTCATCGACCCCGGTCACGACCTGAACAAGAACACCCGGCACTCGCTGGAGATCACCCGCCGGTTCGCCGAGCTGGCCGATCTGGGGCTGCCGGTCCTGGCGGCGGTGTCCAACAAGGACTTCATCGGCGAGTCGGTCGGTCTGGAGCGAGGCGAGCGCCTGGAGGCCTCCCTCGCCGCGGCCACGGTCTGCGCCCTGAACGGCGCGCGGATCCTGCGCATGCACCAGGTGCGGGAGTCGGTCCGGGCCGCCCGGATGGTGGAGGCCGTCCTCGGCCTGCGCGAACCCGCGTACCTCCGCCACAACATGAGCTGACGCCGGACGTCGGCCGAGGTCAGTCGATGCCGCGGCTGATCTGCCGGCCGTGCGGGGTGGTGAAGTCGACCGCCGTGCCCCGGACGAAGGTCTTGCGCACCACCCCGGACAGCGTCTTGCCGTGGTACGGCGTCAGCGGGTTCTTGTGGTGCAGCTTGGTCTGGTCGACCACGTACGCGTCGTCGGCGGCGAAGATCGCCAGGTCGGCGTCGTAACCCAGCGCCAGCCGACCCTTGGAGCGGAGCCGGACCCGATCGGCCGGCTTGCTGGCCATCCACTCGACCACCTGCTCCAGGCTGATGTCCCGGCGCCGGGCCTCGGTCCACACCAGCGACAGGCCGAGCTGGACTGACGCGATGCCGCCCCAGGCCACCCCGAAGTCGCCGTTGTCCAGATCCTTCAGCTCGAGCGTGGACGGGGAGTGGTCGGAGGCGATGTAGTCGATGGTGCCGTCCAGCAGCCCCTGCCAGAGCTGCTCCCGGTTGCCGATCTCCCGGATCGGGGGGCAGCACTTGTACGCCGTACCCCCGTTGGGGATCTCCTCGGCCATCAAGGTGAGGTAGTGCGGGCAGGTCTCCACGGTGATGTCGAGCCCGTCCGCCTTGGCCGAGGCGAGCATCGGCAGCGCGTCCGACGACGACAGGTGCAGGATGTGGGTCCGCGCGCCGGTCCAGCGGGTCCGCTCGATCACCTCGGCGATCGCCAGGTTCTCCGCCCCGCGCGGACGCGAGCCGAGGAACTTCGCGTACACGTCGCCCTCGGGGTTCGGGGCCCGGTCGATCGAGCGGGAGTCCTCGGCGTGCACGATCATCAGCGCGTCGTAGGAGGCGAGCACCCGCAGGTACTCCTCCAGCTCGTCGGCCTCCAGGTGCGGGAACTCGTCCACCCCGGAGTGCAGCAGGAAGCACTTGAACCCGAAGGCACCGGCGTCGTGCAGCTCACGGAGATCGTCGAGGTTGCCCGGCACCGCCCCGCCCCAGAAGCCGAGATCGATGTAGGCCTGGCCGTCGGCGACCAGCCGCTTGAGCTCCAGGGCGGGGCCGTTCACCGTGGAGGGGATCGAGTTCAGCGGCATGTCGATCACCGTGGTGACCCCGCCGGCCGCCGCCGCCTTGGTGGCGGTGGCGAAGCCCTCCCAGTCGGTGCGCCCGGGCTCGTTGATGTGCACGTGGGTGTCGACCAGACCGGGGATCAGCGTCTCGTCGTCGGCGAGGGTGATCACCTCGGTGCCCTGCAGCCCGTGACCGTACGGCTCGATGGCGACGATCTTGCCGTCGCGGATGCCGATCTCCCGGTCGGTGATGCCGGCGGTGGTGAGGATCCGGCGGCCCCGGATCACCAGATCGTAGGGCGCCTGCCGGTCGGCGTGCGCGTGGTGCGCGGTCGTCTCGGTGGCCGGCTTGTCCTTGCGCAGCTCGGCGATCTGGGCGCGGACCCGGTCCGGGCGGTTGACCTCGGCGATCCTGGACGGGTCGGTACTTGCGGAGGGGGACACGGATGCTCCTCGGTCAGGGACGGGTGGAATCAGTCAGGTAGGTGGCGATCTCGGCGCCGAGCCGGCGCAGCAGGGGACCGGCCTCCGACATGCAGCGGCTCACGTCGGACTCGATGTCGGTCAGTGCCCAGACGCGGTCGAAGCCGGCTCCGCGGCGTTCGGCGTCGTTCAGGGTGGTGCGGCCGCAGACGGCCAGCACGGTGGGTACGCCGTGGGCGCGGGCCCGGCCGGCCACGCCCAGGGGAGTCTTGCCGCCGAGGCTCTGGCCGTCCAGGCTGCCTTCGCCGGTGATGACGACGTCGGCGCCGGTGAGCACGGCGTCGAGGTCGACCAGGTCCATCACCACGTCGATGCCGGGCCGCCGGGTCGCCCCGAGGAACAGGGCGGCGTACCCGACGCCACCGGCGGCGCCGGCGCCCGGCTGCGTGGCCGCCACCCGGGCGGGGTCTCCGGCCGCGGCGGCCAGAGCCTCGACCAGGGTGGCCAGGTTGGCGTCCAGGACGGCGACGTCGGCCGGCGAGGCACCCTTCTGCGGACCGAAGACGGCGGCCGCGCCCTGGTCACCCAGCAGCGGGTTGGTGACATCTGCGGCCAGCAGCAGCTCGGTCCCGGCCAGCCGCGGATCCAGACCGTCGACGTCGGCGGTCACCAGGCCGGTCAGTCCGCCGCCGCCGTCGGGCACCGGTCGCCCGTCGGCGTCGAGCAGCCGTACGCCCAGCGCCGCGAGCATGCCCGCGCCGCCGTCGGTGTTGGCGCTGCCGCCGACGCCGAGCACGACCCGGCGACAGCCGGCGTCGAGGGCGGCCACGATCAGCTCGCCGGTGCCACGACTGGAGGCCCCGAGGGCGTCCCGGCCGACGACGCCGTTGTCGTCGGTCGGGAGAACGCCCAGTCCGGACGCCGCAGCCATCTCGATCACCGCGGTCGAGGACTCTTCGTCGACCGCGACGGTGGCCCGCACCGGCGCGCCGAGGGGGCCACTGACCTCGACGGTCAGGGGGCGGTAGCCGGCGCTCAGGGCGGCGTCCACCGTGCCCTCACCGCCGTCGGCCATCGGCACCCGGTGCACCTCCGCGGTCAGGCCGCCCGCGACCAGGCCCGCCGCGACCTCCGCGGCGACCTCGGCCGCCTCGAGCGAGCCCTTGAACTTGTCCGGAGCGATGACCAGGCGCATGGGGCTAGTTCACCACTGTGGTCGCGGGGACCTTGACCGGCTCCGGCGAGTCCATCACCGAGATGGCGGTCGGGGCGTCCTCGCCCGAGATCGCCAGCGGCTCGAACTCGTTCACCGCATCCAGTCCGGCGGCGCCCATGGAGATGTTGGTGATCTTCTCCAAGATCACCTCGACCACCACCGGTACCCGCTCGCTGCGGGCCAGTTCCTGCGCGGTCCGCAACGCTGCCTGCAGGTCGTCCGGCTGATGGACCCGGATCGCCTTGCAGCCGAGACCTTCCACCACCTTCACGTGGTCGACGCCGTAGCCCTCCAGCTCGGGGGAGTTGATGTTGTCGAAGCCCAACGACACGTGGTAGGTCATGTCGAAGCCGCGCTGCGCCTGCCGGATCAGCCCCAGGTAGGAGTTGTTCACCAGCACGTGCACGTACGGGATCCGGTGCTGAGCACCGACGGCCAGCTCCTCGATCAGGAACTGGAAGTCGTAGTCGCCCGACAGGGCCACCACGTTCGCCTCCGGGCGAGCA
>CAVXBJ010000035.1:0-76931 GCA_963759915.1 uncultured Actinomycetota bacterium | reverse complement strand
ACTCACCGATCCTGGACCACCTGGAGATGGTCAAGCTGCGCGAGCAGCAGGTGACCCCCGCTGCAGCGCTTCGACCTGCTCTACACGCCCGTGCCCGACGCACCGACGGAGAACGCCGCGGCCATGGTCGCCGCGATGGACCTGCTCTGCGACCAGATCGAGGAGTTCGCCCGGGAGCAGGGCGGCATCGCGGTGCTGACGGACCGTTCCATCTCCACCACCCGCGCCCCGCTGCCGCTGCTGCTCGGCCTGGCCGCGGTCAACCAGCGGCTGATCGCCGACCGGGCTGCGGCTGCGGGTCTCGCTGATCGCCGAGAGCGGTCAGCTCCCGTCCTCGCACCACATCGCCTGCGCCCTCGGATTCGGCGCCGCCGCGGTCTACTGTCTGACCGCGCGGCTGCGGGCCGAGGAGAAGTACCCGAGCCCGCCCGCGCCCGCGGGGGAGAAGACCGACACCGACCGCGCCTTCGACCGCTTCCGCAAGGCGGCGCTGAAGTCGCTGGCCAAGACGATGGGCCGGGTCGGGCTGTGCACCGTGGAGAGCTACATCGGCGGCGAGTTCTTCGAGCCCAACTACCTCGACACCCGCGACCCGGTGCTGGCCCGCTGCTTCCCGCACCTGGCCGCGCCGGTCGGCGGGGTCGGGTTCACCCGGATCGCCCAGGCCTCGACCGACTGGCACACCCGGGCCTGCGCGGTCGGCGCGGAGAACCAGGTGCCGCTGCTCGGCCTGTTCAAGGAGCGCTCCGACGGCGCCGGGCACTCGTACGGGCTGACGGCGGTCCGCGGCTTCGCCGACATGACCGAGGAGCGTCCGTCGTTCGCTCCGCGAGCACGAGGAGTCGTCCGACCTCCGGCTGCTCACCCTCGGCCAGCTCGACGACGCGTACGGGCTGACCGACGCCGCCTACCGCAACGCCGGGTACGAGGCGCTGACCGACGACCAGATCGACGAGTTCGCGATCACCCCGGGCTACCGGGACTTCGTGCGCCACCACCCAGGCCGAGCGTGTCCCGGCGGCCGTCCGCGCTGCGCGACGTGCTGGCCCTGCCGGCCGACGTGACGATGCTGACCACCGCCGACGAGTTCGCCCGCGAGCTCGGCCGGTTCTCCGTCGACGGCAACGCCAGCGTCCGGGTCCGTGGCCTGGCCGTCGAGCCCGTCCGTGTGGATCGCCTCGCCGTCGAGCCCGTGGACGTTGACGGCTTCCGGCTGCGGCTGGTCGACGCGCCGCGCGTCGAGCACGCTCTCCTACGCGGCCCTGGCCGACTACCTGACCACCGACTACGGCGACGACGTCACCGTGCTCGAGCTCGGTCCCGACGGCCTGCTGCTCAGCGCGCGGGGGGCGGCGTCCGCGTTCCTCGCCCTGCTGCAGCACTCCCCGGCCAGCGTGCCGCTGGACGAGGTGCAGCCCGCCCACGAGATCACCGCCTCGCTCGCCTCGGGTGCGATGAGCCACGGCGCCCTGGTCGCCACCGCGCACGAGGCCGTCGCCCACGGCACCAACATGGTCGGCGGCGCTGTCCAACTGCGGCGAGGGCGGCGAGCACCACACCCGGGCCGGGACGATCCGCGGCTCCCGGATCAAGCAGTTCGCCTCCGGCCGCTTCGGGATCTGGGCCGGCTACCTGGCCGACCCGATGCTCGCAGGAGCTGGAGATCAAGATCGGTCAGGGCGCCAAACCCGGCGAGGGTGGCCAGCTGCCCGCGCCCGAAGGTGACGGTCGACATCGCCGCCGCCCGGGGCGGCACCCCCGGCATCGAGCTGATCTCGCCGCCGCCGCACCACGACACGTACTCGATCGAGGACCTGGCCCAGCTGATCCACGACTGCAAGGCCGCCCGCGTCCGGGTGATCGTCAAGCTGGTCTCCTCCGAGGGCATCGGCACCATCGCGGTCGGGGTGGCCAAGGCCGGCGCCGACGTGATCAACGTCGCCGGCAACACCGGCGGCACCGGGGCCGCAGCGGTCACCAGCCTCAAGTACGCCGGTCGCTCCGCCGAGATCGGCGTGGCCGAGGTGCACCAGGCGCTTAGCGTCAACGGGCTCCGGGACAAGGTGGTGCTGCGCTGCTCCGGCGCCCACCAGACCGGCGGCGACGTGGTCGTCTCCGCGCTGCTCGGCGGCGACAGCTTCGAGTTCGGCACCACCGCGCTGATGATGCTCAAGTGCGTGATGGCCAAGAACTGCAACATCAAGTGCCCGGCCGGTCTGACCACCAACCCCGAGGTGTTCGACGGTGACCCGCGGGCGCTCGCGCAGTACCTGCTGAACATCGCCCACGACGTCCGGGAGATCCTGGCCAAGCTCGGGCTGCGCTCGCTGGCCGAGGCGCGCGGCCGGACCGATCTGCTCCAGCTGCTGGACCACCCGGCCAGTGTCGGCGAGCTCGACGTGCGCGCGATGCTCACCCAGGTGCCGGTGCGGACCGTCGACGACCCCGTCTACCTGGAGGCCGACTTCGCCGCTCGACGACGCGCTTGCTCGAGCAGGTCACGGCGAGCCCTGTTCGAGGCGCGGGAATCCTCGGTCGCGATCGACGGGATCGGGCCTGCGCAACCACCACAAGTCCGTCGGCGGGCAGCTGTCGGTCGACCTCGAGCGGACTGCTCAACCACCCGCCGTCGGCTCAGGCGGCCGCTGCCGCGACCGGGCGCCGCGCGGTGCTCACCGACGACCGGGGGCGCAGGTTCCTGGCCGAGGGCGCGGTCCGGTGACGAGCACGGGGACGGCCGGGCCAGTCGTACGGCGCCTTCTGCAACGACGGTCTCGAGCTCAGCCACACCGGCACGGCCAACGACGGGGTCGCCAAGTCCCAGTGCGGCGGCCGGATCATCGTGCGGACCCCCGGCGGCGGCAGCGCCGAGCCCGGCGGCAACGTGCTGATCGGCAACTTCGCCCTGTTCGGCGCGACCGGCGGCCGGACGTTCGTGCAGGGCGAGGCCGGCGACCGCTTCGCCGTCCGCAACTCCGGCGCCACGGCGGTGGTCGAGGGGGTCGGCGACTTCTGCTGCGAGTACATGACCAACGGTGCGGTGCTCAACCTCGGCACCTTCGGCAAGGGCCTCGGCAACGGCATGAGCGGCGGTTTCGTCTACCAGTACGACCCGGCCGGCGAGCTGGCCGCCGGGCCAGCGACTCGCTGCTGGTCCAGCCGCTGGTCGGCGCCGGAGATCGCTCGGCGGTGCCGCCCTTCCACGAGGAGGCCGTGCTGCTGATGCTGCAGTGGCACCTCGAGTCGACCGGCTCCGCCCTGGCGGCTCGGCTGCTCGAGGACTGGGCGACGACCCGCACGCCAGATCGTCGTGGGACGCCGACGGCGCTGCTGCTCTACCAGGACAGCGACCAGATCCTGGCCGCCAAGCCGCGCAAGGAGCTGCTGGACGAGCTGGCCGCGCTCGGTGGCCACGGATCGGTTGCGCCAGTTCAAGCTGTCGCTACGCGACGGGCACGCGGTCGCCGGCGGCCGCACCCCGGTCTTCGGCGAGCCGACCTCGCCCGACGCGTACGCGCGTGCTGTCGTCGTACACGGTGCTGGCCATCGCGCAGGAGATCGCGCTCGAGCGGGTTCCGGGGACGACCGGACCGGGTGATCCGCGGATCACCGCGGCGGCCCGCAAGCTGGTGCTCACCGAGGACTTCTTCCGTCCGGCAGAAGCTGCTGCGCTACGTCCGGGCAAGCTCGAGCGGTTCGACGACGCCGAGCTCGCCGCCCAGATCGCGATGAAGCGGCTGGGCGACTACCAGCGGTCGCTGGCAGCTGCGCAACGTACGCGGGATGGACGCCCCGGCACGTACGGCTGGATCCTGCACCAGCAGCAGAAGAACGCGAGCTGGCTCGACCGGTCGCAGTTCGACGAGCTGCTGGTGAGCGCCGCGCTGGACGACCTGCCCAGCTGGCCCACGTGGCGCTCGCCGAGGAAGTGCCGGCATGAGCAACTCTGCTCTCGATCCCGACCGACGCGCCGTTCACCCTCGATCAGCGGGCCTGGCTCGGCGGCTTCCTGGCCGGCATGCGCCGCGCCCGTCGGCACGACGACGACCGGCCACCGTGCCGACCCCCTCGCTCGACATCGCGTACGGCACCCAGACCGGCAACAGCGAGGAGCTGGCCCAGCGGCTGGCCGGCGCGGTCCGGGGCCGCGGTCTGGGAGCGACCGTGAGCGCGCTCGACGACCTCGACGTGGCCAGGCTGCCGGCGACCTCGTACCTGCTGGTGGTCACCTCCACCTACGGCGAGGGCGAGATGCCCGACAACGCGGAGCTGTTCTGGGAGGCCCTGGCCGCGGACAGCGCGCCGCGGCTGGAGGACACGCGCTACGCCGTGCTGTCCCTCGGGGACAGCGGCTACGAGGGCTTCTGCCAGGCGGGCGAGCTGATCGACACCCGGCTCGAGCAGCTGGGGGCGGTGCGGGTGGTGCCGCGGGTCGACTGCGACGTCGACTTCGAGGACCCGGCCACCGCCTGGGTGGACGACGTGGTCGAGCACCTGGCGGCCGAGGCTCCCGGCGCGGCCGGGGCGGCCCTGCCGACCGCACCGGTCCCCGCGCCGACGGCGCCGCGCGCGCCCGGCAGCGCTGGACGCGGCGTGACCCGTACCGGTCGCGACTGGTCGCCAACCGGGTGCTCTCGGGTGCCCGCAGCGCGAAGGAGATCCGGCACTACGAGTTCGACCTGGGCGAGCAGCGGCATCGACTACGCGGCCGGCGACGCCCTCGGGGTGGTGCCGGTGAACGACGCGGCGCTGGTCGACGCGCTGCTGGACCGGCTCGGTCTGGACGCCGGGGCAGCCGTCGACGGCGGGTCCCTGGGCGAGCGGCTGACCACCGGCTGGGAGATCCGCACACCGTCGCGTGACCTGCTGACCGCGCTCGCCGAACGAGATCCCGACGGCGACCTGGCCGCGGTGATGGCGCCGCGGCGAACGGGACACGCTCGACCACTGGCTGTGGGGCAAGGACGTCCTGGACCTGCTGCTGGCCAGTCCGCGCCACGACGTTCACGGCCGAGGAGCTGGCCTCGGCTGCTGCGACCGCTGCAGCCGCGCGCGTACTCGATCTCGTCCAGTCCGCTGCACAGTCCCGGACCGCGTCCACCTCGACCGTCGCCTCGGTCCGGCACGGGGCGGACCGGATCCGCGGCGGGGTCTGCTCCACCTTCCTCGCCGACCGGCTCGGCGACGGCGAGCGTCGGCATCTACCTGCAGCCGAACGCCGCCTTCCGGGTGCCCGCCGACGACGACCGGCCGATGATCATGGTCGGTCCGGGCACCGGCGTCGCACCGTTCCGGGCCTTCCTGCACGAGCGGGCGGCCCGGGGCGCGACCGGCCGGAACTGGCTGTTCTTCGGCGACCAGCACCGGGCCGACGACTTCATCTACGCCGACGAGCTGGGCGAGCTGGCCCAGGGCGGGCGTGCTGCACCGCCTCGACCTGGCCTTCTCCCGCGACCAGGCCGAGAAGGTCTACGTGCAGACCCGGATGCTGGAGCAGGCGCGGGAGCTGTACGCCTGGCTGGAGGACGGCGCGCACTTCTACGTCTGCGGCGACGCCACCCGGATGGCCAAGGACGTCGACGCCGCCCTGCGGCTGATCATCGAGCAGCAGCGCGGGCGGGACCCGAGGACGCGGTCGAGTACGTGGCGGACCTCAAGAAGGCGAAGCGCTACGTCCGGGACGTCTACTGAGTCCCGCCGTCGATCAGAGACGTCTCGACCGACGTCAGGCCGGCCGACGGGCGTCCGCGTGACGGCGTCGGCCGCGCGGCGACCGGAGACCAGGGCCCCCTGGATCGAGGCGGTGTCGCGGTGGTCGCCGGCGACGAACACCCCACTGTCCAGCCGCGCCGGCCGGCGGAGGGCCAGCGGCGGCGGCTGGTGCGGCAGGGCCGCGGCGATCACCTGGCAGGTGATCAGCTCCCAGTCGGCGCGGGTCGACGCCGTAGACCAGTCCGGCCTGTCGGCGGACGCCGCCTCGGCGGCGGCCGAGCCGTCCGCGGCCACGGTCGAGCTGGCGATCAGCACGCGACCGGGCGGCGCGTAGCCGGGAGCCACGTTGGTCAGCACCGCCGTGTTGACCAGCGGCCCCCGGCGGGCGCCGTCGACGTGCAGCAGCTTCGCCGTGCTCGGCGGCGCGGGCGCGGTGTGCCAGAACGTGGTCAGCGGCTTCGTCGGCGGCACCGGGATCCCGGTCAGCGCGGCGGCCGCCTCGCGGTGAGGCGGCCACCACGACCGCGTCCGCGCGGATCTCCTCGTCGACGGTGCGGACGTGCGTCGGGCCGACCTCGATGACCCGCTGGTCGAGCCGGACCGTCCCGGCCGGAAGACGCGCGGCCATCAGCTCGGGCAGGCGGGAGATGCCCGTCGACGGCACCGCGGGCGAGCCCAGGAGGAAGGAACGCATCAGCAGACGCGCGAACGTGGCCGACGTGGTGCCCGTCCCAGTCGGCGAGCACGCCCGCCAGGAACGGGTCCAGCACGGCCGTCGCGCAGCTCTCCGGAGATCCCGGCCCGGTCCAGGGCCTCGGCCAGGCTGCGATCGGGGGCGGCGAGCAGCCGCCGGACGGGCAGCAGGCAGGACAGGGCCCAGCGGACGAACGCCGCGCGCTCGCGGAGGGACCCGACGGGGCTGCGCAGCGTGGCGGGCAGCAGCCGGGGGAGGCGACGCGGGATCGGCGAGGACGGAGCGACCGGCGTCGGTGGCCACCACCACCCCGGCCCCGAACGCCCGCAGGTCGAGCTGCGGCAGGTCGACCACGCGACCCAGGGCCGGGTAGGCCGGGTTGATGAGCTGGAAGCCGCGGTCGCAGCGGAAGCCGTCGATCACGTCGGTCCGGACCCGCCCGCCGACCGCGTCGGACGCCTCCAGCACGACGACCTCGAGCCCGGCGGCGGTCAACCTCTGGGCGCACGCCAGCCCGGCCAGTCCGGCCCCCACGACGACGATCGGTGACATCCGTGCAGCCTAAGCCGGACCCGACCGGCGACGCCGCCGTCGGCACCCGGGGCGCGACACCGACAGAATCCGCGACGACGTGGCCGGGTTTCGGCCGGTCGGAGGCTTTCTGGGCTACGTTTGGGTCACGATTCGACGGCGAGGAACCCCGCGGGGAGGAACACGATGAACAAGAACCTTCTGACCGGGCTGGGTGCGCTGACCGGCCTCGTCAGCATGGCCGGCATGATCCGGCTGATCGAGGGAGCCGGTCTCGCCTCGACGTTCTCCTGGGTCTTCCTGCTGCTGGCGATGGTGCCCTGGGTCGCTGTACGCCGCCTGGCGCGCCCGACACGGCAACCTCGGGCGCTCCGGGGCGACCGCGGTGCTCGCCATCGACGTGATCGGGCTGATCGGCGTCTTCGTGTTCACGATCGGTCCGGTGATCGCGCTGGCCGCCTCGCTGGCCGCCTTCGTGGTCATCTGGGTGCACGACTGGCCGCCGCGGCGCGAGCGCGGGCGAGGACGTCTTCGTCCGGATCGAGGACCTCTCCGGGGAGCCGGAGCGCGTCTCCTGATCCGCCGCCGCACCACCCCGCAGGCCGGCGGGGCGCTCGAGCTCCGCGGCCTGTCGAAGGCGTACGACGGTCATCCCGTGCTCCGCGACATCGACCTGACCGTCCGGCCGGGCGAGGTGCTCGGGGTCTCCGGTCCCTCCGGTTCCGGCAAGACCACCCTGGTGCACCTGATCGCCGGCCTGGAGGACCCCGATCAGGGCTCCGTACGGCTCAGTGGGGTCACGCTCACCGACGACGACGTGCTGATCGTGCAGGACCGACGGAACCTCATGCTGGCCGGCCAGGACGCCGTGCTCGACCGCGAGAGCAACGTCGCCACCAACATCGCCACCGCGCTGCCGCGGGACAAGAGCCGGCGCAGGGTCGGCGCACACCGGGTCGCGATGGTGCTGGACCTGCTCGAGCTGGACTCCGCGTTGGCCGACAGCCGACCGGCCCAGCTGTCCGCCGGTGAGCGGCAGCGGGTCGCCCTGGCGCGGGCCATCGTCGGTTTCGGTCTCGGCGGACCGGAGGCGGCCGTGCTGCTGGACGAGCCGCTGTCGGCGGTGGAGATCGGCACCCGGATCCGGTTGCTGCGAGGCGGTGCTCGCCGACGTCGGTCGGCAGCCGATCCCGGTCGTCCTGGTCAGCCACGACCCGGACGAGATCGCGGCCGTCGCCGGGCGCCGCGTGGCCCTGGTCGAGGGCCGCCTGATCTCCGGCTGAGCGACCCTGCCCGCGCGTCGTAGGCCACCATGAGGTCGTGGACGTCGACTTCGAGGCGGATGTGGCTCCCTATCGCCGTGAGCTGCTCGGCCACTGCTACCGGATGCTCGGTTCCCCGCACGACGCCGAGGACGCTCCTGCAGGAGACCCTGCTGCGCGCGTGGCGGTCCCGGGATCGCTTCGACCCCGGGCGGGGGTCGCTGCGCACCTGGCTGCACCGGATCGCCACGAATGCGAGCCTCGACGCGCTCAAGGACCGGCGCTCCCGGCCCCTGCCGTCCGGGGTGGGGGACCGCTTCGACGACCCCGACGCCACGTTCGTCGACGGTCGCGAGGTCCCCTGGCTGCTGCCGATCCCGGTCGACCCGGCCACCCGTGCGGTCGACCGTGGTCGGTACCGCCTGGCCTTCGTCGCCGCGCTCCAGCTGCTGCCGCCGCGGCAGCGGGCCGTGCTGTTGCTGCGCGAGGTGCTGCAGCTGCCGGCCGACGAGGTGGCGGAGGCCCTCGACTCGACCGTCGCCGGGGTGAACAGCGCGCTGCAGCGGGCCCGCGGAGCGCTGGCCCGAGCGCGGGTGGATCCCGGGACCCCGGCGGCGCCCCCCGCGGCGCAACGCGCCGTCGTCGACCGCTACCTGACGGCGTTCGAGCGCGCTGACATCGCGGGGATCGTGGCACTGCTGGCCGAGTCCGTGATCTTGGAGATGCCGCCGATGTGGAACTGGTACGCCGGACCGGCCGCGTACGCCGGGTTCATGGAGCGCGTGTACCGGACCCGGGGCACCCGCTGGTCGGGCGTGCCGCTGTGGGCGAACGCGCGAGGCGGGCTTCGCGGCCTATCGGGCCGGTCGGCTGCACTCGGTCCAGCTGCTCACCGTCGTCGACGAGCGGGTCGTCCGGACCAGCGTGTTCGCCGACCCGGCGGTCTTCGCCCTCTTCGACCTGCCGGCCGAGATCCGCCCCTGACGCGCGATGAGTTTGCTCCGCGAGATCGGTATCACCTGCTGGCGACCGGCGTCGGGCCGCCGCCGACCTGCGGAGAGGCAGACCCATGGGAAACGTGATCGTGCTCCAGTTCATCACCCTCGACGGGGTGATCGAGGACCCGGACGGCCGGAGCGGCACGCCGCACGGCGGCTGGTCGTTCCGGTTCGGGACCCAGGCCATCGCGGGCGACGTCTTCCGGCTGGGACCGGTGCTCGAGGCCGGCGCGCTGCTGTTCGGCCGGCGCACCTGGGAGCACTTCTCCCGTCTCTGGCCGGCGCGCACCGACCCGTTCTCGGCCCGGATGAACGCCCTGCCCAAGTACGTCGTCAGCCGCCGGCGACCCGACCTCGCGAGCTGGTCGAACTCCCAGCTCCTCGACGGCGATCTCGTGGCGGGGTGCCGCGGCCTGGCGGTCACCCAGGACGTCGTCGTCATCGGCAGCACCAGCGTCATCCGCCAGCTGACCGCGGCCGAGCTGGTCGACGAGTACCGCCTGCTCACGTTCCCGTCGTTCCTCGGCGGCGGCACGCGCCTGTTCGACGCACCCGTCGACCTGGAGCTCGTGGCCGTGAGCGCAGCCGGCCCGGCGATCCTGGCCACCTACCGCCGGACTCCCGGTGACCGCAACCACTAGTCCGCGCTGAACGCCAGCGCGGCCGCCCCGAGCAGACCGGCGTTCTCCAGCATGGCCGGCCGGACCTCCAGGTCGGCCACGTAGTCCAGCACCGCGAAATCCCGCAGGTGGCGGCGCAGCGGAGCGAAGATCACCTCACCCGCCTTGGACACGCCGCCGCCGAGGACGACCACGGCCACGTCGAGCTCGGTGGCGGTGGTGGCGATGCCGGCGGCCAGCGCGCGCATCCCGTGGTCGATCACCCGGACGGCGATCTCGTCGCCGGCGCGGGCGGCCGCGGTCAGCGCGCGGGCGTCGTCGCCGCCGTCCAGCCCTGCTGCTTGGCCGCGCCGACCAGGGCCGGGCCGCGGGCGTACATCTCGGTGCAGCCGTGGCCACCGCAGACGCACCGCGGGCCCCAGGCGTTGACGCTGATGTGGCCCAGGTGGACGGCGTTGCCGGTCGCCCCGGTGAACAGCCGGTTGTCGATCACCGCACCGCCGCCGACGCCGGTGGACAGCACCATGCCCATCATCGAGTCGACGTCGCGGCCGGCACCCAGCCAGTGCTCCCCGAGGGCGAAGCAGTGCCCGTCGCCGGCCAGCCCGACGGTGACGGCCTCCGCCCCGTACGTCTCGGCCAGCACCGCGTGCACCCGGGCCGAGATCGGGAACCCCCGCCACGCACCGATGTTGACCGGGGAGACGGTGCCCGCGGGCCCGTCGATCGGTCCGGCGGAGGCGATGCCGACCCGGATCCGGCCGCCGGTGGGCTCGAGCTGGCCGACCAGCCCACGGACCGCCGACTCGACCCCGGCGAACACCTCGTCGGGGTCGTCGGAGAGGGCCGTGGGCCGCAGCTGATCGGCCAGGATCGTGCCGTCGGCGTCCACCACGGCCGCAGCGATCTTGGTGCCACCGATGTCGATGGCCAGCACGGTCTCACTCATGCGCGAAACCTTAGCGGCGCGTCCGGCTGGTGGCGTTCAGTAGAGTGGTCGATTGTGGCTGGTTCGGATTTTCCTGCAGAACTCTCGGCACTCGACAAGGCGCTGACCTCGATCGAGGCGGTCGTCGACCCTGCGACCAAGAAGATCGAGATCGCGGCGCTCTCGGAGGAGGTCGCCGCCCCGATCTGTGGGACGACGTCGACAACGCGCAACGGGTCACCTCGCAAGCTGTCCGCCCTGCAGTCCGAGGTCGACAAGCTGGCCGAGCTCCGCTCCCGGCTGGACGACCTGACCATCCTGATCGAGCTGGCCCAGGACGAGGCCGATGCCCCGTCGCTGGCCGAGGCCGAGACCGAGCTGACGTCGCTTGCACAAGGCGGTGGAGTCGCTCGAGGTGCGCACCCTGCTGGCCGGTGAGTACGACCCGCGCAACGCCCTGGTCACCATCCGGTCCGAGGCCGGCGGCATCGACGCGGCCGACTTCGCGGCCATGCTGCTGCGGATGTACCTGCGCTGGGCGGAACGGCACGGCTACCCGACCGAGGTCTACGACACCTCCTACGCCGAGGAGGCCGGCATCAAGTCCGCCACCTTCCAGGTCCGGGCGCCGTACGCGTACGGGACCCTCTCGGTCGAGCAGGGCACCCACCGGCTGGTGCGGATCTCCCCGTTCGACAACCAGGGCCGCCGTCAGACCTCCTTCGCCGGGGTCGAGGTGCTGCCGGTGACCGAGGAGACCGACCACATCGACGTGCCCGAGGCCGACATCCGGATCGACGTGTTCCGCTCGTCGGGACCGGGTGGCCAGAGCGTGAACACCACCGACTCGGCGGTCCGCATCACGCACCTGCCGACCGGCATCGTGGTCTCCTGCCAGAACGAGAAGTCCCAGCTGCAGAACAAGGCGGCGGCGCTGCGGGTGCTGCAGTCCCGGCTGCTGGAGAAGGCCCGGCGGGACCGCGAGGCGGAGATGAACCTGCTGAAGGGCGACGGCGGCAACAGCTGGGGCTCGCAGATGCGCTCGTACGTGCTGCATCCCTACCAGATGGTCAAGGACCTGCGCACCGACTTCGAGGTGTCCTCACCCGATGCCGTGTTCGACGGCGAGCTGGACGGTTTCATCGAGTCCGGCATCCGCTGGCGGCGTACCAGCGAGATCGCCGGCTCCTGACACCGGACCGGGCACGCCCGCCGTCAACACCCGGGAATCACAGTCCGGTCACCTACACTCGACGCTGGCCTGTCTCCGGGTACCACGCCCGGCTCCTGTCGTCTACCCCCGGCCGAGGCGTGACGTGATTCGTTTCGACAACGTGAGCAAGACCTACGACGGACAGCGACGAGCTGCCCTCTCCGAGGTGTCGGTCGACATCGAGAAGGGCGAGTTCGTCTTCCTCGTCGGGCCGTCCGGGTCCGGGAAGTCCACCTTCCTCCGCCTCATCCTGCGCGAGCAGCGCTCGAGCAAGGGCAAGGTGTTCGTCGCCGGTCGGGAGCTGAACAAGCTGCACAGCTGGAAGATCCCCGCCATGCGCCGCGAGATCGGCACGGTGTTCCAGGACTTCCGGCTGCTGCCGAACAAGACGGTCGCCGAGAACGTGGCCTTCGCGCTGCAGGTCATCGGCAAGCCGTCCTCGACCATCAAGCGGGTGGTGCCGGAGGTTCTCGACCTGGTCGGGCTCGACGGCAAGGGCGGTCGGCTGCCCGACGAGCTGAGCGGCGGGGAGCAGCAGCGGGTGGCCATCGCCCGCGCGTTCGTCAACCGGCCCAAGATCCTGATCGCGGACGAGCCGACCGGCAACCTGGACCCGGCGACCAGCGTCGGCATCATGAAGCTGCTCGACCGGATCAACCGCTCCGAGACCACTGTGTTGATGGCCACCCACGACTCGACCATCGTCGACCAGATGCGCAAGCGCGTCATCGAGCTCGACGACGGCGAAGTGGTGCGGGACCAGAGCCGCGGCGTGTACGGCTACCAGTGACCCGGTCGCCTTCCCCGCCCCACCCGGCCCGATCCGTCGCCTGAGACCGAGGACCCAGCATGCGTTTCCGTCACATCTTCTCCGAGACGTTCGCCGGACTCCGGCAGAACCTGACCATGACCCTGGCCGTGGTCATGACCATGTGGGTGTCGTTGTCGCTCTTCGGCGCCGGTCTCCTGGCCAACCAGCAGGTCGACCTGTTCAAGGGCAACTGGTACGACAAGATCGAGATCTCGGTCTTCCTGTGCACCCCGGACGTGAGCGGCGAGCAGTGCGAGCCCGGTCAGGGTGTCACCGAGGCCCAGAAGGACACCATCCGGCAGACCTTGGAGGCGAACCCGGAGGTGGCGCCCGGCGGGGTCTACTTCGAGACCAAGCAGGAGGCCTGGGAGGCGTTCCAGAAGGCGTACGCGAACAGCCCCATCCAGGACTCCCTGACCGTCGAGCAGATGCAGGAGTCGTTCCGGGTCAAGCTCAAGAACCCCGAGCAGTACGAGGGGGTGGTCAGCTCGGTGGTCGGGCTGAAGGGTGTCCAGGCCATCCAGGACCTGAAGAAGTACCTCGACCCGCTCTTCTCCTGGCTGCGGCTGCTGCAGTGGGGCACCATCGGCGCCTCGGTGCTGCTGCTCCTGGCGGCCGCGCTGCAGATCGGCAACACCATCAGACTGGCCGCGTTCGCCCGCCGTCGAGAGATCGGCATCATGCGCCTGGTCGGAGCGAGCAACCTCTATATCACATTGCCGTTCCTTTTTGAAGCGGTCATCGCCGCGCTTATCGGCATTCTGTTCGCATCCGTCACACTCGTCACAGGCGTTTACTTCATCATCATGCAGAAAGCTCAAGTCTCTATTCGGACTTTACCGTGGATTGGGTGGCAACAGACGGGTTGGGCCCTCTTAGGGGTTGCCGTCGTGGGGCTCGCGCTGTCTATCATCCCGACGCTGATAACGACTCGGAAGTACCTCAGGGTGTAATAAGGAAAATCTCAACCTCAATTGCACCTTGAGAGTCTCGAACCCTTTGGTTCGGGGTCTTCGATGCGATTGGGGATTGAGCTGTGGCACCGGCATTCAGGCACGTACGGCTGGTGGTCGCCGTGGGTATCTGCTCCGCGGTGACCGCCGCCTTCATGGTCCCGTTGGCCAAGGCCGACGACCTGAGCGACCAACGCGACCAGGTGAAGGCCCAGCAGGCCGCCAAGAAGCGCGAGCTGAACGAGTCCTCCCGCGCGCTGAACTCGGCGGCCGACGCGGTCGATGCGGCCGAGTCGCAGCTGGCTGCCGCGCAGGCCGCGCTGGCCCAGACCCGGATCGAGCTCGCCGACGGCGCGCCGCGTCGACACCGCGATGGCCGACCAAGCTCAAGGCGGCGGAGGCTGGCCCTGGCCAAGGCCAAGGCGGCGGTCAAGGCCAACCAGAAGAAGCTGGACGCCGAGAAGGCCCTCGCCGGGCAGATGGTGCGGGACCAGTACCAGCAGCAGACGAACCTGCTGCCGGTGGCCCTGCTGATGACCGACACCGGGACGGCCGACCTGCAGACCCGGATCCAGTGGTCCACCACCATGTTCGACACCACCGCGGCCACCATCGACCGGACCGAGGTCCTGCAGGCCAAGCTCGACGCGGCCAAGGCGAAGCAGGCAGCGATCGAGAAGGAGATCGCGGCGGACCGCAAGAAGGCGGCCGCGAACCTGGTCGCCAAGCGGCAGCTGGAGACCCAGGCGACGCAGCAGCAGGCAGACGTCGCCTCGTTGCTGTCGCAGCGGCAGTCGGCGGCCTCGCAGGCGGCCACCGAGGTCGCTCAGGACAAGCAGGAGTACACCAAGCTCACGCAGGAGCGGGCGAACGTCGAGCAGCGGATCGCCGTCCGGATCGCCAAGGCCCGGGCCGAGGCCGCACGCAAGGCAGCGGCCGAGCGGGCCGCCCGGATCGCCGCCGCCAAGGCGGCGGCCGCCGAGCGGGCTCAGCGCAAGGCCGAGGCCAAGCGGGAGCGGGCCAAGCAGCGGGCCGCGGAGAAGCAGGCGGACGCCGCCGCTGCCGCGGAGGAGAGCAACGCGAGCTCCAACGACGACTCCAACGACTCCGGCAGCTCCAGCAGCAAGGCGACGAAGCGGTCCAAGAGCAGCGACTCGGGCTCCAGCCCAGCTCGGGAAAGAGCGCCAGCCACGGGTTCTCCTACCCGGTGAACGCGCCGATCACCTCGCCGTACGGGATGCGGTTCCACCCGATCCTGCACTACTGGAAGCTGCACGACGGCACCGACTTCGGCGCCAGCTGTGGCGCGTCGATCCGGGCCCCGTACAGCGGCAAGGTGGTGGAGAAGTACTACAACGCCGGCTACGGCAACCGGCTGATCGTCGACCACGGGGTGGTGGACGGGCAGTTCGTGACCACGGCGTACAACCACGCGATCCGCTACACGGTCGGGGTCGGTGACCACGTCAGCAAGGGCGAGGTGATCGGCTACGTCGGCACCACCGGGTACTCGACCGGCTGCCACCTGCACCTGATGGTCTACCTCGACGGGAAGCTCCGGAACCCGATGACCTGGTTCTGACCCGGACCCCGTCCGGCCCCGATCGGCGATTTCTGTCGAGCTGTCCACCTCAGGTGGGGACAGCTCGACAGAAATCCGCGCCGGGCTGCTACCGGTCATGCGGCAGGATGGAGGGCATGGCGAAGGAGACGGGACGCAAGATCGTCGCGCAGAACCGCAAGGCTCGGCACGACTATCACATCGGGGACACCTACGAGGCCGGGCTCGCGCTCAGCGGCACCGAGGTGAAGTCCTTGCGTGAGGGTCGGGCCACCCTCGCGGACGCGTTCGCCACCGTCGATGACGGGGAGGTCTGGCTGCGCGCCGCGCACATCCCCGAGTACAGCCACGGGACCTGGACCAACCACACCGCACGGCGCACCCGCAAGCTGCTGCTGCATCGCCGGGAGATCGACAAGATCGCCCGCGAGCTGGAGACCAAGGGGTCCACCCTCGTCCCGCTCGCCATCTACTTCACCGACGGCTACGCCAAGGTCGAGATCGCGATCGCCACCGGCAAGCGCGAGTACGACAAGCGCCAGTCCATCGCGCAACGCGAGGCGGACCGAGAGGCGCAGCGGGCCCTGGCGACCCGGACCCGGCGGGGGCGCTGATGAGACGGGCGCCCTCCTTCGTCCGGCTGGTTCGCGGGATCCTGCTCGCCCTGGCCGGGCTGTTGCTGGCGGTCGGGTTCTCGGTGGTCACCACCACGCACGGCGTCGGCGGCCTCGGACCAGATCGACAAGTTCTCGATCGAGTACGAGATGGGCACCGACGGGGTGCTGCAGGCGAAGGAGACGATCGTCTGGCGGTTCGGCTCCGACTCCGGCCGGCACGGCATCGACCGCTACTTCGTCACCCGCGAGCCGTACGACGACCAGCAGGACGCGGTCTACACCGTCGACGTCGAGTCGGTCACCAGCCCGGACTCCGGGGTGGCCACGCAGTACAGCGAGAACACCTACGAGACCGACAGCGGTCGCGGCGAGCAGCTGCGGATCCGGATCGGCGACCCCGACGAGACCATCAGCTCGCCGACCGCGACGTACGTGATCACGTACTCCGTGAAGGGCGCCATGCGCACCTTCAGCGGCTACGACGAGTTCTACTGGGACGCCACCGGATCGGACTGGAAGGCGCCGATGACCGACGTCTCGGTCAAGGCCACCGTGCCCGGCGGGGCGCAGGAGCTGAGCTGCTTCGCCGGAGCCGTCCAGAGCAAGGCGGACTGCTCGTCGGAGAAGATCTCCGACGGGGTGGGCGAGTTCACCCAGAACAGCCTGCCCGCCGGCCAGGGCCTCACCATCGGCGTCAAGATCAAGCCGGGTCTGATCACCGACAACGCGCCGCACCTGGAGCCGGACGGGAGCAAGCTGAGCGCGGGCGAGAAGGCCGGACTGATCGCGTTGGCCGGGGTGGGGGCGGCCTCCGCTGGCCGGCTCGCCGATCGTCGGCACCCTGTGGTGGCGCAAGAACGGGCGTGACCAGCGCTACGCCGGTCTGGCTCCCGGCACGGTGCCGCTGCCGGGGCAGCAGGCGCCGGTGGTGCCGAGCGATCCCGGATCTACCCATCCCGGTGGCGTTCACCCCACCGCGGATCCCGGTGGCCGAGGCGGGGCTGCTGATCGACGGGCAGGTGGACACCCGGGAGACAGCGGCGACCATCATCGACCTGGCCGTCAAGGGTGCGCTGACCGTGCAGAGCGACGGGCAAGAAGGACTTCCAGGTGACCCTGGTCGATCCCGACCGGGCGACGGCGCCGCACGAGATGGTGCTGCTGACCGAGCTGTTCTCCGGACAACCGCCGGGTGCGGTCGAGGACCTGTCCAAGCAGGGCAGCCTGACGGCGGCGCACCAGGCCATGCAGAAGTCCGTTCGCAACCAGGTCGCCAGCCGGGGCTGGTTCCGCAAGGTGCCGTCGGCGGCCGCCACCAGCGGTTTCGGTTTCGGTCTGGTCGTGTTCGCGGTCTTCCTCGGCTTCGTCCTGGGTGCGGTCTTCCTGCTGATCCTGGTGCCGCTGCTGCCGATCCTGGTCGCGTTCGCGATCGTCCGGTACAAGCTGCGCCGCGGTCAGCGAACCGCCGACGGGCGGGCGGTCTGCGATCAGGTCGAGGGTTTCAAGACCTATCTGGCCACGGCCGAGGCGGATCAGATCCGGTTCGAGGAGGGTGAGGACATCTTCTCGAAGTACCTGCCCTGGGCGATCGCCTTCGAGCTCGCCGACCGGTGGGCCAAGATCTGCGGCGACCTGGTGGCCATGGGCCGGCTGCCCAACGAGACGCCCTACTGGTACGCCGGCACGTACAACATGGCCGCCTTCAACACCGGCTTCCTGACCAGCAGCCTGGCCACCGCCGCCGCCCCGGCTCCCTCGTCCGGAGCGAGCGGCACCGGCTTCGGCGGGGGCAGCTCGTTCGGCGGTGGAGGTTTCTCCGGGGGCGGCGGCGGTGGCGGTGGCGGGGGTTCCTGGTAGGAAGGAAGACAGGGACCTCAGCGCGCAGCGGCACAGCGAGTGACGGCTGGCACAGCTACTTCACAGCGACCAGGTCGACCACGAAGATCAGCGTCTCGCCCGGCTTGATCACGCCACCGGCGCCGCGGTCCCCGTAGCCGAGGTGCGGCGGGATGACCAGCTGACGACGACCGCCGACCTTCATGCCGGCGACACCCTGGTCCCAGCCCTGGATGACGCGACCCCCACCCAGCGGGAAGTCGAGTGGGGCACCGCGGTTGTAGGAGGCGTCGAACTCCTCGCCGGTGCTGTGCGCCACCCCGACGTAGTGCACCTGCACCTGGTCGCCCGCTTTGGCTTCGTCGCCCTCGCCATCGATCAGGTCGATGATCACGAGTTCGGTCGGCGTCTCGCCCTCGTAGAAGTCCACTTCTGGTTTCTCAGTCATGGGCGACCAACTTACCGGTGGGCGTGGCGCCAGGCACGACGTGATCGGGATCCGAGTCGTTGTCGGGGCCGTCGTGCCCGCGACAGCCGCTGAATCGGCAGGTCGCCGGGACCTCGGGTCAGCTCAGCGAACTGAGGTCATCGGGCACGTCGACGGCGAAGCGGCGCAACACGTCCAGCTCGATGACCTCGAGCACCCGCTCGTTGGTGGCGGTCAGCACGATCGGCGCCGCCGCTCCGGCCTCGTGGGCCTGCAGCCACCGCTCCAGCAGCACGCACCAGCGGTCGCCGGCTTGCAGACCCGGGAACCCGTACGTCTCGATCGGGGTGCTGAGGTCGTTGCCGACCGAGCGCTGGTGGGCCAGGAACTCATGGGTGACGACGACGCAGACGAGGTGGCGGGCCTGCGCCGGCCCGCAGGTGCAGTGTCCGTCGCGGTAGAACCCGGTGATCGGATCCAGGCCGCACGGCTCGAGCTCGCCGCCCAGTACGTTGCGTTCGTTCGGCACCATCCCAGTCTGCGGCAACCGCCGCACCGGCGGCACACCAGCCCCCACAGTCCCGCCCTCACGGTCATGGTCAGCGCCCGACCCCAGCTCGGAGAGGCGGCGGCACGCCTGAGCGGCAGAGTCGAACAGACTAGGGGTCGGACTGGGGGAGAGCCCGATGGATCAAGCGCCCGTACACAGGGAGCATGGTCACCATGAGCGCCACCTTCGAGCATCCCAGCCTCCACCTCCCCGTGACCGAGGACCAACGCGACCGAGCCGAGCACTGGCTCCAGGAGGCGTACGCCGACGGGCGCGTCACCTCCGAGGAATTCGATCGCCGGATCGGTCAGGTGCTGGGCGCCGGCACGCGCAAGGAGCTGAACGAGGCGTTCTACGGTCTCGTGCAGGTGCCCTCCACGTCGCGGGCCATGGGCGTGCATCCGGCGTACCAGCCGCTGGTCGGGCAGCAGACGAAGCAGCAGGCCGGCCGCGGAGTAGCCGGCGTCGCGCACTTCTCGGCCCTGCTCACCTCGATCTTCGGCCCGCTGCTCATCTTCGCCCTCAGCCCGCAGGGCAGCTACCCGCGCAAGGAGGCCGCCAAGGCCTTCAACTTCCAGCTCGTCGCGGTGGGCAGCTGGATCGGTCTGGAGATCCTGCAGGGGGTCACCGGGCTGGGGATCTTCAACTTCCTGATC
The DNA here is from genome assembly GCA_963759915.1 of uncultured Actinomycetota bacterium. Lineage (GTDB taxonomy): Bacteria > Actinomycetota > Actinomycetes > Propionibacteriales > Propionibacteriaceae > Microlunatus. The sequence continues at coordinate 57,562 of CAVXBJ010000035.1, read as the reverse complement.
GGTCTGGCCTTCCTCGGCTGGGTGGTGCTCACCGTGCTGAGTGGCGCCAAGGCCCTGCAGGGCGACGACTGGACGAACCCGGTGAAGAAGGTCGTCAAGGTCGAGGCGCTGTCGGAGAAGTAGGCGCGCGGGAGACCGTACGCGACGACGCGGGCAGCCGGGACGCAAACCGGGTGCCCGCGTCGCCGTCACCGGGTACAGTGGGTGTGCACAACTCAACAGGGGGTGATCGGTTTCGACTTGGGTCGGTAGACCCAGGCGAAGCGGGCCGAGAATCCAAGGTCAACTCGTTAATGTTCCTTGGAAACCAATAAGTGCCAAGACTGAACGCACTGACTTCGCTCTCGCTGCCTGATCAGTGATCGAAGGGTCAGCCCGGGCGTGCCTTCGTCCCGGAATCTGGCCTCATCAAGAAGGCTCACCTGTTAGGAGTGGTCCCAGGACCTAACGGGAACATCAACTGAGACTGGGCCTGTCTGCAACGTGCTGGCGCGAGTGCAGGGGCCGAGAAAACGAACATCACCAGCTGCGCCCGGAGAAGTCCTGGATCGTCGCTCGAGGACGCGGGTTCGATTCCCGCCACCTCCACCCCTGATGGGAAGCCCCCACGCACCTGTGCGTGGGGGCTTTGCCATGCTCGCAGCACCACCGGTGCTCCGGCGGTAGTCGAAGGAGACGACGATGGATGGCATCGACCTGACGGCGCTCGCCGAAGACCACCTGGCCAAGGCCCGGGACAGTCACGCCGGTCGAGCGGCGCACACCGTGGACGGCGGCCACGGTCATGCCCTGCGGCAGACGGTGATCGCTCTCGCGGCCGGGCACGCGCTGGCAGAGCACGACAGTCCGGGTGAGGCCCCGCTCCAGGTGCCGATCGGGATCGACGGCGGGCTGTGACCGATCTGGACCGACTCCGTCGGTGGGAAGACTCCGGCGGGACGTGGCAGGTGGTCGGTCGGCGTACCGGCACGCTGACGATCGCCCTCTGCCGGTGCGACGGCGGCGAAGAGGTCGACCGCTTCACCTCCGGTGAAGCGTCAGTGCTCGAGTACGTCGGCGACCGCGGGACCAGCGAGGGTGCTGTGACCGGCTTGGCAGACTGAGTCGGTGACCTACCTGCCGCCGCTCACTCAGCCGATCCGGACCATCGGTGGGCGGGTGTTCGACTTCTCCCACGAGATCGTGGTGATGGGGATCGTCAACCGCACCCCTGACTCGTTCTACGACAAGGGCCTCACCTACGCGCTGGACCGGGCGGTCGAGGCCGGCCGGCGGGCCACCGCCGACGGTGCGGGTTGGATCGACGTCGGCGGAGTGCCGTTCTCCCCGGACGTGCCGAAGGTGTCGACGGAAGAGGAGCTGGACCGGGTGGTGCCGGTGGTGGCGGGGCTCGCGGCCGAGGGGGTGGTCGTCTCCGTCGACACCGTACGGCCGGTGGTGGCTCGCGCCGCGATCGCCGCCGGGGCCGGGGTGATCAACGACACCAGCGGGCTGCGCGACCCCGAGCTCGCCGACGTGGTGGCCGGCTCGGCGGCGACGCTGGTGATCACCCACAGCGCCGCGGCCCCCGGCGTGCACCTGCGCCGACCCACGTACGACGACGTGGTGAGCGAGATCCGGGCCTTCCTGGCCGACAAGGTCGAGCTGGCGGTGGCCCGCGGGGTGCCGCCGGAGCGGATCGTCATCGACCCCGGCCATGACCTGAACAAGAACACCCGGCACTCGCTGGAGATCACCCGACGGTTCGCCGAGCTGGCCGATCTCGGGCTGCCGGTGCTGGCGGCGGTGTCCAACAAGGACTTCATCGGCGAGTCGCTCGACCTGGAGCGGGGTGAGCGGTTGGAGGCCTCGCTGGCCGCGGCCACGGTCTGCGCCCTGAACGGCGCGCGGATCCTGCGGATGCACCAGGTGCGCGAGTCGGTCCGCGCGGCGCGGATGGTGGAGGCCATCCTGGGCCTGCGCGAACCGGCGTACCTGCGCCACAACATGAGCTGACGGCCGGTCCTGTCGAGAAGTCGCTCGGGTTGCAGGTTGTCGCTCGATCTGCAGATGGAGCGACAACGCCGAACCCGAGCGACTTCGGGCGAGGTGCCGTACCCGAGCGCCGCGGTCAGTCGATGCCGCGGCTGATCTGCCGGCCGTGCGGGGTGGTGAAGTCGACCGGGGTGCCGCGGACGAAGGTCCTGCGCACCACGCCGGACAGCGTCTTGCCGTGGTACGGCGTCAGCGGGTTCTTGTGGTGCAGCTTGGTCTGGTCGACCACGTACGCGTCGTCGGCGGCGAAGATGGCCAGATCGGCGTCGTAGCCCAGCGCCAACCGGCCTTTGGACCGGAGCCGGACCCGGTCGGCCGGCTTGCTGGCCATCCACTCGACCACCTGCTCCAGGCTGATGTCGCGGCGACGGGCCTCGGTCCAGACCAGCGACAGTCCGAGCTGGACCGAGGCGATGCCGCCCCAGGCCACCCCGAAGTCACCGTTCTCCAGGTCCTTCAGCTCCAGCGTGGAGGGGGAGTGATCGGAGGCGATGTAATCGATCGTGCCGTCCAGCAGCCCCTGCCAGAGCTGCTCGCGGTTGCCGATCTCCCGGATCGGCGGGCAGCACTTGTACGCCGTGCCGCCGTTGGGGATCTCCTCGGCCATCAAGGTGAGGTAGTGCGGGCAGGTCTCGACGGTGATGTCGAGACCGTCGGCCTTGGCGGTGGCCAGCATGGGCAGCGCGTCGGACGACGACAGGTGCAGGATGTGGGTCCGCGCACCGGTCCACCGGGTCCGCTCGATCACCTCGGCGATCGCCAGGTTCTCCGCGCCCCGCGGACGGGAGGCGAGGAACTTGTCGTACACGTCCCCCTCGGGGTTCGGGGCCCGGTCGATCGAGCGGGAGTCCTCGGCGTGCACGATCATCAGCGCGTCGTAGGAGGCGAGCACCCGCAGGTACTCCTCGAGCTCGTCGGGTTCCAGGTGCGGGAACTCGTCCACCCCTGAGTGCAGCAGGAAGCACTTGAAGCCGAAGGCGCCGGCGTCGTGCAGCTCGCGGAGATCGTCGAGGTTGCCCGGCACGGCACCGCCCCAGAAGCCGAGATCGATGTACGCCTGTCCGTCGGCGACCAGACGCTTGAGCTCCAACGCCGGGCCGTTCACGGTGGACGGGATCGAGTTGAGCGGCATGTCGATCACCGTCGTGACTCCGCCGGCCGCGGCCGCCTTGGTGGCGGTGGCGAAGCCCTCCCAGTCGGTGCGACCGGGCTCGTTGATGTGCACGTGGGTGTCGACCAGACCCGGGATCAGCGTCTCGTCGTCGGCGAGGGTGATCACCTCGGTGCCCTGCAGCCCGTGACCGTACGGCTCGATGGCGACGATCTTGCCGTCCCGGACGCCGATCTCGCGGTCCGTGATCCCTGCGGTGGTGAGGATCCGGCGGCCCCTGATCACCAGGTCGTACGGCGCCTGACGCTCGGCGGTGGGCGCTGCCGGGGCGGCCTCGGCGGCCGGCTTGTTCTTCCGCAGCTCGGCGATCTGGGCCCGGACCCGGTCCGGACGGTTGACCTCGGCGATCTTGGACGGGTCGGTGCTGGAGGTGGACAACTGTTGCTCCTCGATCAGGGTCGGGTGGATTCGGTCAGGTAGGTGGCGATCTCGGCGCCGAGTCGGCGCAGCAGCGGACCGGCCTCCGACATGCAGCGGCTCACGTCGGTCTCGATGTCGGTCAGCGCCCAGACCCGGTCGAACCCGGCTTCGCGGCGCTCGGCCTCGTCGAGGGTGGTGCGTCCGCACACGGCCAGCACGGCGGGTACGCCGTGGGCGCGGGCCCGGCTGGCCACCCCCAGCGGGGTCTTGCCGCCGAGGCTCTGGCCGTCGAGGCTGCCCTCACCGGTGATCACCGCGTCCGCGCCGGCGAGCACCGCGTCGAGGTCGACCAGGTCCATCACCACGTCGATGCCGGGCCGCCGGGTGGCGCCGAGGAAGAGGGCGGCGTAGCCGACCCCCCCGGCTGCCCCGGCGCCCGGTTGCCCGGCGATCTCGCGGGCGGAGTCGCCGGCTGCGGCGGCCAGGGCCTCGACCAGGGTGCTCAGGTTGTCGTCCAGCACGACGACGTCGGCGGGGGAGGCGCCCTTCTGCGGTCCGAAGATCGCGGCAGCCCCCTGGTCGCCGAGCAGCGGGTTGGTCACGTCGGCGGCCAGCACCAGCTCGGTGTCGGCCAGCCGCGGATCCAGTCCGTCGACGTCGACGGTCACCAGCCCGGTCAGCCCGCCGCCGCCGTCGGGCACCGGGCGCCCATCGGCGTCCAGCAGCCGTACGCCCAACGCGGCAAGCACTCCTGCGCCGCCGTCGGTGTTGGCGCTGCCGCCGACGCCGAGGACGACCCGGCGACAGCCGGCGTCCAGAGCGGCCAGGATCAGCTCGCCGGTGCCGCGGCTGGAGGCACCGAGGGCGTCCCGGCCGACGACGCCGTCGTCGTCGGTCGGGAGAACACCCAGTCCGGAGGCCGCAGCCATCTCGATCACCGCGGTCGAGGTCTCGTCGTCGATCGCGATGGTCGCTCGCACCGGAGCGCCGAGGGGACCGCTGACCTCGGCGGTCAGCGGACGGTAGCCGGCGCTCAGGGCGGCGTCGACAGTCCCCTCACCGCCGTCCGCCATCGGCACCCGGTGCACCTCCGCGGTCAGCCCGCCCGCGGCGAGACCCGCGGCGACCTCCGCGGCGACCTCCGCCGCCTCGAGCGAGCCCTTGAACTTGTCGGGAGCGATGACCAGGCGCATGGGGGCTAGTCCACCACTGGGGTGGCGGGGACCAGCACCGGCTCCGGTGAGTCCATCACCGAGATGGCGGTCGGGGCGTCCTCGCCCGAGATCGCCAGCGGCTCGAACTCGTTCACCGCGTCCAGTCCGGCAGCCCCCATCGAGATGTTGGTGATCTTCTCCAAGATCACCTCCACCACCACCGGCACCCGCTCGGTGCGGGCCAGCTCCTGCGCGGCCAGCAGCGCCGCCTGCAGGTCGTCGGGCTGGTGCACCCGGATCGCCTTGCAGCCCAGGCCTTCGACCACCTTCACGTGGTCGACGCCGTAGCCCTCCAGCTCCGGGGAGTTGATGTTGTCGAAGCCCAGCGACACGTGGTACGTCATGTCGAAGCCGCGCTGCGCCTGCCGGATCAGCCCCAGGTAGGAGTTGTTCACCAGCACGTGCACGTAGGGGATCCGGTGCTGTGCCCCCACGGCCAGCTCCTCGATCAGGAACTGGAAGTCGTAGTCACCCGACAGGGCCACCACGTCGGCGTCCGGACGGGCGACGGCCACGCCCAGCGCGGCCGGCATGGTCCAGCCCAGGGGCCCGGCCTGACCGCAGTTGATCCAGTGCCGGTCCTTGTAGACGTGCAGCAGCTGAGCCCCGGCGATCTGGGACAGACCGATGGTGGACACGTACACGGTGTCCCGGTCGAACGCCCGGTTCATCTCCTCGTAGACCCGCTGCGGCTTGATCGGCACCTCGGAGAAGTGCGTCTTGCGCTGCAGGGTGGACTTGCGCAGCGCGCAGTCCTTGGCCCACACGTCGTAGTCGGGCAGCCGCAGATCGGCGCGACGGCTCTTCGCCTCCACCAGCAGCGCGTCCAGCGCGGCGCCGGCGTCGGAGGCCACCCCGTAGTCGGGGGCGAACACCCGGCCGATCTGGGTCGGCTCGATGTCGATGTGCACGAACGTGCGGCCCTTGGTGTAGACGTCCAGCGCGCCGGTGTGCCGGTTGGCCCAGCGGTTGCCGATGCCCAGCACGAAGTCCGACTCCAGCATGGTCGCGTTGCCGTAGCGGTGCGAGGTCTGGAGGCCCACCATGCCGGCGTGCAGCGGATGATCATCGGGGATGATGCCCCAGCCCATCAGGGTCGGGATCACGGGCACCCTCAGCAGCTCGGCCAGCTCCACCAGACGCTCGGCCGCATCGGCGTTGATGATGCCGCCGCCGGCCACGATCACCGGGCGCTCGGCCGCGGTCAGCATGTCGATGATCTTGCTCGCCTGGGCCGGGGTGAGCGCCGGGCGCTGCACCGGCAGCGGCTCGTAGGTGTCGATGTCGAACTCGATCTCGGTCTGCTGCACGTCGATCGGCAGGTCCAGCAGCACCGGACCCGGACGACCCTCCCGCATCAGCCAGAACGCCTTCTGGAAGGCACCGGGGACCTGGGCGGCCTCCAACACCGTCACGGCCCACTTGGACACCGGTCCGGCGATCGCGGCGATGTCGACCGCCTGGAAATCCTCCTTGTGCAGCTTGGCCACCGGCGCCTGACCGGTGATGCACAGGATCGGGATGGAGTCGGCGGCGGCGGAGTAGAGACCGGTGATCATGTCGGTGCCGGCCGGGCCGGAGGTGCCGATGCAGATGCCGATGTTGCCGGCCTTGGCCCGGGTGTAGCCCTCGGCCATGTGCGAGGCGGCCTCGACGTGGCGGGCCAGCACGTGCTTGACGCCCCCGGTCTTGCTCTCGAGGGCGTGCCGGCGCATCGCCGCGTAGAAGGGGTTGATCGCCGCGCCGGGCAGACCGAACGCCTGGGTGGCGCCTTCCTTCTCCAAGATCAACACTGCCGCGTCGGCGGCCTTCATGCGAGTCATGTCAGTTCTCCTTGCTCACCGTTGAGAGGTCGTGGGTTGGTCAGTTCGTGGACGTGCGGCCGGACAGCTGCTCGACCTGCAGCAGCAGGGCCGAGTGATCGAGATCGCCGTGCCCGAGCTGACGCAGCGACTGCATCAGCTGGGCCGTGTGGGCGCCGAGCGGGATGGCCACACCGGCTTCCCGGGCCGCGGCCAGGATGATGCCCATGTCCTTGTGGTGCAGGTCCACCCGGAAGCCGGGCTTGAACTCGCGGGCGACCATCGAGGTCGCCTTGCGGTCCAGGATCCGGTTGCCGGCCAGGCCGCCGGCCAGCACCTCGATGGCGGCGGCGGTGTCGACGCCGTACGCCTCCAGGAAGACCAGCGCCTCGGCGACCAGCTCGATGGTGCCGGCCACGATCAGCTGGTTGGCCGCCTTGACGGTCTGACCGGAGCCGGACGGGCCGACGTGCACGACGGTCTTGCCGACCGCCTCCAGCACCGGGCGTACGGACTCGACGACGTCGGCGTCGCCGCCGACCATGATCGAGAGCGTGGCCTCGATGGCGCCGGCCTCGCCGCCGGAGACGGGGGCGTCGACCGCCTTGATGCCCTTCTCGGCGGCCAGCTCGGCCAGCCTGACCGACACGTCGGGACGGATCGAGGAGCAGTCGACCCAGACGGCGCCGGACTTGGCGTGGGCGAAGATCCCGTCCTCACCGTCAGCCACGGCTTCGACGTCGGGGGAGTCCGGCACGATGGTGATGATCACGTCCGCGTCGGCGACCGCCTCGGCGATGCTGTCGGCGCCGGTGCCGCCGGCCTCCACGAGGGCGTCGACCTTGGCCCGGCTGCGGTTGTAGCCGGTCACGGCGTACCCGGCCTTCGACCAGGTTGGCGGCCATCGGGCCGCCCATGATGCCGAGGCCGATGAAGGCGATGCTGGGCTTGGTGTCGGTCATGATCAAGTCCTTCGTGAGAGTCAGGGTGTGCGGAGGTCGGTGGTGATCAGGAGCGCTGGTCGCGGGGGAGCCAGCCGAACGGATCGGCCGAGGAGTCCTTGTACTCCAGGCCGACGTATCCGTCGTAGCCGCCGGCGGCCGCGGCGGCGAGCCACTCGCTGAGCGGGAGCCCGCCGGTGCCGGGCTGACCACGGCCCGGGTCGTCGGCGATCTGGATGTGGCCGAAGTCGGCGGCCCGCTGCGCGATCACCGCGGCGACGTCGTCGCCGTTGACGGCCAGGTGGTAGAAGTCGGCCAGCAGCGCGATGTTGTCCGCGCCGACCCGGTCGATGACGGTCTGGACGTCCGCGGCGGTCTTCAGCGGGTACGCCGGGGAGCCGGATACGGGCTCCAGCAGCACGGTGCCACCGATCGTCGCGATCTTGTCGGCGGCCAGGCGCAGGTTGGCCGCGCCCAGCTCGTCGGCGGTCTCGGCGGCGACACCGTCGGCGCGCAGACCGTACAAGGCGTTGAAGGCCCGGCAGCCCAGCCGGTCGCCGATCCCGACGACCACGTCGACGTTGTCCGCGAACTCCGTCTCGCGGCCGACCCAGCTGACCAGTCCCCGGTCACCGGCGGGCATGTCGCCGGCGAAGAAGTTGAGGCCCGACAGCTGGATGCCCGCGTCGCGGACGGCCCCGACGAAGGCGTCGACCTCGCTGTCGGTGGGCACGGCCACGGCGAACGGCCACCAGAACTCCGCTGCTGCGAACCCGGCCGCGGCGACGGCGTCGGGCCGTTGCAGGATCGGCAGGTCGGTCAGCAAGATGGAGGCGTTCACGGTGTAGATCGACATCGTCGGCTAGATCCTTGTCTGTTCCGCTTTGTGGAAGCAACTATCTGTTATGCGGAAACTCTAGGCAGAGATGACGCGGACGTCAAGGCCGGCCTCCCGGGAAATCTCGCCAATCGGATGCACTCTTCTGTATGGTGGAAGCCACAAGCGTAAGAGAGGGGCTGACCATGGCCCAGCCGTCCACCGAACCGCGTTCGGGAACCGTTCAGTCGGTCGAGCGGGTCTTCGAGCTCCTGGAGATCATCGCCGATGCCGGCGGTGAGGCGTCGTTGAGTGATCTCGCGGCGACCTCGGAGCTGCCGATGCCCACCATCCACCGGTTGCTGCGGACCTGTGTGCTGCTCGGCTACGCACGTCAGCTCCCGTCCCGCCGGTACGCCCTCGGTGCCCGCCTGATCCCGCTGGGAGAGCGGGCGGGCCGACAACTGGGTCGCGTCGCCCAGCCCAAGCTCGTGGAGCTGGTCCGTCAGCTCGGCGAGACCGCCAACATGGCGCTGATGGACGGCGACCAGATCGTCTACGTCGCCCAGCAGCCCTCGCCGCACGCGATGCGGATGTTCACCGAGGTCGGCCGTCGGGCCAACCTGCACGACACCGGGGTGGGCAAGGCGATCCTGGCCACCCTGTCCGACGATGAGGTGCGCCGGATCGTCGCGCGGACCGGGATGCCCACGCCGACACCGAGAAGCCACGGCAACGTGGAGTCGCTGCTCACCGATCTGGCCGAGATCCGTCGCCGGGGCTACTCGATCGACGACGAAGAGCAGGAGCTCGGAGTCCGTTGCTACGCCGTCTCCATCCCCAAGGCGCCCGCGCCGATGGCGGTCTCGGTCTCCGGCCCGCTCAGTCGGGTCGACGAGGCCTTCGGCGATCGGGCGGTGCCGGTGCTCCGGGCCATCGCCGATCGGGTCGGCAACGAGCTGATCGGTTAGCTCTGGGGCTGCGCCGGGGCGCACCCGCGGCGAACCCCGTGTCAGGCGATGCCGAGCCGCACAGCCTCGTGCGCAGCGGCCGTACGCGTGGCGACTCCCAGCTTCTGGAACACAGACCTCAGGTGTGCTTCCACGGTCCGAGGGCTGACGACGAGCCGCTCGGCGATATCGGCGTTGCTCAAACCCTGCGCGACCAGTCTGAGCACGTCGACCTCGCGATCGCTGAGACCGGCCGGGGGATGGTCGATCGTCGCCATGAGTCGCGTGATCGCCGAGGCCGCGAGGTCCTCGATGCTCCTGCGTGACAAGCGCGCACTGGCGTCCAGCGCCCGCCTCCAGACCTCGGCTCCCAGACCTCGCTGCACCTGAGTCGTGGCCGACACAACGCCACTCTCGTTGAAGCTTCCGCGGGGGATCTCGAAATGATCGCGCCAGGTCACTCCGGCAGCGAGCAGCTCTGCGGCCTGCTCGAGCTCGCCGAGCTGCGCGGCGAGAGCTCCCAAGCCCTCCAGAATGTCGGCGCCGTTCGAACTCATGCCCGTCTCGCGTTGGATCTGCAACGCACAGCCATACTCGGCGAGCGCCTCCGGCCAGCGGTGGGTGAGTCGCCGTACGTTGCCCAGCATGAGGTGTCCGCTGTAGCGGGTGAGCACGTCGTCGAGCTCGTCGGCCAGGGTCATCGAGTCCCTGATCCGGCTTTCGGCTTCAGCCCAGGATCCGGCCGCCACAGCTATCTGGCCCAGGTCGCTCAAGCACCACGCCTCGCCGGATCGATGATCCAAGGAACGAAAGCGAGCCAGACTCTCGTGTCCGTGCCTCCTGGCGCCGGCGAGGTCGCCGTCGACGAGCGACTGCCAACCCAGTGCCGCATGAGCCCAGGCAATACCCGTCAGGTGGCCGACCTGGCTGTACCACGCCAGTGCCTCGTTGAACCGTTGCCGGGCGCGGGTCGAGTCCACGGAGGTCCAGCCGTACCCGACGCTGATGAGTGCGCGTGCCCGAGCGAGGATCGATGCGTCGTCGCTCGCCTCCCAGGGAAGCGCCAACGCCCGCTCCAGCCGATCCCGCTTGGCCTTCTCAGACTGCCGGGAGAAGGCCCAGAAGGCATAGAGCGCACCGACCAGCAGCAGCGCCCTGTTGCTGTCACCACGGTCGAGGGCCCAGAGCATGGCCGCGTCGAGATTTGCCCGTTCATCCCAGAGCGGACCCCGTAGGTCCAACGCAGAGCTGCCGTTCCACTGCGCCCGCGATTCCTTGGTCAGCCTCAGGAAGTAGTCGAAGTGCCTCCGGTGCAGCACGTCGTGGCGGCGGCGATCCGCACCCGCGGGCCGGCCGGCGGCGAACGAACGAACGAGCTCGTGGAGGTGGTAACGCGGCTGCCCGCTCTGATCGGTCGTGGCGTGGACCAGCGCCTGATCGCAGAGGATGTGCAGCATCTCAGGAGTCGCTCCGGCGACCGCCTCGGCGGCGCCCGGGGTGAAGCCGCCGTCGAACGTGGCCAGTCCGGCGAGCACCTCGCGTTGGTCCTCACCCAGCGAGCGCCAGGTGGTGGACAGCACGGCATTGATGCTGCGATGTCGTGGGGCCAGGCTCGGATCGGTTGAGCGCAGGACGTCGAGACTGGCGGTCAGCTCGTGCAGCAGGTCCCGCGGCGACAGGACCCGGATCCGGCTCGCCGCGAGCTCGAGCGCCAGCGGCAGACCATCCAGCCGGGTGCAGATCTCCGTGACCTGATGGCGGTTCGCGTCCGTGAGGGCGTAGACAGGGGCAACCGCTGAGGCTCGGTCGATGAACAGCTCGAGCGCCGCGCCACCCACGTCGAGCGCCGGGATCGCAAAGACCTGCTCGGTCGCGAGGTGCAGGGGAACGCGACTGGTGAGCAGGATCCGCACGTCGGGTGCGGCCGCCAGGAGGCCGGTGATCACCTCGCTGCAGCCGCCGATGACCTGTTCGCAGTTGTCCAGCACGAGAGTGCTCGGCGGAGTTCCCATCGCGTCGCACAGTGCGGCCACCGCACCAGGCCCGCTGGTACCTCTGATCTCGAGCTCGTCGGCGATGGCCTGCGACACCAGGTCGTCCTCGTGCACGGTGGCCAGGGAGGTCCAGACCACTCTCCCCGATCCCGATCCGTGCTCGACGTCGCTGAGCCGTCGTGATGTCTCGACGGCCAGCCGGGTTTTGCCGGACCCCCCGACGCCGCAGATGCTCACCAGTCGGTGAGCGGCGAGCAGGGCGAGCAGGTCGGCGATCTCGCCCTCGCGACCGACGAAGTTCGACTCGTACCTGGGTGGCTGGCCCGGTCGACCGTGCATGTCCCGGACGCTACTCGGCAGGAAGCGATCGGTCAGGAGCGGCTCAGTCGGCCGGCATGGCGTGCGGCCGCCGTACGAGTCGTCACGCCGAGCTTGCCGAAGATCGACCGCAGGTGGGCGTGCACCGTGCGCGGACTGACGACGAGCCGGAGAGCGATCTCGGCATTGCTCAGTCCGCCGGCGACGAGGTCGAGCACCTCCCTCTCGCGATGGGTCAGGCTGGCTGGTCCCTCGGTCAGGCCGGACACGAGGTCGGCGACGGCTTGGCGAAGTGCCGTCTGCGCGTCCTCCGGCGCCAGCCGACGGCCCGCGCTGTAGGCCGCCGCGAAAACGTCTGGGTCGAGCTGACGGCGGGCGCGAGCCACGTCGCGCTCGTAGGCCGGCTGCACCATCGGGATGCGATGAAGGCCGTGCAGCTCGCGCCAGGAGTCGCCGGCGCCGAGCAACGTCGCGGCTGTCGGGGCGCTGCGCAAGGCTGCGGCAACCCCGGCCACGCCGTCCAGCACCGCCCCTCCGAGGACGACGTCACGAGTCTGTTCCTGGAGCGTGAGGGTGCGAGCGAAGTGGACGAGGGCGGGCACCCACTCGGCGCGCCGGCGGTGCAGATCGCCCGACATGAGGTGACAGCGAGCCTGGCCCGATGCGTGGTCGAGCCCCTGGAACCTCGTCAACGCCTCCGTGAGCCGTGCCAGGGCGCGGTCCAGATCGCCGCTGAGGAAAGCGACCTCGGCCAGACCGTAGGTGGACCAGGCGATACCGGGTTCGTCGCCGATCCCTCGGCAGATACTCAGACTGCGCTGCTGGTACGACAGACTCCCCGGCTCACCGGACAGCAGCTGCACGTGCCCGAGGCCGCGCAGGCTCGAGGCTACGCAGCGACTGTCTCCGAGGCGCTCATCGAGAGTGAGAGCTGCACCGAACCACTCCCGGGCTGTGTCGAGGTCGAGCGAGTCAGCCGCGCAATGGCCGGCGATCCGGAGCGCTCTCGCACGTGCCCTCGTCACGGACTCCGATGAGTCATCCCAGGGCAGGGCCAGCGTCCGAGCGAGCACTTTGGGCGTGCCTGGCGCGAGCGAGTAGCAGATCGGTGCAGAGAACAGGTGGGTGACCAGCGGCAACGCGCGCTCGGCCTGCTGGGTGTCGATGGCCCATGCCAGGGCCGACTCCACATTGTCGGTATCGGCTTCCAGGACGTCTCGCAGCCCCTGGGAATCGACAGACCGGTTCCGCCCGTCACCGAGCTCCGACGGCGCTCGAGCCGACGCGACAAGACTCAGGAAGTAGTCGAGATGGCGCCCGCGGATCCCGGTGTCCTCCGGCTCGGTCGAGCTCTCGAGACGCATCGACGCGTGGTCTCTCACCAGGGGATGCACCTCGTACCTGGTCCCGCCGGTCGGGTCGGGCAGGCGTTGGATCAGTGACCTCTCGGTCAGCGACGCCAGGGAGGACAGACCGACGCCGGCCACCGACTCGGCCGCGGCATGGGTGAATCCGCCGGTGAAGACGCCCAGCGCCAGGAAGAGCCGTCGGTCGTCGGCGCCCAACCACCGCCAGGAGAGGTCGAGGAGAGCACGGGTGCCGACCGCGCAGTCACCCCGCGGGGTGTCGGCGGCGGCCAGCGCGCTGATGCCGGCCTCGAGCTCGTCGAGGACCATCCCCGGAGTTCGCACTCGGCACCAACCGGCGGCGATCTCGATGGCGAGCGGCAGTCCGTCGAGCCGCTCGCAGAGGCGCTGGATGATCTCGTCGGACCCTCTCGGGCCACGCTTCGGCCCCCCCGTTGACGCTCGCTCGACGAACAGCGCCACCGCAGCTCCATCACCGGTCCCGCCGGACCGGACGTCGAGCGGAGAGAGATCGACGACGCGCTCGGACTCCAGTCCCAGAGCGAACCGGCTCGTCACGAGGACCGCCAGCTGCGGGCACTCGGACAGCAGCACCTCCAGGATGTCCGCGCAGTCATGGGTGAGCCGGTCGCCGGTGTCGAGGACGACCAGTACACGCCGGCGTGACACCGCTCGCCCCAGCGCGTCCACGGGGGCGGCCACCGGCAGTCCGAGGGCTCGGGCCATGGTGCGGAGCAGGGCCTCCGGGTCGGTGACGGCTCCGACGGGCACCCAGCAGATACCGTCCGAGAACGGGTGTGATGCGCTGCGCGTCAGCTGCCGCGTCGCCTCCGCCGCCAGCCGCGACTTGCCCACCCCGCCCACGCCGCGGATCGTGACGAGGCGTTGTGAGCGCAGGAGGGCATCCAGCTCGGCGAGCTCGGCCGTGCGATCGAGGAACCGGGTCAGGTAGGTGGGCACCGGGTCTCCCCACAGCTCCTGATCGGCTCTCACCGGCGACCTCCGCACCTGTCGAGAGGGTGACGTACCTTCCCGCCGCGCAGCGCCGATGAGTCCGTCGCCTCATTGTCGTGGATCGCTCACCTCGCCGTCACGGCCTGGCCTGGTAGACGATGTTGAAGGGGGTCTCGGTGGCCCGACGGAAGCCGTGGAATCCGGCCGCCAGGGTGACGTCGTGAATCGCCTGCTCACCGGCCTGCGCTCCCAACGCAGCCCCGATCTCCTGCGACAGCGAGTTGGGTACGCAGATCATCGTCGAGGAGTTGTAGTAGAGCCGTCCGATCGGATTGAGGTTGTCGGCTACAGCTGCGTTCGCGTACGGCTCCACGATCATCCACGAGCCGTCAGGGGCGAGCGTCTCGCGCACGTGCTGCGCCACCCCGATCGGATCGCCCATGTCGTGCAGGCAGTCGAAGAACGCCACCAGGTCGTAGTCATCAGCGGGGTAGTCGGCAGCGCCGGCGACAGCGAACGAGCAGTTGGCGGTCAACCCCGCCTCAGCCGCTTGCTGGGTGGCTCGCACGATGGACGGCTCGTGGTAGTCGAAGCCGATGAACTGCGACGTCGGGAAGGCCTGAGCCATCAAGATGGTAGAAGCCCCGTGACCGCAGCCCACGTCGGCGACCCGAGCCCCCGCGGTGAGCTTCTCGACCACACCGTCGAGCGCCGGCAGCCAGGAGGACACCAGGTTGGCGGAGTAACCGGGCCGGAAGAAGCGCTCGACGCCCTCGAAGAGGTCGGGGTGCTGTTCGTGCCAACCGAATCCTGCCCCGTTGGTGAACGCCTCGGTGATGGCAGGCACGGCACGGACGATGGCCGACACCGTCAGGAAGGCGCCCGGAATGTACGCCGGACTGTCCGGCTGAGCCAACGTGAAGGACTGCTCGGGTGTCAACGAGTACTCGTCGGTGGTCGGGTCGTAGCTCACGTAACCGCCGGCCGCTTGGCCCCGAAGCCACTCACGGACGTACCGCTCGTGGGTGCCGGTGGCGGTGGCCAGCTCGCCCGAGGTGCACGGACCGACCTCGTCCAGAGTGCGGTAGAGCCCCAGCCGATCGCCGATGATGACTGTCGGCACGTGGGACGCCGCCGCGAGCTCCTGGATGAAGCGGCCCATGAACTCATCCAGTACGCCTTGGTCGATCGCTCGCTCTGGGGTGATGGTCATCGTCCTGCCTCTCGGTTGATCGCCGCTCCAGCGGCGTGAGCCGGTGCTGGCTCTGTCCAAGGGTGGGTGTGCTGACCGGGGCGGCACATCGGCAGATCCACCTAATCGTTCGACCAGCTCTTGCCGGATCGGCAACCGAAGGTGTGGGACCACGACCGGTGGGTGACGATGGTGCCGTGACCGATGACCTCGCGATGAGTCCGCCCGCACTCGATCAGCAACCCGCCGTTGACAGCTATGTCGGCGACCCCGCCGTGCAAGCGGAGTGGGACAGGCGCTATCGCGAGGGCGAACGGCTGTGGAGTGGCCGGCCCAACGGAGCGCTGGTGGTCGAGGTCGCCGACCTGCCGCCGGGAAGGGTGCTCGACGTCGGCTGTGGCGAGGGCGCCGACGCCGTCTGGCTGGCCACCCGCGGCTGGGACGTGACAGCTCTCGAGGTGTCCGGGGTGGCGCTGGGCGAGCGGCCGGGCATGCCCGAGACGCTGGGGTCACCGTCGAGTGGGTGCACGCCGGACTGGCCGAGGCGTCTCTGCCGCCGAGGTCCTTCGACCTGGTGTCTGCGCAGTACCCAGCGCTGCTGCGGACCCCGGACGCCGCCGCCGAGCGGGCCCTGCTGGCGGCGGTCGCCCCGGGTGGCGTGCTGCTGCTCGTGCACCACGCCGGGATGGACACGCAGCCGGCGCACGACGGCGGGTTCGACCCGGCCGACTACGTCTGGCCCACGATGGTCGCCGCGTTGCTGGACGAGGACTGGGCGGTCGAGGTCGACGAGCAGCGACCCCGCATCGTTCCCGAGGGTGGAGCGGGTGCGCATCACGTGGACGACGTGGTGCTCCGCGCGCGCCGGCTGCGCTGAGAACGGCGCTTCCGCCGGGTCAGGCGGCTCCGGCGTCGAGGATGCGCTCGACGGCTTCGCCCAGTCCCCTCACGCCGTCTGGATCCGATCCGCGGACCAGGATCGCGGGGATGCCGACGGCAGTGGCTCCGGCGACGTCGGCGACGGGGTTGTCCCCGATCATCCAGACCCGGTCGGGGTGGCCGACCAGCTCGAGGGCGATCTCGAACATGGCGGGATGGGGCTTCTCGTAGCCGGTGACCGCCGAGGTCAGGACGTCGTCGATCAGGTCACCGAGGCCGAGCCGTACGACGAGGTCGTCGAGCTCGGGCACGTGGTTGCTGACGATGACGTTCCGGTAGCCGCCGTCTCGGAGCCGCAGCAGTGCGGGCCGGGTGTCGTCGAACACCGTCCAGTACGTCGCGTCGACGTAGACGTCGCGCACCTTCGCGGCGGCCAGGCCGGCGGTCTGCTCGTCGGTGCCGGCGAAGATGTACGCGCGGCGCAGGGCGGCGTCGAGTGCGCGCCACCACCGCTCGGGTGTGTCCAGCTGCGGGTGGGGCACCTCGGGCCGGTGCCAGGGGAAGCCGTCCCGCAGTCCCGCACGCAACAGCTCCAGGGTCACGCCGTGATCGGCGGTGACCTGGTCGAGTGCCGTCAGCAGGGCGGCCCGCCAGTTGCCGTCGCGAGCCACCAAGCGTGCCGTCGAAGTCCCACAGCACCGTGGGAACGCCCGACGGCGGGCGAGCGGCGGAGGTCGGGCCCAGGTCGTGGACGGTTCTCACCATCTCGACCCGCCGGGACGGAAGGGTTCCGGCAGCTGTGGCGGTGGGAGCGTCCACGGTGGCTCCCACGCGATCCACCTCGGGTCGAAGGCGCCCTGACCTGTGGCGTGCTCGGCCAGCACCCGCTCGGCCTCGGTCTCGAACAGCGACGGAAGTCGCGACTCGAGCACCCCGTCGGCGACCGCCCGTTCGAAGTCGTCCCTGTCCTTCCAGGTCC
This sequence comes from uncultured Actinomycetota bacterium, assembly GCA_963759915.1. GTDB lineage: Bacteria > Actinomycetota > Actinomycetes > Propionibacteriales > Propionibacteriaceae > Microlunatus. Next base: position 40,590 of record CAVXBJ010000035.1, on the reverse strand, counting down.
ACGAACCGTCCGGGAACACGAACAGGTCCAGCACGAGGTCCATCGACTCGATCCCGTCGGCTGTCGGAACAGGCGGCACGGTGAAGTTCACGTACCAGCCGGTGAAATCTCCGGCCTCGGACCAGCTGAGGTTCACGCGCGAGCACCGGTCGACCAGGAAGAAGTAGAGGCAGCTGGTGGGCGTGGCCGGCAGCTCCAGCACCCGGTACTCCAGGGTCGCCAGCGCGCGGATCTTGCCCTCACCCGTCGTCAGTCCGTGGGCGGCGGGCAGACCGACGCTGCTGGCGAAGGTCCCGGTCGTGCCGTACGGCACATGGCTGATGACCGTCGTCGCATCACCGCCGACGTACCGGTGGGGGATCGCACTCCAGAGCCGACCGCGCCACTGCTCCTCCAGCACCAGCACGGAGCCGGGCTCACGTCGGGCGAACATCACGCGACTGTGGTCACGAGATCGAGGTGGGCCAGCACAGGCGACCACGCTAGGGCACGGCTCGGTCATTCTTTGCGTTGTCGCGTATCCAGTCGACGATGGGCGGGATCACGAAGGGACTGGTCGAGTCCACCGCGAGAAACGGTCCGATGCCTGCCGGGGACATGTGTTGTGCCGAGTCTCGAATGCGGGAGAGCGTCTCGGCATCCGGCCCGCGATGGGCGGTTGAGCGGCGGCGCTGGCGATAGCGCTCGACCGCGACATCACCCGGACACCGGCACTGGATCTCGACTGCGCAGCTGGAGATGCCCGCTCGGTGGAGACCGTCGGCAGCCACACCGGCATCGCGTACGGGATCGAGCCACATGTCGATGATCGCCCCCGCGGGGAAGTGGGGTAGCAGGCGCCAGATCACCTCGGCCGATGCCTGGCTGACGGCGACGGGATCCGCGCTGCCGAGACTGTCGTGCAGCGCCTCCTTGACCACGTCCTTGGACAGGATGGGCAGCTGAACGGTGTCGGCCAGGAGCTGGGACAACGTCGACTTGCCCGACGCGGGGACGCCGGTGACCAGGATGATCGTTACGGCACCCGCTGGGGTTGATGGCACGGACAGAGCGTCTCGCATCATCGCCCCGCCGCGCTGAACCAACCGGATGGCGCCGGCGAGTCACGTCCGGCGGTTGGGTGGGCGGAGCGGGGTGCCGGATGGCGCCGGCGTGTCACGTTCGGCGGTTGGGTGGGCGGAGCGGGGTGCTGGATGGCGCCGGCGAGTCACGTTCGGCGGTTGGGTCGGCGGAGTGGGGTGCCGGATGGCGCCGGCGAGTCACGGACGGTCATCCCGGTTCGTGACTCGCCCGGCGCACCCAGCGATCAGCGGGTGATCGGCCAGCCGGTCATCTTCTTCGGCCGGGCGGGTGCGTAGGTCCGTACCTTCGAGGTCGTCAGTCCCAGCCGGACCAGCGACTCCGCCACGGTGACCGCCGCGGCGACACCGTCGACCACCGGTACGCCGGTCCGCTCCCGGACCTTCGCCTCCAGCTCGGCCATGCCGCCGCAGCCGAGGCAGATCACCTCGGCGTGGTCCTCGCGGACGGCGGCCTCGGCTTCCGCCACGATCGCGTTCACGGCCCGCTCGGGATCCGACTCGAGCTCGAGCACGGCCATCCCGCTCGACCGTACGGAGGCGCAGCGCCGATCCAGTCCCGGCCAGCAGCAGCCGGTCCTCGATCAGCGGGCACGGCCCGGTCCAGGGTGGTGACGACGCTGTAGCGGTGCCCGAGGTACATGGCGGTGGACGCGGCCGCCTCGGTGATGTCGACCACCGGGACGTCGAGCAGCTCCTGCAGGCCCTCCCGACCGTGTTCGCCGTAGCCGGCCTGGATGACGGCGTCGTACGGCTGGTCGTAGGACAGCACCCGGTCCATCACCGCGACGGCGGCCAGGTAGCTCTCCAGGTTGCCCTCGACCGACTCGGCCCCGAAGTGCGGGGTGAGGGCGACGATCTCGGTCCCGGGGGACGCGACTCGGGAGGCCTGCTCGCCGATGCCGGCGGTCATGGACTCGGTGGTGTTCACGTTGACGACGAGGATGCGCATCTGGGTGCCTTTCGTTTCGGTGGGACGTGCCTGCTCAGTGGTTGCTCTCGACCGCGATGGGCTCGCCGGACACGTCCTCGTAGCTGCGGCTGCGGTCAGCCAGGACGAAGTAGATCACCGCGCCCAGGCCGGCCGCGATGAACCAGGAGAAGGCCGAGAAGGCCTTCAGGGACGGGACGAAGGCGAACACCAGCGAGATCGCGGCGGACGGGATCAGCGCGCCGAGGGCCCGCAGGTTGATTCCGCGACTGTAGAAGTACGTGCCCTTCGGATCGGTCGTGTAGAGCTCCGGCACGTTGATCCGCTGCTTGCGCAGCAGCCAGTAGTCGGCCATCACGATCCCGAACAGCGGGCCGAGGAAGGCGCCCAGCCCGCCGAGGAAGTAGACGATCACCACGGGGGAGTTGTAGAGGTTCCAGGGCAGGATGATGAAGCCGAGGATGGCGCTCACGATGGCGGCCCGACGGAAGTTCAGGTGCCGGGGGAGCAGATGCGGCCAGCGCGAACGAGGGCGCCACGAAGTTGGCCATCAGGTTGACCGCGATGGTCAAGATCAGCAGCGCGAGGCAGGCGAGCACCAGCATCGGGGTGCTGCCGATGGACTCGACCACGTCGGTGGGGCTGGCGATCACCTTGCCGTCGATGGCGAGCCGGCCGCCGGCCAGGACCACCACGATGACGCCGAAGAACAAGGTGTTGACCGGGATGCCGAACAGGTTGCCCCAGACGATCGACTTCTTGGTCTTGGCGCTGCGGGTGAAGTCGCAGAAGTTGAGCACGAAGGTGCCGTAGATCGCGACCCAGAGCGCGCCGCCGCCGAGGATCTCGCGCCACATCTCACCGCCGGCGACCGCGTTCGGCGGCTGCCAGACGATCTGGCCGCCGGACACATAGAGCACGTACGCCGCCAGGATGACGAAGGTGACCAGGATGACCGGACCGGCGAACGCCTCGTACTTGCGGATCATCTCCATCCCGTAGCAGGCGATCACCACCTGGATCAGCCAGAGCACCGTGAAGCAGGCCCAGCCGAGCACCGTCAGGCCGAGGAACGTGGTCTCGGCCAGCGGTTGGGTGGCCGGGAACGAGGGCGATGACCAGGACGTTGCCGACCAGGGAGGCGAGGTAGGTCTGGATGCCGAACCAGACGATCGCCACGCCGCCGCGGATCAGGGCCGGGATCTGGGCGCCGCGGATGCCGAAGCTGATCCGACTCATCACCGGGAAGGGGACACCGGTCTTGTAGCCCATGAACCCGGACAGGCAGAGCAGCACGAAGAGGAAGGCGGACCCGACGCCGAGGGCGAGCAGGATCTGCCAGGTGCCGAGTCCCAGGGCGAACAGCCCCATCGCGAACGAGTAGTTTCCGAGGCTGTGCACGTCGTTGGCCCAGAGGGCGAAGAAGTTGTACGCGCTCCACTTGCGTCCCTCGCGCTTGGTCGGGGCGAGATCGTGGTTGTAGAGGCTCGGGTCGACCCCGCGAGGGAGGCCTCGTCGAGGGTGCCACGGTGGTGCTCGGGGGTGGGTGAGGTGTTGACGTCTGAGAGATGGCTGGACATCCCGCTCCTTTTCCGCATTGCGACAGTGCAATTCCGATAGGAAGCGATCCTGCCTCGCGCCGAGCAGTCGATCGTCAAGGTTGCACTTCCACGAAGTAGAAGTTAGAATCCACCAAACGGAATAACTTGAGGAGTTCCAGAATGGCCAGCAGCCCCAGTCCCGGTTACTCGATCACCCTCCGCGTCGCCGTCAGCTCCAGCGCCGGCTCGACCACCGACCTGGCGTCGGCGGTCGCCGAGACCGGCGCCGCGGTGACCGCGCTCGACATCGTCGAGTCCAGTCACGACGCGATCGTGGTCGACGTCACCTGCAACACCGTCGACGAGGAGCACGCGGAGAAGATCTCCGAGGTGATCAACTCCCGGCCGGGGATGACGGTACGCAAGGTCAGCGACCGCACCTTCCTGCTGCACCTGGGCGGCAAGCTGTCCGTGGAGCCCAAGGTCCCGCTGAAGAACCGCGACGACCTCTCCCGCGCGTACACCCCGGGCGTCGCCCGGGTCTGCCTGGCCATCGCCGCCAACCCCGAGGACGCCCGCCGACTCACCATCAAGCGCAACACCGTGGCCGTGGTCACCGACGGCACCGCGGTGCTCGGACTGGGCGACATCGGCCCGGCCGCCGCGCTGCCCGTGATGGAGGGCAAGGCCGCCCTGTTCAAGCAGTTCGCCGGCGTCGACGCCTGGCCGGTCTGCCTGGACACCAAGGACACCGAGGAGATCATCAGCATCGTCAAGGCGCTGGCCCCGGTCTACGGCGGGGTCAACCTGGAGGACATCTCCGCCCCCCGCTGCTTCGAGATCGAGCGCCGGCTGCGCGACGAGCTCGACATCCCGGTCTTCCACGACGACCAGCACGGCACGGCGATCGTCGTGCTCGCCGCGTTGATCAACGCGCTGCGGGTGGTGGACAAGAAGATGGGCGAGGTCAAGATCGTCGTCTCCGGCGTCGGCGCGGCGGGCAGCGCGATCATCCAGCTGCTGCAGGCCCAGGGCGCCGAGCACATCGTCGGCGTGGCCCGTTCCGGCGCGATCCACCGGGGCCAGACCTACACCGACGAGCACCGGACGTGGATCGCCGAGAACACCAACGAAGAAGGCTTCTCCGGCACCCTGCACGAGGCGCTGGTCGGGGCGGACGTGTTCATCGGCGTCTCCGGACCGAACCTGTTCGGGGCCGACCAGGTCGCGACCATGGCACGCCGGCGCGATCGTCCTGGCCCTGGCCAACCCCGATCCGGAGATCCTGCCCAGCGAGGCCGCCAAGCACGCTGCCGTGGTCGCCACCGGACGCAGTGACTTCCCGAACCAGATCAACAACGTGCTCGCCTTCCCGGGGCTCTTCCGCGGTCTGCTCGACGCGGCCGCCTCGGACATCACCACCCCGATGCTGGTGGCCGCCGCCGAGGCGATCGCCGACTGCGTGTCGGAGAGCGAGCTCAACCCCAGCTACATCGTGCCGAGCGTCTTCGACGCTCGCGTCGCTCCTGCGGTCGCCGAGGCGGTCGTCCAGCAGGCCCACTCCTGACCGCTACGCCGACCACGAGAGACACGCCATGAGCATCGAGATCACTGACCGCCAACCCATCGACCGGGCCGAGGAGATCCTCACCGACGAGGCCCTCGCCTTCCTGGAGAAGCTGCACCAGAACTTCGCCGGGCGCCGCGACGAGCTGCTCGCGGCCCGGGTGGGCAAGCGGGAGGCCGCTGCGGCGTCGAAGTCGCTGGACTTCCTGCCCGAGACCGCCGAGCTCCGGACCGGCGACTGGCAGGTCGCGGCCGCCCCGCCGGCGCTTGCAGGACCGTCGGGTCGAGATGACCGGGCCGGCCAGCCCGGCCAAGATGGCCATCAACGCGCTCAACTCCGGCGCCAAGGTGTGGCTGGCCGATCTCGAGGACGCCAGCTCCCCGACCTGGGGCAACGTCGATCGACGCGATCCTCAACCTGCGCGACGCCGCCCGCGGAACCCTGTCGTTCACCCAGGCTGACGGCAGCGAGTACGCGCTCCGCACCGATGCCCCGCTGGCCGTGGTGGTGGCCCGGCCGCGCGGTTGGCACCTGCCCGAGGCGCACGTGATCGTCGACGGCTCCGTCGGGGTCGGTGCCCTGGTCGACTTCGGCCTGCACTTCTTCCACCTCGCCCAGCAGCTGCTCGACAACGGCCAGGGCCCGTACTACTACCTGCCCAAGATGGAGAGCCACCTCGAGGCGCGGCTGTGGAACGACGTGTTCACCTTCGCCGAGGCCGAGCTGGGGATCCCGTACGGGACCGTCCGGGCCACCGTGCTGATCGAGACCATCCCGGCCGCGTTCGAGATGGAGGAGATCCTCTACGAGCTGCGGGATCACGCCTCGGGTCTGAACGCCGGCCGCTGGGACTACCTGTTCAGCATCATCAAGTACTTCCGCGACGCCGGCCCGGAGTTCGTCCTGGTCGACCGGGCCGACATCACCATGACGGCGCCGTTCATGCGGGCGTACACCGAGCTGCTGGTGAAGACCTGTCACAAGCGCGGCGCCTTCGCCATGGGTGGCATGGCCGCCTTCATCCCCAGCCGCAAGGACGCCGAGATCAACAAGGTGGCCTTCGCCAAGGTGAACGCGGACAAGACCCGCGAGGCCGCCGACGGTTTCGACGGCTCCTGGGTGGCGCACCCCGATCTGGTGCCGGTCTGCCGCGAGGTGTTCGACGGTGTGCTGGGGGACAAGCCCAACCAGATCGACCAGCAGCGTCCGGAGGTCGAGGTCACCCCGCAGCAGCTGCTCGACGTGTCCTCGGCCACCGGCGGCAACAGCGAGGCGGGTCTCCGCGGCAACCTGGAGGTTGCGGTCGCGTACACGGCGGTCTGGCTGTCCGGCAACGGCGCGGTCGGCATCCACAACCTGATGGAGGACGCCGCCACCGCCGAGATCTCCCGCTCCCAGGTCTGGCAGCAGATCAAGAACGGCGTGGTGCTGAGCGACACCGGCGAGACCGTGACCAAGGAGCTGGTCGCCCGGATCCTGAACGAGGAGGTCGCCAAGCTGCGCGAGCAGGTCCCGGCCGATCAGTTCGAGAAGTACTACGTCCCGGCGAGTGAGCTGATCGCCGGCCTGGTGCTGTCCGACGACTTCACCGACTTCTTGACCCTTCCCGCGTACGAGCTGGTCAAGTGAGCGTGCTGACCGCGTCCGGCGGACCGCGCCTGGACGAGCAGGTGCTGGCCGACCTCGACGCCCGACTCGCCGACACCGACGCCTTCCTCGACCGGGCCTACCCGGGCGAGGACGGACGCCGGCAGCCGGTGCACACCGTCTACGTGCCGGCCGATCGCTACACCGTCGACCTGCCCCGGCGATGGGGTGCCGAGGCGGCCGCCCTGGTGGCCGCACAGGGGGGCTGGACGGCTCTCTGCCGTACGGTCGGCGTGGCCGACCACCTGGTGGAGGCGGTCGCCGTGCGGGCGGAGGCCAAGCTGGCCGCGGAACCCATCGAGGACCTGCGGCTGGACTTCGAGGACGGCTACGGCCTGAGGCCCGACGCGGTGGAGGACGCCGATGCGGTGGCGGTCGCCGAACGTCTCGCCGACGCCCTGGCGGCCGGTGCCGCCCCGACCTTCGTCGGACTGCGCTTCAAGTGCTTCGAGGCACCGACCCGGCGTCGGGGCCTGCGGACCCTGGATCTCTTCCTGAGCACGCTCCTGGAGCGTTCCGGTGGACTCCCGGACGGTCTGGTGATCACCTTCCCGAAGGTCAGCACGGTCAGCCAGGTGGAGGCCATGGTCGCCGCCTGCGAGGCGTACGAGACCGCCGCCGGGCTGCCGGCCGGACGGCTCGGGTTCGAGATCCAGGTGGAGACGCCGCCGCTGATCCTGGGCGCCGACGGCACGGCTCCGGTCGCCGCGGCGATCCACGCCGGCGCCGGACGGGTCACCTCGCTGCACTACGGCACCTACGACTACAGCGCCTCGCTGCAGGTGTCCGCGGAGTACCAGTCGATGGAGCACCCGGTCGCCGACCACGCCAAGGACGTCATGCAGGCCGCCGTCGCCGGCACCGGAGTGCACGTGTCCGACGGGTCCACCAACATCCTCCCGGTCGGCACCGACGACCAGATCCACGCCGCCTGGCGGCTGCACCACCGGCTGGTCCGGCGGTCCCTGGAGCGGGCGATCTACCAGGGCTGGGACCTGCACCCGGCCCAGCTGCCGACCCGCTTCATCGCCAACATCGCCTTCTACCGTGAGGGATTCGAGCGCGCGGCCGTCCGGCTGCATGCCTACCTGACCAAGTCCGGTGGCGGGGTGCTGGACGAGCCGGCGACCGCTCGGGCGCTCGCGCGCTACCTCTACCGGGGCTTCGCCTGCGGGGCGGTCACCGACGCCGAGCTGGTCGGTGCGGTCGGTCTGGACGCCACCCGGCTGGAGCTGCTGGCCCGGCCGAAGTCCGACACCGAGAACGTGGCCGTCACGCCCCGCTCCTGATCATGCCCGCCGACGCGCGGCAGATCTTCACCTGCACCTCTCCCGAGAACCAAGGAAGTGATCTCGTGTCCAGCACCACCCCTCCCACCGGCTCCAGCGCAGTCCCGGCCGACCTAGGCTCGACCGCGAGCGGCTACTACGCGCCGTACGGAGGTCACCCGCCGCAGACCGATCTCCTCACCGACCGGGCCATGTTCACCGAGGCGTACGCGGTCATCCCGCGCGGGGTGATGCGTGACATCGTCACCAGCTTCCTGCCGTTCTGGGACGACACCCGGTTGTGGGTGATCGCCCGGCCGCTGTCGGGGTTCGCCGAGACCTTCTCGCAGTACATCGTCGAGGTCGCACCCGGGGGCGGCAGCGACCGCCCCGAACAGGATGCCGGCGCCGAGGGCGTGCTCTTCGTGGTCGAGGGTCACCTGGAGCTCACCGCTGACGGGGACCGGCACCTGCTGGAGCCGGGCAGCTACGCCTACCTGCCGCCGTCGACCGGCTGGTCGCTGCACAACACCTCAGCGTCGGCGGCCCGGTTCCACTGGATCCGCAAGACCTACCAGCGGGTCGACGGCCTGGACGTGCCGCCGGTCCTCGTCCGGCACGAGCGCGACGTGGAGCCCGGCGTGATGCCCGGCACCGAGGGCCGGTGGTCGACCACCCGCTTCGTCGACCCGACCGACCTGCGGCACGACATGCACGTCACGATCGTCAACTTCGAGCCGGGCGGGGTCATCCCCTTCGCCGAGACCCACGTGATGGAGCACGGTCTCTACGTGCTGGAGGGCAAGGCGGTCTACCGGCTGAACCAGGACTGGGTGGAGGTCCAGGAGGGCGACTTCATGTGGCTGCGCGCCTTCTGCCCGCAGGCCTGCTACGCCGGTGGACCGGGACGCTTCCGCTACCTGCTCTACAAGGACGTCAACCGGCACGCGGTGCTGTCGCGCCAGTTCGTCTAGAACCGCCGCAAGAGCATTCGCTGTCACTGACAGCGGATGGTCGGCAACCCGTTCGCGAGTTGATCACAGGCGGGCCGCGGCGGCGGCGACGAACTCGTCGAGCCGCGGTTCGATCATCTCGAGATCGAACGAGACCACGTTGGTCAGATCCCAGTACGGGTGGTAGTCCGGGGTGCCGGTGAGCTCCTGCCAGTGGGCCAGGAACTCGTCCGCCCAGTCCTGACCGTGCCGGATCGCGAGGTTCGCCCGACAGTGACCGATGTCCTCCTCGGGCGGCCCGGCGCAGGACGACACCCAGTCGACCACCCCGGTGATCCGCTCGTCACTCCAGAGCAGGTTGCCGGGGTGGAAGTCCCGGTGCAGGAACACCCGCCGGCTCGCCGGTGTCGGCCCGTCCCACAGCTCGTACGCGGTCAGCCAGGCCTCGGGATGGCGGCTCCAGGACGGGGGCGTGCGGGCGCTCGGTGCGTACGGAGCCCACTCGCCCAGATCGCCCGACAGCGGCGCGGCGTGGATCCGCACCACCAGCTCGGCCATCGCGCGCAGCCACCCCTGCCGGTCGCGCGGCTGCCAGACCGACCGCCCGGGCAGCGCCGTCATCAGCGTCAGCGGCACCCCGAGGTCCGTGCCGTCGGCGTCGCTGGCCAGCAGCCGCGGCGCGGGCACCCCGATCGCGTCGTCGCCCACCAGCCGCAGCGCGAGCGCCTCGTTGCCGGGGATCTCGGCCTCCTCGACGCACCCAGTCCAGGACGTAGCGCCGCAGCACCAGCCGATCCAGCGGGGCCGGCGCGGCCGTGGTCAGCAGGTGCACCGCCGACGACGTCCCGCCGAGCAGGGCGCGCTCGCTGAGGACCGGCCACCCGACCTCGCCTCGACCCAGTCGGCGGCCGCGGCGGGCAGGGGTGCGGTGAGGACCTGCCGGAGCTCGGGGTCGAGCTCGTGCCCGTAGATCGCCTGTCTCGTCGTCGCGGCTCACCGCGTCATTATCCCGTGTCGGGAGGAAACACGGCCGTCATGAAGAAACTGGAACTCTTCCAGTTGACAAGGTTCCTCAACGGGGCGCAAACTACACATATCGGAAGTTCGATTCCGCTTCATGGAACTGAACTCCACGACCGAGAGGGACGACATGAGCTACGTCACCGCCCACGTCCTCGACGCCACGGCCGGCACCCCGGCTCCCGGCGTCGCCATCACCCTGCTCACCGGTGAGGGTGACGTGGTCGCGAGCGCGACCACCGACGACGACGGGACGGGTCCCCGAGCTCGGACCCGACCTGCTCGACGCCGGCGACTACCGGATCGAGTTCGGCACCGGGGCCTACTTCGCCACCCGCGGCCAGGCCACCTTCTACCCCCGGGTCGTCGATCGACTTCACCGTCGTCCCCGGCCAGGCGCACTACCACGTGCCCCTGCTGCTCAGCCCGTTCGCGTACTCGACCTACCGCGGGTCCTGACCCGCCCCAGCCGCGTCCGACCCCCCCACGACAAACAGCCCTACAGACAAGGAAGTCATGATCATGAGCGACGTCGTGCTCACCCACAACCAGTACGGCAAGGCGGAGAACCGGGTCGTCCGGATCACCCGCGACACCCCGAGGCACGAGATCGAGGACCTGAACGTCACCTCGCAGCTGCGCGGGGACTTCGCGGCCGCCCACCTGGAGGGCGACAACAGCCACGTGGTGGCCACCGACACCCAGAAGAACACGATCTTCGCCTTCGCGAAAGACGGCGTCGGCTCGCCGGAGGCGTTCCTGCTGCGGCTCGCCGATCACTTCACCGGCGACTTCGACTGGGTCACGGGTGGTCGCTGGGCCGCCGAGCAGTACACCTGGGCGCGGATCAACGACCATGATCACTCGTTCTACCGGACCAACGCCGAGACCCGGACCGCCGTGGTGGTCCGGGACGGCGACACCGACACCGTGATCGCCGGCTTCCACGGGCTGACCGTGCTCAAGTCCACCGAGTCCGGCTTCGAGGGCTACCCGAAGGACCGCTACACGACGCTCAAGGAGACCGACGACCGGATCCTGGCCACCGACATCGCGACCCGGTGGCGCTACAACACCGCCGACGTCGACTACAACGCCGCCTACGCCGACATCAAGGCGATCATCCTCCACGACCTTCACCCAGGGGTACTCCGCGGCGCTGCAGCAGACCCTCTACCAGATGGCCGAGGCCGTGCTGGCGGCTCATCCCGAGGTCGACGAGATCAAGTTCTCCTGCCCGAACAAGCACCACTTCGTGGTCGACCTCTCGCCCTTCGGGCTGGAGAACCCCAACGAGGTGTTCTACGCCGCCGACCGCCCGTACGGTCTGATCGAGGCGACCGTCCAGCGGGCCGACGCCGGCACCGCGGACGCCGCCTGGGTCGGCATCGCCGGATTCTGCTGAGGAGTCGGATCATGAGCGCAGCGGGTACGCAGGTCGCGACGAAGCGGCCGGAGGACGAGTTCCTGGGGATCGGCAAGAGCCTGGGCTTCGGCGCCCAGCACGTCCTCACCATGTACGGCGGGATCATCGCCCCGCCCCTGATCGTCGGGGCGGCGGCGGGTGTGCCGGCGCCGCAGCTGGGTCTGCTGGTCGCCTGCTGCCTGTTCATCGGCGGCCTGGCGACCATCCTCCAGTCGGTCGGCATCCCGTGGTTCGGGTCGCAGCTGCCGCTGGTGCAGGGCACCTCGTTCGCCAGCGTCGCCACCCTGGTGGCGATCGCGACCCAGGGCGGCGGGATGGCGGCCGTGTTCGGCTCGGTGATGGGGTCGGCGCTGATCGGCCTGCTGATCACCCCGTTCTTCGCCCGGATCATCCGGTTCTTCCCGCCGGTGGTGACCGGGGTCGTGATCACCACGATCGGGTTGTCGCTGATGCCGGTGGCGGCCAACTGGGCCATGGGGGGCAACGCCAAGCTCGAGTCGTACGGTTCGGTGGCCAACATCGCGCTGGCCGGCTTCACCCTGCTCGTCGTGCTGGTGCTCAGCCGGGCCAACGTGCCGGCGATCTCCCGGTTGTCCATCCTGCTGGCGATCGTCATCGGCACCGTGGCCGCGACCGTGGTGGGCATGGCCAACTGGAGCAACGTGGGCAACGGCCCGATCGTCGCGTTCCCCACCCCGTTCGCCTTCGGTGCCCCGGTCTTCACCGTGGCCGGGATCTTGTCCATGACCATCGTGGTCCTGGTGATCTTGACCGAGACCACGGCCGACATCCTGGCCGTCGGTGAGATCGTCGGCACCGACGTCGACCGGAAGCGGATCGGCAACGGTCTGCGGGCCGACATGGGTGCCTCACTGATCTCCCCGGTGTTCAACGGCTTCACCCAGAGCGCGTTCGCCCAGAACGTCGGGCTGGTCGCCATCACCGGGGTCAAGAGCCGGTTCGTGGTCACCGCCGGCGGTGTGATCCTGGTCGTCCTCGGTCTGCTGCCGGTGCTCGGCCGGGTGGTCGCCGCGGTGCCCACCCCGGTCCTCGGTGGCGCCGGCATCGTGCTCTTCGGCACGGTCGCGGCGTCGGGGATCCGGACGCTGGCCAAGGTCGACTACAAGGGCAACATGAACCTGGTCATCGTGGCCGCCTCGATCGGCGTCGGGCTGATCCCGATCGCCGCGCCGACGTTCTACGACGAGTTCCCGAAGTGGTTCAGCACCATCTTCCACTCCGGCATCAGCTCGGCCGCCATCATGGCCGTGCTGTTGAACCTGTTCTTCAACCACCTCACCTTCGCCCGGCAGAAGCCCGGTTCCTCGGTCTTCGTGGCCGCCGACCGCTTCATCGACCTGAGTGACGTGAAGGCGTACGGGAACCTCAGGAGGGGGACCGGATCGTCGACGGCCGGATCGTGGACGCCGACGGCAAGCCGGTCCAGGTGCGCGACAGCAGCGGTGAGGTGGTCGACGTCGTGGTCTGCCCGACCGACAGCGGACACTGACCCCTGACGCAGCTGCGACGGCAACCACTAGGCTCGCCCTAGGTCGCGACCGGGTCGCGGGCACCCACCACGTGCCCGTGCTCCGAGAAGGACTGCCCGTCACCCCGGGCCCACGAGAGGAAGGGAACGCACGACCGATGAGCGTGGACAAGAGCAAAGACGTCGATCCGGACGAGACGGCCGAGTGGCTGGAGTCCTTCGAGGGACTGGTCAAGACCCACGGGGAGGACCGGGCTCGCCAGATCCTGGACGTCTTGAGCGAACGGGCCGGCGCGTCGGTCAGCACGGCCAACTCGCCGCTGGTCACCGACTACATCAACACCATCCCCGTCTCCGACGAGCCACAGTTCGCCGGCAACGAGGAGATCGAGCGGCGTTACCGCAGCCTGATCCGCTGGAACGCCGCGGTGCTGGTGCACCGGGCCCAGCGCTCCGACATCGGCGTCGGTGGGCACATCTCCACCTACGCCGGTGCGGCCACGCTGTACGAGGTCGGCCTGAACCACTTCTTCCGTGGTCCCGACCACCGGGGCGGTGGCGACCAGGTGTTCTTCCAGGGCCACGCCTCGCCGGGCATGTACGCCCGCGCGTACCTCGAGGGTCGGTTGACCGAGGAGGACCTGAACGGGTTCCGGCAGGAGAAGTCGAAGGCGCCGCACGGGCTGTCGTCGTACCCGCACCCGCGGCTGATGCCGGACTTCTGGCAGTTCCCCACGGTGTCGATGGGCATCGGTCCGATGAACGCGATCTACCAGGCGCAGTTCAACCGCTACCTGCGCAACCGCGGCATCAAGGACACCTCCGACCAGCACGTCTGGGCGTTCCTCGGCGACGGCGAGATGGACGAGCCGGAGTCGCGCGGTCTGCTGCAGCTGGCCGCCAACGACGGCCTGGACAACCTGACCTTCGTGATCAACTGCAACCTGCAGCGGCTCGACGGCCCGGTGCGCGGCAACGGCAAGATCGTGCAGGAGCTCGAGGCGTTCTTCCGCGGCGCCGGCTGGGACGTGATCAAGGTCCTGTGGGGTCGGGAGTGGGATCCGCTCTTCGCCGGCCGACAGCACCGGTGACCTCGTCCGGATCATGAACGAGACCCCGGACGGCGACTTCCAGACCTACAAGGGCGGAGTCCGGCGGCTACATCCGGGACAACTTCTTCAGCAAGAGCACCGCGACCAAGCTGATGGTCAAGGACATGACCGACGACGAGATCTGGAACATGAAGCGCGGCGGTCACGACTACGCCAAGGTGTACGCCGCCTACCACGCGGCCACCGTGCGCAACGGTCGTCCGACGGTGGTGCTGGCGCAGACGGTCAAGGGCTACGGGCTCGGGCACAACTTCGAGGCCCGCAACGCCACGCACCAGATGAAGAAGCTGAAGCTCGAGGACCTCAAGACGTTCCGCGACCTGATGCACATCCCGATCACCGACGCCCAGATCGAGTCCGACGCCTACGACGTGCCGTACTACCACCCGGGCGCGGACTCCGAGGAGATCCAGTACATGCTGGAGCGCCGCCGCAAGCTGGGCGGCTGGGTGCCCGAGCGGCGCAACAGCCCGAAGCAGGTGCACCTGCCCGACACCAAGCTGTACGCGGTGGCCAAGAAGGGCTCGGGCAAGCAGATGGCGGCCACCACCATGGCCTTCGTCCGGTTGCTCCGCGACCTGATGCGCGACAAGGGCTTCGGCGAGCGGGTGGTGCCGATCATCCCCGACGAGGCGCGGACGTTCGGCATGGACTCGTTCTTCCCGTCGGCGATGATCTACAACCCGAAGGGGCAGAACTACACCGCGGTCGACCGTGAGCTGTTCCTGGCCTACAAGGAATCCACCCACGGTCAGCTGCTGCACACCGGCATCAACGAGGCCGGCTCGATGGCCGCCTTCACCGCCGCGGGGACCAGCTACGCCACCCACGGCGAGCCGATGATCCCGGTCTACGTCTTCTACTCCATGTTCGGCTTCCAGCGCACCGGCGACGCGATGTGGGCGGCCATGGACCAGATGACCCGCGGGTTCATCATCGGCGCCACCGCCGGCCGGACCACGCTGACCGGCGAGGGTCTGCAGCACGCCGACGGGCACTCGCCGCTGCTGGGATCGACCAACCCGGCGATGAAGATCTACGACCCCGCGTACGGGTACGAGATCGCCCACATCGTCGAGGCCGGTCTCGAGCAGATGTACGGCGCGGACTCCACCGACCGCAACTGGATGTACTACCTGACGGTGTACAACGAGCCGATCTCGCAGCCGGCCGAGCCGGAAGGTGTGGACGTCGAGGGCATCCTCAAGGGCATCCACAAGATCAGCAGCGGTGGTGACTCCGGTCCCAAGGTGCAGCTGCTCGGCTCCGGGGTGTCGCTGCCCTGGGTGCAGGAGGCGGCGGTGATCCTGGGTTCGGAGTGGGGGGTCAGCGCGGACGTCTGGTCGGTCACCTCCTGGGTGGAGCTCCGGCGCGACGGCCTGGCCGCGGAGAAGCACAACTTCCTGCATCCAGACGAGCAGCCGCAGGTGCCGTACGTGACCCGCAAGCTGGCCGACGCCTCGGGACCGGTCGTGGCCTCCACCGACTACATGTCGGCGGTGCCGGACCAGATCCGCCAGTTCCTGCCGAACCGGTTCGCCACCCTGGGGGCCGACGACCACGGGTTCTCCGACACCCGGGCGGCGGCTCGGCGCTACTTCCACATCGACGTCCAGTCGATCGTGGTCCGTGCCCTGCAGGAGCTCGCGGCCACGGGTGACGTGTCCTCGAGCGCCCCCAAGGAGGCGGCGGAGAAGTACCAGCTGCTCGACGTGAACGCCGGCACCACCGGCAACGCGGGCGGCGAGTCGTAACCGCTGGTCCGATCGTCGACGATGCCCCGATGGCTCCACCGTCGGGGCATCTCACGTCCGGGCGGCCGGCAGCGCGGCGGTGTAGCGCGCCGCCAGCTGCCGGACGTGATCGACCAGCTCCGGCGGCTGGTCGACGTGGAACGGCAGGCCCAGCATGCCGATCCACACAGCCACGATCTCGAGGCTGTCGCCACCGGTGACCAGCACGCTGTGCTCGTCGTCGACGGTCTCCACCACCCCGACGGCGGCGTTGATCCGCCCGAGCACCTCGGCGGCCGGGGCGTCGACCAGGATCCGGGCGTGCACCGCCCACCCGGTCGAGGCCACGTCACGGAGCACGAACGAGGCGTAGTCGCCGCCGAGCAGCGGATCCGCGGTGAAGCGGCTCGCTCCGGGCACCCGGAGCCGCAGCCAGTCCACCCGGAACGCCTGCCAGCCACCGGCCGGCCGACGCCGGGCCACCAGGTACCACCGCTGCTGCCAGCTCACCAGGCGGTAGGGGTCGGCCTCCACCGGATCGTCGTCGCGGTACCAGAACCGCAGCCCCTCGTGGCGGCCGATGGCGACCGCGAGCTCGGCCAGCAGCTCGGGGTCGACGGCCGGCTCGGCCACGTTGGTGGCGGTGTTGGTCGGACCGACGTCGGTGCTCTCCCGCAACGACTGCGCGCGGGTGCGCAGCCGTGCGGGCAGCACGCGCTCCAGCTTCGCGATCGCGGTCCGGGTGGGCTCGGCGAGTGCGTCGCTGGCTCCCGCGGCGGTCAGCCCCACGGCCACGGCCACCGCCTCGCTGTCGGAGAGCAGCAGCGGTGGCAACCGGCCGGAGTCGCCCAACCGGTAGCCGCCGGCGCGGCCCAGGTCGGCGTGCACCGGGTAGTCCAGCGCCCGCAGCCGCTCGATGTCGTTGCGGATCGTCCGCTCGGTCACCTCGAGCCGCGCAGCCAGCTCGGGACCGGTCCAGCCGGGGCGGGACTGCAGCAGACCGAGCAGCGCCAGCAACCGCGCGGACGTCGTCATGGGACTCCCCGGAGACTCGTGAGGAACGGGCTCTCAATCAGGAAAGAAACGTGCCTGATTGGCTCGTAGCGTAGCGGCCATGACCACCTCACCGACACCCTCCGAGACCACCGCGATCACGCCGTTCCGGGTCGACATCGCCCAAGCCGATCTCGACGACCTGCGCGAGCGCCTCGCACGCACCCGCTACGCCGACCAGCTGCCGGGCGACGGCTGGGCGCAGGGCACGCCCGTCACGTACCTGCGCACGATGGTCGAGATCTGGCGGACCACCTTCGACTGGCGGGCCCAGGAGGCCCGGCTGAACGCGTACCCGGGATTCCGGACCGAGATCGACGGTCAGACCATCCACTTCCTGCACGTCCGCTCGCGGCACACCGACGCCACCCCGCTGCTGCTGGTGCACACCTACCCCGGGTCCGTCGCCGACTTCCTCGACATGATCGACCTGCTCGTCGACCCCGAGGCCCACGGCGGGTCGCCCGCCGACGCGTTCCACCTGGTGATCCCGAGCCTGCCGGGGATGGGCTTCAGCACCCCGCTCGCCGACGGTGGTTGGACCATGGGTCGCACCGCCCGCGCGTTCGACGTGCTGATGCGTCGGCTCGGCTACGACGCGTACGGGGCGCACGGCTCCGACGGCGGTGCGATGGTGTCGCGCGAGCTGGCCGTGCTCGCTCCGGACGGCTTCCTCGGCGCCCACGTGCTGCAGCTGTTCTCGTTCCCCTCGGGCGACCCGGCAGAGTTCGAGCGGATGAGCGCGGCCGACGACGCCGCGCTGCAGTTCGCCGGCTGGTTCCAGTCGGTGAACGGCTACGCCGACCTGAACGCGAAGCGACCGCTGACCATCGCGGCCGCGCTCAGTGACTCGCCGGTCGGGATGCTGGCCTACCACGAGCTGTTCGAGAACTTCGGCAACGGGACGTCCCTGCTGACCCCCGAGCAGGTGCTCACCCAGGTGAGCCTGCAGTGGCTGACCAACACCGCCGCCGGGGCGACCCGGCTGCACTACACGGAGGCCGACGTCGAGTCGCAGGTCAACCACGGTCCGATCGGGGTCGCCGTGTTCGCCGACGACTTCCGTTCCATGCGTCCGTTCGCCGAGCGCGACAACACCGCCATCGTGTCGTGGACCGAGCACCCGCGCGGCGGTCACTTCGCGTCCATGGAGGTGCCCGACGAAGTCGTCAGCGCGCTCCGGGACTTCTTCCGCCGTCAGCCTCGGCCCTGATCCGGGGATCGGTCGAGACGGGGACGTCGGAGGTGCTGTCTAGATTGTCCGCATGGTGACGGCGGGGACGGCGGGTGACGGGACGCGGGTCGTCCGCGGACTCCGCTGGGTGAGTCTCGGTCGCTCGGAGCGGGCGGCCTGGGGGCGGTGCCAGGGGAGCGCCGCGACACCGTACGACACCGTGGTGGCCGCCGACCGACCGAGCACCACGTCCTGCAGCTGCCCGAGCCGGCACCGACCCTGCAAGCACGCCGTCGGGCTGGCCGACCTCGCCGCCGATGGTCAGATCGCGGTGACCGAGGAGCCGGACTGGGTCGCCCGCATCGTCTCCCGACGACCCTTCACCCAGGCTCCGCCGGGCGACGGTGCGCCGAGCGGGCCGAGCTCGGGTCCGGTGGACCCCGAGGCTGCGGCCCGGCGGGCCGAAGCCCGGCGGCACAAGGTCGCGGCCGGGCTGACCGAGCTCCAGCTGTGGCTGGGCGATCAGGTCCGCACCGGACTGGCCCAGCTGCCCCGCGCCGGCTACGGGCACTTCGACGCCATCGCCGCCCGGATGGTCGACGCTCAGGCCCCCGGCGTGGCGGCCACGCTGCGGGCGCTGCCGGCCGACCTGGTGACGGCGGACTGGCCGGGGCGGGCCCTGCACGCCCTCGGCGGTCTGCACCTGCTGGCGAGCGCTCACCAGCAGCTGGACGAGCTGCCCGAGGAGCTGGCGTGGACGGTGCGCTCCCGGGTCGGCTACCCGGTCAGCAAGGAGACGGTGCGGGGCCGGCCGGCGGTGCCGGACCGCTGGTGGGCGCTCGCGGCGATCGACACCGTGGAGTACCAGCTCACCACCCGACGCGTCTGGTTGCGCGGCCTCGACTCCGGTCGCTGGGCGGTGTGGCTGACGGTCGCGCCGCCCGGGCGCGATCTGGACCCCACCATCCGGCCGGGCCGCACGTACGCCTGTGCGGCACAGTTCTATCCCGGCTCGGGGCAGTACCGGGCCCTGATCGAGCCGCCCCTACCGGATCCGGACCTGCCACCGGCGTCCGAGGTGGCCCCGGACGAGGTGACGCTGACCAGGTCGTGGGGAGGCGACGACCTCGCCACGATCGGCTCCCAGCTCGCCGACCTGCTGGCGGCGGATCCGTGGGCGACGAGGTTGCCGGTGGTGCTCGCCGGGGTGCCGGTGCCACCACCTCAGGCCGGCGGTCCGTGGCAGCTGCGGGACGCCGGTGGACGCACCGTGCCGCTGGTCGAGGGCGAGGGCGATCCGTGGCCCCTGGTCGCCCAGGCCGGCGGTGAGCCGCTGCAGGTGATGGGGGAGTACGACGGCCGGCGGCTGCTGCCTCTGGCCGTCCTGCCGGACGAGCGTGGCCGCCGCTACAGCACGGTGATGGTGGGGTGAACCGATGACGACCCCGGCGCAGTGGGCCGAGCTGGTGACGACCGCCCTGCTGGGCACCGACCGGCGGCCGCTGGAGGCCGCCGATGCGCCCGGACCAGGTGCTGCGGCAGGCCGCGCGCCACCGGGTGCTGGATCGCTTGGCCACGCCCACGCTCACCGTGTCTGCGGGCCCCGCCGACACGCCCGACGCTGACGCGGCGCCGGCGCAGGAGGGGCCTGCGGCCCCCGAGCCGGCCGACCGCCTGCTCGACCAGCTGCTCCGGACGCCCGACCCGGCCCTGATCTCCTGCTGGTTGGGCGTCTGCGCCGACCACGGGTGCGTCGTGTCCGCGCTGCACTGGACCGTGCTGGCCCGCCTCGCGGCCCGCTCCACCGGCTACGACCGCCGTGCGCTCGGCGCATCGCTCGGCCCCCGGGGACGGTGGTTCCTGCAGCAGAACCCCGAGTGGCGACGCCTGGCCGCCGACACCCAGCCGTCCGCCGCGCCGCCCGGCCGGCCCGAACCCCCGTCGGCTCCGGCCCTGACCGCGGAGGACGTGCTGGCCGATCCCGAACGGCTGCTGGCTCAGCCGCAGCCGTGGGGCCCGGATCTGGTCTCGGCGGCGTACGCCGTGCTCGGCGGTGAGGGTCAGGTGCCGCCGGCACGGACCTTCGCCACCCGACTGGGCGTCGCGTTGCCGACCGAGCTGTATCCGAGCATCGCCCGGGCGGGGGAGTTCTACGTCCTCGCCCCCGACGCCTCACCGGCTCGGCGCCGGACGATCCGGGACCGCTTCGTGGCCCTGGAGCTCGCGGCGTACGCTCGCGCCGCCATCCAGCACGCGTTCACCGACAGCAGCACCGGCTTCACCAGGGCGGAGATCCCCCATGTCTGACGTCACCCTCACCCCGGCCGCAGCTGCGGACGCCACCCTGACCGCGCCCGATCGGCTGCGGCCGCACGCCGAGGAGGCGTACGCCGACGAGCTCGCCGCCCTGGCCGCGGTCGATGACCGTCCGCGCCCGCCCCGCTGGCGACTGTCGCCCTGGGCGGTGGTGACCTACCTGATGGGCGGCACGCTGAGCGACGGCACCGAGATCGCGCCCAAGTACATCGGCTCCCGCCGGTTGATGGAGGTCGCCGTGGCCACCCTGGCCACCGACCGTGCGCTGCTGCTGCTCGGGGTGCCCGGCACCGCCAAGTCCTGGGTGTCGGAGCACCTGGCCGCCGCTGTCTCCGGGCGCTCCACGCTGCTCATCCAGGGCACCTCGGGCACGCCGGAGGAAGCGATCCGCTACGGCTGGAACTACGCCAAGCTGCTCGCCGAGGGACCCACCCCCGGGGCCCTGGTGCCGTCGCCGGTGATGACGGCGATGGAGACCGGCGGCCTGGCCCGGATCGAGGAGCTGACCCGGATCCCGAGTGACGTCCAGGACGCCTTGATCACGGTGCTGTCGGAGAAGACGCTCCCGGTGCCCGAGCTCGGTCGGGAGGTCCAGGCGGTCAAGGGCTTCAACGTGATCGCCACCGCCAACGACCGGGACCGGGGGGTCAACGAGCTCTCGTCCGCGCTGCGGCGTCGGTTCAACACCGTGGTGCTGCCGTTGCCGTCCGACATCGAGGACGAGATCCGCATCGTCACCAGCCGGGTCGCCGAGCTCGCCGGCACGCTCGAGCTGCCCGAGGTGCCCACTGCCGACGAGGAGATCCGGCGGGTGGTGACGGTGTTCCGGGAGCTCCGGTCGGGGGTGACGGCGGACGGTCGGACCGCCGTCAAGTCACCTTCGGCGACGCTCTCGGCGGCCGAGGCGATCTCGGTGATCACCAGCGGCCTGGCCCTGGCCACGCACTTCGGCAACGGAACCCTGGAGGCCTCCGACGTGGCGGCCGGGCTGGTCGGCGCCGTGGTGAAGGACCCGGTCAGTGACCGGGTCGCCTGGACGGAGTACCTGGAGGTCGTCGCCCGCAACCGCCCCGGCTGGGCCGAGTTCTACAGCGCCTGCCGCGAGGTGTCCTGAGGGTGGCCGGGTCCGGGACGGGTGTCGCCGACGTCGAGGTCGCCGTGCTCGGCATCCGCCACCACGGGCCCGGGTCGGCCCGGTCGCTGCTGGCCGCGCTGGACGACGTTCGGCCCCGACCAGGTCCTGATCGAGGGTCCGGCCGATGCGGACCCGCTGGTCGGCTGGGCGGCTTCGCCGGTGATGCGGCCGCCGGTGGCGATCCTGGCGTACGCGCCGTTGGAGCCCCGGCGGGCGGCGTTCTGGCCGTTCGCGACGTTCTCGCCGGAGTGGCAGGCCCTGACCTGGTCGCTGGCGCACGACGTACCGGTCGGGTTCTGCGACCTCCCCGCGGCCCACACGCTGGCGCCCGATGCCGCCGAGCCGCCCAGTCCCGATCTGCTGAGTCCCGATCTGCTGAGTCCCGATCTGCTGAGTCCCGACCTGCTCGATCCCGACCCGGCCGAGATCGGGTCGCCGAGTGGGAACCAGCCGCGGCGCGTGGTGCGCCGCGATCCGCTCGGTGCGCTGGCCGCCGCGGCCGGGTACGACGACGCCGAGCGCTGGTGGGACGACGTGGTGGAGTCCCGGCTCGACTCCTCCTCACCGTTCCCGGCGCTGCTGGAGGCGATGGCCGAGCTGCGGATCGCGCTGCCGGAGACGGATCCGGTCGAGGCGCTCTCGGAGGCCCGGCGCGAGGCGTACATGCGCAAGACGATCCGGGCGGCGGTCAAGCGGGGGCGGCGCCGGGTCGCGGTCGTCTGCGGTGCCTGGCACGCCCCGGTCCTCACCTGGCCGCTGCCGCCGGCCTCGGCCGACACGGCCACCCTGCGCGGGCTGCCCAAGACCAAGATCACCACCACCTGGGTGCCCTGGACGCACCAACGGCTGTCCGCGGTCAGCGGGTACGGCGCCGGGATCGCCTCGCCCGGCTGGTACCACCACCTGTGGAGTGCGCCGGACCGGCCGGTGGTCCGCTGGCTGACCGCCGTCGCCGGAGCCTTGCGGACCCGGGACCTGCCCGTGTCCAGCGCGGCCGTGATCGAGGCGGTGCGCCTGGCGGAGACGCTCGCGCGGGCTGCGGAGCCGCCCGCTGGCGGGGTCTGGCCGAGGTCAACGACGCCACCCTGGCCGTGCTCTGCGACGGTGACGAGACCGCCCTGCGCTTCGTCACCGAGGAGCTGGTGGTGGGCCAGGCGACGGGCCACGTCGACCCCGGGGTGCCGACGGTGCCGCTGGAGGCCGACCTGATCGCGACCTGCCGGCGCCTCCGGCTGAAACGTGAGGCCGGGGTCAAGCTGCACGACCTCGACCTGCGCAAGCCGCTCGACCAGCAGCGGTCCGTGCTCTTCCACCGGCTCCGGGTGCTCGACCTGGGCTGGGCCCGGCCGGCCGAGAGCGAGATCGCCGGCCGTGGCACCTTCCGCGAGACCTGGCAGTCGTCCTGGCGGCCCGAGCTCGCGCTGGCGGTGATCGAGGCCGCGGTGTGGGGGACCACGGTGCTCACCGCGGCCACCGCGAAGCTCGCCGAGACCACCGAGAGCGGCAGCCTGGTCGAGCTGACCGCGGCGGTCGAGCGGGCGCTGCTCGCCGAGCTGCCGGAGGGACTGGACCGGCTGCTGGCCACCCTGGCCCAGCGGGCCGCGCTGGACGCCGACGTCGTGCACCTGATGGAGGCGCTGCCGGCGCTGGCCCGTGCGCACCGGTACGGCGACGTCCGCGGCACCGACACCTCCGCCCTGCGGCCGTCGCGGACACCCTGGTGGTGCGGATCTGCGCCGGTCTGACCCCCGCGGTCGCCGGGCTGGACGCCGAGGCCGCGCGGGAGATGCGGCAGCGGATGGATCGGGTCCACCACGCGATCGGGCTGCTCAGTGCCGACGGGGACCTGGACGCGGGGGTCCCCGCTCCGGCCGACCGGCGCGAGGACTGGTTCGCCACCTTGACCGGGTTGCTCGGGCGCGCCGACGTGCCGACCGAGGTCGCCGGCCGGGTGGTCCGGGTGCTGTTCGACGCGGGTCGGATCGCCGACGGTCCGCAACGGGTGCACCGCGCGCTGTCGTACGGTGCCTCCGCCGCCGACAAGGCCGCCTGGGTGGACGGCTTCTTCGCCGACGGTGCCCTCCTGCTGATCCACGACGTCGAGCTGCGGGGACTGGTCGACGCCTGGGTCGCCGGACTCACCGACACCGAGTTCACCGACGTGCTGCCCCTGGTCCGACGCACCTTCAGCACCTTCAGCCCGCCCGAACGACGGCTGATCGGCGAACGGCTGGCCGCCGCCCGCACTGGCCGACCGAGCGGCCCGGAGCCGGCCACGTACGATCTCGCGCTGGCCGCTCCCGCCCTGGCCCTGGTGGTCGGATCCTGGGGGTGGATCGGATCCTGGGGGTCGCCCCGATCCTGGCGGCAGGCCCGATCCTGGCGGCCGACAAGGGTCCGGAGGTCGACCGATGACCGAGGACGAGCAGGTCGACGAGCGGCTGACCCGCTGGCGGCTGCTGCTCGGCGAGCCGGCGGCCGCCGGGCTCGGGGTCGAGCTGGGCGAGGACGAGACGGAGATGGACGCGACGCTGGCGGCGCTGTACGAGGAGCAGCCGCGGCGCCGACCGGGACCGGGGACGGACGACCGGACCGCCGGCCTGGGGGCCTCGGCGCCCCAGGTCGCCCGGTGGCTCGGCGACATCCGGACCTACTTCCCGACCAGCGTCGTCCAGGTGATGCAGCGGGACGCCATCGAACGGCTCGACCTGACCGCCCTGCTGCTCGAGCCGGAGCTGCTGAGCACCGTGCAACCCGACGTCCACCTGGTCGCCACCCTGGTCGGGCTGACCTCGGTGATGCCCGAGACCACCCGGGAGACCGCCCGGACGGTGGTCGCCCAGGTGGTGGCCGAGATCGAGCAGCGGATCCGGGAGCGGACCCGGTCCGCGGTCGGCGGGGCGGTCAACCGGGCCGCCCGCACCCGCCGCCCGCGGACCGCCGACATCGACTGGCTGGCCACCATCGGCCGCAACCTCGACCACTACCTGCCCGAGTACAAGACCGTGGTGCCGGAGCGACTGGTCGGGCACGCCCGCAGCACCAAGGCGCTGGCCTGCGACGTGGTCATCGCCATCGACCAGTCCTCCTCGATGGCGGAGTCGGTGGTCTACGCATCGGTGTTCGGCGCGGTGCTCGGGTCGTTGCGCACCCTGCGCACCTCCCTGGTCGCCTTCGACACCGCCGTGGTGGACCTGACCGAGCTGCTGGAGGACCCGGTGGAGGTCCTGTTCGGCTGCCAGCTGGGCGGCGGCACCGACATCAACCGGGCGGTCGCCTACTGCGCCGAGCTGATCAGCCGGCCCACCGAGACCGTGTTCCTGCTGATCACCGACCTCTACGAGGGCGGCGACGGCGACGAGCTGATCCGCCGGCTGGCGGCGCTGCACCGGGCCGGCGTCCGCGTGGTCGTGCTCCTGGCCCTGTCCGACGCCGGCGCCCCCGCGTACGACCACGACCGCGCGGCGCTGCTGGCCGAGCTGGGTATCCCGGCGTTCGCCTGCACCCCGGACGCCTTCCCGGACCTGCTGGGGGTCGTGATCGCCCGGGGTGATCCCGTCCGCTGGTTGGCCGAACGCGCCGCGACCTGAGGTCGGAACCTGGCTGCTCGACACCGCCCGTGGTCGACGTCGGGTCGTGCCTGGCGAGGTCCGACCTTCGGACCCCGGTGCCAGCCGCCGGGCCGCCGGGATGGGACACCATGGTGGGCATGTCGACCCGGATCGCCTTTCTCCGCGCCGTGAACGTCGGTCGGCGCAGGGTGCGCAACGCCCGCCTCGTCGAGGTGTTCGAGCAGCTCGGCCATCGAGGGGCCTGGACCTACATCAACAGCGGGAACGTGGTCTTCTCGGCCGGCGGTCCGCGCGCGGCTCTCGAGGGGTCGATCGGTGCAGCCATCGAACGCGACGTCGGCTTCGAGGTCACCACGTTCGTCCGCTCGGCCGGTGAGCTGCGCGACGTCGTCGGCCGACACCCGTTCGAGCCGGCACCGGGCGACACCTACTTCGTGACCTTTCTCGCCGACGTGCCGACCCCGTCGCAGCGGACCGATCTCGCCGCGCTGTCCAACGACGTCGACACCGTGGTGGTCGACGGCCGCGACGTGCACTGGCTGATGCACGGGAAGTCGACCGATTCGACGCTGGTCAAACGGGACTGGGAGCAGATCCTGGGAAAGAACTCGAGCACGAGCCGCAACATGACGATGCTCACGAAGCTCATCGACAAGATCGAGGCTCAGGTCCAGTAGAGGAGGCGGGCGGCCGGCAGTCTCCGCGCCAGCTCGTCGACGAACCCGCCCGATCGCCACGGTCGGCGCTGCGGACAGGGCTCCGGGCCGAGGGGGTCGGTGGAGCAGGACAGCTCGAAGGTGCTGCCCTCGTGGGCGCCCTGCTTCCGGATCACCGCATCCGATGCGCCGGTTCGTGCGAAGAGCAGGTGCGGGACTTCCGCTGCGAACCGAGCACCACAGAGAGATTCCGACGTGACTCACGACATCTGGGACCGCATCCGCTACGCGCGGGACGCCGCCCTCGAGGCGGAGAAGACCGAGCGCCGGCGCCTGGCCGACGCCGACAACGCCGACCTGCAGCAGGCTGCCTCCGTCCGGTTGGCCACCCGGCAGGCCGTCCGCGAGGCCCTCGACGACGTCCTCGACGAGACGTCCGACCCCGACCGGACGGCCGCCTGATCAACCGCCATGACGTGGTCATCGTGGGCGCCGGCCAGGCCGGGGTCTCGCTGGCCGCACGCCTGCGCCGGGACGGCTTCACCGACGTCGCGCTGATCGACCCGCGGCAGACCCACCGCTACCGACCGCTGCTGTCCTACGTCGGCGGTGGGCAAGCCGCCCTGGACGACCTCGAGCGGCCGCAGGCCGAGGTGATCCCGCCGGGGGTCACCTGGTACCGCGACGAGATCACCCTGGTCGACCCGGTCGCCCGTCGGGTCGAGACCGCTGGCGGTCGACAGGTCATCGCGGAGGACCTGGTGCTCTGCCCCGGCGTGACCCCGGACTGGGACGACGTGCCGGGCAGCCACCGCGCGGTGCACTCGGTCCACGGCTCCTCCAACTACGTCGACGAGCGGGCGCCGTACACCTGGCAGCTGGTCGAGGGCTTCACCGCGGGGAACGCGGTGTTCGTGGTGGCCGCCGGTCCGGTGCCGTGCGCGGGGGCGGCCCTGAAGCCGTTGTTCCTGGCGGCCGACCACTGGCGCCGTACCGGCGTGCTGGGGGAGATGACGGTGACGTTGATCGTCCCGTGGCCGACGATCTTCGGCATCCCCGTGGTGGACGACGAGCTGGTGGAGATCGCCCGGCGCTTCGGCATCACCGTGCTCACCGACACCCGGGTCCGCCGGGTCGACACCGAGGAGCGGACCCTCGAGCTCGACCAGAGCGGCACGGCGTCACGACTGCCGTACGACCTGCTGCACTTCGTGCCGCGGCACCGGCCGCCCAGCTGGCTGGCGGCCGGTGGGGTCTCACGCCCGCTCGGGGAGACGACGTCCACCGGTGGCCCGGGCGACGAGAGCGCGATGGATGCGCACGTCGCGGGCATGATCGACGTGGATCCCGGCACTCTGGCCCACCGCCGCTACCCGAGCGTCTGGGGTCTCGGCGACGCCGCGGACGTCGCGGCCTCCCGCTCGGGTGGTGCCCTGCGCAAGCAGGTGGCGGTGGTGGCCGACAACCTCACCCGTCGTCGGGACCGACGTCCGCTGGTGACGTACGACGGCTACTCCACCGCACCCATCACGGTGGGCCGGGACCGGCTGGTGCTGGCCGAGTTCGACCGGGCCGGAGCGATCACCCCGAGCGTCCCGCTGATCGACCTCGTCAAGCCCCGACGCCTCACCTGGGCGTACGACCGCTACCTGCAGCCCCGGCTCTACTGGCACTCCATCTTGAAGGGCCGGGTCTCCCGGTAGTGGTTGCGGCCGGAAGTTCGTCACGGGTGTCCGGGGTCCAGGTGCGTGGATCGCCAGGCCGACGAGGGAGGGATGCCGAGTCGCATCGCGACCGAGGAGAACGCAGCGAGGTGCGTGCCCGGGCGTCGGACACCCCGACGAACCTCCGGCCGTGGCCACCAGCACCGTCCGGCTGTGAGCACTGCTGTCACGCGCACTGCTGTCACGCGCACTGCTGTCACGCAACACTGCTGTCACCAACACTGCTGTGACGCACACCGCACGACCCGCGGCGTGACCGCAATGTTCACATAGAGACGCCGACCGTGACGGCGTGCAAGACTCCCGAGCTATGAGCGCAGCGCCGTCGGTTTCGTATTCGATCACTGTTCGCCTGGAGGTCCCGGCGGGAGGTGCGGCGGTCAGCCACCTCACGGCGGCGGTGGAGCAGGCCGGGGGCGCGGTGACCGCGCTCGACGTCACGGCCTCGGGCCACGACCGGCTGCGGATCGACGTCACCTGTGCCGCGCGGGACACCGACCACGCCGACGAGCTGGTCGAGGCGATGCGCGCGGTGCCGGGAGTGACCATCGGTCGGGTCAGCGACCGGACGTTCCTGATGCACCTCGGCGGCAAGATCGAGATGAACGCGAAGCTGCCGATCCGCAACCGTGACGACCTGTCGATGATCTACACCCCGGGGGTGGCGCGGGTGTGCCTGGCGATCGCGAAGAACAAGGACGACGCCCGCCGGCTGACCATCAAGCGGAACACGGTCGCGGTGGTCAGTGACGGGTCGGCGGTGCTGGGCCTGGGCAACATCGGTCCGGAGGCGGCGATGCCGGTGATGGAGGGCAAGGCGGCGCTGTTCAAGCGGTTCGGTGGCATCGATGCGTGGCCGTTGTGTCTGGACACCCAGGACACCGACGAGATCGTCGCGGTGGTCAAGGCGATCGCCCCGGGCTTCGCCGGCATCAACCTGGAGGACATCTCCGCGCCACGGTGCTTCGAGATCGAGGCACGGCTGCGGGAGCAGCTGGACATCCCGGTGTTCCACGACGACCAGCACGGGACGGCGATCGTGGTGCTGGCCGCGCTCTACAACGCGTTGCGGGTGGTGGAGAAGGACATCACGAAGATCCGGGTGGTGCTGTCCGGTGCCGGTGCGGCCGGCACCGCGATCTTGAAGCTGCTGCTGGAGGCCGGGGTGGGGCACGTGGTGGTGGCCGACATCGACGGGATCGTGAGCCGGACCCGTCCGGGGATCTCCGGACAGCTGCAGTGGTTGGCCGAGCACACCAATCCCGACAACCTGGAGTGCTCGCTGAAGGAGGCGCTGGCCGGTGCCGACGTGTTCATCGGGGTGTCCGCTCCCCGGGTGATCGATGCGGCGGCCGTGTCGACGATGGCCGATCGGGCGATCGTGTTCGCGCTGGCCAATCCGGAGCCCGAGATCGATCCTGCGGAGGCGACGCTGCACGCCGAGGTCGTGGCCACCGGCCGCAGCGACTTCCCGAACCAGATCAACAACGTGCTGGCCTTCCCCGGGGTGTTCCGTGGGCTGCTGGATGCCCGGTCGACCGACATCACCCCGGCCATGTTGATCGCCGCGGCCCGGGCGCTGGCGTCGGTGGTCGGCGACGACGAGCTGAACGCCACCTACATCACCCCGAGCGTGTTCCACGCCGACGTGCACCGCCGGGTCGCCCAGGCCGTCCGGGTCGCGGCCGGAGGCCCCGCCGAGCTGCCCACCGACACCGAGGTCGTCGTCTGAGCCGACCCGCTGCCGGCGGCAGGTGGTCGCACTGGGGACCGCGATTGCTCCTGCTGGCGACGGTGGCGGCCGTGGTGGCGCAGCAGATCGGGCTGTACGGACCCTCCGGTCCGGTGCAGCCTTCGTGGTTCCCGAGTGCCGACAAGCTCCAGCACGCCATAGGCTTCGCTCTGCCTATGTCCCTGGTGCTGCTGACGTCACAGATCTACGCCGCGCGAGCCGGTCGTACGCTGCGACCGCTCGGGGTCGCGGCGGTCTCCGGCGTGTTCGCGGTCAACGCCGTCGTCAGCGAGCTCGTCCAGGCCCGTCCCGGCTCCGGCCGCAGCGGCGACCCCGTCGATGCGATCGCGGACCTGATCGGGATCGGACTGGGGTGGGTCGCGTTCCGGCTGCTGGTGGCCAGGCGGGCGGCCGGGTGAGCGGCGCGACCCCGGAGCCCGGCGATCTGCTGGTGGCCAGCGCTCTGCTGACCGACGGTGTCTTCGACCAGACCGTCGTCCTGGTGCTCGACAGCGACGAGGACGGCGCCCTGGGCGTGATCTTGAACGAGATCTCGCAGACCACGCTGGAGTCGGTGCTGCCGGACTGGGTGTCGGCGGTCACCGAACCCAAGTTGCTCTTCCACGGCGGTCCGGTGTCACCCAACGGGGCGATCTGCCTGGCCAGTCTGTCCGAGCAGGGCGAGGAGCCGCCCGGTTGGCGCCCCCTGTTCGACCGGGTGGGCCTGCTGCACCTGGACACCCCGATCGAGATCGTCGCCGGAGCGTACGCCGATCTGCGCATCTTCGCCGGTTACGCCGGGTGGTCGCCGGGACAGCTCGCCGGGGAGGTGGCCCAGCAGATGTGGTACGTCGTGAAGGCCGACTACGACGACGTGTTCGGCCGTCGCCCGACGGGCCTGTGGCGCCGCGTGCTCCGCCGGCAGAAGAGCGAGCTCGCCTTCCTGGCCACCTGGGTCGAGGACCCGGAGTGGAACTGACCGCTCCACCCCGAGGGCGTCAGGGGAACGAGACGGCAGCCAGCATCATCCGGTCGTCGGTTCGCTGGAGCTGTCGTGTCAGGCGCTGCTGGATCCCGAGCAGGCGCACTCGCTGCTCGTCTACACCGCCACGCCGGGAAGCGAGAGCCACGAGAAGCTGCAGCTGCTGTCGGTGGTCGGCCTCGCCGGTCGGCTGACGACCACGCGGCGGGTCAGCCGCGGCAGAACGCGGCGATGGCCGGTAGCCCCGGCTGCCAGCCGTCGGAGGTGTCCACGTCGAGGGTGGGCGCGTCGAGGTGAAGACGGTCGAACGGCTCCGCGCGGATCAGGTGCTCGGCGTCGGCGTGCGCCGACCGGGTGCTCTGGCTCAGCAGACGCTGCTGCTGGCGCTCTCGGGCCATCTCCTCGGACACCGAGCACCGGACGACCCTGACGGTGGCGAGGTCGCCCAGCGGTGACAGCCCCCGCACCCAGAGACGGTGCTGGAAGGCGGCCTCGGCGACCAGGGTGACGTCGGCCCGGAGCAGCAACGCCATCGCCTCGAAGAACAGCTCGTACGTGCGCAGCGTGAGCGGGTCGCTGGTGGACGGCACGAACCCGGGGTGGGAGAAGACCATGCCCTCTTTGATCTCGTCCCTGCTCACGGTGGGACAGCCGATCTCCGCCGCCAGCTGGTGCGCCAGGGTCGTCTTGCCGGAGCCAGCCGGTCCGGTCACCAGGATCAGTGTCGGTCGTCCCACGCGTGCAACCTACGGCGTCGGAGCGCGGCACGTCAGGCACCCGGCGTGCGCGTACGGGCGTGAACGGCCGACGGGGTCGGGCTCAGCGGTCTCGACGGAGGCGGATCACGTGGTCGAAGTGCTCACCGTGACCGTCGTCGGCCGAGGGCATGGCGACGGCCTCGGCCCGCTCGACGGTCCAGCCGGTGAGGTCGAGCGACGCGAGGACGTCGGTCGTCGTCGGCAGCTCGGTGAGGGCACCCTGGTGTGAGGCGGGGAAGCGCTCGTGGCCGAGGACCAGGAGGATGCCGCCCGGGCGGACGGCCCCGGCGGCCGCTCGCAGCACACGGTCGCGGTCGAGGGCCACGGGGGACTGCAGGTAGCTGGCCACCACCAGGTCCCAGCGGCCGGTGGGGAAGTCGGCCTCCAGGTCGCCGCGCTGCCAGGTGATCCGTTCGGTCACGCCCGCGTCCCGGGCCGCCTCGGCCCCGACCGCCAGCGCGGCGGCGGAGATGTCGACCGCGGTCACCACCCAGCCGAGACCCGCGAACCAGACCGCGTCGCCGCCGGAACCGCTGCCCAGATCCAGCACGGTGCCGGGGGCGAGGGGGCGGACGGCCAGCTCGTCGACCAACAGAGCGTTCGGCCGACCACTCCAGGGCCGGCGACCCGCGCCGTAGAACTCCTCCCAGAAGACCACCGGGTCGGTGGCTTCCGTCTCGTCCCGGCGGGCGTGCTCGTGGGTGTGGTGCTGGTTTGCGTGGTGCTGGTCTGTGTGGTGCTCGTGGGTGTGGTGGTCGGGCATGGATCTCCTCCGGTGGGCGGACGTCAGCGTCCATCATCGGTCGAACTGGCCAGATCGGCATGATCTCTTGCTGAACTGGCAAACTGCGAACCGGGCCGGCCCGGGGGCGAAAGCCGTCCGTGGTCAGGAAACGTGCGCCCGGGGGCCGGGGTGGCCGGGGGTGGCGGAAGCCGTCCGTGGTCAGGAAACGCGCGGCCTCGCCGATATCAAGCCGTGACCTGGTGTGCCCGCATAGGATGAACATGACGATCGTGCCCGGGCCAGGCGGTCCGGCGGGGTCGATCCTGACGAAGGGAATGCGCGTGTCGGAGGCCACGGTGTCGGCTGACCAGACCACCACTGCCCACGAGTCCGGCCGAGCCCACGAGGGGCGGACCGACAAGGGTCGCGTGCTGGTCGTCGACGACGATGCCGCCCTGGCCGAGATGCTGTCCCTGGTGCTGCGCAACGAGGGTTTCGACCCCATCTGGTGCGCCCACGGGGACAAGGCGCTGGACACCTACCGCGACTCCCGCCCGGACCTGGTGCTGTTGGACCTGATGCTGCCGGGCAAGGACGGGGTGGCGATCTGCCGGGAGATCCGGGCGGAGTCCCTGGTCCCGATCGTGATGCTCACGGCGAAGTCCGACACCATCGACGTGGTGGCCGGGCTGGAGGCGGGGGCCGATGATTACGTGGCCAAGCCGTTCAAGGCCAAGGAGCTGATCGCCCGGATCAAGACCCGGCTGCGTCGATCGCCCGAAGAGGTCGATCAGGAGATGCTGCGGATCGGCGATCTGGTGATCAACGTCGACGGGCACACCGTCAAGCGCAACGGTGCCCCGATCCAGCTCACGCCGCTGGAGTTCGACCTGCTCCTGGCTCTCGCCCGGCGACCCTGGCAGGTGTTCAGCCGCGAGGTGCTGCTGGAGCAGGTGTGGGGCTACCGGCACGCCGCCGACACCCGGCTGGTCAACGTGCACGTGCAGCGGCTGCGGTCCAAGATCGAGCGCGACCCCGAGCACCCGGAGATCGTGGTGACGGTGCGCGGCATCGGCTACAAGGCGGGTGAGCCGACGTGATCTCCGGCGCGTCGCGCCCGGCCGAGTCGCGGCCACGCGCCGAGAAGTGTCGAACCTCCCCTCGCTGAGCGCCGGGTCGCGGCGCTGGTGGCGTCTGCCGGTCGAGTGGTGGTGGCAGTCGCTGCCCCTGCGGGTGATCCTCTCGGTCTTCGGTGCCTCCGTCCTGGTCCTGGTGCTCGGCGGCTTCCTGCTGATGCGGCAGGCCAGCATGGGGGTGATGGAGGCCAAACGGGACTCGGTCAGCATCGAGGCGAGGCAGGCGCTCGACGCCGCCCAGCAGCAGCTGAACTCCGCCGACCTCACCGGCGATCCCAACCCCGACAAGAAGCTGACCGAGCTGGCCCTGGGCTTCGCGAACCGCTCCGGGGGCAGTGACCAGTACGACGTGATCATCATCTCCGGCGGCCAGACGATCACCGCCGGCGACGTGTCGCCCGCCAGCATCCCCGACACCCTGCGGTCCCAGGTCGCGACCAGCGACGACCTGCTGATGACCCCGACCGAGGTCATCTACCGCGACGACACTCCGGACGTGGCCGGCATCGCGGTCGGCTCCGGTCTCACCCTGCCGGGCACCGGTCGCTACGAGATCTACTTCATCTTCCCGCTCACGCAGCAGATGAACATCCTGGCCGTGCTGCAGACCGCCGTGGTCAGCACCGGGGCGATCCTGGTGGTGCTGCTGACCTTCATCGCGGCGCTCGTGGCCCGTCAGGTCGTCGTCCCGATCCGGGCGGCCCGGCGCGCCGCCGAGAGCCTCGCCTCGGGCAACCTGGACGACCGGATGAAGGTCCGCGGCCGCGACGACCTGGCCCGGCTGGCCACCTCGATGAACTACATGGCCTCGGAGCTGCAGAAGCAGATCGGTCAGCTCGAGGAGCTGTCCCGGGTGCAGCAGCGCTTCGTCTCCGACGTCTCCCACGAGCTGCGGACCCCCCTGACCACGGTGCGGATGGCGGCCGAGGTGCTGTACGAGACGCGGGAGGACTTCGACCCGATCGCCGCCCGCTCCGCCGAGTTGTTGCAGACCGAGCTCGACCGCTTCGAGGCGCTGCTCACCGACCTGCTCGAGATCTCCCGGTTCGACGCCGGTGCGGCTGTGCTGGCGGTGAACGAGGTCGACCTGCGGGACGTCGTCGACCGGGTCGTGATCGCGTCGGAGCAGCTGGCCCGGACGAGTGGGTCCGAGATCCGGGTGCACGCCCCCCGGCCGGGATACGCCGAGGTCGACGCGCGCCGGATCGAGCGGGTGGTTCGCAACCTGCTGGTGAACGCGATCGAGCACGGTGAAGGTCGACCGATCGACATCGTGGTGGAGTCCGACGACCACGCGGTCGCGGTGGCGGTCCGCGACCACGGAGTCGGGTTCGAGGCCGGCCAGGCCAAGCAGGTGTTCCACCGGTTCTGGCGAGCCGACCCGGCCCGGGCGCGGACCGTGGGCGGGACGGGCCTGGGCCTGGCCATCTCGATGGAGGACGCCAACCTGCACAAGGGGTGGCTGACGGCCTGGGGTCGGCCGGGGATGGGGGCGCAGTTCCGGCTGACCGTTCCCAAGGTCGCGGGCGGGGTGATCGAGTCCTCGCCGCTGCCGCTGGTGCCGCGCGACCTGGTGCTGCCCGCTCCGCCGATCGAGGCGGGCACGGTGGTCACCGCGCCACTCGAGCCCGTCGTCGCGCCGACCGAGGTCCCAACGGTTCCCGACGCGTCGAGCACGGGCGACTCGTCGAGCAGGGGCGATGCGTCGAACACGGCTCAGTCGCCGTCCGATGCGGCCGGAGCCGCCCGATGAGGCGTACGCCGCTCC
This sequence comes from uncultured Actinomycetota bacterium, assembly GCA_963759915.1. Classification (GTDB taxonomy): domain Bacteria; phylum Actinomycetota; class Actinomycetes; order Propionibacteriales; family Propionibacteriaceae; genus Microlunatus. The sequence goes on along the minus strand of CAVXBJ010000035.1, from coordinate 6,094 downwards.
TGCTCGCCGTCGTGCTCCTGCTGGTCGGTCTGGTCACCGGCTGCGTCAGCGTGCCGACCTCCGGGCCGGTGGAGAAGGTCGAGGGTCAGCCACCCGAGTGCCAGAACTGCATCAACGTCGACGTCGCGCCGCCCGCGGCCGGCGACGAGCCGAAGCAGATCGTCCAGGGCTTCCTTCGGGCCACGTCGAACTTCCAGCCCAACTACGCGGTCGCCCGGCAGTTCCTGACCACCGGCGCCGCCGAGAAGTGGGCGCCTGAGTCCGGGGTCTCGATCTACTCCGGATCGCTCCAGGCCGCCGGCACCACCGTCATCCTCGACGGCCGCCTCGTCGGGTCGCTCGGGCCCGACCGGACGTACACCGCCCAGGACAAGGCCTGGCGAGTGAACTTCGGCATGGTCAAGGAGAACGGTGAGTGGCGGATCAGCACGCCGCCGCCCGGCCTGATGGTCGCGGAGTTCGCCTTCAGCTCGTTCTACCAGCCGTACAACCTCTACTTCGTGGGCAACGGCAGCGCCCTCGTGCCGAACCCGATCTACCTGCCGAACCTGCGCAACCAGCCCAGCATCGCCTCCGTGCTGATGCGGGCCCTGCTGAACGGGCCGTCGGACTGGCTCGCACCGGCGGTGACCAGTGCCATCCCGGAGGGCACGGCCCTCAGCGTCGACGCAGTGACGATCAACGACGGCGTCGCGAAGGTCGCCCTCAGCGACAACGTGCTCAACCTGAACGACGGCCAGCGCACGCTGATGGCGGCCCAGGTGCTCTACACGCTGCAACCCACGGGCATCCAGGGCGTCACGTTCACCGTGAACCAGCAGCCGTACGCCATCCCGGGGGCCGACCCGGGCACCTACGAGGTGACCCTGGACTCGCGGTTCGCGGCCTTCGACCCGATCCCACCCGGCATCGTGGACTCCCTCTACACCGCCCGGGGCGACAAGGTGTCCGTGCTGGCGTCGCTGACGGACCCCGGTCAGACGGTCCCGGTGCCCGGTCCGCTGGGCGCGGGTCGCTGGCCGGTGGGCCAGCTCGCCGTGTCGGCGACCGGCTCCGACCTGGCGGCGGTCACCGACGGCGGCACGGTGCTGCGCCGGGCCGAGGCCGCGGACGGCGTGCCGCGTACGGTGCTCTCCGACGCGACCGGCCTGCTGCGTCCGCAGTTCACGCGGTTCGCCGAGCTGTGGGCGGTCGGCGACCGGCGAGGCAAGCAACGGCTGTGGGTGGAGCGCGACGGCCGGGTGGCCGAGATCGAGTCGACCATCCTCAGCCGCGGGCGGATCAAGGCCTTCGCGATCAGTCCCGACGGTGTCCGGATGGCGCTGATCCGCCAGGTCGACGGGCGGACGGAGCTGGGCCTGGCCCGCATCGTGCGCGGCGAGCGGATCCGGCTCGACGGCTGGCTGCCGCTGGACGTCACGCGTTCCACCACCCCCGATCTCAGCCTGCTGCGTGACCTGGCCTGGTCCGACGCCAGCTCGCTCGCCGTGCTGGGCGGGGCGTCCGGCGACGTCCCGTTGACCGTCTACCGGGTGAGTCAGGACGCCTCCGCGATCACGGCCGTGGGCGAGCCGATCGCGTGGGACGCCGTCTCGCTGACGGTGCTGGTGAAGAGCCAGACCGTCGTCGTGCTGGACAGCTCCGGCCAGACCTGGCGGGACGGCAGCACGCAGTGGTTGACGCTGCTGGACGACGTCTCCGCGGTCGCCGGTCCGGGCTGAGCCGCGCCGTCACAGCGTGGACCGGGATGCCAGACTTGCGAGGTGGGTGACCGGGCCGTGGGGGAGCGGGCGTGGGGTTGGTGGTCGGCGACCGCCGACCTCCTCCTCGGCGCCGGCTGTCCCGGTTGCGGCTCCGCATGGTGGGGTGCCTGCCCGGCCTGCCGGGCGCATCTGAACGCCCAGCCGACGCGGCTGACCGCGCCGACGCCCGCCCCGGCCGGGTTCCCGCTGACGGCGACCGCCGGACCGTACGACGACGTGCACCGCGGGCTGCTCGGTGCCCACAAAGAGGACCAGGCCCTGATGCTGACGTCCCTGCTGGGTGATCGGCTGGCGGCCTCCGTGGTGGAGCTGCTGACGGCCCGCCGGGTGCCGCTCGACGAGCCGGTGATCCTGGTTCCCGTGCCCTCGGCCACCGCGGCCGTCCGGGAACGTGGGTTCGACGCGACGGCCGCGCTGGCCAAGCGGGCGGTCCGGCGGCTCTCGGCCGGACGTCCGGTGCGGACCGTCGGTCTGCTGGCCCAGCACCGTGGGCTGGCCGACCAGTCCGGTCTGGACGCGGCCGAGCGGTCCGCGAACCTGCGGGGTGGCCTGCGCCTGCGCCGATCGGGAAGGTTTCCGAGGCGCTGGGGGACGGCGGCGGGGGTGCGCCCGGACGGGCCGGCGCTGGTGGTCGTGGACGACCTGGTGACCACCGGTGCGAGCCTCACCGAGGCCGCCCGCTGCCTGGCCGAAGCCGGGTTCGAGGTGCTCGGGGCGGCCACCGTCTCAGCCACTGTGCGCAGGCTGTCCAGCTACTGAGAACTGCCCAAGATCGCCGGGGCGCCATGGTCAAGCACGAAGGCGGGGACTAGCGTCACGGGTGAGGGTCGAGGTGAAACGGCCCGGTTGCTACTACTGCTGGAGGCTGACATGGATGTTGTCGTCAAGAGCCGGCACTGCACGGTGTCGGACGCGTTCCGCGACTATGTCGAGGACAAGATCACCCGTCTGGAGAAGCTCGATGATCGAGTGATCCGGGTCGAGGTCGAGGTCTCGGCGGAGCGGAACAGGCGGCAGCACGATCAAGCCAGCCGGGTCGAGATCACGCTCCGGACGAAGGGTCCGGTGGTGCGGGCAGAGGCCGCGTCGGAGGACAAGAGCGCCGCCTTCGACCTGGCGCTGGACAAGCTGATGGCCCAGCTTCGCAAGGCCGCGGACCGCAAGCGGGTGCACCGCGGGTCGCACCGGCCGATGTCGCTGCACGAGGCCGCGGCCGAGCTCCCCGAGGTGGCCGAGGAGGTCGTGGTCACCAACGGCACCGAGGTGCACAACGTGGCCGGCATGGAGGTGCACGGCGAGGGACCGCTGCTGGTCCGCGAGAAGGTGCACGCGGCGACCCCGATGACCCTGGACCAGGCCCTGCACGAGATGGAGCTGGTCGGCCACGACTTCTTCCTGTTCATGGATCTGGAGCACGGCGAGGCGCCCGCCGTCGTCTACCGCCGCAAGGCGTACGACTACGGCGTGATCCGGCTGGAGAACGCCGCCGTAGCCGTCTGATCGTCCACTCGGAGCCGGCGTCGGTGGCGGTCCCCAGCCGCCACCGAGCCGATCCTCCGGAGGTCAGGGAGCGACCGCGAACCCGTACCGGTTGCCGGCCGTGCTGCCCTTCAGGTAGCTGACCGAGCCGCCACCGATCGGCAGCCCGACCAGCACGGCCCCGGTCGAGGAGTCCTCACCCGGGATGCCGATCAGCGGCTTGGTCGCCCCGGTGGACGGCGACCCGCCCAGGGAGGAGCCGAGCCGGTCGCCGGCCTCGGCGTTGCCGGGCACGCGCGAGCTGCTCTGGGTCCAGCCCTTGCCGTTGCCGATGGTCTGCACCATCCCCGCGTCGCGGGTACGACCGACGTCCTCGCCGGGAGCGCCCACGAGGTGGGCGACCGAGGATCCGTACTGCACGCTCGACACGGCGGCTCCGAGCTGGTCGCCGGCCTCGACGGAGCCGGCCATGCCGGTCGAGTTCTGGTCGAGGGTGCGGACCGTGCCGCTGAGCTCGAGGTCGGAGGAGATGCGGGCGACGGTCACGGAACCGGCGTCCTTCTTGCTGCCGACGTCCTCGCCCGGGGTGCCCACCAGCAGGGTGGGCGCGCCGCCGCCCCGCGCCGGAACCAGGTGCACCGAGGTCCCGAACCGGTCTCCCTTCTCCGCCGTCCCCGGCACCCCCCGGCTGGCCTGCGACAGCACCAGGGCGATGGGGCCGTCGGGTCGGTGTCCACGTTGTCGACCAGGACGGCACCGGCACCCGCCTTGTCCTGAGTCGAGAAGCCGGGATGCCCATCGCCACCTTCCCTCCGCCGACCGAGAGCGACGAGCCGAGGGCGGCCCCCGGCGTGGGCTCATCGGTGAAGGGCTCACCGAGCCGGGTGAACTCGACGTCATGGACGTCGGGATCCTCGTCCGCGTCGACCCAGAAGGACGTGACCTGGCCGGTGTCCCGGCCGTCGTTGATGTCCAACCCCGGTGCGCCCACGAAGAGCCGCGCCGGCCGCGGGTCGATCTGGTCGGCGGGGCGCTGCTCGGCGGCCAGGGCGGCGCCGAACCGGGCACCGGACTGCGCCATGTCCTCGAACTCGGTGCCTGGAGCCTCGATGGTGGCGCGGGGACGAAGCGCTTCGCCGAGGCGCTCCAGGTGAAGAGGTGCACCACGCCACTCCGCTGCAGGTCGGTGCGCAGGCTCTCGTCGGGACTGCCGACGACCAGCTGGCTGCAGAGCGCGTCGTCGCCCTCGTCGGTGTACGAGCTCAGCGACGTGACCGCGGTGCCGAACCCTGGTGCGCCGGTCACCGTGGTGGTGATCGGCTTGCCCTTGTTGCTGAGCCGGACTTGTACGGCGCCGTTGCGGCCCGCTCCGCCGGGGACCCCGACGGTGACGTCCGGGGTTCCGTCGCGGTCGAAGTCGGAGCTGTTGGTCAGGCACTCGGGCTCGGCCGAGGCCGGTGGAGCGTTGCCCAGCAGGCAGGTGATGGCGAGACCCAGACCGGCCGTCGCGGCCGTCAGCGTACGCGTGCTTCGTCGCATGTTCACTCCTTCGTTGGAGCCGGATGGTGGTGTCTCTACGCCTCCAGGAGAACGTTGGTTGCGTGCCGGAGACGTGGTGCATCACCGAACTTCCGGGATCGCCTGGTCGTCGGCCGGATGTCGGTGGCGCCGCTACCGTCAGCGGGTGCCTCTCACCGCCACCCAAGGTCGACCACGAGAGCGGCTGTCGCTCGCCCAGGCCCGGCGGGTTGCGCTGGCCGCGCAGGGGTTCGGGCGGCCGCACCCGGCCCGGCCGACCATGCGGGACGTGCAGGCGACCATCGGCCGGCTGGCCCAGTTCCAGATCGACTCGATCAACGTCGTCGCCCGCGCCCACTACCTGCCGCTGTTCTCCCGCCTGGGGCCGTACGATCCGGAGCTGCTGCACCGGGCCGCGCAGCGCCCCCCGCGCCGGCTCTTCGAGTACTGGGGGCACGAGGCCAGCCTGATCGACGTGACGCTCCAGCCGGCCCTGCGCTGGCGGATGGCCGCCGCCGCCGAGGAGGCCTGGGGCCGGATGCAGCGGATCCGGGCCGAGCACCCGCAGCTCGTCGCCGACGTCCGGGAGGAGCTGGCCGAGCGTGGGCCGCTGACGTCCCGCGAGATCGAGCACGACGAGGAGCGTCGCCACGATCACTGGGGCTGGAACTGGTCCTCGGTCAAGACCTGCCTGGAGTGGCTGTTCTGGACCGGGAGATCACCGCGGCCGGCCGCAACCGGCAGTTCGAGCGTCGGTACGACCTGACGGAGCGGGTGCATCCCCGCCGCGCGTGCTGGCGTACCGGATCCCCACCCGGGACGAGAGTCGGTGCGGGAGCTGATCCGGGTGGCCGCGAGGACGCTGGGCGTAGGCGAGTGACTACGAGGCCTCCGCGACTACTTCCGGACCGGCCCCCAGCTGACCCGCCAAGCGATCGCCGACCTGGTCGATGCCGGCGAGCTACGTCCCGGTGGCCACCTCGAGGGATGGTCCGGACCGGCCCACCTATCTGTGGCCCGCCGGCGCCCATCGGCCGCGCTCGGATCCGGGCGCCGGGCGCTGCTCGCCCGTTCGATCGCTGATCTGGAGCGCGCGCGCACCGAGCGACTGTTCGGCTTCCACTACCGTATCGAGATCTACGTGCCCGCCGAGCGCGGGTGCACGGCTACTACGTTCTACCCTTCCTCATGGACGAGCGGATCGTCGCGCGCGTCGACCTAAAGGTCGACCGGACCCGGGGCGTGCTGCGGGTCAACTCGGCCTGGCTGGAAGCGGGCGCCGACCCCGACGCCACCTGTGAGGCCCTGTCCGCCGAGCTGGTCACGATGGCCGG
>CAVXBJ010000034.1:0-17317 GCA_963759915.1 uncultured Actinomycetota bacterium | reverse complement strand
GTCGAGGCGAAACGCCGCCGCCGCCACGCCGGCGGCAGGCATCCTCACCAAGTTCACCATCGGTCCTCAGCCGGATCACAGATTCACCGAGCAGACTCAGCGTCATCCCGATCGGGTCGCACACCCCCTCGTCCTCCCGATGGTCAAGGTGTTCCACCCCGAACTGAGGGCCCGGGCGGCATGTTCCCCGGGCTCTCGGTTCACCCCAACGGGTCCGGCGCGCTCCAGCTCCCAGCGAATCCTCAGGAGCCAGCAGATCCTCAGCAGCGGGTCCCGTCGGCGGGCACGTGCCCGTCGAGCAGGTAGGCCTGGACGTAGCGCTGGACGCAGGGGCTCTGCCCGTAGCCGAGGTGCCCCTCCCCCTTCAGCGTCAGAAGGTGCCCGGACTCGAGCTGGTCGGCCATCCGCTCCGCGTACTCGTACGGGGTGGCCGGGTCACCCGTCGTCCCGACCACCAGGATCGGCGCGGCGCCCTTGCCCCGGATGGTCGGCTCCTTGGGCGCCGGGGCGACCGGCCACAGCGGACAGACCAGGTCGGCACCGGCGAAGGGACCCAGCGTCGGCGCCCGCTTGGCCTCCTCGGCGCCCTCGCGCTCGGCCTCGGCCACGCTGACGTCCTGGGAGTCGAGGCAGCGGATGGCCGGGAAGGAGAACTGCAGCTGCCCGTAGACCCCGCCCTTGCCCCGCTGGTTGTACTGGTCGGCGAAGAACATCAGGTAGCGACCGTCGTCATCGAAGGCGGCGAGCTCCAGCCCCTGCCGCAGGTACTTCCAGCCTTCCTCGTTCTCGTACAGCACCGACAGCACCCCGGTGACCGCGAGCTGCTGGGTGAGCGGCGCCCGACCGCCGTTGATGGGTTTGGCGTCGAGCCGGTTCAGCAGGTCGCTGATCGAACGCTCGACCTCGGCCTTGCTGTCGCCGAGCTTGCACTTCTGCTTCGCGCACCAGGTCGCGAAGTTGCCGAGCGCGCGCTCGAAACCGTCGAGCTGGCTGACGTCCTTGCTGTCGGTGATGTTCACCGCACCGTCCAGCACCAGCCGGCCCACCGTACGGGGTAGAGGTGTGCGTAGAGGGCACCGATCTTGGTCCCGTACGAGGACCCGAAGTAGGTCAGCTTCTTGTCGCCGACCAGATGGCGGAGGAGGTCGAGGTCCCGGACGGTCTCGGTCGTCGAGATGTGCTCGAGCAGCTCCCCGGACCGCTTCAGGCAGCCCCGGCCGAAGTCGATCTGGGCGTCGATGAGGGCCCGCTCCTCCTTCGCGTCGTCGGGGGAGATGTCGACGGAGGTGTACGCGTCCATGGCCTTGCCGTTCGCGCACCTGACCGGGGTGGAGCTGCCCGTCCCGCGCGGATCCCAGCCGACCACGTCGAACCGCTCCAGCCCCTTCACCTCGAAGAAGCCGACGTACTCGGTGCCGGACCCTCCGGGACCCCCGGGGTTGATGAACAGGGACCCGGCCGCCGGTCCCTTGCTGGCCGGCCGCTTCGCCACGGCCAGGGTGATCGCCTCCCGGTCGGGCTCGGCGTAGTCGAGCGGGGCGAGCACGGACGCGCACTGCAGACCCTTGCCGCAGTCGGACCAGCGGATCGACTGACCGAGGTAGCGCTGCAGACCCTGTCCCGGCGGTGGGGCGATGAAGCCGGCGGGCCGGAGGTCGGGGACGGGCTGCACGGGGCGGCCCGCGGTCGAGGGCGCCGGGGTCGCCTGCGCGGGTGGCGAGGTGGCCGTCCCGGCCGACGTCCCCGGCTGCGGCCGGGAGCCCGGGATGCCGCTGGGGATCAGGGCACAGCCGACGGACAGCAGCAGGGACAGCACCCCGAACGCGACCAGGACCAGGCCGAACGGCGTACGGCGGCGGACCGCTGTCACCGCTCTCCCCGTGTCATGCGGCGACTATAGGTGGGGTTTGCGACGCGGTAGCTCACACGGGAGGCGCGGACCCCGGTCCGGAGCCACGACTGTCGTGCGCCGCCCGGGACGGGCAGACGTCGGCCTTGGCGCAGGTCTGCACGCCGCCGCCGCGGACCCGGACCACCACCGCGTCGGCCGGCACCTGGTGGGCGATCACCGTGCCCTCACCGGCGGGGGTGGTCACCTGGCTGCCGATGGCCGGGGCGGACTGGGCGAAGTCGGCGTACAGGGGGTGCTCGTACTTCAGGCAGCACATCAGCCGCCCGCACGCGCCGGAGATCCGCAACGGGTTGGCGGGCAGGTCCTGCAGCTTGGCCATCCGCAGGCTGACCGGCTCGAAGCTCTTCAGGAACGTCGTGCAGCACAGGTCACGGCCGCAGCTGCCGAGGTCGCCGGCCAGCTGGGCACCCTCCCGGGAGCCGATCTGCCGCAGGTCGATGCGGGCCCGCAGGGCTCGGGCGAGGTCACTGACCAGGCCCCGGAAGTCGACCCGCTGGGGGGCGGTGAAGTAGATGACGATCAGCTCGTCGAAGTCGGTGCCGGAGTCGAGGTAGTCGATCCCCATCACCTTCATCGGCAGCTCATGCCGCTTGATCAGGCGCTTGGCGACCAGCTTCGCCTCGGCCCGCCGGTGCCGGTTGGCCGCGTCCCGGTCCAGCTGGGCCTGGTCGGCGCGACCGAGGCAGCGCGGCAGCTCCCCGAAGTCCACGTCGCCCACCGTCTCCGGGGCCCAGACGCACTCGGCGACCTCCGGACCGGCCTCGGTGGGCACCAGCACGTGCTCGCCGACGGCGTACGTCTCCTCGCCGGCGTCCAGGTAGTAGAGCCGGCCGTATCGCGTGAAGGAGACGGCCATCACCCGCGCCATGGGCCAAGGTTAAGCCCGCAGCGACCAGCGCGCCCAGGATCGGGAGAGGTGGGCTGACGTCTCAGCGGCGAGCCAGGCTGATCAGGGTCGACTCCACCGCCAGCAGCGGAGCCACGTTCCCCTCCAGCGCCTCGCGGCAGGCGAGCAGCGCGTCGATCTTGCCCAGGGTGGCCTCGGGGGTCGAGGCGCGGGCCATCACCGCGATCTTCGGACCGAGGTCGTCGTTGATCAGCGACGCCCCGGCCCGCGTCTGCACGCTCAGCAGGTCGCGGTAGAACCCGGTCAGCTCGGTCAGGGCCCGGTCGATCGCGTCCCGCTGCAGCCGCTTGGCCCGGGCCTTCTGCTGCTCCTCCAGATCCTTGATCGCGGCCGCGGCCTGTCGTGGTCGGGCCCCCTTGGTGCCGAAACCGAGCGCCTCCTCGAGGTCCTTGCGCTCCCGGGCGTCGAGATCGGCGGTGGCCGTGGCCGCCTCGTCCGCGGCCGTCTTCACCAGCGTGTCCGCGGCCTGCAGGCAGGCCGACAGGTCCTTCAGCCGGAACGGGATCTCCAGGATCGCCCGCCGCCGGTCCCGGGCGGACTCGTGCCGCGCCAGGGCGCGGGCCCGGCCGACGTGACCCTGGGCGGCACGCGCCGCGTACGCGGCCAGGTCGGCGGGGATGCCGTCGCGGGTCTGCAGCAGCCGGGTGACGTCGTCGATGGTCGGGGTCTGCAGGGTGAGGGACCGGCAGCGCGAGCGGATGGTGACCACCACGTCGTCGGCCGTCGGGGCGCAGAGGATCCAGACGGTCCGGGGGGCGGGCTCCTCGATCGCCTTCAGCAGGGCGTCCGCACCGCGCTCGGTGACCCGGTCGGCATCCTCGATCACCAGCACCTGGTGGCGTCCCAGGGTCGGGCTCATCGACGCGCGTCGGACCAGCTCCCGCACCTCGTCGACCCCGATCGAGAGCATCTCGGTCCGGACCAGCGTGACGTCGGGGTGGGCACCCGACAGCGAGGTCCGGCACTCGGTGCAGGTGCCGCAGCCGTCGCGCGGACACTGCAGGGCCGCCGCGAACGCGCGGGCGGCGTTGGACCGCCCGGACCCCGGCGGACCGGTGATCAGCCAGGCGTGGCTCATCGCGTGGGTGTGACCCGCCACCGCGCGCTGCAGCACGGCGACCGACCGCTCCTGGCCGATCAGGTCCGCCCAGACCCCGGTCGTCTCCACCGGAGCGTCCGCCGGATCGGGAGCGGTCCCCCCGACGGTCGGTGCGGGCACGGTGCTGGTCACGGCCCTAGTCTGCCCGTCGCCGGCGACAGCCCTCCCCCCATTCCGCTGACGCACGCTCTGCTGCCCTCACGCACGTGGTGCAACGGCCGCGTGGGGCACCAGAGGAGTGCGCCAGCGGGTGGTAGGGGTTCTGGATCAGGGGTCAGCGGGTCAGCGGACGTCGGGCAGCAGCGGGCGGACGCGCTCGCGGACCCGCTCGGCGATCTCGGCGATGGGCAGCCGGGCCGGGAGCACCAGGTAGTGGTCCGGGTCCGCCGCGGCCAGGGCCAGGAAGAAGTCCCGGGCGCGCCGGTGCAGGTCGTCGCCGGCCGCCTCCAGCCGGTCCTTGTCGACCTTGGCCGCCACCGCCTCACCCGGGTCCAGGTCCAGCAGCACGGTCAGGTGCGGGCGCAGGTCCTCGGTGGCCCAACGGGCGACCGACTCCAGCTCGGCCGCTGCCAGCACCCGGCCAGCGCCCTGGTAGGCGAGCATCGAGTCGACGTACCGGTCACAGACGACGACCGATCCGGCGGCCAGCGCCGGCAGCACCACCTCGGCCAGGTGCTGCGCCTTGTCGGCCGCATACAGCAGCGCCTCCGTGCGGGGCGACAGATCACCGGTGGCCGGATCCAGCACGGCCCGGCGGATCGTCTGCCCGATCGCGGTGTCCCCTGGCTCGAACGTCGCCATCACCGGCACACCCTGCTCACTCACCCAGTCCACCAGCGCCCGGACCTGGGTGGACTTGCCGACCGCGTCGCCGCCCTCGAAGACCACGAACAGACCGGTCTCGGCGAGCACCCCTCGACCACTCACCCGCCCCCCATCACTCACCGGGTCGGCCGAGCTTCCGGCGGGTCTTCGGCCAGCGGGTCACGAACTCCGACCGCACCGTACGGGAGGTCGCCTGGTCCCGCTCGAACTGGCGCCCGGCCTCGAACGCGGCGGCCGGGGTGAGCTCGTCGACGCCCTCCAACGTGCCGGCGGCGCCCCGGTCGGCGAGGTACGCGCGCTCCAGCAGCGCGAAGGCAGGCGCAAGGCGTTCCAGGTCCTTGGCGGTCTGCTCACGGTCGACCAGGGACCGGATGACGGCCGACCGGGACAGGTCCTGGGCCGCCGACCGGGCGGTGGCCCAGGTCTGGGCGGTGCCACCCACGGCCAGCCGGTCGGCGGCGCGGGCGAACCTGGCCGTCGCGACCGCGTACAGGGCCTCGACGCCCTCGGCGGCCGGCTGGGTGGTGTCGGCCCCGGTCTTGGGCGCCCGTGCCGCCGCCACCAGCCGTTCCAGCAGCGACAGGTAGCGCAGGCTGCGCAACCGCGCCCGGTAGCCGTCGGGTGCGGCCGGCGCGCTCGACTCGACGTAGGTGCCGGGACCGCCGAGGGCGGCCCGGTCGTCGGAGTCGGAGCTCGCCCCGGGCCAGCGTGAGCTCGCCGCCGTCGCCGCGACGGGTGAGACCGTCACCGGGGCCACCAGCCAGTCCAGGTCCTCCACCACGTCGTCCACCCAGTCCGTGCCGAGCACCGGACGCAGACCCTCGAGCCGGCAGCGCAGGATCCCGGCCGACGCGATCAGGCGGTCGGCGGCCCCCGGAGCACCGGCGGTGAGCGCCAGGTCGCCGCCGATCAGGTCGCGGACGCCCGCCCCCAGCAGCTGGGTGAGGAACTGGCCGAAGGTGCCGTCGGTCAGCGTGGCCGGGGACGGCAGATCCGACGGTCCGGTCGCCGGCGCGCCGAGACGCCGGACCAACCGGGGGAAGCGCTCGATCTCGGTGCCACCCGCGGCGCCCAGGCACTGACCCAGCCACTCCGCCTGCACCGCGTCCAGCCCGGGCCCGATCGGGGTCAGCATCACCTCGCGGTAGCGCGCGGTGGTCAAGCCGTTGCGCCGGACCGTCACCTTGTCGTCGCGGAGCAGGGCGACGGTCTGACCGTCGCCGTTGCGGAGGGCGAACTCCCGGCGTTCGCAGCGCAGGGCCGCCACCGGCGACAGCGGAGCGCCCCGGCGGAACGGCCGGACCAGCTCGGCCAGCTCGTCGGGCAGCTCTCCCTGCCCCATCGGGATGATCAGCTCCTTGGGCAGCAGCGGCACCCAGTCGGGGGCACCGAGATACCACTCGCCGCGGCCGTCCAGCACCCGATGGGCCAGCAGCAGCCCAGTGCGGATCAGCCGGTGATCGGCGGCGTCCAGCAGCGTCAGGTCGATGTCGTACCCGGCGTTGTGCCCGGCCCGGGCCACCAGCGACGCGAGACCGAGATCGGGCCGGACGGGGCTGGGCACCTGGGAGCTGTACGGCATGTCGAACAGGCGTTGACCCACCGGTCGCGGCGCCGCCGGGGTGGCCGCGGCCGGCTTCGCGACCGCCGGTCTCGACTCCGCGTCGGCACGCCGGTCCTTGGTCGTCGACTTCCCGCGCCGTGGTTTGGTCTTGCTCACCGGGTCATTCTCCCGCCGTTCACGCCCGCTGTGCACCGTCGTGCGTTGACGATCATCGAGGATCGAGATCAGCCGACCGAGGGGGCCTTCTTCGCCGCTGCGGACTTGCTGGCCGGCGCCTTGCGGACCGTCGTCTTCTTGGCCGGGGCCTTCTTGGCCGGGGCCTTCTTGGTGGCCGTCGAGGTCGTCTTCTTCGCCGCCCGCTTCTTCGGCGCCGGACCCTTGGCCCGCTTCTCGGCCAGCAGCTCCGCCGCCCGCTCGGGAGTGATCGTCTCGATCTCGTCACCGCGACGCAGGGTGGCGTTGAACTCGCCGTCGGTCACGTACGCGCCGAACCGGCCGTCCTTGATGATCATGGGCTTGCCGCTCGCCGGGTCGTCGCCGAGCTCACGCAGCGGGGGCTTGGCCGCGGCCCGACCGCGCTGCTTGGGCTGGGCGAAGATCACCTTCGCGTCGTCCAACGTGATGTCGAAGATCTGGTCCTCGGTCTCCAGCGAGCGGGAATCCGTTCCCTTCTTGAGATACGGGCCGTAGCGACCGTTCTGGGAGGTGATCTCCTGGCCGTCCTCGTCCACCCCGACCACCCGCGGCAGACTCATCAGCTGCAGCGCCTGCTCGAGGGTGACGCTCTCGATGCTCATCGACTGGAACAGCGAACCCGTCCGGGCCTTCGCGCTCTTCGGGGCGTCCTCGCCGAGCACCTCGGTGACGTAGGGACCGAAGCGGCCGTTGCGGGCCACGATCGGGGTGTGCGTCTCCGGATCCAGTCCGAGCTCGCGCTCCTCACCCATCGGCTTGGACAGCAGCTCGCGAGCAAGATCAACAGTGAGCTCGTCGGGAGCAAGATCATCGGCGACGTTGGCCCGCCGGTTCTCCGCGTCCTCGACGTAGGTGCCGTAGCGGCCCACCCGGACAGCGATCCCCGAGCCCTCGGCGTCGGACTCCAGATCCCCGAGCGGGAAGGTGGACAGCTTGCGGGCGTCGATGTCGCCGAGCTCGGAGACGAGCTGCTGCAGGCCCTCGCGGGCATCGGGGTCGTCGGCGTTCGGGCTGCCGAAGTAGAAGTCGGTCAGCACCGCCAGCCGCTGCGCCCGGCCGTCGGCGATCTCGTCGAGGACGTCCTCCATCTCGGCGGTGAAGGCGTAGTCCACCAGCCGCGGGAAGTGCTCCTCCAGCAGCCGGGTGACCGCGAACGCCAGCCAGGTCGGGACCAGCGCGGATCCCTTCTTGAACACGTAGTCCCGGCTGGTGATGGTGCGGATGATCGACGCGTACGTCGACGGCCGACCGATCTCCAGCTCCTCCAGCTTGGCCACCAGCGACGGCTCGGTGTAGCGGGCCGGCGGTCGGGTCTCGTGACCGGAGGCGGTGACCTCGTCGGGACGCAGCGACTGGCCCTGGGTGAGCTGCGGGATGCGGCGCTGGCTCTCGTCGTCGGCCGAGCTGTCGTCGGTCGACTCGACGTACGCCTTCATGAAGCCCGGGAAGGTGACCGTCGAACCGGTGGAGGTGAAGCCACAGGCGGGTTGCCCGCTCTCGGCGGCCGGGCGGGCGTCGATCTGCACGGTGACCCGCTGCAGCTTGGCGTCGGCCATCTGCGAGGCGATGGTGCGCATCCAGATCAGCTCGTACAGGCGGAACTCGTCCCCGCGCAGCCCCGTCTGCGCCGGCGTCCGGAAGGTCTCGCCGGCGGGCCGGATCGCCTCGTGCGCCTCCTGGGCGTTCTTCACCTTGGAGGTGTAGACGCGCGGGGAGCTGGGCAGGTACTGCGGCCCGAACAGCTGCCGGACCTGGTTCCGGGCGGCGTTGATCGCGGTGTCGGACAGCTGCACCGAGTCGGTCCGCATGTAGGTGATGAAGCCGTCCTCGTACAACGACTGCGCCACCGACATCGCCCGCTGCGCGGTGAAGCCGAGCTTGCGGCCGGCCTCCTGCTGCATCGTCGTGGTGCGGAACGGGGCGGACGGTCGGCGGGTGACTTCCTTGGACTCGATGCTCTTCACCGAGAACGCGGCGGTGCGCAGGGCCTCGGTCAGCGAGGTGGCGGACGCCTCGTCCAGGTGGATGAGCTGCTCGTTGCCCTTGCTCTGCAGGGATCCGCGCGAGGTGAAGTCGCGCCCCTGGGCGACCCGCTGGGCACCGACGGTGACCAGCCGCGACGCGAACAACGGCGGTTCGGCCTCCGCACCGGCGTCCAGCACGGCGTCGATGTCCCAGTAGGACGCGGTCCGGAACGCCATCCGCTCGCGCTCGCGGTCGACCACCAGGCGGGTCGCGACCGACTGCACCCGACCGGCCGAGAGGCGCGGCATGACCTTCTTCCACAGCACCGGGGAGACCTCGTAGCCGTACAGGCGATCGAGGATCCGTCGGGTCTCCTGCGCGTCGACCAGGTTGACGTCGAGGTCGCGGGGGTTGGCCACGGCCTCGGCGATGGCCTGCGGGGTGATCTCGTGGAACACCATCCGCCGGGCCGGCACCTTCGGCTTCAGCTCCTGCAGCAGGTGCCAGGCGATGGCCTCGCCCTCGCGGTCCTCATCGGTGGCGAGCAGGAGCTCGTCGGCTCCGGACAGGGCGTCCTTGAGGGAGCGGATGGTGGCGCGCTTGTCCGGGTTGACGACGTAGAGCGGCTCGAAGTCGTTGTCGACGTTGACGCCCGTCCGCGCCCACTTCTCACCCTTGTACTTGGCCGGCACCTCGGCGGCCCCGGTCGGCAGGTCGCGGACGTGCCCACGGCTGGACTGGACGATGTAACCGTCGCCGAGGAAGCTGGCGATCTGCGTCGCCTTCTTCGGCGACTCGACGATCACCAGTCGTCGGCCCTTAGTCGTAGCCACGCTGTCCTCTTCTACTGCTTGTGCTGCGCTGTGCTCCAGCCGGTGGTCGGCTGCTGCCTGTGACCCCACCGGCCGAGTCGCCGCCACTCTACGACGCCCGAACGATGGCACTCGGCGACCGATGCGGCCACGGACGGGACCATACAGGTCATGTCCACCCCGCCCCGGGAGGCGGCAGCGCACCCGGACTCCCACTCCGCGCGCGTTCGAACCCTCGCGCAGTCACACCCCCACCACTCCGCGCGCCCTCGAACCCTCGCGCAGTCACACCCACACCACTCCGCGCGCGTTCGAACCCTCGCGCAGTCACACCCACACCACTCGCGCGCGTGCTCGAACCCTCGCGGAGTGGGAACAGAGGGGTCAGGCGAACCAGCCGTCGGCGACCAGGGGGCGGAAGCGGGGCAGGATGTCGGCGCGGAGGGCGGCGGCGTCCACCCCGAGCAGGTCGGCCAGGGCGTCGATGATGGCGCCGAGCGGGAGGTCGCCGTCGCAGGCCCCGAGCACGCCGGCCAGGCCGGTGTCGGCTTCGACCGCCCGGCGGAAGCCGCGCTGCTGGCGGAGCACGATGTGCTGCGGATCGGCGGCGCCGGGCTGGCCGGTGGTCTCCTCCACCACGTCGGACGTCAGCTCCCAGGCGCGAGCCAGCAGCGCATCGTCGGGCAGCAGCGAGGCGCTGATCCAACCGGCCTCGGCGGCGAAGGCCGGGGCGATCGGCTGCTCCACGGCGTACGGCCAGTCCTCGAACCGCAGCGAGGGGTCGTCGCGGCCGGCGCGGGTGAGCAGCAGCCAGCCCATCCCGACCGCCTCGATGCCCAGCCCGGCGAAGTAGTCCAGCCACTCGGCGTACCGGTGTCGGTAGTCCGGGGATCCGGTCAGTCCGGCGTCGGCCAGCCAGAGCTCCACGTACGCGGGCACCTCGACCACCTCGCGCTGCACCACGTGCGCGTCCAGCCCGGTGCCGGCCACCCAGCCCGCCAGCCGCTCGTCCCAGGGCTGACCGGTTCGGTGCGCCCAGTTGCCGAGGATCTGACAAGTTCCGTCGGGGTTGAGGTGGTCGACGGCGTGGCGGACGAGGTGCTCCATCAGCTCGTCGCCGACGTAGCCGGTCTCCCGGTAGGCGAGCCGCGCCTCACCGGTGCGGGGCGGGGACATCACGTACGGGGGGTTGGTGGTGATCAGGTCGAAGCGGCGATCGCGGACGGGTTCGTAGAGGGAGCCGTTCAGCAGCTCGGCCTCGACCTCGTTCAGGGTGAGGGTCAGCGCGGCGAGTTCGAGCGCGCGACTGTTCACGTCGGTCGCGGTGATCGTCTCAGCGTGGGTGGACAGGTGCAGCGTCTGCACGCCGCAGCCGGTGCCGAGGTCGAGCGCGGACCCCACCGGTCGGCGGATCGTCAGCTGGGCCAGCGTGCTGGAGGCCGACGACAGACCCAGCACGAAGTCGGAGCGCATCGGCGCGACGTGGCTGTCGAGGCCGGGGGTGAGGTCGGAGAACACCCAGAAGTCGGCGTCTTCGGTCGCGTACGGGCGCAGGTCGACCGCCGCCACGACAGAGTCACCGGACGCGGCCAGCATCCCGGCCCGGAGCAGCGGCTCCACCAGCCCGGGCAGGGCGGCTTCGGCGGCGGTGCGCTCGACCGGGCGCTGCAGCGGCCACAGCCGGACCAGGGTGGCCAGCGCGTCGTCCCGACCGGACAGCGCCCGCTCGGCGGGGACCGTGTGGTTGCGGGCCAGGGCGGCGTGCGCGGTCTCACTCATGGCCGCCACCACCTGGTCGACGGTGTAGTCCGCGGCCGCGAGGGTCTGCCGGAGATCGGCGAGCAGGGCGGCGTCGAGGGCGGACGGGTCCAGCGAGGGCATCTCGCCATGCTGTCACAGGCGGGACATGGCGAGCTGATCGCATTTGTAAGGCTAGCCTTGCCTATATGACCCCTCAGAGCGCCGTCGGTCGGCGTACCTTCCTCGCCGGTCTCGGCGCCCTCTCCGTGGCCACCCTGGTCGGCTGCAACGCCAGCGCCGGGGGGACCGGTTCCGAGGCCGGCCCCTCGGGCGCGTCCAGCTTCAGCTACACCGACGCCCGCGGCAAGGTCGTCGAGTTCCCCCTGCCCGCCAGCACCGTGGTCGCCCAGAGCAGCGTGGCCGCGACCCTGCTCGACTTCGGCTACCAGGTGGCCGGCGCGTACGGCGACCTGAAGCCGATCGACGGCAAGCTCAGCTATCAGGCGGGTTCGCTGGACCCGAGCACGATCACCGTGCTGGCCGACGCGTACGGGCAGTTCGACGTGGAGAAGTTCGCGGCCCTGAACCCACAGGTGCTGATCGACCTGATGTTCGTGAAGGACGAGCTCTGGTACCTCCCGGACGGGCTCCAGGCCAAGGTCGAGGCCGTCTCTCCCACCATCGGGATGGAGATGCTCAACCTCAACCTGCTCCAGATCATCGAGAACTTCGCGGCGCTGGCGGCCAAGCTCGGTGCCGACATCACCGCCCCCGCGGTGACCGAGGCCAAGGCCGACTTCGAGGCGGCGGTGGCCAAGGTCAAGGCGGCGGTCGCGGCGAAGCCGGACCTCACCGTGCTCGGCCTCAGCCGCTCCGCCGACAAGATCTGGGTCGCCAACGCCGCCCAGCACCCCGACTTCGCCTACCTGGAGACCCTCGGGGTGAGGTTCGTCGACGCCAAGGTGTCCGATCCGTCGCTGTACTTCAACGAGGTCAGCTACGAGCGACTGGACGAGTTCAGCGGCGACGTGATCTTCGACGACAGCCGGGGTGGCGTCATCGCCGCCGCCGACCAGCAGCCCACCTGGCAGGCCCTCCCCGCCGTGAAGGCCGGTCAGGTGCACGCGTGGAAGCCCGCGGCGCCGTACTCGTACACGGCGAACGCCCCCATCTTCACCGAGTTCGCCGACGCCTTGAGCGGCGCCACCCAGGCCACCTGACCGCCCTCCCCCCGGTGACG
Source organism: uncultured Actinomycetota bacterium (assembly GCA_963759915.1). Lineage (GTDB taxonomy): Bacteria > Actinomycetota > Actinomycetes > Propionibacteriales > Propionibacteriaceae > Microlunatus. The sequence goes on along the minus strand of CAVXBJ010000034.1, from coordinate 5,058 downwards.
CACTCCTCAGACCACTCACGCAACCGTTGCATCACCTGCGTGGGTGCACCCAGGAGTGCGTCAGCGGGTTGGGTGAGGGTGGTGGCGCGGTCCAGCGGGCCGGCGGTACGGCCTACGCGGCACGCGAGTTATGCACAGACTGTGGACAACCCCGACCGAGAACTGGCTCGCCCGGGTCGGCGGTGATCGGCTGGCCGGATGGAACGCGTCAGACTCACCAGAGACCTCCGCGCGGAGGGGTTCGAGAGCGCCGAGCTGGCCCGCTTGCGGCGTGCTGGCAGCATCCGATCGGTTCGGCGCGGCGCGTACGTCATGGATCCGGCGCCGACCACCGAAGAGGCCGCCGCGCACCGCGAACGGATCGCGGCGACAGTCGGCCTGCTGACGACCCCGGCTGTCGTGAGCCACATGTCGGCGGCCGTGCTGCACGAGTCTCCCGCTGTGGGACGTCGAGCTCGCCCGCGTGCACCTGATCCGCGACCGCGCGAACGGCGGTCACGTCGACGACCTCGTCCACCTGCACGTGATGCCGCTCGCTCCCGGTGACGTGACCGAGATCGACGGGATCGCGGTCACCACCCTCGCCCGTACGGTGTGCGACCTGGCTCGGTCCCTGTCCAGCTTCAAGGCCGTACCGATCGGTGATGCCGCGCTGTCCAGAGGTCTGGATCCGGGTCGAGCTCACCGACGTCCTCGCCCGGTGCCGCGGCTGGCGAGGGGTGGTGCGGGCGCGGCGGACCGTCGACTTCCTCGATCCCCGGAGCGAGAGTCTCGGGGAGTCCTGCAGTCGAGTCGTCCTGCACGAGCAGGGTCTGCCGAAGCCCGATCTGCAGGTCGAGGTCTACGACGACCACGGCTACTTCCTCGCCCGCTCCGACTTCGGCTGGATCGAGCGCCGCACGCTGGGCGAGTTCGACGGGCAGGGCAAGTACGGCGCCCTCCGCCGGCCGGACCAGAGTGCCGATGACGTGGTCCTGGACGAGAAGGCCCGGGAGGACCGCCTCCGCGATCACGGCTGGCAGATCGCCCGGTGGAACTGGCCCGTCCTGCGCACACCGATCGAGCTGCGGAAACGGGTCGAGCGCGCCTTCGCCCGGGCCCAACCCGCCCGTGAGCCCGGCCAGGGCTCCCCCGACCCGCTGACGCACTCCTCAGAGCACTCACGCGGGCGTTGCATCACGTGCGTGGGTTACCGGAGGAGTGCGTCAGCGAGATGTCGGGGGGTGCGGGGAGGCAGAGGGGCGGAAATCAGCTGGCGTGCCAGGCCTCCCACAGCCGGGCGTACGCGCCGCCGGCGGCGACCAGCTCGGCCGGGGTGCCCTGCTCGACGATCCGGCCGTCGGCCATCACCGCGACCTCGTCGCACTCCTGGGCCTGGGTCAGGCGGTGGGCGACCACCACGGCCGTACGGCCGGCCAGGGCCGCGCGGGCGGACAGCTCGAGCTCGCGGGCGCCGGCCGAGCCGGCCTCGGCGGTGGCCTCGTCCAGGATCACCACCGGCGGGTCGGCGAGGACGATCCGGGCCAGGGCCACCTGCTGGGCCTGCGCGGCGGTCAGCTTGTGGTGGCCCTCGCCGACCACGGTGTCGAGGCCGTCCGGCAGCGCCACCACCCAGCGGTCGGCGCCGACCACGGTCAGCGCCGCGTGCAGGTCGTCGTCGGACGCGTCCGGCCGGACCAGCAGCAGGTCGTCGCGGAACGACCCGCTGAACACGTGCACCTCCTGGGTGACCACGCCGACCCGTTGCCGCAGCTGCACCGGGTCGAGCTCGGCCACCTCGACGCCGCCGATCGACACCAGCCCGTCGGTGGCCGGGAACACCCCGCCGAGGATGGCGGCCAGGGTGGTCTTGCCGGCCCCGCTCTCCCCCACCACAGCCAGCGAGCGTCCGGCCGGCACCCGTACGTCGACGCCGTGCAGCACCGGCTCACCCTCGACGTAGGTGTGCGACACCCCGTACGCCACCAGGTCCGCCGACCTCGGCCGGTCCCGCGGCACACCGGCCGGCGGTACGGGGAGATCGGCCACGCCGACCAGTCGGGTGAGCGCCGCGCCGGCCGACTGGATGTCGTTGAAGGACATCAGCAGGGTGCCCAGCGGCCCGAACAGCCGGTGGAACAACAGCGCCGCCGCGGTCACGGCCCCGACGCTGACCTGGTCGGCCCGGACCAGGAAGAAGCCGGTGGTCAGCACCGACACCAGCCCGACGGCCTCGGCGATGTTCATGGTCGAGGCGAACCGGAAGAACGCCCGGATGGCGGTCAGGGCCGCCTCGACCGCCCGCCGCGAGGCCCGCTCGACGACGGCGGTCTGCCGGGCCTCCATCCCGTACGCGTGCACGGTCGGGGCGCCGTGCAGGACGTTCATCACCTGCTGGGTACCGCTCGCCGGCCGCCACCCGCTCCTTCGCGTACAGCGGGCCCGGCCGCCGGCAGGAACCGCCGCAGCCCGAAGGCGTGGACCGGGAAGACGAGCAGGAAGGCCAGCGCCAGCCGCCAGTCCAGGGTCGCGAAGCCGACGAAGGTGAGCACCACGGTGACCAGCGAGGTGAAGACCCCGGCGGCCACCCGTACGGAGGTGTTCACCAGCTCGACGTCCTCGGTGACCCGGGAGGTGACGTCGCCGGTGCCGGCCCGCTCCAGGGTCGCGGAGTCCATCCGCAGCGCCTTGTCGATCACCTGCTCGCGCAGGTCGGCGGCCATCGTCATGCCGAGCTGGTCGCTGTACCGGCGGGACACCGCGGTCAGCACCCCGGACGCCAGCGCGGCCACCACGAGCAGCACCACCAGCAGCCCGAGCCGGGTCCCGTCGCCGTCCAGCACGATGTCGACGACGTCGCCGAGCAGCAGCGGCACGACGACCCCGGCCGACGCCGCCAGCACCGTCAGCAGCAGCGCCGCCCAGGCGAGCCGTGCGGAAGCGCAGCACCTGGTGCCAGAGCTTCGCCGCGGCCCGCCGCCCGGTGGCGATCGGCAGCGCGGCCCGGGCCAGGCGGCTCCTCGCTCGGGCGCTGATCACGCTCATCGCAGCACCGCCGCCGCGTAGTCGGCCCGCTCCAGCAGCTCCGCGTGGGTCCCCTCGACGACCCCACCGTCGGCCAGGAACAGCACCCGGTCACAGGATCCGAGCAGGGGCGGGCTGGTGGTGATCAGCACCGTGGACCGCCGCCGCTCCCCCGCCCCCGACTCGGTGACGCACTCCTCCGTGCTGTCACGCACGTGATGCACCGCGTGCGTGGGTGCACCGAGGAGTGCGTCAGCGGACGAAGACGGGTGGCGGAGGCGGCGGATGCCGGCGGCGATGGCGTTCTCGGTGACGGCGTCCACGGCGGTGGTGGGGTCGCGCAGGACCAGCACCGTACGGTCGGCCAGCAGGGCCCGGGCCAGGGCGATCCGCTGGCGCTGACCACCGGACAGGTTCATCCCGTGGTCCAGCAGCGGCCGGTCCAGGTCGTCGGCCAGGGCCCCGACCGCGGCCGCCTCCAGGGCCGCCGACCGCTCCTGCTCGCTCCGGTCGGCGCCGGAGTCGACCGCTTCGGCCAGGGAGCGACCGAACAGGTCCACGGTGTGCGGCTCGACCAGCAGCTCGGTCCGCAGCGACGCGACCGACAGCGCGGACAGCGGCTCGCCACCCAGCAGCACCGCGCCCCGTTCGGGCCGGCTCAGCCCGGTCAGCAGGCCGTTCAGGGTCTCGGCGACGACCACGTCGGCGGCCACCACGCCCGAGCACCTCACCCTCCGCCACGGTCACCGAGAGCGACCGCAGCGGCCCGGCCGTCACGTCGACCAGCTGCAGCGGACCGGGCGAGACCGGCACCGTGCCCTCGGACGCCCGGACCGGCGCGGTCAGCACCTCGGCCAGCCGACCGGCGCTGGCCCGGGCCACGGCCAGGATGAACACGGAGCCGGCCAGGTTCAGGACCGGATCGGCGATGAAGGCGGCCAGACCCACCACGGTGATCAGCTCACCGACGGTGATCCGCCCCTCGAGCGCGAACCAGCCGGCCACGCCGGCCACGGCGGCCAGCAGCACCCCGGAGGTGAAGGTGGTGGCGCCCAGGAAGCCCGCCTCGGCCCGCAACGCGCCGACCTGGGCCCGCAGGGAGGTCTGGCTCGAGCGCGCGTAGCGGCGTACGCCCTCGGGGACGCCACCGAACCCGCGCAGTGGCCGCAACCCGCCCAGCAGGTCGGCCGCGACGCCGGCGGCCAGACCGACGGCCTCCTGCTGGTTCGCGGTCCGTCGTTCCACCAGGGGTCCGAGAGCGTTCAGCAGCAGCACGAGCACCGGTACGCCGATCAGCACCCCGAGCCCGAGCGCCCAGTCGATGCGCAGCAGCAGGAACGCCGACACCGCGAGTCCGACCAGGGCGGCGACGACCCAGCTCCCGCTCTCCAGCACCTCGGCGGCCTGGGTGGCGTCGGAGGTGGTGATGGACAGCACCTCGCCGCTGGTCCGCTCGGTCTCGATGCCGGAACCGGTGAGCATCCGCCGGACCGCCTGCAGCCGGAACTGGTGGCCTTCCTCCTGCACACCCTTGGCCAGGAACCACGCCCCCGTACGCCAGCAGGTGGTCAGCAGGATGAACAGCGCGAACGTGCCGACGGCGGCGATGATCATGGCGGAGGCGTCGGACGTCCGTACGGCGTAGTCGATGGTCAGACCGATCGCGACCGGCACCAGGGCCTCGCACGTCTGGTGACCGGCCCAGAAGAAGGCGCCGGGGATGACCCGACGCCGCTGCCGGGAGAAGACGCCCGCCAGCAGCCGCCCGCCGGTCAGCGGACGGGTGGGGACAGCACTCACCGCAATGTTCTCCTGCCATCGTGCTGACGCACGGGGGTCTCGCCCGACCACTCGCCGGAGAGTACGGCAGATTCGTCGTCGGTGAAGGGCATGCCGTCGTCGGCGCAGTGGTGGCGCCCGATCGGGATGATCGTGGGCGTCCCGGACACCGGGTCGGTGATGATCGTCGACCGCAGCCCGAACACCTCCATCATCGACTCGGCGGTGATCACCTCGTCCGGCGTGCCCTGCGCGCTGATCCGACCGTCCCGCAGG
>CAVXBJ010000033.1:0-61454 GCA_963759915.1 uncultured Actinomycetota bacterium | reverse complement strand
CGACGGCGAGCTCGGCGAACCGCTGGGTGAGGTCGTCGACCAGCTTGTTCGCCTGGGCCTCCCGGCCGACGGCCTTCCCCACGAGCACCGTCTGGGTCGGCCACGGCTCGTAGAACTCGTTGCCGTAGACCCCGCTGTTGGGGATGGTGGGGGCGATCTTGCTCAGCTCGGTGTAGGCCTCCTGGCTCAACCCGGCGTTGGTGCCGATGATGAGGTCGGGCTTGAGCTCGGTGATCGCCGGGATCGACAACCCGTCGGCGGACTCCAGCACCGTCGGCTTGGCGTCGCCCAGCTTGTCGACCGCCCAGGGGAAGACCGCGTACGGCGCGTCGCCCACCCACTGGGTGGTGGCGATCGGCACCACGCCGAGGGCGAGCAGCGTGTCCTGCTCGGTGTACCCGACGACCACGATGCGCTTCGGCTCGGCCTTGACGGTCGTCGCCCCGTACAGGTGCTGAACCGTCACCGGGAACGTCGGCGTCGGGCTCACCGACGGAGCCGGGGCCGGCTCGTCGCCGCCGCAGGCGGAGAGGACGCCCAGCAGGGAGGCCGAGAGCGACCCGGCGAGGAAGAGCCGGCGGCTCAGCGGCGCGGGTACGGAGCTGGTCACGACACCGAGGGTAGCCAGGACCCCGAGCGGTCCGGGACCATCGGTTTTCTGTGGGAAGGCGGCCGGGCGTGGTCGTCCGCGGCGGGAGATCCTCGCCTGGAACGCCCCCTCCACGGGCAACCGTGGCCGGTTCGTCTCGGCCGACCGCAGGACCTGAGTGCGGGGATGGCCAGGGCATAGAGTTGCCGCGGTCCTGGCAGCAGGTGCTGGAGCGGAACGAGGAGGGCGGCGTGGGCCGCGTAGTCCAGAAGTACGGCGGTTCGTCGGTCGCGGATGCGGAGAGCATCAAGCGGGTGGCGAAGCGGATCGTCGCGACCAAGCAGCAGGGGAACGACGTGGTCGTCGTCATCTCCGCGATGGGCGACACCACCGACGAGCTGATGGACCTGGCCCTGAAGGTGTCCCCGATGCCGCCGCCGCGCGAGCTGGACATGCTGCTGACCGCCGGCGAGCGGATGAGCGCAGCCCTGCTGGCCATGGCGATCGCCGACCAGGGCCTGCACGCGCGCTCGCTCACCGGGTCGCAGGCCGGGATCATCACCACCGGCACCCACGGCAACGCCCGGATCATCGACATCACCCCCGGCCGGATCACCTCCGCGCTCGATCAGGGCGACATCGTCATCGTCGCCGGGTTCCAGGGGGTCGCCCAGGACACCAAGGACGTCACCACCCTGGGACGCGGGGCGTCCGACACGACCGCCGTCGCCCTGGCGGCGTCCTTGGCGGCGGACCACTGCGAGATCTACACCGACGTCGACGGCGTGTTCACCGCCGACCCGCGGATCGTGCCGAGCGCCCGCCGGATCCCGCGGATCTCGTACGAGGAGATGCTGGAGATGGCGGCCTGTGGGGCGAAGATCCTGCATCTGCGCTGCGTGGAGTACGCCAGGCGCGAGAACGTGAAGGTGCACGTCCGATCGTCGTTCTCGGACAAGGACGGCACCTGGGTCGAGGAGCTGGAGAAAGGAAGCCAGATGGAGCAGGCGATCATCTCGGGAGTCGCGCACGACCGCAGCGAGGCCAAGATCACCATCGTCGGGGTGCCCGACCGGGTGGGTGAGGCGGCCCGGATCTTCGAGGCCGTGGCGGGCACCGAGATCAACATCGACATGATCGTGCAGAACGTGTCGGCGGTGGAGACCGGCCGCACCGACATCTCCTTCACCCTGCCGAAGACCGACGGCCAGGCCGCGATCGCGACCCTCCACGCGCTCCAGGACTCCGTCGGGTTCGCCGACATCCTGTACGACGACCAGATCGGCAAGGTCTCGGTGGTCGGCGTCGGGATGCGCTCGCACCCCGGCGTCACCGCGAAGTTCTTCTCCGCCCTGGCCGCCGCGGAGGTCAACATCGAGATGATCTCCACCTCCGAGATCCGGATCTCGGTCGTGGTCGACCAGGACGACGTGGACCGGGCCGTGGTGGCCGCGCACACCGCCTTCGGCCTGGACTCGACCGAAGAGGCCGTGGTCTACGCCGGCACCGGCCGCTGAAAACCTAGCCCGCTGCCGGCTGCCGGCTGCCCGCTGCCCGCTGCCCGCTGCCGGCTGGCGGGGGACGTGCGCTGACCGCGGGTGGCTTCGCGGTGACATCCAGCGGGCCGCGGGGGACGTGCGTTGACCGCGGGTGGCTTCGCGATGACATCCGGTACGAGCTGCTGCGGCCGCCGTCACTGGCTGTGGCTCGCTGGCGCAAGGTGGCGGAGACCGGGGCGGTGCGCCGGATCGCGCCAGGGAGTCACTGACGGTCAACCCGTACGGGATCGGCGCCGCCGGTTCACGCCGGGGAGTCGCAGACGGTCAACCCACGTCCAGGCCAGCCTCTCCGGCAGGGGTCAGCGCTTCGCCTCGGGGTCGCCCATCAGCTGGTTGACGTGGTCGGGCACGTACGTGGACAGCTCCCGGGGTGGACGGTGGTAGTTCCCGCTGGCCGATAGGCGCTTGGGCAGCTTGACGCTCTCCGCCGGTACGTCGGTGTAGGGGATGGTCGAGAGGAGGTGGGAGATCATGTTCAGCCGGGCGTGCTTCTTGATGTCGGACTCGACCACGAACCACGGGCTGTTCGGGACGTCGGTGTGGACCATCATCTCGTCCTTCGCTCGGGAGTATTCCTCCCAGCGGTTGATCGACTCCAGGTCCATCGGCGACAGCTTCCACTTCCGCACGGGATCGCTCATCCGGGACCGGAACCGCTTCAGCTGCTCGGCGTCCGAGACCGAGAACCAGTACTTGCGCAGCAGGATCCCGTCGTCGGTCAGCATCTGCTCGAAGATCGGCGCCTGCCGCATGAAGAGTGCGTGCTGTTGTGGGGTGCAGAACCCCATCACCTTCTCCACCCCGGCCCGGTTGTACCAGGACCGGTCGAACAGCACGATCTCACCGGCCGCCGGGAGCTGCGCGATGTAGCGCTGGAAGTACCACTGCGTCTTGTCCCGCTCGGTCGGTGTCGGAAGGGCAGCGATCCGTGCGACGCGGGGACTGAGGTACTCGGTCACGCGCTTGATCGTGCCGCCCTTGCCGGCCGCGTCGCGCCCCTCGAAGATCACCACGACGCGGGACCCGGTGTGCCGCACCCACTCCTGCAGCTTCACCAGCTCCGACTGCAGCCGGAACAGCTCCGCCTCATACACGTGGTTCGGGATCTTCTCCGGCTTGTGACCGCTCTTCGTCGCCATGCGCGAACGCTAGCGAAGTCTCGCCAGGGCCGACAGGCAGGCTGATCCCACCGTCCGTCGGCGTATCACGACGGCGCGCGACCGCCTCTCCGAGTGGTGAGGCACGCCCGACTGCGACCGGCCGCGCCACGACAGCTCGTGACATCGCCGATCTCGTGGAGGAGAGTCCTGTGGAGAGTCACGCCAGGGGAGGCCCGACCACGATGACCACTGCCGCCTGTGAGACCTGCGGTGAGCAGAACCCGCCCGGCACCCAGTTCTGCCTGCGGTGCAACAGCTTCCTGGCCTGGGAGGAGCCTGCCCCGGCCACCCGCACCCCCGCTCCGGTCACCCGCGCCCCGGCGCCGCGGCCGCCCGAGGAGCTCATCGAGACCCGGGTGATGCCGAAGGTCAGACCGGCCGAGCCGGTCGCGCCGCCTGCCGTACGCAGCGCACCCGACCCCCACCCGGGCTCGGCCGCGACCCTCGCTCCCGGCACCGCACCCACTCCCCGGACCCCGCCCGTGGCCGCACCCCCTCCCGAACCCGTGCTCCGGATCGAGCCGCCGACGACTCCTCTGGTCGTGCCGGTGGACGGCTCCACGGTCGAGCTGTCCCTGACGATCCGCAACCTGTCGGACATCGTCGACGGGTACGCCGTGGATGTCGGTGGGGCACCGCCCTGGCTGGTGGTCGTCTCCGATCAGCTCCGGCTGCTGCCCGACACCGAGGACCGGCTGATGGTCCGGTTCCGGGTCGACTCCGTCACGCTCGTGCCGGCGGGTGAGCTGAACGTACGGCTGCGGGTGCGGTCGATGACCAGGCCTCCGGCGCACGAGATCGTCGCCGTCACGCTGTCCGTACCGGTCGTCGACGCGCCGGTGTCGGTACGGATCGAGCCGAGCATCGCGCGGGCCAAGGACGTCGACATCACCCGACTCTCCGTGGTGGTGGACAACGCGGCCGCCAACCGCCCGGCGACCGTACGGCTGGCGGGCAGCGACCCCGAGCTGGCCGTCGCGTTCCACTTCGACCCGGCCGAGATCACCGTGGGTCCGGGCGAGTCCGCCCGCGCCCGGCTGGTGACCACGTCGGCCCGCCCGGAACCCGGTCGCGAGACCACCCGCTCCCTGACCGTGAGCGCGACCGAGGGCCGCCGGCGCGTGGACGCCACCGCCCTGCTGGTGCAGTCGACGTCCCTGGTGGTCGAGGACCCGATGGTCGAGCTGACGGCCACCCCCTCGCTGGTGCGGCTCCGCGACGAGGACAGCACCGTGGTGCGGTTGACCGTCAGCAACCGGGCCGGCCGGCAGTGGGCGACCGTGCGGCTCGACGCCGCCGACCCCGAGCGCCTGGTCCACGCCGGATGGAGTGCGTCGGAGGTGCGGGTGCCGCCCGGCGGTTCGACCGACGTCGACGTCCGGCTCACCTGTCCCGCGATCGACCCGGGCACCGAGGTGATGCGGGAGGTGGCCCTGGTGGCCTCCGACGGCCGGCGCACGGCCCGGACCCCGGTCACGCTCCGGCAGTCGGCGAGCGTCTCGCCGATGACGACGCTCGCCGTGCGGCTGGACCCCAGCGTCGTGCGGCTGTCGAACCGGCGCCGGGGCAGCTCGGCGGTGATCGTGGACAACGGGCAGGGACGGGCGCCGATCCGGGTGTGGTTGCGCGGGGACGACCCCGAGAACGCGCTCGCCTTCACCTTCACGCCCGCCCAGCTCGAGATCCCCGCGGGGCAGTCGGTGAGCACGCGGATGACGTTCAGCGGTCCCCGGGCCCCGGGCGGGCGCGAGATCACCCGCTCCTTCACCGTCGCCGCCACCGACGGACGGTCGGCGGCGACGACCACCGGCTCGATCATCCAGTCCGCCAGTGACCGTCGGCCCTGGGCCCGGGTGCTGCTGACCATCGGCGGCGCCGCCGCGATCCTGCTCGGGGTGATGCTGCCGTTCGCCGGCAGCGTGGTCCCCGCGCTGGGTCTGGACGACGGCGCCGTGGAACAGGCGCTGCGGCAGCGGAACCTGCAGGTCGAGCTGGGTGACCTGCCCGGGCTGCTCTCGGTCGGCTTCGTGCTGGTGGTGCTCGCCGGGCTGATGGCCTTCGGGCTCACCGGAGCCTCCGGGCGTCTGACCCGGTGGACGGCGCTGTTCGCGGCGGTCGTGCTGGTCGCGTCCGCCGTGATGTTCCGAGACTTCGGCCTCGGTCCCGGCGTCGTCGTGATCGGGCTGGGCTGCGTCCTCGGCTACATCGGCGGGCTGCTCCGCCGCCGCTGATCCGTCCCGGCGTTGGGTGCGACTGCGTCACCGGCGCACGTACTGGGTGCAGCCGCTCAGGTCGTGGCGGTGGGCTCAGTCCGCACCGGGAAGTTGACCGAGCCGGCGATGAAGCAGCTGACGTGGGCGTCGTGGTGCAGGGCATTCGCCCGTTCGATCATCGACTCGTCGGCCACCGTCACCACGGGGTGGAGCACCACCTCGGTGAACCGGCCACCATCGCCGACCTGCTCCATGGTGCCGGTCGCCTCGTCCCGGTAGCCGGTGACGACGACCCCGTTCACCGCGCACAGGTGCAGGTAGGCCAGCAGGTGGCAGTCCGACAGGGCCGCGACCAGCAGCAGCTCGGGATTCCAGCGGTCGGCCTCGCCGCGGAAGGCCGGGTCGGAGGAGGCGGCCAGAGTTGGTCGGCCGGCGGCGTCCAGGTCGTGGTCGCGGCCGTACGCCCGGTAGCTCGCCGTTCCCTCGCCGCGGTTGCCGGTCCAGGTGGTCGTGATCGCGTACGCGTGCGTGTGGGCCATCGGGGAACCCTAATCCGCCACGGAGCGGCGGGTCAGCCGGAATAGCGTGAGCGGCGGTGGCCTTGCGCTGATCATGGACCTCGACACCGCGCTGCGCTACGCGCGCGCCACCAACCGGTCGGTGCTGACCACCGTCCGCGGCAACGGGCTGCCGCAGCTGTCGAACGTGCTGCACGCGGTCGGCGACGACGGCCTGATCAGGATCTCCACCACCGCGGACCGAGCGAAGTACACGAACCTGCGCCGACGGCCCTGGGCCGCGGTGAAGGTGGACGGGAAGAGCTTCTGGTCGTACGCGGTGCTGGAGGGGGACGTCGAGCTGTCGGCGGTGGCGGCCGATCCCGGCGACGAGGCCACGGACGAGCTGGTGGAGCTCTATCGCCGGCTGTCCGGCGAGCATCCCGACTGGGACGACTACCGGCGGTCGATGGTCGTCGACCGCCGGGTCGTGGTCAGGGTCCGGCCCAGCCGGGCGTACGGCCTCGCGGGCTGACGATCACCGCGGGAGCTCCTGGGCGAAGTCGGTCAGGATCCGGTCGCGGACGGCGTCCATCCGCCAGACCGGGGCGTCGGCGGCGGGGCGCAGACCGGGGTCCAGCCCCAGTCACGGATCCGGTCGATGACGCCGGGGTCCCCGGCGAGCACGGTGATCGGGACGTCGCGACCGGCGTCGGGTCCGGTGACCACCGGGGCCGGCTGGTGATCGCCGACCATGATCACCACCAAATCCTCGGCCGGTGTCTGCTCGAGCTGTCGGACCACGCTGGTCAGGGTGTAGACCACGGACTCGCGGTAGTCGGCCCGGACCCGGTCCGGCTCGCGGGTCAGGATCGCCTCGGGTGGCTCGGCCGAGCCGCCGGCCGGGGTGAGGGTCGAACCGTCGCCCACCGTCGCCGGATCGACCAGTCCCGGCACCGGGGTCCAGGGGGCGTGGCTGGAGACCAGGGGCACGACGGCCATCGTCGGGCGACCGTCGGTTCCGGCGGTCATCAACCGCTCGGTCTCGGCGAGCGTGTACTGATCCGGCACCCGCGCCCAGCCGTACGCCGGACCGGCGTAGCCGAGCGAGCGCGAGTCGTGGATCTCGTCGTAGTGGTAGACCTTGCCGTCCGGCCAGGCCGAGGTGGTGCCCGGCATCACCGCGATGGTGCGCCAGCCGGCGCCACGGAACGCGCGGGTCAGGGTGAGCCGGTCGCTGGCCACCAGGTTGCGATAGCGCTGCTGACTGTCGATCCAGAGACCGGACAGCAGGGTGGAGTGCGCCAGCCAGCTGCCGCCCCCGGCGGTCGGGGAGGTGAGGTAGCCGCTCCGTGACTGCCACCCGGCAGCGCCGAGCCGGCGGGTGCCGTCGTCCAGCACCGTGGTCACCGCGGGTGCGATGTCGGGATCGGTCAGCGCCACCCGGCCGTAGCTCTCCACGAAGATCACCAGCACCTGCTTGCCGCGCAGCCCGGTCAACAGCTGGTCGGCCGGCACGGTCCGGAAGCGGTCCTGAGCGAGCTCGGCGGCGAAGGTGTCCCGGTCGAGGAGTCCCTCCCGCACCGCCGCGACCTCGCGGATGATCTTGTTCGTGCTCGCAGCCGACGCCACCGGGTAGGGCGGCACGGCGCGGACGCCCGTGGCGGCGCAGGTGATCCAGACGGCGGCGAGCACGGCGAGTGCCGGGACGGCCGCGGTGGGGTGACCGTCGAGCAGTCCGGCCACCCGGAGCGACGCCCAAGTGGTGCCGGCCAGCACCGCGACCACCAGCAGACCGGCCGCGGTCACCACCAGCACGGCGACGGTGCGGCCGAGCGAGCTGTGCAGCAGCTCCCACGCTCCCGGGAGCAGGCCCCAGTCCAGGACCAGGTCGAAGGGCCGGGCCAGGGCGCCGTAGAAGCCGACGTCGACGATCTTGAGCACGGTCAGCGCCCCGAGGGCCAGCCCGAGGACCGCCGCCACCGGCCGCCGGGCCCGGGCGGGCAGGACGAGCAGCAGTGCCCCGCCGAGCACGAGCTCCACCGGCACGGCCGCGAACGATCCGAGATCGGTACGGGTCAGGCGGTCCGGCAGCAGCAGCGCGCCGACCAGCACCACCAGGGCGATCAGGTCGCCGAGGACCGTCAGCCTGGTCCGTCCGTGCTCTGCCACGCTTCGAGGTTACGGCGACGTCCCCGGCGCACGATCCGCAGCCGAACACCGCAAGAGATCCGCAAACTTCCCGGTGCGAGACCGGTGCAGGGGTAGTGCCGGTCGCGCCGGACGCTTACGTTGCAGACTCCCCCTCCCCTGACTGTGCGAGGTCTGCCCCGATGCCTTTCGCCGCCCCTCAGACGACGACGCGTCGGCTCGCTCTGGCGCTCGTCGCGGTGCTGGCGGCTCTGGGCCTGGGCATGGTGGCGCCGCCGCCGGCTCAGGCCGCCCAGTCCGGGTGGGGGCGGTTCAGCGAACTCGCCGGTACCTCGCGGAACTACACGAGCACGCTGACCCAGCAAGCGGCCGGCTTCCCGGTGGCCACGCTGACCAGCAACTCGGTCGGCGGCTCCAACGTCGGTGTCCAGTCAGGTGACTCGACCTACCTGAGCACCGGCACGGCCGTCGGGGCGACGTACGGATCCAGTCTGGGACAGGGTTATCTCAATCTGCGCCCGAACAGTCAGAACGGTGCTCCACCGTCGGTGACGACGTACACGTTCGATCGACCGACACCGACTGCCGGCTGGACGTTCGTGCTGGGCGACGTGGACGCGGATCAGGTGACGATCACCGCCACCGGTCCGGGCGGTCGCACGGTCCCTCCGGCCGACCTCGGCTTCCGGTCGGTCTTCAACTACTGCACGCCCGGCGTGTGCCCAGCCAACGCCGACCTACCGAGCTGGGACGGGGCCACCGGGGTCCTGAGGGGGAACGCGCGGGCTCTCGACACCGACGGCGCCTCGGCCTGGTTCGAGCCCACGGTGCCGCTCACCACCCTGACCTTCACCTTTGCGCAGCGCGCGGGTTTCCCGATCTACCAGACCTGGTTCGCCGCCCTCGAGTACGACCTGACGGGTACGGTCACGGCACCCGGGGGTCAGCAGGAGAACATCCAGGTGCTGCTGTTCGATCCCGAGGGCAATCAGGTCGGGGATGTGCTGACAGACGCTGACGGTGAGTACCGGTTCGAGGGTTTCGCCACCTACGACGGCTACCGCGTGCAGGTGGTGCGGCCGCCCGAACTGACGTCGGATGATCCACTGACCCAGATCGTGGATCTGAGCGAAGACAACCAGGTCGCCGACTTCACCCTGCGGGCCATCGTGCCGGTGCCGGTCAGCGGCACGGTCCGCTATCCCGACAACACCCCGGTGGCCGGGGTGACCATCACCTTGACGCCCCCGGACGGTGGCACGCCACGCACGACCGTGACCGAGAGCGACGGCACCTACGCCTTCGATGACGTGCCGGTGGGTGAGGGCTACAACCTCACGGCGACACCTCCGACGGGCACCACGGTCAGCGAGGACCTCACGTTCACCGTTCCCGTCGACAGTGAGGACCCGATCACCGAGGAGGACTTCGTGGTCACGCCGCCTCCGACCGGTACGGCGTCCGGGATCGTCCGCGAAGGGGACGAGGGCGGGCCCGGCCGGTCGGGCGTCCGCATCGACATCGTCGGGCCGGACAACGCGCGGTACTCGGTGGTGACCAACGAAGACGGGGCCTGGTCACTGCCCGATCTGCCGCCGGGTGACTACACGGCGACGGTGAGACCGCCGTTCGGCACCGCGGTCGACGGCACCGCCAGCCGTGACGTCACCATCCCGACGACCGGCGGCACCGTGCCCGGCCAGGACTTCGTGATCGACGTGCTGCCCACCGGAATCGCGTCAGGTCAGGTCACCGAGGGAGATGCCGGGGGGCCCGGTCTGCAGGGCGTACGCGTCGACGTCGTCGGACCGGAGGGCGCCCGGTACTCCGTGATCACCAACACTGACGGGGCCTGGTCGCTGCCCGACCTGCCGCCCGGGGACTACACCGCGACCGTCGTGCCGCTCGACGGGACCGGAGTCGTCGGCCCCCGCAGCCGTGACTTCACGATCCCCCGGACGGGCGGCCCCGTCGCCGGCCAGGACTTCGTGCTGGCGCGGACGCACAACGCGGGCGGCACAGTGACCGACGACGATGACCAGCCGATCGCGGGGGTGGACGTGGTGATCACCAACACCACGACGAACACCTCGCAGACGGTGACCACCGACGCCGACGGGTCGTGGACCGCCGATGATCTGGTGCCGGGTGGCTACACGGCCACGGTCACGGTGCCGGACGGCTACGACCCGGTCGGCGACACCACCCGCACCTTCACCGTCGACGATGACGACGTGACCGGTCTGGACTTCGAGCTGACGCCCGAGGTGGCGGCGCCCAGCCCGTCGCCGACGACGACCGACCCGTCACCCGTTCCGACCGTCAGGGAGACGGCCACCGAGGTGGTGTCGGGCGGCGGAAGCGGGTCAGGGTCCCCGGGCTCGGGATCGTCGGGCAGCCTGGCCAGCACCGGTGGTCCATCGCTCCTGGTCGGACTCGGAGGGGTGGCGCTGCTGCTCGCGGGCCTGCTGACCCTCGGAGCGCGCCGGCGCGGACGTCGGTCGTAGCGCCTCGACCCGACCTTGGATGACAGTCGTTGTCATCGAAGATGGCCGGGCCCGGCGCAGAACGACTGCCGCAGCACCGGGTCCCCGCTCCTCCTGCCGACCGCCGGGCTGCCCGACCGTGACGGGTGTGGAGTCTCTCCCTGCGCTCGCCGGCGCCGTTCCATCCCGGCTGCCTGCAGCCACCTGGTTCGAGCAGATCAGGTCGCGGACCAGGCGACTCAGCCGCCTCAGCCCTTCAGGCCGCTCCCGGCGAAGCCTTCCACGATCCGACGCTGGAAGATCAGGAACAAGATCACCAGGGGGAGGGCGCCGAGGATGGAGGACGCCTGGATGTCGGACGCGCGCTGACCGAACGACCCCTGCACCGTGGCCAGGCCGACCGGGATGGTCATCAGGTCCGGGTTGGACAGCACGAACAGCGGCAGGATCAGGTTGTTCCACACCCCCACGAAGGTGACGATGGCCATGGCCGCGATGATCGGCTTGGACAGCGGCAGCACGATCCGCAGGTACACGGTCCAGAAGCCCGCCCCGTCGATCCTGGCGGCCTCCTCGAAGTCCCGGGGCAGACCGTCGAAGAACTGCTTGAACACGAACAACGCGATCACCGACGGCACCTGCGGCAAGATCACCGCCCAGTAGGTGTTCAGCAGGCCGACGAGATTCAGCTGCTCGAACACCGGCACGATCAGCACCTGCGGCGGGATCATGATGCCGCCGAGCATCAGGGCGAACACGAGCCTGCGGCCGCGGAACCGGAGCCGGCTGATCGCGTACGCAGCCATCGACGCGAAGATCACGGTCAAGATCACGGTGACGATCGAGGTGAACGCACTGGCCAGGTACCAGTTCCAGATGTCGCCGCCGCCGAGGATGGTCGCGTACGACGCCAGCGTCAGATCCCAGTCCTTCAGGATCGGGCCGGTGCCCAGGGCGGACACCTCGTTGGGGGTGAGCGAGGTCTTGATCGACCACAGACTGGGGATCAGCCAGAGCACCGAGAAGACGAGCAGCAGCACCCACGAGACGATCGTGAAGGCCCGGCTGGAAGCCTCGCTCTGGTTGGGATCCCGGTTCGGGTCGACAGCCGCCGGAGCAGCAGCGGAGATTCCGGTCGCCATCAGCGCTCTCCTCTCTCCTGCGCGCGACCGACCAGCTGCCGGACCACCGTGACCAGCAAGATCACGATGAACAGCAGCACCGAAGCGGCCGAAGCGGCGCCCACCCGGTAGTCGGTGAAAGCGGTGTTGGTGACCAGGCCGAGCACGACCTGGGTCGAGGTGCCCGGACCGCCCGCGGTCATCAGGTACACCTGGTCGAAGATCTTCAGGCTCGCGATGATCTGCAGCAGGACCACCAAGGTGGTGGTCCGGCTGAGCATCGGGATGGTGATCCAGCGGATCTGCTGCCACGGACTGGCGCCGTCGACGGCGGCCGCCTCGTAGAGCTCACGCGGGATGTCCTGCAGCCCGGCCAGGTAGAGGACGAAGTTGAACCCGATCGTCCACCAGACGGTCGTGATCGCGATGCCCACCATGGCCAGGTCGGGAGTGCCGAGCACCGGGTTCGGGCTGTCGACGCCGAGCAGGGTCTGGAAGGAGTTCCACAGCCCCGTGGTCGGGGTGTAGATGAAGTTCCAGATCAGCGCGATCGCCGCCGACGGCAGGATGAACGGCACGAAGAAGGCCAGCCGGAAGAACCACTGCCCGTGCAGCACGCGGTTGGCCAGCACGGCGAACACGAACGCCAGGACGACCAGCGGCGGCACCGTGTAGAGCGTGAACTGGATGGTGTGCCACATCGCCTCCCAGAAGTCGGCGCGGGACATCATCTCGGCGTAGTTGCCGAACCCGATGAACTCGCCGAACCCGCTGCGGACCAGGGTGGTGTCGAACAGGCTGGTGATGAACATGTAGATCACCGGCCAGATCAAGAACAGCACGAAGAACAGGCCGAACGGGGCGATGAACAGCCAGGCCGGCAGGGCCTCGCTCTTCCTGGCGGAGGGTTTCCCCCGTGCGGTCTGCGAATCCGGTGGGCGGGTCTGGACGTCGGCGGTGCTCATGGCTGCCGCGGCGCTCATAGGGGGCTCTTCGTGTTGGCGTAGGTGGTCAGCAGGTCGTGCGCCGACGTCAGGGCAGCCTCCGGAGTCGCCAGACCCTGCAGGACGAGCCCGATCTGGGCGCCGATGGTGTTCTCGAAGGTGGAACCGGAGCCGGAGTACCACGCCTCGGCGTCGTAGACGGCGGTGTCGGCCGCCGCCGAGTAGCTCGCCTGCGGCTGCAGCTTCTTGTACTCGGCACTCTCGAAGGTCGGCAGGTAGGTCGGGATGTGACCGCCCTCGGCCCAGGTGAGGCTCTGGTCCAGCATCGACTTGACGAACGTCATCGCCCGCAGCACCTGGTCGTCACTGCGCTCCATGTTCGGCAGGATGAACGTGTGCGAGTCGGCCTGCTCGGCCTGGGTGTCGTAGATCGTGGGGACCGGCACCATGCCGAACTCGAGGCCCTCGATGCTCTGGGCCGTGGTGATCTCCCACTCGCCCTGGAGGTAGAACCCGGCCTTACCGGTGAACATCAGCGTCTGGGAACCGGCGTAGTCGGTGGTGGTCGGCATCAGCCCGCTCGTCGTGAGCTTCTGCATCCAGTGCAGGGTGTCGAGGGTCAGCTCCCGGTTGTAGGTCAGCTTCTCCCCACCCTCGGCCAGCCAGGGCGTGTTGCCGTCGCGCTGGGAGTAGAGCGTCTGGAACCAGCGCCACGGGGTGGCGAGATCGCTGACCGTGGCGACCGAGGCGCCGTACGCGCCGGTCACGTCCTTCGCGGCCTGCAGGGCCTGCTCCCAGCCGTCGGTGCCCTTGATCTCCTTCAGCGAGCCGTCCGCGTCGAGCAGCCCGGCTTTGTCGCAGACGTCCTTGTTGTAGTAGAGGACGAACGGGTGGGTGTCGAGCGGGATCGCGTACGACTTCCCGTCGACCTTCTGGGTCTCCCACGCCGTGGAGTTGAAGTCGGTGGGGGAGAGCCCGACGAGCGTGAGCATGTCGTCGGTGATCTCGGTCAGCAGACCCGCTCGGGCCAGGTTCTTCTCCCGGGTCAGGTGGGAGACGGCGACGTCGGGTGGGGCGCCGCCGATCGTGGCCAGCGTGACCTTCGTGTAGTACGGGTTGCCCCAGGTGAAGGTGGCCGCCTGCAGCGAACTCGGTCCGCCCTGCTGCGCGGCGTACGCCGCCTCCATCGTCTGCATCCGTACGCCGTCGCCGCCGCCGAACAGGTTCCAGTAGGTGAGGGTGCCCGGCGCGAGCTCGGACCCGGTGAGGCCGGCGGAGAAGGCGGTGCCGCAGCCGGAGAGGCCGCCGACCACCGCAGCCCCGGCCGCGGTGCCGATCGCCCCCTTGAGCAACGATCGTCGAGACAGTCGTCCCGATCCGGTGTTCGGTGGTGGTGACACGAGCAGACCTCCTGGCCGACGCTGGCAGTACCTCGACCATAGGCAGGCGGTCCGTAGAAATTCAACGATGTAAGCCCAGAATGTTCGCGTTCACCTGATGCGCCGGCACATTGTTGCTCGGGATCCTGCTTCTCGCACGGGTAGCAACCAGTGCACGGGAGCACGATCCCGAGCGAGAACCGGGAGTCAGCGTGCGCAGGGGGGCCGGAGACGGCAACAGCGGACCCAGATTCCTGGATCCGCTGTTCACGTGGTCGGGGTGACAGGATTTGAACCTGCGACCTCGTCGTCCCGAACGACGCGCGCTACCAAGCTGCGCCACACCCCGCCGGCCTCCGTGAAGGCCTCGCACACTCTAGCCGAAACGCGGCCAGACCTCACATCGCTTCCGCGGTACGGATCACGTCCGCGGAACGAGCGTCAGCAGCGTGGCTTCCGGCCGGCAGGCGAACCGGAACGGCGCGTACGGTGACGTGCCCAGCCCGGCGGAGACGTGCAGGAACGACGTCTGACCGCCGGCGGTGTTGGTCGACAGCCCCTTCACCCGGCGGGCGTCCAGATCGCAGTTGGTGACCAGCGCGCCGTAGAAGGGCACGCACACCTGGCCGCCGTGGGTGTGCCCCGCGATCACCAGCTCGCAGCCGTCGTAGGTCATCGCGTCGATCACGGTCCGGTACGGCGCGTGGGTCACCCCGAGGACGACGTCGCCCTCGGCGTCGTGGTCGACCGGCCCGGCCACCCGGGCGTACTCGTCCCGCCCCAGGTGGGCGTCGTCGACGCCGCGGAAGCCGATGCGGGTGCCGTTGATCTCCAGCGTCAGGCGGCGGTGGGTGAGATCGACCCAGCCGGCGTCCTCGAAGGCGGCGCCGAGGTCGCGCCAGGGGAGCTCGTCCGGGTGCGCACTGCCCATCCGGCTCGGCCGGGTCAGGTAGGTGAGCGGGTTCTTGAAGGTCGGCGCGTAGTAGTCGTTGGAGCCCCAGACGAAGACGCCGGGCTTGTCCAGCAGCCGCCCGAGGGCCCTGGTGACCACGGGGACGGCGTCGGGGTGGGACAGGTTGTCACCGGTGTCGATGACCAGGTCCGGCTCGAGGCCGGCCAGTCGCGACACCCACGCGATCCGCTGGTGGTTGCGGGGGGTCAGGTGCAGGTCGGCGATCTGCAGCACCCGGATGGGTCGAGCGCCCCGGCGGCAGGATCGGCACCTCGACCCGACGCAGCACGTAACGCGTTGACCTCGTACAGGCTCGCGTACGCCAGCGACCCCGCCCCGACGGCCCCGACCCCGAGCACGGTCCTGCCGAGCACCCCCGCAACAGACATGCCGAGCAGGCTACCAACCCCGACTTCTGTGCCGCGAACCACGTCAGTTCGTGGCTGGCGGCACAAAAGTCGGGTGAGGGTGGCCGGTCCGGCCTGGGAGACTGGCCACCATGACCGACCCGACTGGACTCAAGCAGCAGCTCCGCACCGACCTGACCACCGCGATGAAGGCCCGCGACAAGGTCCGCTCCGGCACCCTCCGGATGGTCCTCACCGCGATCACCGAGGCCGAGGTGTCCGGTCATGAGTCCCAGGAGCTGACCGACCAGCAGGTCCTCGACGTGGTGATCAAGGAGGCCAAGAAGCGGCGCGAGGCCGAGGAGGCGTACGCGAACGCCGATCGGCCCGAGCTCGCCGAGAAGGAGCGGGCCGAGTCGGCGGTGCTGGCCGACTACCTGCCGCAGCAGCTGACCGCCGACCAGATCGCCGCCCTGGTCACCGAGGCCATCGCCAGCACCGGTGCCGCCGAGCTCGGGCTGAAGGGGATCGGCAAGGTGATGGGCGTGGTCACGCCGCAGACCAAGGGCAAGGCCGACGGCGGGGCCGTGGCCGCGGAGGTCCGCAGGCAGCTGGCCGGCTGACGCGTTCGGGTCGGGGCGGGGTGCGGCGACGGCCACGTCCCGCCCACCTCGCTCTGCTTCGCAGGCTCCGCGCCGCTCGGAACGCCCGACCACGCCCTGACGCGACCGCCGCCGCCCACCCTCGGTCCCGGACGCCGAACCGGGCCGGTCCCTGCGGACCGACCCGGTTCGTGTCTCTGTTCGTGCGCGGCGGATAGCCGCCGCCCTCGGCCTCCTTGCGGGCCTTCTCGCGGGCCTCGGCAGCCGCCTCCGACGCCGCCTTCTTCTTCTTGGCCGCTGCCTTCTTCTTCTTCTTCGGCCGCCTTCTTGGCGGCCTTCTCCGCGGCGACCTTCTCCGGGTCACGGCCCTGGGAGTAGAGCTTGTAGATGGTGCTGTACTGCGGCGCCCGCGAGCCGCTGCCCACCGACCAGCCGACGAAGCCGCCGCGCGGTACGCCGTCGCTGTAGACGTAGTTGGTGTCGACGGTGAAGCCCGCCTTCTCCAGCTTCTTCGTGTACGCCTTGATGCCCAGCCCGAAGCGGCTCGGGACGTCGACCATCTTGCCCTTCTCGATCCGGCTGCGGCGGGCTCTTGAAGCTGGTCCTCGGGATGTCGGCCAGGTACTTCTCCATGGTCGGCTTCCAGATCTTCATGCCCGAGTCGCCGCTGCCGGAACCCTCCAGGTACGTGTTCGTCGAGGGAATCCGGTAGCCCTTCACGCCCTGCCGCCGGAACTCGCCGGCCTCCTTGGCCGCCCGGCTCTTGATGAACGGCTTCTTGGTGTTGTCGATGGAGATCATCGCGACGCCGGCGACCTCGGGGGTGTAGCCGGCGAACCAGACGGCCTCGTTGGTGTCGATGGTGCCGGTCTTGCCGGCCTGCGGCCGGCCGTCGGAGGTGCGGGCCCGGGTGCCGGTGCCGTTCGTCATCACGCCGGCCAGCAGCTTGTTCATGCCGTCGGCGACGTCCTTGCTCATCACCCGCTTGCAGTTGCCGTCCGGCACCTCGAGCTTCTTCTTGGTCCGGGTGGTGACCGTCTCGATGATGATCGGGTCGCAGTGGATGCCGCGGGCGGCGAAGGTCGCGTACGCCTCGGCCATGGACAGCGGGCTGACCTCGACCGAGCCGAGGGTGAAGGACGGGGTGTGCTGGTAGTAGTCGACGATGTCGCGGTCCGGCGTGCCGAGCTTCACGCCGAGCTTCTTGGCCATCTTGGTGACCCGGCACATGCCGGTGTTCATCTCCAGCTGGACGAAGTAGGTGTTCACCGACATCGCGGCGCCCGTGTACATGTCCATCTTGCCGTTGGCTGCCGGTGGAGTTGTTCACCTTCCACTTGCCGTACACCTGCTCGCGCCCGTCGCAGGTCTCGAACGGCTTGCCGCCGAAGTTCATGCTCGCCTTCGCGTTGTACTTCTTCGACAGCGGGATGCCCTTCTCCAGCGCCGCCGCCGCGGTGAACGCCTTGAAGGTCGAGCCGGCCTGATAGCCCTGGATGCCGCCCATGGCCGGGTCGACGGCCAGTGTTCCAGTAGGTCTCGCCCTTCTTGGCGTCGCTGCCCATCACCGGCCGGCTCTGCGCCATGGCCAGGATCAGGCCGGTGCCCGGCTGGATCATGTTCATGGTCGAGATCATCGGGTCCTTGGCGCCGACGACCTGTGCTGACCGCCTTCTGGGCCATGTCCTGGGTCTTCGGGTCGATCGCCGTCTGGATCGTCAGACCGCCGCGCTTGACGTTGTTCTCGCGCTCCTCGACCGTCTTGCCGAGGCTCGGCGTGGTCAGCAGGGTGCGGTAGACGTAGTCGCAGAGGAACGGGTACTTGGTGCCGACGCAGCCGTTGCGGGTGGCTTGCACCTTCCTCTTGTCGAACTTCTCCGCCTTGGCCGCTTCGCCTGCTCCGGCGGTGACCATCTTGAGCTCGGCCATCCGGTTGATCACCACGTCGCGGCGGTCGGCCGCCGCGTCGGCGTTGTCCACCGGGTTGTTGGCGTCGGGGTTCTGCACCAGACCGGCCAGCATCGCGGCCTGGGCCAGCGTCAGCTTCTTGGCGTGGTGGTGAAGTAGTGCCGGGCCGCCGCCTCGACGCCGTACGCGCCCTCGCCGTAGTAGGCGATGTTGAGGTAGCGCTCGAGGATCTCGTCCTTGGAGAACTTCTTCTCCAGCGCGATCGCGTACCGCAGCTCGCGGATCTTGCGCTGGAAGCCCTCGGCGCCGGTGGCCTGGGTCACGTCGTTGATGCACGCTTGTCGCCCTGGCAGGCCTCGACCAGGACCATCTTCACGTACTGCTGGCTGATCGAGGAGCCACCCTGGGTGTCGCCGCCGGAGGAGTTCCGCACCAGCGCCCGCATGGTGCCGCGCAGGTCCAGCGCGCCGTGCTCGTAGAACCGGTGGTCCTCGATCGCCAGCTGCGCCTGGAGCATCACCGGGGCGATCTTGTCCAGCGGCACGTAGATGCGGTTCTCGTCGTAGAAGTACGCCAGCATCTTGCCGTTGCCCAGCAGCACCTTGGACCGCGTGGGCGGGACCGGGGTCGCCAGCTCGGCCGGCAGGTTGTCCATCTCGTCGGCCGCCGCCTTGCTGCTGACTCCGGCCAGTCCGGCCAGCGGGACGAACAGACCGGCGACCAGCACACCCGCCAGCACGCTGACGACGATGAACATCACCAGCGAGTACGCGACTCCGCCCACTCGCTTAGGGGTAAAGGGCATGCCGAACAGGGTACGTGAGGAAGATGAGCCCACCGAATCGCCGGAGGCGGTGTCGGCGAGCGGCCTGCGTGCGCGGTATCGATTGGGTTACGACCGGTAAAAATACGGGCCGTGGACTGGTCAAATCGTTCCGCCTATTCGTACCATATGACTCGTCGCGTCCGCGGGGGGCACTGGGGAGTGCCCGGATGCGACACACGGGTGCTGGGGAGTGCCCTGTGACACAAGGGGGATCACAGCGTGACTGCTGTTCAATCAGAAGACTGGGCCACGCTCGCCAAGTGCCGAGGCCTGGGCGATGCACTGTTTCCGGAAGCCGTCGATCAGAAGCGGGCCCGCGGGGTCTGCATGGGGTGCCCGGTGCGCTTCGACTGTCTGGCCGAGGCCCTGGACAACCGGATCGAGTGGGGGGTCTGGGGCGGGATGACCGAGCGCGAACGTCGGCAGCTGCTGCGGCAGCGGCCGGACGTGCCAGAGCTGGCGGTCAGTCCTGCTCAGCCAGCCCTCAGTCCTTGGTGGCAAGCAAGGCGCCCACGCGTCGAAGTGAGCTGACGTCGGTGACGTCGCTGGGGAGCGCCGTCACCAACGTCCGTGCCACTGTCGTCCGCCGGGTGGCGAACCGGTCGAGCAGCAGCTGCTCGTTCTCGATCACCCGGACCAGGTCGGCGTGCTGACGCAGGGCGGCGATCTCGACGGCGAACGTGTCCGGATCGAGATCCTCGGCCAGGGCGACGGCCCGCTCGGCTGAGGCGTCCAGGGTGCTCCGGTTGACCCGGTTCACCACCACGCCGGCCAGCGGCATGCCCTCTTCGCCGAGGCGATCGACGAAGTACGCCGCCTCCCGCAGCGCGTCCCGCTGCGGGGTGGCGACGACCAGGAACGTCGTCTGCGGTGAGGCCAGCAGCTGGAACGTCTGGTTCGCCCGCTGCCGGAACCCGCCGAAGATCGCCTCGAACGCGGCGATGAAGGTCTGCAGGTCGGTCAGCAGGCGACCGCCGAGGATCTTGTTCAGCGCGCCCGCCACCAGGTTGAACCCCACGCTGACCAGTCGGAACGGTCCGCGGGCGCCGGCCAGCAGCACCTTCAGGAAGCGCCCGTCCAGCAACGAGCTGAGGTGCTCGGGTGCGTCCAGGAAGTCCAGCGCCGAGCGGGCCGGCGGGGTGTCGACCACGATCAGGTCCCAGGAGCCGGTCTCCACCGCCTCCGCGTGCAGCTGGCCGAGCTTCTCCATGGCCATGTACTCCTGCGTCCCGGCGAACTGGGAGGACAGCGCCACGTAGAACGGGTTCTCCAGGATCGAGCCGGCCGTCTCGGGCGTCGAGTGGGCCAGCACGACCTCGTCGAAGGTCCGCTTCATGTCCAGCATCATCGCGTCGAGGCTGCCGCCGT
Organism: uncultured Actinomycetota bacterium; assembly: GCA_963759915.1. GTDB lineage: Bacteria > Actinomycetota > Actinomycetes > Propionibacteriales > Propionibacteriaceae > Microlunatus. Next base: position 41,352 of record CAVXBJ010000033.1, on the reverse strand, counting down.
TGGCGACGTCGAGGCCGCGGACCGGACGCGGGGTGTTGTCGAGCTCGGCGACGCCGAGCGACTGGGCCAGCCGGCGGGCCGGGTCGATGGTGAGGACGACCACCTTGCGCCCGGCCTCGGCGGCCCGCAGGGCGAGCGCGGCGGCGCTGGTCGTCTTGCCGACGCCGCCCGCGCCGCAGACGACGACGATCCGGATCCGCTGGTCGGCGATCAGGCCGTCCACGTCGAGGAAGTCGGGGACCGCGGTCGTCGCGTCCGCCATCGTGGTCGGCGCCGCCGCAGGTGGCCCCGTGGCCGTTCCGGCCGCCGTGCGCGTCGACCGGCTCATCGCGCCGGCTCCAGCCGGATCTGGGCGCGGAGCTGGTCGGCGATCGCGAACACCGCGTTCTCGTCGATGCCCCCGGGGTCGAACGCGACCTCGGCGACGGTGGTGCCGAACCCGTCCAGCACGGCGCGGCGGCGCCGGTGGTCGAGGGTGCGCGTGGCCTCGATCGCGAACTCTCCGGCCAGCGCCTTGTTGTCGGCCTCGTCGAAGCCGGGGACGCTCAGGTTCCCGTTGCCGTCGGCGAAGGTCTGCAGCGCCTCGTCGCTGAGCGGCATCGAGCGGACCATGTTGGCGATCACCGCGTCGACGGCGATCGTGGTCGGCTTCAGCTGCTCGATCGCTTCCTCGGTCTCGGTCACCGGCATGTCCTCCAGCAGCGTGACCAGGTGCACCACGGTGGTGTCGGCCCGCAGCATCGCGTTGATCGAGTCGGCCTGGTTGCGGATCGGGCCCACCTTGGCCAGCCCGGAGACGGCCTCGTGGATGTTCAGGAACTGGGCGATCCGACCGGTCGGTGGGGCGTCCAGGACGACGGCGTCGTACGCGTCGTCGAGACCCTTCTGCTGGCGGCGTACCGCTTCGTACACCTTGCCGGTGAGCAGGACGTCCCGCAGACCCGGCGCGATCGAGGTGGCGAAGTCGGTCGCGCCGAACTTGTCCAGGGCCTTGGCCGCGAAGCCGAGGTGGTAGAAGGACTCCAGGTACTCCAGCAGGGCGTCCTCGGCATCGATCGCCAGCCCGTGCACGGAACCCCCGGTGGGGGTGCGGGTCAGCCGAGGCTCCTCGGAGCCGTCCAGCGGTGGCCGGCCGAACAGGTCCGTGATGCCGTGCCGGCCCTCGACCTCGCACACCAGCACCCGGCGCCCGGCGGTGGCCAGGGCGCAGGCCAGGGCCACGGCGATCGTGGTCTTGCCGGTCCCGCCCTTGCCGCTGACGATGTGCAGGGTGTGACGCGGCAGCGTGGTCGTGATCGGTCGTCGGGCACTCCGGGAGGTGGCCCGGGGGCGGCTCACGGCAGCTCCGTGAGGCGCAGACCGGCGTGGGTCTTGTAGCGACGGTTGACCGCGATCAGGTTGGCCGTCAGGGCCTCCACCTGGTGGGCGTTGCGCAGCCGGCCGGCGAACACGCCCCGTCCGCCCGGCAGCGCGGCCGCCGCCAGCTCGATGACGGTGCCGACCGCCTCCCGGTCCTCGCCCAGGACGAGCACGTCCTCGTCGAACTCGTGCACGTCCGGGTCTTCCAGCCGGACCGCGCTGAGGTGGTGGAACGCCGCGATCACGGTCGAGTCCGGCAGGATCCGCTGGGCCTCCTGGGCCGCCGAGCCGTCGGCGACCGCGAGCGCGTACGGGCCCTGGGCGTCGAAGCCGAGGGGGTTGACGCAGTCGACCACGATCTTGCCGGCGAGCTGGCCGGCCAACGTGGTCAGCAGCTCGGCGTGACCCTCGTACGGGACGGTGACGATCACCAGGTCCGCCGCGGCCGCCTCCTCGTTGCTGCCGCCGGTGACGCCGTCGACGCCGATGGCCGCGGCGGTCTCGGTGGCGCGCTCGGCCGAGCGACTGCCGAGGATGGTCGGGTGGCCGGCTGAGGCGAGCCGGCGGGCGAGTCCCCGGCCCTGGGGACCGGTGCCACCGAGGATGCCGACGCTCAGCACGAGGACTCGGTGTGACCACTAGACGCAGACAGCATGACGTCGATCTTAGGTCGGCCCGCGAAGCCGGGTCCCGGTGACGCCGCGGCCGCCCGGCCGACGCTCTCCGGGGTGTCCCTGATTGCCCGGGGCCATGCCACCCGGCTACGGTGAACCGACAGACGTACTTTGTACGAAACGGGGGAGAAGCGATGACTGAACAACGGCCGACGACGATGCGTGCGGTCCGGCAGCGCGGGTACGGCGACGTGGCTGTGTGGGGCCTGGGCGAGGAGCCGGTGCCGACGCCCGGACCGGGACGGGTGCTGGTGCGGGTCGAGGCGGCCGGGGTGGACCAGGGGACCTGGCACCTGTTGACCGGCAAGCCGTACCTGCTCCGGTTGGTGTTCGGGCTGCGCGCGCCGAAGCGGGTGGTGCCGGGCATCGACCTGGCCGGTCGGGTGGTGGCGGTCGGCGAGGGGGTCACCCGGATCGGCGTCGGCGACGAGGTGTTCGGCATCGGCGAGGGCTCGTACGCGGAGTACGCCACCGCCCTGGAGTCCAAGCTCGAACGACGACCCGACTGCTGGACGGCCACGCAGGCGGCGGCCGCGCCGGTGTCCGGTCTGACGGCCTGGCAGGCGCTGCACACGGCGGCCCAGGTGGCGTCCGGGCAGCGGGTGCTGGTGATCGGAGCCTCCGGCGGGGTCGGCAGCTTCGCGGTGCAGATCGCGGCTGCCGCCGGGGCGGAGGTGACCGCGGTCTGCAGCGCGGCCAAGGCCGACTTCGTCCGCGCGCTGGGTGCCGAGCAGGTGATCGACTACCGGGTGCAGGACGTGGCCGGCCTCGGGGTCGCCTACGACGTCGTGCTGGACATCAGCGGACGTTCGACGCTGCGGCGCCTCCGTCGGCTGACCGTGCCCGGTGGGGTCGTGGTGCTGGTCGGCGGGGACGACAAGAACCCGGTGTTCGGGCCCTTCGGCCGCTCGCTGCGAGCCGTGGCCTGGACGCCCGTCGCCGGCCGCAGGTTCGTGATGCTCGTGGCCAAGGAGCAGTACGAGGGCCTCACCGAGCTGGCCCGTCTGGGCACGGCGGGCCGCCTCACGCCTGCCGTGGACCGGGTCTACCCGCTGGCCGACGCGGCTGCGGCGATCACCGCCCTGGCCGCGGGAGAGGTCCGCGGGAAGGTGGTGCTGTCAGTGGGGCCGGGCACGATGGCGTCATGACGCACACGGATCAGGCCGGGACGCATCCGGTCCCATCAGAGCGGCCGAGCATCACCCTCGGTGACATCGTCCTGGACACCGACGACCCGCCCCGGCTGGCCGAGTTCTACTCCGCCCTGCTGGGCTGGCCGATCGCCCGCCGGGAGGAGGACTGGTGGAGCATCCGCGCCGAGACGGGGCCGCAGATGTCGTTCCAGCTCGCCCTGGACCACCGCCCGCCGTCCTGGCCCGACAACGACGTCCCGCAGCAGTTCCACCTCGATCTGGACGTGCCGGAGCTGCCGGCCGCGGTGGCGTACGCGCAGTCGCTCGGCGCGACCCTGGCCGACAACTCCCGCTCGTCGGAGACCTTCGTGGTGCTGCTGGACCCCAGCGGTCACCCCTTCTGTCTGTGTTCGGGCTGATGCGGTCTGTGTTCGAGCTAACGCTGGGGCATCAGTAGGCTTCGCCCATGACCATCGTCTTTGTCGCGCTCCGCGCTCCGAGGTCATGACGTTCCGCACGTCTCGCTCGTTCGATCGCGATTCCGGACGAGCGTGTCGCCCTGAATCGCTCCTCACTCTCGAGAGGCTCCACCCATGACCAAGTGGGAGTACGTCACCGTTCCACTGCTCGTCCATGCGACGAAGCAGATCCTCGACAACTGGGGCCAGGACGGCTGGGAGCTGGTCCAGGTCGTGCCCGGGCTGAATCCGGAGAACCTGGTGGCGTACCTGAAGCGTCCGATCCAGGCCTGAGCGATGGCGAGCGCATCCGACCGGCTCGCGGAGCTGGGTCTGGAGCTGCCGCCGGTGGCGGCGCCCGTCGCGGCGTACGTGCCGGCCCTGCGGGTGGGTGATCTCGTCTACTCGTCGGGACAGCTGCCGAGCGTGGCGGGGCAGCTCGTCGCCACCGGCAAGGTCGGCGCCGAGGTGTCCGCCGAGACCGGGGCGGCGTGTGCCCGGACCGCGGTGCTGAACGCGCTCGCCGCGGTGAGCGAGCAGGCCGGTGGCGTGGACGAGATCGCACGCATCGTCCGGGTGGTGATCTTCGTGGCCAGCACCCCCGACTTCACGGGCCAGCCCCAGGTGGGCAACGGGGCCAGTGAGGTGCTCGGAGACATCTTCGGCGACGCCGGGCGGCACGTCCGCAGCGCGGTCGGCGTCGCGGTGCTGCCGCTGGACGCGCCGGTCGAGGTGGAGCTGGTCGTCCAGGTGCGGAGTCGACCGAGCATCATCCCGGCCTGACCTCCGTGACGGCGTGATCACCGAGATGGGCCGCAGCCACTCCCACGACGTGCTGGCCTCGCTGAGTCCGGTGGTCCCGACCTCCCTCGCGTGCCTGGCCGAGAGCTGGGAGCCGTCCCGACGCCGGTGACGCCTCGGCTCGCCGCGAGCGTGGTGCTGTGCCGAGACGGCGCTTCCGGGCTGGAGACGTACCTGCTGCATCGGCACGCGCGGATGGCGTTCGCGGCGTCGATGGTCGTGTTCCCCGGTGGCGGGGTCGACCCGGTCGATCGCTCTACCGGGGATCCGTTGCCGGCCTGCGGTGTCCGCGAGACGCGGGAGGAGACCGGTGTCGACCTGGACGCCACCCAGCTGGTGCCCTGGGCGCACTGGGTCACCCCGGTCGTGCAGCCGATCCGTTACGACACGTTCTTCTACCTCGCGGCGCTGCCGGGCGGCCAGACGGCGGCGCGACCTGTCCACCGAGACCGACCGGGCCGCGTGGACCGCGCCGGTCGCCGCCGTCGCGGCGCACGAGGCGGGTGAGCTCGCGATGATGCCGCCGACGCTGTCGATCCTGCTGGAGCTCTCCGGGCTCGCCCGCGTGACCGATGCCCTCGAGCTCGCCCGGGACCGAGTCATCGAGACCGTCCTGCCCGAGGTGGTCCGCGACAGCGACGGCTGGGTCTATCGCTATCCCCGACCCGGGGCGACCGGATGACCGAGATCGCGCCCGGTATCCGGTGCGTGCTCGCCCCGAACCCGGGTCCGATGACGCTCGACGGCACCAACACCTGGATCCTGGCGCGAGCCCGGCGCCCCCAGTGTCGTGGTCGACCCCGGTCCGCTCGACGAGGGCCACCTGCGCCGGGTCCACGCAGCGGCGGGCGAGGTGGCCGACATCGTCCTCACCCACCGACACCTCGATCACAGCGAGGGGCTCGAGCGGTTCGCAGAGCTGACCGGCAGCGGCGTCCGGGCGGCCGACCCGACGTACGCGATCCCGACCGGTGGCGCCGACGGCCGGCTCGACGACGGGCTCGAGCTCGGCGCCGGTGACCTGTCGATCCGGGTGGTGGCCACGCCCGGTCACACCAGCGACTCGATCTCCCTGCTGGTCACCTGCGCCGACCGGTCGCTGGCTGCTGACGGGGGACATGGTGCTCGGTCGCGGCACGACGGTGATCACCCACCCGGACGGGAACCTGGGCGCCTACCTGGCCTCGCTGGAGGTGATGCTCGCCCTCGTCCGGGAGCACGCTGTCACCGCCATCCTCCCCGGACACGGTCCGGTCGTCACCGATCCGGAGGGGGTGCTGACCTTCTACCGCGAGCACCGGCAGCAGCGGCTGGACCAGGTCCGCGACGCGCTGCGGCAGGGGGACACGACCCCGGCGGAGGTGGTGGCTCGCGTGTACGCCGACGTCGACCGCTCCGTCTGGCCGGCGGCCGAGCAGTCCGTCCGCGCCCAGCTGGACTACCTCCGCAGCTCCTGACCTGTCCCGGAGCCGGCCTCCGCTCCAGTCCCGGCTCTCACCCTGCGACTGCGCGCTACTCACCACTCCAGTCGAGGTTCCTCCCTCGCAGGAGTGCTCGTCACCGCGGAGTCGGGTCTGGGGGCTCAGCGGCTCTCGCTGGGGCATCTCTCAGACAGCGAGCCGACGCGTAGCGAAGTCATCGACATCGCACAGGATGGGCACAGGTTCGCGCCGCACCTTCGACATCGTGACCACACCGCACGAGCCTTCGAGCCTCAACACCCCGCCGTTCGGCCAGCCCACGGGCCCCGAGTACCACCCCACCCAGCCCATCGGCGCCTATCGCGCCGAGGACTTCCCGGCGCCGGCGGGCGTGCCGCCGCTCGGCTCCGGCACCGGCTACGCACCGGCGCCCGGCACGTACCCGAACCCGCCGTACGGTGGCGGGACCGCCACCATGGTCCAGCCCGCGGTGACCACGCGGCCCCGGCGGCGTACCGGCGTGGTCGTCGCCGCGGCCGCCCTGTCCGCGATCATCGGCGCGGGGGCGGGCATCGGCTCGTACGCCTACCTCGCCGGCGGTACGACCGGCATCGCGACCTCGCCGATCAGCGTGACCACCCGGCCGGCCGCGAACACCCCGGTCCTGGACGGCACCATCTCGGCCGCCGCCCAGCAGATCGAGCCGTCGGTCGTCACCATCACGGTCACCTCCAGCCAGGGCGAGTCGCTGGGGACCGGGGAGGTGCTCGACAAGCAGGGTCACATCCTGACCAACGACCACGTGGTCGCGGCGGCCGCGAGCAGCCAGCAGGGCCAGGGCGGTCAGGACCAGCCCGGTCAGGACCAGCCCGGCCAGGACAGTCCGGTCAGGTCGGCATCAGCGTGACGTTCGACGACGGGACGACCGAGAAGGCGACCGTGGTCGGGACCTCGGAGACCAACGACCTCGCGGTGATCAAGGTGGCGGCCAGCGACAAGCTGGTGCCGGCCACCTTCGCGAAGTCGGAGTCCCTGCAGGTCGGTCAGGCGGTGGTCGCGGTGGGTGCGCCGCTCGGCCTCTCCGACACGGTGACCAGCGGCATCGTCTCCAACACCGCCCGCCCGGTCCGTTCCGGCACCACCAACGACGCGGTCTACCTGGCGGTCCAGACCGACGCGGCGATCAACCCCGGCAACTCCGGCGGGCCGCTGGTCAACCTGAACGGCGACATCGTCGGGATCAACTCCTCGATCGCCGGCACCGGGTCGGGTGAGTCGGGTGGCCAGTCCGGCAACATCGGCATCGGTTTCGCCATCCCGGCCGACGTGGCCGTCCGCGTGGCGGGTCAGCTGATCGAGAAGGGCAGCTACGCGAACGCCGCGCTCGGCGTCACCCTGGGTGGCCAGGACTCGCAGTCGGTGTCCACCGACGGGGTCGCCCTGCAGAGCGTGACCCCCGACGGCGCCGCCGCCAAGGCCGGTCTGGAGGCCGGTGACCAGATCACCAAGGTCAACGACTTCGCCACCACCACCGCGGACGGCCTGATCGCCGCCACCCGCTTCTACGCCCCCGGCACCAGCGTGGAGGTCAGCTACACCCGCGACGGCCAGGCCAAGACGGTGAAGGTGACCCTCGGGTCGGCCTGATCGTCGCTCACCGATCCGCGACCGCGGTGCACCCCAGGGGACGGGGGCGCCGCGGTCGTTCGCGTCCTACGGCGGATCGCCCAGCGATCAGCGGGCGCGGCGCTCCACCCGCTCGGCGTCCAGGATGGTGACCGAGCGGGGCTCGAGCCGGATCCAGCCGCGGGCGGCGAAGTCGGCCAGAGCCTTGTTGACGGTCTCGCGGGAGGCACCGACCAGCTGGGCGAGCTCCTCCTGGGTCAGGTCGTGGTGGACGTGGATGCCGTCCTCGCGTCGATCACCGAACCGGCGGGCGAGCTCCAGCAGCTGCTTGGCCACCCGACCGGGCACGTCGGAGAAGACCAGGTCGGCGACCACGTCGTTGGCGCGACGCAACCGGGCGGCGAGCTGACCCAGCAGTCCGAGGGCGACCTCCGGTCGACCGCCCAGCCAGCCCATCAGCTCGTCGTGCTCCAGGGTCCGGATCTCGCACGCCGTCACCGCGGTGGCCGTGGACGATCGCGGGCCCGGGTCGAACAGCGACAGCTCACCGAACATCTGCCCCGGTCCGAGGATCGCCAGCAGGTTCTCCCGACCGGCCGAGCCGCTCCGGCCCAGCTTGATCTTGCCGCTCACGACCACGTACAGCCGGTCTTCCTTGTCGCCCTCGTGGAAGAGCACCTCGCCCCGGTTGAGCTTGATGGTGCCCATGGCGGCAGCAAGCGCCGAGGCGGCTTCGTCCTCGAGTCCGGCAAAGAGCGGAGCCTTCTTCAAGACCTCCGGATCCACACGTCCTCCTGCTGTCTGCGATTGTCGGCGTAACGCTACCGTCGAACCTACCGCCTGTGTCACGGATCACACCGCAGGTCCACGTCGGACGGCCTGCATCCGCCGCGGCGGACCGATGTCACCACCGGGCCCTAGGCTGGCCGACATGGCCCGAGCTGCACGTCCCACCGGCCGGCGACGCCTGCGGCGGATACCGGCGGCGGCTGCGGTGGACATCCTGCCCAACGCGGTGGACGTCTCCCGGACCGCCCTGGTCCGGCGGGCGCGGACGATCAACCGGACCCTGCACGAGACCTATCCCGACGCCCGCTGCGAGCTCGACTTCACCACCCCGTTGGAGCTCGCTGGTCGCCACCATCCTGTCCGCGCAGACCACCGACAAGCGGGTCAACACGATCACCCCGATCCTGTTCGCGCGCTATCCGACGCCGGCGGCGTACGCGGCGGCCGATCGGCTGGAGCTGGAGGAGCTGCTGAAACCGGTGGGCTTCTTCCGGGCCAAGACCGACACCCTGCTGAAGCTCGGCGCCGCGCTGGTGCGAGGACTTCGGCGGGGTGGTGCCCGGCCGGCTCGCCCAGCTGGTGACGCTGCCCGGCGTCGGTCGCAAGACGGCGAACGTGGTGCTGGGCAACGCCTTCGGCGTTCCCGGCATCACGGTCGACACCCACTTCGGTCGCCTGGCCCGGCGTTTCGGCTGGACGGCCTCGCTGGAGCCCGAGCAGGTCGAGACCGAGGTCGGTGCGCTGTTCCCCCGCAAGGACTGGACAATGCTCTGCCACCACGTGATCTGGCACGGTCGCCGCCGCTGCCACGCCCGCAACCCGGCGTGCGGCGCCTGCCCGGTGGCGCGCTGGTGCCCGTCGTTCGGCGAGGGCGAGACCGACCCGGTCAAGGCCGCGAAGCTCGTCCGCGAGCCGCGCGGATGATGTCGGACCCCCGTCCTCGATCAAACCCCCGTCCGCTGCCACGCCGCCGGGAGCTGCCCGACTGGTTGCGCCCGCTCGACACCGCGTTGCTCGACGACGAGCGGCTGCAGCGGGCGGTCGCCCTCCGCCCGGGCGCCGGTGCGCGGGCTGCGGCCGTGCTGGTGCTGATCGGTGCCGGGGAGCGGGGCCCGGAGATCCTGTTCGTCGAGCGGTCGGCGACGCTGCGGACCCACGCGGGCCAGATCGCCTTCCCCGGCGGGGCCAACGACCCCGGGGACGCCGACCTGATCGCCACCGCGATCCGGGAGGCGCACGAGGAGACCGGGGTGGACGTCGGTGGGATCGAGCCGATCGGCGCGCTCCCGGCCGCGCACGTGGCGGTCAGCGGCTTCGACGTGACCGCCGTGGTCGGCTGGTGGCGCCGCCGCAGCCCGGTCGGCGCCGCCGACCCGCGCGAGGTCGCCTCGGTCATCATCGTGCCCGTGGCCGAGCTGACCGACCCGGCGAACCGAGGCCTCGTCCGCCATCCCTCCGGGTACGCCGGTCCCGGCTTCGACGTCGCCGACCACCTGATCTGGGGTCTCACCGCGCACCTGCTCGACGGGGTCCTCGACCTCGCCGGCTGGCAGCGCCCGTGGGACGCTGAGCGGCGGTTCGACATCCCGCCCCGCTACCTGACCGACCGAGCACATGGACGAGGACACGATGCCCACTAGCAACAACCCAGGGCCCACCAGCGACACCCCGGGGCCCACCAGCGACACCCCGGGGCCCACCAGCGACATCCCAGGCCTGACCAGCGACACAGCCGACCTGCAGGCGATCTGGGACGCCACGCTGGTCAACCAGGCCGAGACCGGGGCCCGGGTGATCGCGCGCTACGCCGAGCCGCACCGGCGCTACCACGGCACGGAGCACCTCGCCTCGGTGCTCGCCCACATCGACGAGTTCGCGACGGAGGCCCACGACCTGTTCCTGGTCCGGCTCGCCGCGTTCTACCACGACGCCATCTACGACATCCCGTTCCGCGAGCTCACCAACGAGGAGGGGTCGGCCCGGCTCAGCGTGCGGGAGCTCAGCCGTACCGGGCTGGAGGTGGAGGACCTGAACGAGGTCTCGCGGCTGGTCCGGTTGACCGCCACCCACGTGCCCGGCTCGCGCGACCCCAACGGCGAGCTGCTCTGCGACGCCGACCTGGCCGTCCTCGGGTCCCCGCCGGAGGCGTACGCGCGCTACGTCGCCCAGGTCACCGAGGAGTACGCCGCCGTGCCGCGGCTGGACTTCGTCCGCGGACGGTTCCGGGTGCTGCGCGACCTCTCCGGCCGGGACCTGTTCAACACCCCGAAGGGGAGGGCCCTGAACGCGCGGGCGCGATTCAACCTCGTCGCCGAGTGCCGCCAGCTGGTGGCCGAGATGCGGGCCGCCGGCATCTCGGCGGATGAGATCGGGACGGTGCCGGGACCCAGGGCCTGATCAGGCCGGCAGCCAGTCCAGCAGCGCCGCCGTCACGGCGTCCGGAGCCTCCTCGTGCGGCAGGTGCCCGGCGCCGGGGATCTCGACGTGCCGGTGCTCGGTCGGCGCGTACGGAGCGGGCGGCAGCATCGTCCGGGGCCGGCAGCAGCCGGTCCGACGGCGCCGCGCACGGTCAGCACAGGCACCCGTACGGGAGCCTGCAGCGCCCGCCGGTAGTCCCGGCCCGCTGACGCGGAGCTGGTCGCGGCCGAACATCCGCAGGTACTCCAGGGCACAGTGCGGACTGGGCCACAGCCGCAGCGCCTGCCGGTAGTGTCGCGCGTCCGCCGTCGACGGGAATGCCGAGCCCGGGGCCGTCCGACGTCGCAGCAGCCACTCGACGTACGCGCCGTCGCGGGCCATGATCACGCGCTCGGGCAGGATCGGCAGCTGGAACCACGCCAGGCCCGGGCCCATCGAGGGCCACGGGAACCGCAGCGGGTGCGGGGCGGCGACGATCGCGAGCCCGTCGACCTGCTCCGGGGCGTACGCGTAGGTGGACCAGGCGGCCACGCCACCCCAGTCGTGGCCGATGACGTACGCGGAGGAGTAGCCGAGGCTGCGGATGACGGCCGAGATGTCGGTGCCGGTGACCGCCTGGCGGTAGCCGCGGGGGGTCTTGTCGGTGGCGCCGTACCCCCGCAGATCCAGGGCGGCGACGCTCAGCCCGGCCGGTCGAGGACCGGCAGCTGGTGCCGCCAGGCCCACCAGAACTCACCGAAGCCGTGCAGCAGCAGCACCAGTGGGCGGTCCCGGGTGAACCGCTCACCCGTGGCGAGATGGAACCGGATGCCGTTGGCGGTGAGGTCGCGGTGCCGCCAGGGGCCCTCGATCAGGACCGCGCGCACCGAGCCGTCCGCCGCGGCCGCTCGTCCGCGGCGACGCATCAGCCCTCGCTCGGGTCGCGTTCGTCCCCCGAGCTAGCGCAGCGCCTTCTTGTCGTTGACGACGGTGCCCTCGATCCGCGGCGCGCTGGCGGCGGCGGTGGCCCGGTTGACGGCGGTGCTGAGCTCGGAGACCAGGGCCTGGGCGTTGGCGATCGTCTTCTCCGGCGCCTTGACCTTCTTGATCCGGCTGTAGCCGATCAGACCGGTGATCGCGGCGATGCACGAGCAGCACCCCGGCCACGATCAAGAACGCGGCCCAGTAGGGCAGGCCGAGGGCGGCCAGGCCGAAGGCCGCGGCCACGTAGAGGAGGGTCGCGGCGTTGATGCCGAAGTAGCCCGCCGCCCCGAACAGCCCACCACCGATGCCGGCGTTCTTGGCGGCCGGGGTCAGCTCGGACTTGGCCAGCTCCAGCTGGTCGCTGATCAGCAGCTGGGCGTCACCCCGAATGTCCGTGATCAGGTCTGCGATCTTGCGGTCCGCCATGACGATCTCCTCTCGCTCTCCGGCGCCGAGCCTAACGGTCGACCACGAGTGCACCGTGCAGTCGGGTCGCCTTCAGTCCCGGAGTCGGGCCCGGGTACGCCGCCGCAGGGACACCGCGGCGAGCGCGGCGGCGATCACCGACCCGACCAGGACGGCGGTCTTGGCCACCTCCTGCATCGCCTCGTCCCCCTCGAAGGCGAGGTCGCCGATCAGCAGCGCCACGGTGAAACCGACGCCGGCCAGGAGCGAGACGGAGGCGATCTCGCTCCAGCGGAGGTCGCCGGCCAGCTCCGCTCGGGTGAGCTTGGCCGTCAGCCACGAACCTCCGAGGATGCCGAGCACCTTGCCCAGGATCAGCCCGAGGACCACCCCGAGGCCGACGGGTTCGGTGAACACGGCGCCGAGCTTCTCCAGCGACACCGGCACCCCGGCGGCGAAGAGCGCGAAGACCGGGACGGCGAAGCCGGCGGAGACGGGCCGCCACCGGTGCTCCCAGCGGTCGACGTACGAGGGGCCCCTTCTCATCGACGAGGAGGTCAGCAGACCGAGCAGCACCCCGGCCACGGTGGCGTGGATGCCGCTGCTGAACATGCACCACCAGCACAGCACCCCGAGCGGCAGGTAGAGGTACCAGCCGGAGATCCGCCGCCACTGCAGCAGCGCCCACAGCGCCGCGCAGACCAGGGCGCCGAGGAACCACAGCAGGGAGAAGCCGTGGGAGAAGAAGATCGCGATCACGGTGATCGAGCCGAGGTCGTCGACGATGGCCAGGGTGAGCAGGAAGGCGCGCAGGGCGGTGGGCAGCTTGGATCCCACCAGCCCCAGGATCGCCAGGGCGAAGGCGATGTCGGTGGCCATCGGGATGGCCCACCCCTGCGGCCGGCCGTCGGGCAGCGCCAGGTTGATCCCGGTGTAGATCAGGGCGGGCACCACCATGCCGCACAGGGCCGCGACGATCGGGACCAGCGCCTCGGCCGGCTTGCTCAGGGCGCCGACGGTCAGCTCCCGCTTGAGCTCCAGTCCGGCCACGAAGAAGAAGATCGCCAGCAGCCCGTCCGCCGCCCAGTGCTCGAGGTCGAGCGGTCCCAGCGGCAGGTGCAGCACCGCCTGGTAGCTGGCCGACCCGAGATTGGCCCAGAGCACCGCGACCACGGCCGCGATCAACATCAGGGCGCCGCCGACGGTCTCCAGTCGCAGCACGTCGGAGACGGCGATGGTGTCGGCGTCGTCGGGGTTGCGATCGAACAGGACGACGCGGGGGCGTTCGCCGGCCATGGTGACTCCTGAGGGGTCGAGAGCAGGACGCCGACCAGACTTCCCGGCACACCGAGCACGACCCTACCGCCCACCAGCCTCCGGCTCTCGCTCGATCTTGTGCCCCTCGGTCTGGTTGCAACCCGAGCAAGAGGCTGGTTCCCGAGCGAGAACGGAGGGTGGGTCCGTCGGACGACCGGGTCTACTCGGCGGAGGACGCTCCCGGGGAGTCCATGTTGTCCTTGATCAAGCTCATCACCGAGGAGTCGGTCAGGGTGGTCACGTCGCCGACCTCACGGTGCTCGGCGATGTCGCGCAGCAGCCGGCGCATGATCTTGCCCGACCGGGTCTTGGGCAGCTCCTCCACGACCATGATCTGCCGGGGCTTGGCGATCGCCCCGATCTCCTTGGCCACATGGGATCTGAGCTCGGCGACCACGTCCGGTCCACCGTCGCCGGCCTCCGAGCGCAGGATCACGAACGCGACGATCGCCTGCCCGGTGGTGGGGTCGGTGGCGCCGACGACCGCTGCCTCGGCGACCTTCGGGTGCGACACCAGGGCCGACTCGATCTCGGTGGTCGACATCCGGTGGCCGGACACGTTCATCACGTCGTCCACCCGGCCGAGGAACCAGATGTCACCGTCCTCGTCCCTCTTCGCCCCGTCGCCGGCGAAGTAGAGGCCTTCGAACCGGGACCAGTACGTGTCCACGAACCGCTGGTCGTCACCCCAGAGCGTCCGCAGCATGGCCGGCCACGGCTGGGTGATCACCAGATAGCCACCGGAGCCGTTCGGCACCGACTGCGCCTCGTCGTTCACGACGTCCACGCTGACCCCCGGCACCGCCGTCATCGCGGCGCCCGGCTTCCCCGACGTCACCCCGGGCATCGGGGAGATCATGTGCATACCCGTCTCGGTCTGCCACCAGGTGTCGACCACCGGGGTCCGGTCGCCACCGATCACGTGGCGGTACCAGACGTACGCCTCCGGGTTGATCGGCTCACCCACCGAGCCGAGGATCCGCAGCGACGACAGGTCGAACTGCTCGGGGAACTCCTCGCCCCACTTCATGAACGTGCGGATCGCGGTCGGCGCGCAGTAGAGGATCGTCACCCGGTACTTCTCGATGAGCTCCCACCAGCGGCCCTTGTGCGGGGTGTCCGGCGTGCCCTCGTACATCACCGAGGTGGTGCCGTTCACCAGCGGCCCGTAGACCAGGTAGGAGTGCCCGGTCACCCAGCCGATGTCGGCCGCGGTCCAGAACACGTCGGTCTCGGGCTTGAGGTCGAAGGTCGCCCAGTGCGTGTACGAGGTGCCGACCAGGTAGCCGCCGGTGGTGTGCAGGATGCCCTTCGGCTTCCCGGTGCTGCCGGAGGTGTACATGATGTAGAGCGGGTGCTCGGCCGGGAAGGCCTCCGGGGTGTGCTCCGGGGACTGCTTCCCGACGAACTCGTGCCACCACAGGTCCCGGCCCTCGGTCATCTCGACGTCCTGGCCGGTCCGCCGGATGACCAGCACGTGGCGGACGTCCGGGCACTTGGTCAGGGCCTCGTCCACGGCCGGCTTGAGCCCGGACGGGGCGCCCCGGCGGTAGCCGCCGTCGGCGGTGATCACCACCTCGACCCCGCAGTCCTGGATGCGCGAGGCCAGGGCGTCGGAGGAGAAGCCGCCGAACACGACGGTGTGCGGGGCGCCGATCCGGGCGCAGGCCAGCATCGCCACCGCCGCCTCGGGGATCATCGGCAGGTAGATCGCCACCCGGTCGCCGGTCTTCACCCCCAGCTCGATCAGCGCGTTGGCGGCCTGCTTCACCTCGGTGGTCAGCTGGGCGTACGTGATCTCGCGGGTGTCGCCGGGCTCGCCCTCGAAGTAGAAGGCCACCCGGTCGCCGTGGCCGGCCTCGACGTGCCGATCGCAGGCGTTGTAGGCCGCGTTCAGCGTGCCGTCGGCGAACCACGTCGCGAACGGCGGGTTGCTCCAGTCGAGCACCTCGGTCGGCTCGGTCGCCCAGCTGAGCCGCTTGGCCTGCTCGGCCCAGAACGCCTCAGGATCGGCCGCCGCCTGCTCGTAGGTCGCCGCGGTCACGTTGGCCGACGCGACCAGGTCCTCCGGTGGCGGGAACCGCCGGTCCTCGTGCGACAGGTTGGACAGGGCGTCCTGGGAAGACTGGGCGTCCTGGAGACTGGGCATCCCGGGAAGACTGGCCCTCATCACTCACAGCTGAACCTCCACGTCGACGGTGCACGGGCAGGGCCCGACCGCACCGTCAGCGGCGTGGGCGTCATCGAGGTGCGGCGGGCCAGAGGTGAGCCTATGCGACCTCGTGCTGCACCGGGGTTGCACGGTCGACCCCACCGTCCGGGTGCCCGGCCACGACGTCGTCGACCACCGCCGCGAAGCCGGCGGCGCCCGGTGCCGCCCTCAGCTCGGCACCCATCCGGGCCGCCGCCGTACGGAAGCGCGGGTCGGTCAGCACCCGCCCGACGCCGCGACGGACCCGGCCGGCGCTCGGGCGCTGCCGGCGCAGGTTGACCCCCGTGCCCGACCAGACGACGCGCGCCGCGACCTCGACCTTGTCCTCCTTGCCGGGAGCGACCACGACCGGGACGCCGTGGGCCAGGGCGAACTGGACCCCGCCGTACCCGCCGTTGGTGACGAACACGTCGGTCCGCGCGAACAGCTCCGCGTAGGGCAGGAACTCGGCCGCCCGGGCGTTGGCGGGCAGCGGTCCCAGGTCGGCGACCGGCCGGCCGCCGGTGGCGACGACCACGAGGACGTCGGAGTCGGCCAGCCCCTGCAGGGTGGGCAGGATCAGCTCGCCGAGGTCGTCGTTGGCGATGGTGCCCTGGGTGACGTGCACGACGGGTCGGGAACCGTCCAGGTCGGACCACCACGCCGGTCAGCTGGTGCTCCAGTGCCGAGGAGGTGGTGACCATGCCGGTGAACTCGAGTCGGGTCGCTGCGTCCGGGCGGGGGTACTCGAAGGACGCCACCGACAGCTGGACCACGGCATCCGCCCGGGTCAGCCACTCCATGATCGAACCGCTGCCCGGCCGGCCGTGGATCCGCTGCCTGATGGCCGCGCCGGCGGCTTCGGCCTGGCGCAGCACCCGGGCGTTGACGGCCCGCAGCACCCCGTTGCGGAGCCGTCCGGGCAGGCCGGACAGCGGCGGGACGCCGAGACCGAAGGGGGCCAGGTCGCGACCGGGGAGCGCCAGGGGGACGACCCCGGCGACCACGACCGGCGGACGCTGATCGGCCGGCAGCTCGGTCAGCAGGGCTCCGGCCAGGAACAGCGGGTCCACGATCACCGCGTCGACCGGCGCCGCGGCCAGCAGCTCGGTGACGGCGGCGTACTGCCCCTCGCCCGGGCGGACGAAGATGTGCTCGATGTCGAAGGCGATGGACGCGAGGGGCGAGAGGCCTTCGCGCTCGGGGAAGCGAGCCACGACATCGCGGTCGTCGAAGTCCGCCTCCGCCGGGAGGGCGACGTGCGCGGCTCCGGTGGCGGTCACGGCGTCGGCGAAGCGGGATCCGGTGAGGAACCGTACGGTGTCGCCCCGCGCGACCAGGTGGGCCGCGATGGGCAGCAGCGGGGCGACGTGCCCGTGGATCGGGACGGCGGCGATGAGATAGCTCGACATGACGGTCTCCTGTGCGGAATGGGCCCTTTGGTACGGTTCGGTACGGGGCTAGTTTATTGAGTACAGGTATACAGGAGTCAATATGGTTTCCGCTGATACATCGGCGTCCGAGGGCACTCGTGGTTACGTCTCCCGGCTGCGGTCCCAGCAGGCCGCCGACACGCGCGACCGGGTGGTGCGGGCGGCGGCCGACCTGTTCGCGGAGCGGGGCTACGCCGGGACCACGCTGCCGGAGATCGGTCGACGGGCGGGTGTGTCCACCGAGACCGTGCAGAACCACGGACCCAAGGTCGAGCTGCTGCGCGCGGCGATCGCCGTCGTGTCCTTCGGCGCCGGACCCGGCGCCGCGGTGGCCGACACCGAGCTGGGGCGGCAGCTGATGAGCGCGACGAGTGTCGACGGAGGCGGCCCTCGGCAGCGCCGAGGTGCTGGCGGTGGTCAACGGGCGGTCGCACGGCGTGTGGATGGCGTTCTCCGAGGCCTCGCGCAACGACGAGGTGCTGACCGCGGAGCTCCGCCGGCTGACCGAGGAGATCGCGGGGCAGACGCGGATCGCGCTCGAGCAGTGGCGGACCCAGGGCTGGCTCCGGGAGGATCTTCCGGTCGCCGAGCTCGTCCGCCGGGCCGGGGCGATCGGCTCGGTCGAGCTGTGGGACCGGGTCGTGCGGGTCGAGGGCCAGTCCCCGGCGGAGTACCGGGAGCTGGTCGCCGGGCTGCTGCTGGACGCGCTGACCACGGCCCGCTCCGATGAGTTTCCGGTGCCGGGGGAGTCGCACTGACCATGAGCACCGATTCGGCCCGCTATCGGGTGGAGGAGCGGACGGCCCAGCCGTACGCGTACGTGAGCGACGACAGCGTCTACATGGACAGGTTCGACGTCATCGCCGACCGGTTCGGGGAGGTGTTCGCCTGGCTCGGCCGGCGCGGCATCGAGCCCGTCGGACCGGTCTTCTTCAAGTACGACGTGATCAACATGCCGGGCCCGATGCACCTCCAGGCCGGGGTGCCGATCGCCGAGCCGGTCGAGGGCGACGACGCCGTGAGCACCGGCGAGCTGCCGGCCGGCCGCTACGTGACCGTCCGCCACCACGGGCATCCCGACAGCCTGATGCAGGCCACCGCCGACCTGCTGGCCTGGGCCGAGCGCGAGGGCCTCGAGTTCGACCAGGAGGAAACGCCCGAGGGTCACGCCTGGGCCAGCCGCACCGAGTGGTACTACTCCGACCCGGTCGAGGTCCCCGACCTGAACGACTGGGAGACCGAGCTCGCCTTCAAGCTGCGCCCCTGACCCGACTTTTGTGCCGGCGTCCCCGATTGTTCATGCTGGCGCTCCAGAAGATCGGGTCAGAGCGTCTCGGTGACCTTCTTCAGCCCGCGCGGGGCGTCCGGGTCGCCACCGCGGGCCACGGCCAGGTGCAGGGCCAGCTGCTGGAACGGGATGATCTCCAGCAGCGGCGAGAGCTCCTCGCTGACCCCCGCCGGCAGGGCGACACCCACCGAGGCCGCCGCCACCGCGGCGGGCGACCCGACGCAGAACACGTCGGCCCCGACCTCGGCCAGCCGCGGCAGCACCTGCTGCATCGCCTCGCCGCCGACCCCGGGGGCGACCACGGTCAGCACCGGCACCTGCGGGTCGATCATGGCCAGCGGTCCGTGCAGCAGATCGGCGCCGGAGAAGGCCTGCGCGCCGACGTAGGAGGTCTCCATCAGCTTGAGGGCGGCCTCGCGGGCGGTCGCGTACGAGTAGCCGCGGGCGGTGGTGACCAGCCGGGACGCGAATCGGTAGCGCTGCGCCAGCTCGCGGACGTGGGCGTCGTTCGTGATCACCTGCTCGGCCAGGGCGGGCAGACCGTCGGCGGAGGAGCCGTCGCCGCCGCCGCAGCCGGTCGATGATCAGGTAGAGCGCGAGCAGCTGGGCCGTGTAGGACTTGGTCGCGGCCACGGCGCGCTCCTTCCCGGCCATCACGTCGATCTCGAGCTCGGCGGCCCGGGCCAGCGGTGATCCGGGCTGGTTGGTGATCGCGAGCGGTGAGGGCGCCCTGCTCGCGGGCCACCTCGAGCGACTGCACCAGGTCGGGCGAGCCGCCGGACTGGCTGACGCCGACCATCAGCACCCGTTCCAGGCTGGGCCGGGCGCCGTACGCGGTCATGGTGGACGGGGAGACCAGACCGGCCGGGCGCTGCGCCACGATCTCGGTCAGGTACTTGCCGTACAGGGCGGCGTGGTCGCTGGTGCCGCGGGCGACGAACAGCACCATCGTCGGATCGAACGCGGCGATCCGCTGGGCGACGGCGTCGAACTGCTCGCGGCCCTCGGTGAGCAGCCGGCGCCAGACGTCGGGCTGCTCGATGATCTCGGCGGCCATCAGGGCTCCGGGCTGCGGTCATGTCGGTGGTTCTCCTCGGGTGTCGAAGTATGTGGAAGCTGTCGGGAAGGGTCGGGTTCAGAGAGGAAGCGGTACGCGAGCCTCGGCCAGCCGGACGGCGCCGAGAGCCGGGCCGCGTCCAAGAGTCGCACGTCGGTGACGCCGATCCCGGCGAGCCGGTCGCGCCAGCAGCCTGCGGACGAGCGGCTGATGGACCAGCACGCCGCCGGCCAGGACCACCGGCCCGGCGATGCGCCAGGCGCAGCGAGACCCGTTCGACCAGGGCGGCCAGCGCCCCGGCCGGCGTCGGCGACGATGCCGTACGCCGCCGGGTCACCGGCCTCGGCGAGCTCGAAGACCGTCCGGGACCGCTCGGCCCAGTAGCGGCGCTCGCGCATCGGCGTAGAACTGATCGAGCAGCAGGTCCGGGTCGCTGAGCCCGCAGGCGGCGGCGAGGTGGCGGGACAGCCGGTCGGGTCCCAGACCGGCGTCGAGCCGGTCGAGCGACGTGCCGGACCGCGGCGCGGGCGATGCCGTAGCCGCTGCCCTCGTCGCCCAGCAGGTAGCCCCAGCCGCCGGCCCGGGCCTGGCGACCGTCCGGGGTCGCGGCCCCAGGCGACCGACCCGGTGCCGGCGATCACGGCGATGCCCGTCGGCGTACCCGGCGGCGGCGAGCAGCAGCTCGGCGTCGTGCACGACGGTGACGCCGGCGCCGGGGAGCAGCTCGGCGAGCACCGCGGCGATCCTGGCCTCGCTGCTCGGGGGTGTCGACCCCGGCGGCGCCGGCGCAGACGGACGAGATCGCGTCCAGGTCGATGCCGGCGGCGGACAGATCGGCGAGCAGGGCGCGCAGCTGGCGGCCCGCAGCGGCGAGGCCGACCGAGGCGAGGTTGGCGCTGCGGACCGCGGACGTCGGCGATCACGCACCGTCCCGGGCGAGCACCGCCTGGGTCTTCGAGCCGCCGATGTCGAGCCCGAGCTGGTAGCCGTCCATGATCACTTCGCGGCGTCCACGTGCGCGCTGCCTCGGCGACCGTGGCGTCGGACGTCTCGGCAGCGGAGTCGGCGGGCCAGGTGCCGCCGTTCTCCCAGTAGTGCCGGATGTCGTCCAGCGGGCGGCCCTTGGTCTCCGGGGCCAGCTTGAACACGAAGACGAAGGCGGCCACCGCGAGCAGACCGAAGACCACGAACGTGCCGGCGCCGCCCACCCGGGTCAGCAGGGTCAGGAAGACGGCGGCGACCGCGACGTTGGCGACCAGGTCGGCGGTCAGCATCGCGCTGGCGCCGAGCGACCGCAGCCGGGCCGGGAAGCTCTCGCCGGCGTACACCCAGACCAGGGCGCCGAAGCCGAACGTGAAGCCGACGGTGAACAGCAGCAGACCGAGGAAGCCGAGCACGGTCAGCGCGCCGCCGAAGTCGGAGCCGAGGGAAGACGGCGACCAGCAGGATGTTGGCCAGGATCATGATCCCGATGCCGGTCAGCAGGATCGGCCGCCGGCCGAGCCGGTCGACCAGGAACATCGAGACGAACACCGCGGCCAGGCCGGCGACCTGGACCAGGGCGGGCAGCCCGAGCAGGGCGACGTTGCCCTCGAAGCCCATCGCCTGGAAGATCCGCGGGCTGTAGTAGACGATCGCGTTGATGCCGGTGATCTGCACGAAGAAGCCGAGGCCGACCACGAAGATGGCGGCGCGCAGGTACGGCTTGCGGAACATCTCGCGCAGGTTGGCGAAGGTGCCGGTGCCGCTGCCCTGCTCCTCGGCCAGCGCGGCCTCGATGTCGTCCAGCTCGGCGTCGACGTCGGCGTCGGGATCGACCCGGGCGAGGACGGATGCCGGCGTCGGCGCGCCGGCCGCGCATCATGTACCAGCGGGCGGTGTCGGGCAGCCGGAGCAGCACCACGAAGATCACCACGCCCGGGCACGGCCGCGAGCCCGAGCATCCAGCGCCAGCTGCCGGTGTCGGCCAGCGCCCAGGCGACGAGGTAGCCGCAGATGATGCCGATCACGGTGGCGACCTGGTAGAGCACCAGCATCGCGCCGCGGACCTTCGGGGCGGCGGACTCGGCCACGAACACCGGCACCACGACGACCGAGATGCCGATGGTGAGGCCCAGCAGGAACCGGGCGCCGATCAGCGTCGGCACCGAGAAGGCCAGGGCGGACAGCAGGGAGAACGCGGCGAACGTGGCCGCGACCAGCGACCATGGACCGCTTGCGGCCGATCCGGTTGGCCAGCGCGCCCCACCGACGGCGCCGAGCACCTCACCGATGACCACGGCGGTGGTGACCAGCTGCTGCTGGCCGGTGGAGAGGCCGAACTCGTCGGTGATGAAGAGCAGCGCACCGGCGATGTTCGACGAGTCGTAGCCGTAGATGATGCCGACCGTCGCGGCGGCGACCGCGACCAGGATGCCCAGGCGGGGCGTGGCGCGGAGATCGTGGATGAGGCTCACGCCTGACTCCTTCGTCTCGAGGGGTGGGGGGATTGGTTTAGACCAAATGCGTAGGCGTAAGATTGGCATAGACCAATCAGGGTCGTCAAGTCCGAGGTGGGGGAGTCGTGGCGAACGCCGTACGGGTGCCGAAGTACTACCAGCTGAAGGGAGAGCTGCTCCGGCTGATCGAGGGGGCCGCGGTGGGCACCCTGCTGCCGACCGAGCGCGACCTCGCCGAACGGTTCGCGGTCTCGCGGACCACGGTCCGGCAGGCGATCGCCGAGCTCGTGGTCGAGGGTCGGCTGGAGCGGACGCAGGGCAGCGGGACGTACGTGTCCGAGCCCAAGCTGATCCAGCTCCGCCAGCTGAGCTCGTTCACCGAGGACATCGGCGACCGGCGCACGGATGCGCGCAGCGAGGTGCTGGACATCTCCCGGGTGGCCGCCGACGCGGAGGTGGCGCGAGCGCTCGACGTCGCGGTGGGCACCAAGGTGCAGCGGGTCGAGCGGCTGCGGATCGTGGCCGACGAGCCGATCGCCCACGAGGTGGCCCACCTGGCCGGCTCCTACCCGCGGCTGGCCGCCGAGCTGGCCAAGCGCGGGTCGCTCTACCTCACCCTGGCGGAGGCGTACGGGGTCGAGCTCACCGACGCCGAGGACGCGATCGAGACGGCCCTGGCCTCACCCGTCGAGGCGCAGCTGCTGGGGATCGACACCGGTCTGCCGATGCTGCTGATCCGGCGGACGGCCTGGGCGGGTGGCCACCCGGTGGAGCACACCCGGTCCGTGTTCCGCGGCGACCGCTTCCGCTTCGTCGCCCGCCATAAGCGCTGAGGTGCTGAGCCAGCCGCCCCGTCGCGAGCGGCCGTGAGTGGAGCGACGGACTCCGTCTGGAGCGACGAGAGCGCAAACACGCTTTCCCGTTTGCGGGCGAGGAGTGAAGACGGAGTCGGTGGAGCGCAGCGAACAGCGAGTGACGACAAGTAGTGGCTACGCCGCCCTTCTCGGCGCCGGCGCCGGTCAGCGAGCGCACCTCGAGCTCGGGATACCGGTCCTGGCTGGAAGTGTCCTTGCTCAGCAGCGTGCCGAGGATCCCGCAGAGGAACCCGATGGGGATGGAGATCAGCCCCGGGTTGCGCAACGGGAACCAGGCGAAGTCGGCGTCCGGCATCAACGACGTCGGGGTGCCGGAGACGACCGGGGAGAAGATCACCAGACCGACGGCCGCGATCAGCCCACCGAAGATGCTGGCGCAGGCGCCGGCGGTGTTGAACCTCTTCCAGAACAGGTTGAAGATCAACGCCGGCAGGTTGGCCGAGGCGGCGACGGCGAAGGCCAGGGCCACCAGGAACGCGATGTTCAACCGCTGCGCCGGGATGGCCAGGGCGATGGCCACCGCCCCGATCACCAGGGCGGCGATCCGGACCACGATCAGCTCGCTGGCCTCGGACGCCTTTCCCTTGCGCCACACGTTGGCGTACAGGTCGTGGGCGACCGAGGAGGCCGACGCCAGGGTGAGCCCCGCGACGACGGCGAGGATGGTGGCGAAGGCGACCGCCGAGATCAACGCCAGCAGGACGGATCCACCCAGGCTGTCGGGACCACCGCCGACCGCCTGAGCCAACAGCGGTGAGGCCAGGTTGCCCGACGACTTCGCGATCTGGCTGTCGGGGCCGGTGTCGACCAGGGCGGCCGCGCCGAAACCGAGCACCAGGGTCATCAGGTAGAAGGCGCCGATCAGGCCGATCGCCCAGAGCACCGACTTGCGGGCGGCGTTGGCGGTGGGCGTGGTGTAGAAGCGGATCAGGATGTGGGGCAGCCCGGCGGTGCCCAGCACCAGGGCCAGACCCAGCGACAGGAAGTCGAACTTGCCCACCAGGTCCTTGCCGTAGAGCTGGCCGGGCTGCAGGAACGCCTCGCCCTTGCCCGTCTTCTCTGCGGCGGCGCCGAGCAGGTCGGAGAGGCTGAAGCTGAACTCGGCGAGCACCAGGATCGTGATCAACAAGGTGCCGGCCATCAGCAGCACGGCCTTGACGATCTGCACCCAGGTGGTGCCCTTCATCCCACCCAGGGTGACGTAGATGATCATGAGCACACCGACGCCGACGATCACCAGGTTCTTGATCACCGGCGAGTCGACGCCGAGCAGCAGGCCGACCAGGCTGCCGGCGCCGACCATCTGCGCCAGCAGGTAGAAGATCGACACCACGATCGTCGAGGTCGCGGCGGCGCTGCGGACGGGTGCCTGACGCATCCGGTACGCGAGCTGGTCGGCCATCGTGTAGCGACCGGAGTTGCGCAGCAGCTCGGCGACCAGCAGCAGCGCCACCAACCAGGCGACCAGGAACCCGATGGAGTAGAGGAATCCGTCGTAGCCGTACAGGGCGATGGAGCCGGAGATGCCGAGGAACGACGCGGCCGACATGTAGTCGCCGCCGATCGCCAGCCCGTTCTGGAAGCCGGAGAACGAGCGGCCGCCGGCGTAGTAGTCGGTGGTGGTCTTGTTGCTCTGCGAAGCCCAGAAGGTGATGTAGAGCGTCAGGGCGACGACGAGCAGGAACAGCCCGATCGGTCAGCTACTGGTTGCCGCCGGTGGCCAGGGGTAGCATCGGCGTGGTGATCATCGGCCGGTCAGCTCCTCGAACTCCTCGCGGATCTTGGTGGAGAGCGGGTCGAGGGCCTTCGCCGCGTGGCGGGCGTAGAGCCAGGCGATCACGAAGGTGGAGACGAACTGCAGCAGCCCGAACACGAGCGCGACGTTGATGTTCCCGTACACGGGTGTGTTCATGAAGTCACGGGCCCAGTTGTTGGCCACGACGTAGGTGATGTACCAGACCATGAACGCCGCGGTCGCGGGGAAGGCGAACCGCCCGTACCGTCGTTTGCAGCTCGAGGAAGTCCTGCTGCTGGGAGATGTCGAGATAGGCCTGGTGATCAGGGGTAGGAGGAAGATCGTTGTCGGAGTCTGGCCTCACGTCGTCGGTCACCGTCACCTCCGGTTGGGTCGGATGCACGGCACTTTACGCACTAAACCTGCGCCGGGACCAGAGGGAGGCGGGTGCTGATCCGGCGGGAGAGTCAGCCGGCAGTGATCATGAACGGAGTCGAGTCGCGCGGTGCTACAGCCGGATCTGGACGACGTCGAGGTCGTCTTCGCCGAGCACCAGACCCGTGTGGTCCACCTCTGCCCGCCAGCAGGACGCCCGGTACGGCAGCAGCAACGGCTCCGGCGGGCGGGCGATCGAGTCGTACAACGCCGCCACCTCGTCCAGCAGGGCCTGCCGACGGGCCGGGTCCAGCCGCGTCATGCTCGGCCGGCGCTCCACCATGGAGACGAGTCCCTTGCGGGTGATCGGCACCCAGTTGCGGAAGTCGCGGCGGACCAGCTCGGTGAAGTAGGGGCTGTCGGTGACGTCGCCCAGCGACTCGATCCCGTAGTCGCCGCGCATGGCGTCGGGGTCGTTCTGCTGCAACAGGGCGGTGAGGCGGCGCACCCACGGCACGGTGTCGTCCCGGGTGTTGTACGCCACCGCCAGGTGCCCGCCGGGACGCAGCACCCGGGCGATCTCCGACAACGCCAGCCCGGGCGCGAACTTGTGCAGGTTCTGCGACGAGGTGACCACGTCGAAGTGGCACGACAGGTAGGGCAGCGACTCGACCTGTCCGGCGACGTGCAGCCTGGTGCCGAGCCGCTCGGTGGTGGCGGCGACGACGTCGACGTCGCGGTCGATGCAGAACACCTCGTGTCCCTCGTCGACCAGCAGCTGGGCGAACGAGCCCGTCCCGGACCCGAGGTCGAGGATGCGCCGCCGCGGCCCGCCCACCATCCACGCGGGCGCGGCCGCCGGATAGAGGGTTCTCCGAGCCGAATTCATGGTGCAGACTCTAGGCCATGCCTGACGAGCCCTGGCCGGCTGCGCGACGCCCAGAACCCACCTGGCTTCGTCGTCGTCGTCGCTCGGAGGACACCACTGCGAACTCATCCTCCGCGTTCCCAGCCGCGCCCTGGACGCCGCTCGCTGACGACCGGAGCGCGTCAGACATGGCCACGTGCCCGACCCGCTGAGCGATCTGGCGCGGCTGGAGGGCGTGCCGTCGGGCCTGGCCGCGGCCCGAGACGCCGTCGACGTGGTCCTGACCGATCGCGGTCTGCGCGCCCTGACCGGCGAGCAGGTGGCCGCGGCCCTGCTGACCGGGGCTCGGGCCAGCGCCCGGCTGACCGACGATCCGGAGCGCTGGGTGGCCGGTGCCATCCGGCTGTCGACCGAGCTGCCCGTCCTGGCCGGGGTGCTGCGGGTGGCTCCGGGTCAGGCGCTGGCGCGGGCGCACGCGCTCGCGGCGTACGGGGAGGTGGCCGACGACGAGCTCGGCCGACTCCGGGAGGCGAGTGAGGTGACCTCCCGGCTGGGTCAGCTGTCCGAGCTGCTGACCGGCCGGCTCGAGAGCCCGGCCCTGGTGCTGGCGGCGATCGCCCACGCCGAGATCGCGACCGTCGCACCGTTCGGCTCGGCCGACGGACTCGTGGCGCGGGCGGTCGAGCGGATGGTGCTCATCTCGTCGGGGTTCGACCCGCGTGGCGTGATCGTCACCGAGGTGGGTCACCTGCGGCATCGGACGAGCTACGAGAACCTGCTGCGCGGGTACGCCTCCGGCACCGTGGCGGGGGTTCGGGACTGGATCCTGCACGTCGCCCAGGCGGCCGTCGACGGGGCTGAGGCCTCGCCGGCGGCGCGGCCCGTGGCGACCGGGGGCTGAAGCCGGCGGTGCCGGCCGCTGCCGGTGCTCACCTACCCCCGAACGTGACACGGCGCCCGGAGACCGGGCGCCGTGTCGGACACGTCAGCCCGAGTGACCATGCGTGCATCGTTTCGCGTTGGCCCAGGCAAGCCTGGAACTCAACTACCCAGTTCGGATGGGTGATCGCCGCGTGGGTGCTCGGGTGGCGTGCAGAACCTCGGCTCGGACATCGACGACTACGGAGTGGTCGATCCACTCGTATCGCACTCAACGCTGCCGAGGTTTGGTTCGTGAGGTCATTTCTACCGCTAACTCGGCTGCAGGGAAAGCCCTCTGGATAAGAAGATTCTCAGACCGGCGGTGTCGGTTCCGTGCCGGCCGCCGAGGGGTTTCATGATCAACTCCGGGTCGGGCGGCGGGGGCTTGACGAGGAGGTTGTCCACAGGCCGGATGTCAACCGAAGCGTCATCCACAGATGTGTCGGACGGCCGTCCGATTCGGTCGCGCGTCCGCAGTGTGGAGGTGTGGATGCGAGCGCGTACGCCGCGGTGCTGACCGCAGACGAAGAGCTGTTGGACCGGATGCTGGCCACGATGGCGGCCGTCGGGATGGAGCCGCGGGTGCTCAGCGACCCCGGGGCGCTGCGAGCGGTGTGGCGGGACGCCACGGCCGTGGCGGTCGGGTGGCGACCGGGCCGAGCAGCTGGTCGCGCTCGGCCTGCCCCGCCGGTCGGACGTGTTCGTGGTCGGCGACGACGCCGACAGCGACGAGCTGTGCCGGTGGTCGGTCCCGTTGGGGGCCGCGGTGGCGCCGCTGCCGTCCGCAGACGCCTGGTTCGCGACCGCGCTGGCCGATGCGGCGGGACAGCGGACCGGGGCGGGCCGACTGGTCGCCGTGGTCGGTTCCACCGGTGGGGTCGGCGGCTCCACCTGTGCCGCCGCCCTAGCCATGGCGGCAGCAGCTGCCGGGCAGCGGACGGCGCTGGTGGACGGCGATCCGCTCGGCGGGGGCCTCGACCTGCTGGTCGGGGCCGAGCACGTGGACGGCTGGCGTTGGCCGCATCTCTCCCACGCCCGCGGGCACCTCGGCGACCTGACCGGGCAGCTGCCGTACGTCGACGGTGTCGACCTGCTCGCCGCTGCTCGGCGAGGCAGTGCGAGCGGCATGGGTGAGATCGGCGCCGACCAGATGGCGGCGGTGCTGCGATCGACCACCCGCAGTCACGACCTCACCGTGGTGGACGTGCCCCGCTGGCTCAGCGCGGTCGGCCTGGAGACCACCCGGCGGGCGGACCTGACCGTGCTGGTGGTCCGAGCCGACCTCCGCGGTCTCGCGGCGGCCCGGGAGCTGGTGGCGTGGCTGCCCGACTCGTCCGCGCAGGTGCTGCTGCGCGGGCGGCGGTCCACCACGGTCGGGCCGGAGCTCGTGGAGGAGAGTCTCGGCCTGCCGGTGCTGGCCACGGTCCCGGATGAGGCGAGTGTCCGCCACGCGGCGGAGCGGGGCGAGCCGCCCAGCCGGTCGGCCCGGTCCGCGCTGGCGAAGGCGTGTCGCGAGGTGCTGGACCAGCTGCCCCGACGGACGGAGGCGACGTGACCGTGGGCCTGCAGACCGGACCGCTCGACCTCGAGCCGATCCGGCGCCGGCTGGCCGACCTGCCGCGGGCTCACACGCCCGCCGACGTGGCGGACGCGATGCGGGCGGAGGGCCGGCTGGTCACCGACGAGTCGCTGCTCGGCGTGGTCGAGGCGCTGCGGCGGGAGATGGTGGGCGCCGGACCGCTGACCCGGCTGCTGCGCGAGCCGGGGGTCACCGACGTGCTGGTGAACGGACCGACCCAGGTCTGGGTCGATCGCGGGCGTGGGTCTGGAGCCCGCCGACGTGCGCTTCGCCGACGACGGTGAGGTCCGCCGGCTCGCCCAGCGGCTGGCCGCGGCCACCGGTCGCCGGCTCGACGACTCCTCGCCCTTCGTCGACACCCGGCTGCCGGACGGCACCCGCGTGCACGCCGCCCTGGCCACCCAGGCCGTGCCGGGCACCTGCCTCTCGTTCCGGGTGCCGGCGCGCCGGGCGTTCTCGCTGGAGGACTGCATCGCCACCGGCGCGGTGAGCGCGAGCCTGGCGGCGGTGCTGACCCGGCTGGTCGAGAGCCGGGCCGCCTTCCTGGTCTCCGGCGGCACCGGATCGGGCAAGACGACCCTGCTCGCGGCCCTGCTGGCGCTGGTGCCGCCGGGTGAGCGCCTGGTGGTCGTGGAGGACTCCCGGGAGCTGCGTCCCGACCACCCGCACGTGGTCAGCCTGGAGGGGCGCCCGGCCAACGCCGAGGGGAGCGGTGCGATCGCCCTGACCGACCTGGTCCGTCAGTCGCTGCGGATGCGGCCCGACCGGCTGGTCGTGGGGGAGGTCCGTGGCGCGGAGATCTGCGACCTGCTGGCGGCGATGAACACCGGCCACGAGGGCGGGTGCGGCACGGTGCACGCCAACTCGGCGGAGGACGTGCCGGTCCGGCTGGAGGCTCTGGGTGCCCTGGGCCACCTGGACCGACCGGCGTTGCATGCCCAGCTGGCGTCGGCGCTGGACGTGGTGGTCCACATCCGCCGCGGTCGGGACGGGCGGCGTCGGGTCAGCGAGCTGCACGTGCTCGAACGCGACCCGATGACGGGCTGGGTCGGCACGGTTCCGGCGCTCGACTGCTCCGGCCCGCGGACACGGCTCGGGCCCGGTGCGGCCAGGCTCGAGCGGATCCTCGACCGATGACCGGCGGTGACCCTGGTCTGCGCGGGTCTCGCAGCCTGGCTGTGGGTCGCTCCGGCCGACCCCGTACGCCGTCGGCTGGTCCCCGGCTCCCGACCAGATCCCCTGGCTACGCCCGGGGCTGGTTCCGCCGCCTCGTGCTCGCGGTCGGGCTCGCTCGCCGCGGTCGTCCTGCTGGGTGCCGTGGCGGGCCCGGCCGCCGCCGCGGTCGGGCTGACCGCAGTGATCGCCGCCGGTGCCGCGCTGCGGCTGATCGGTCTGGGGCGGCGTACGCGCACGGAGCACGCGACCTGCGTCCGAGGTCGCCAACTCGTGCTCGGTGATCGCCAACCAGGTGCGGGTCGGACGGATCCCGGCCGAGGCCCTGGCGCTGGCCGCGGAGGACGCTCCGGTGCTGGCGGTGGCGTCCCGGGTGCAGCGCAACGGCGGTGACGTGGTGGCCGCGCTGCTGGGTCAGGCGCTGCGGCCCGGCTGCCGCGGGCTCCGGGACCTCGCTCGGGCGTGGCAGGTGGGCACCAGGACCGGGGCACCGATGGCCGACCTGCTGGATCAGGTGGCGTCCGCGCTGCGCGCCGACCAGTCCGTCGAGCGCACCATCGCCTCCGAGCTCGCCGGCCCGCGCGCCACCGGCCGGGTGATGGCGGTGCTGCCGCTGTGCGGCATCGGACTCGGCTACCTGCTCGGCGGCGACCCGATCGGGTTCCTGCTCGCCGGTCCCCTCGGCTGGGGGTGCCTGATCGGCGGTGCGGTGTTCGCCGCGTGCGGTGTGCTCTGGATCGAGTGGCTGGCCCGCCAGGTGGGGACGGCCGGCATGACCGACCGCTGCCGCGTCTCGGCGGCCGTCGCGATCCCGGTCGGCATGATCCCGACACCGTGGGCGGTGGTCGGCGGCCGGGCTCGCGGCCCTGGCCGTGCTGTTGGTCTGGCCGGCACCGGCCGGCGCCGGTGCGTTGACCACCTCGTCGCGGCGGCTGCCGAGCTGGCTGCGGGGTCGTGCGGACGCGGCCCCGTACGGTCGGCGGCTGCTCGGCGGCGGGATGCTCGGGCTGGCGGTCACCGCGGTGCTGCTCCGGGCCGGACCGTTGCCGGCCCTCGCGGCCGGCGCCGTGGTCACCGTGGCCGGGGCGGTCGCCTCGGGTTGGCTGGAGCCCGGCGCCACCCGGCAGGCCCGACGACGACGGATCGCGGACACCCCGCAGGCGTTGGATCTGCTGGCGTCCTGTCTGGCCGCCGGTCTGCCGGTGAGGTCGGCGCTTCGGGCCGTGGTCGAGGTGATCGACGGTCCGCTGGCCGACGACCTCGGTCAGGTGCTGCGCCTGACCGAGCTCGGACACGATGACGTCTCCGCCTGGCGGACCCTCGCCCGGCACGAGCAGCTCGGTCCGGCCGCCCTCGACCTGGCCCGCTCGGTGGAGACCGGGGCGTTGCTCGTGGAGAGTCTGCTGGTGCACGCCGAGCTCGCCCGGGAGGAACGGCACGGTCAGGTCGAGGAGGCGGCACGTCGGGTCGGGGTGCGCAGCGTGCTGCCGTTGATGGTCTGCTTCATCCCGGCGTTCCTGCTGCTGGGCATCGTGCCGACCGTGGCCTCGGCGGTGCTGAACGCGTTGCACTTCTGAGCCACGGCGTGATTTCTGACGACGGCGTCCGCCGGCCTGCTGTTATCCCGGCTGACGGGCGCTCTCGGTCGTGACACGGTGGCGCGATGACATCCTCCTCGACGGCCGACGTCGATCGGCTGCTGGCCGAGGCCGCCGCCGAACCGCTGTCCGGCTGGGACTTCTCCCGGCTGGCCGGGCGGGTGGTGAGTGACCCGTTGCCCTGGGACTACGTCGCCCTGGCCGGGGAAGCCGCCGGCCGGGCCGACCGGGTCCTCGACATCGACACCGGGGGCGGCGAGGTGCTCGCCACGCTCGAGGTGCCCCGCGGCAGCGTCGCGCTCGAGCCGTACCCGCCGAACGTCCCCGTCGCCCGCGCGCGGCTGCTGCCGTACGGGATCGAGGTCCGTGCCCGGACCGGTCGCCGGCTTCCCTGCGCGAGCTCGGACTTCGACCTCGTCCTGAACCGCCACGGCGCCCTCGATCCTGCCGAGATCGCCCGGGTGCTGCGACCGGGTGGGGTGTTCTGGACCCAGCAGGTCGGCGCCGACAACGACGCCGAGCTCAACGCCGCCCTGGGGGCGGCGCCGGTGTTCGGCGGGCTGCCGTCGGCCGCCGACGCCGCCGAGCAGCTGCGACGCCGCCGGCCTCCAGGTGCTGCGGGCCGACGACGCGTGGCCGCAGACCCGCTTCCTCGATGTGGGTGCGGTCGTGCTGCACCTGCGAGCCGTCAGCTGGCAGGTCCCCGGCTTCGACGTCGTACGCCACCGGCCCCAGCTGCTGGAGATCGACCGGATCATCCGCACCGACGGCGCCTTCACCGTCACCGACCACCGCCTGCTGCTGCACGCCGTACGACCGGTCTGATGGGCCCCCCGGGGGTGAGTTCGGGCTGACGTGGACTCGTGCGCTGACGCACGTCTCCGCACACTCACGCGGCCGTCGCACCGCGTGCGTGAGCGCACGGAGGAGTGCGTCGGCGGGTGGCCCCGGGTGTACCGACACGCCCTACCACGGCCCCGACCCGGCTCTGGCGGAGTTGTCCACAGGTCGTGGGGTCACCCGAAGCCCTGTCAACAGATCGTGATCGACCCCGTACGAAAAGGGTCCGACGTCCACAGACTCTCGGTGCACTCAGGTCGAGTGCACTCACCGAGGGGTGGGGGAGGCAGGAGGTCACGAGATGGGAACCACGGAGCCAGCGGTCGTCGACCACGTCGACGGCGTCGAGCAGGAGGGCCCGGGAGGCGAGGTCGCGTGCCGCGACCAGCGGGGGATGGTCAGCGCGGAGTGGGCGGTCGGCATCATCGCCGCCATCGGCATCGCGGGGGTGCTGATCGCGGTGGTCACGAACGGGGCCGTGCAGGACGCCCTGCTCGCGTTCATCCTCAAGCTGATCAACTCCTTCAGCGGCATGATGATCGGGCGCTGACCGCGCCATGTCCGAGAAGGAGTCCGGCACCCGCCGGGCCCGGGACCGGGGGATGGTGACGGCCGAGCTGGCCGTCGCCACCCTCGCGACCCTGGTCATCATGCTGCTGCTCAGCTGGGGCATCTACCTGATGGTGGTCCAGGTGCGCTGCATCGACACCGCAGCCGAGGTGGCTCGGCAGGCCGCGCGAGGTGACGCCGCAGCGGTCGCCCGGGCCCGTCGGGAGGCGCCCGCCGGTGCCCGGGTGCAGATCGCCCGCAGCGAGGGCCTGGTGAGAGTCACCGTCAACGTGGTGGCGAGACCCCTCACCAAGCGACTGGTCGGGGTGCCGCTGCAGGCCCGGGCCGAGGTCGTGCCCGAGCCGGAGGAACCCCGATGAGCGCCGGTGCGGCGACCGGCCGCTCTCCCGGTCCCTGACGCGCCCTCGATCGAGGGCGGGACGAGTGCGGTGGCGGGTCGATGCTGATGATCGGGGTCTGCGTGGTGGTGATGATGCTCGGCTACACCGCGATGGTCATCTGCGGTTACGTGATCGCCGGGCACCGGGCGAGAGCGGCGGCCGATCTGGCGGCTCTCAGCGGGGCGACCACGGCCGGTCAGGGCGGCGACCCCTGCGCGTCGGCCCGGCGCAACGCCCGCGCGCACCTCGCCCGGATCTCGTCCTGCGAGCGGGTCGGCGACCAGATCGACTACGTGGTCACGGTCACCGCCACCGTCTCGACCCTGGTACGCACCCCGGGCCTGCCGCGACAGGTCAGCGCCACGGCCCACGCGGGCTCTGAGGAGGTGCGGCGCTAGTGTCGCGCGTCCTGACCGGACGTGGCGTTCGAGCCACCAGGAGACGTGATCACGGGCGACGGGCCCGGCTCGTCGGCCGACTCCTCACCCGGCTCGGGAGCCGACTCCTCACCCGGCTCGGGAGCCGGCACCCACCGGCACCGGCACCGGCACCAGGATGGTCGCGGTGCCCGCGTCCAGATCGATGTCGATCGGTGGGTTGCCACCGTTGGTGGGGTAGGCGACATCCATCCGGCGCCGGTCCCGCTCCTCGCGCAGGTACTTCAGCCCAGGCTGGAAGATCTCCATGAAGCTCATCGCGCCCCAGTATCCCCGGGTGCCCCAGCCCGCTCGCTCCCTCGCCGACCGGCCCCGGTGGGTCGATCGCTCCCGGCGGGTCCACGCTCACCCTCAGCCGGGGTCGACGTCCTCGGCGGGTTCGGCCGGGACCAGGGTGGCCAGCAGCCGGCGTGCGGTGGCCTTGTCCAGCGGGCGGCTGGACCCGCAACCCGCCGCGAGGATGCAGGCGGGACAGCCGTTGCCGCAGGCACACCCCTCGATCCGGTCCCGAGCGGCAGTCAGCCAGGCCTCGGCCCGGTCGTAGCCGGCGGCGGCGAACCCGCTGCCGGGACGGCGATCGAACACCGCGATCACCGCGGCGCCGTCGGCCCCGATCCAGGATTGGGCGCCGATGTCGTAGCGGTCGTTGGCCACGATGGCGGGCAGCACACCGGTGAGCAGGTGCTCGAGGGCGTGGATCCCCGCGTCGAACCGGGGCCGGGACAGCTCGGGCCGCGTCCTCGGATCCGCCGTCACCAGCTGGTCGCTCGCGACCGGACCGCGCAGCCCGCTCGGACCGCCGCCCCCGGCCGCGGCCTCGGCCGCCACGGTCAGGATCGTCGCCGCCGTGGACAGCACCCGCTCGGGTCGGTCCAGCGGGGTGCTGTCCCAGACCCGACCGGTCAGCTCGTCCCGCCGCAGGAACCCGGTCACCCTGCTGCTCACCCGCGCGAGCCCGTACGTGAGCCGTCCGTTCCCGAGCGGTCGTTCCCGCTGGTGGTCGCCCGGGGAGACGTCGGCGTCGACGACCGGCTGGGTCAGGTAGCCGGGCCGCGCCGCCCGGACGATGACCTCGCCGGCCTCGACGTCCCAGCCGTCCTCGTCGCAGAGGTAGCTGTCGCCCTGATGCAGGTAGACCGCCCCGGGATGGACGACCAGGTCGGCGGCGTCCAACCCGACCGTGCCGAGCACGCGTCCGGTGGGCTCCTCGACGATGTCGACGGTGTGCGCATCGGTGCTCCGCAGGTTGATCCGGTCGACCGCCCGCTGCGGTGCGGTCCAGAACCAGCCGTCGGGTCGCCGACGCAGCAGCCCACGCTCGGTGAGCCGTGCGACGAGGTCCCAGGTGCGGGTCCCGAACCACCGCTCGTCACCCGGCCGCAGCGGCAGCTCCTGCGCGGCGGCCGCCAGCTGCGGGCCCAGCACGGGTGGACTCGCGGGATCCAGCACCGTCGTCTCGACCGGCTGGTCGAAGAGCGCCGCCGGGTGATCCAGCAGGTACGCATCCAGCGGGTTGGCCCGGGCGATCAGGATCACCTCGGCCGCGGCGCCCCGCCGTCCGGCCCGGCCCGCCTGCTGCCAGAAGGCGGCCCGGCTGCCCGGGTAGCCGCACAGCACGACGGTGTCCAGCCCGGCGATGTCCACCCCGAGCTCCAGCGCGTTGGTCGCCGCCACCCCGCGGACGGTCCCGTCCGCGAGTCCCCGCTCGATCAGCCGTCGGTCGCTCGCCAGATAGCCCGCCCGGTACGCGAGCACGCTCGCCGGTCCGCCAGCCGGCGGACCCGGCCGGGCCCCACCCGTCTGTTTCGCGTCCCTGGCCGCCGCCCCGACCCTCGTCGCGGTTCCGACCTCCGTCGCCGCACCGACTCCTGTGCCGACGGAAGTCCCGACCAGTGTCTCGGCGGACCGCGCGACCTCCTCGGCCAATCGCCGGGACGGCACGAAGGTGAGCACCTGCTCGCCGGCTCGGACCCGGGTGGCCATCAGCTGCGCCGCGGCGGTCTCGGGTGCGTGCTCGGAGCGAGCCAGACTGATCCGGACCGCCCCCCGGACCGAGCCGTCGTCGTCCACCAGGGTCAGGTCGTCGGCCGCGATCCCGGTCAGCGCGGCCGCGGTCTCGATCGGCGCGGCGGCGGTGGCGCTCAGCACCGCGAACGCGGGATCGGCCCGGTAGTGCGCGGCGATCCGTCGCAGACGTCGCAGCACCGCGGCCACCTGGGCGCCGAACACCCCCCGGTAGCGGTGCGACTCGTCCACCACCACGAAGCGCAGGGAGCGCAGGAACGACGCCCAGCGGGCGTGGTTCGGCAGCAGCGAGGCGTGCAGCAGATCGGGATTGGTGAGCACGTGATGCGCGTGGTCCCGGGCCCACTGCCGGTCGGCCGGATCGGTGTCGCCGTCCACGGTGGCGACCCGCCAGCCCGGCACCCCCAGCTCGGCACAGACCCGCGCCTGGTCGTGAGCCAGCGCCTTGGTCGGGGCCAGATACAGCGACGTCGCCGGTCGGCGGCGCCACCGTACGGCGTCGTCCTCCGCCGGCCCGGCCCCGATCGCTGCCGTCGCCGCGGGCAGCAGGTAGGCCAGCGACTTCCCCGACGCCGTCCCGGTCGTGAGCACGACGTGCCGTCCGGCCATCAAGAGGTCGGCGGCCGCCACCTGATGGGTCCACGGGGCCTCGACACCGATCCGCTCGACCGCAGCCCGCGCCGGCGAGCCGACGGGGAGCCACGCCGGCCACGGGGCCCGTCTCCCGGGCCGGGCCGGAAGCTCCCGCTGGTGCAGGATCTCGAGCCCGTCGACCGCTCGCGGATCGGTCGGCTCGGCTGGTTCCGAGACGCGCACCGCCGCAGCGGTGCCCGAAGCCGAAGGGTTCACCCCCGCCCGTACCGTGCCCATCACCTCAGCGTGGCACGCGGTCACGACACTGCCCCCACGCAGACGCCAGTTGTGGAGAATAAGGACAACTCGCGTACTGTTCGCGTTCCGGCAACAGACCAGTGCTCCAACTGGCTAGACTCTGCCGGTCGCGCCGTATGGATGCGTAGTTGACACTGATGTCTGCAGGAGGACGTTGCATGTCCGGGCTTCCGGTCCTGATGGAAACAATCCCACTCGAAGTAGCGCTCTCGGGACGCGAACCTCACCCTGGTGGCGATCGTCGGCGTGGTCGCTGTCATCGCCTTGGTCATGGGCGGTGTGTTCCGGCGCGAGGTGATCGCGGCGAACGACGGCACCGAGAAGATGAAGGTGATCGCCCTCGCCGTGCAGGAGGGCGCCAGCGCCTACCTCGCTCGCCAGTTCCGCACCCTCGGGGTGTTCGCGATCCTGGCCTTCCTGCTGCTGCTGGCGCTGCCGGTGCACGACGGTGAGTTCGGCACCTGGACGCTGAAGATCGCCCGCTCGATCGCCTTCCTGGCCGGGGCCGTGTTCTCGGGCCTGATCGGCTACCTGGGCATGTCGCTCGCGGTCAAGGCCAACGTCCGCGTCGCCTCCGCCGCCCGCAGCGAGGGCCGCGACCCGGCCATGCGGATCGCCTTCCGCACCGGGGCGCACGTCGGCATGATGACCGTCGGCATGGGCCTGCTGGGTGCCGCGATCGTGGTGTTCATCTTCCGCGCCGACGCCCCGACCATCCTCGAGGGCTTCGGCTTCGGTGCCGCCATGCTGGCCATGTTCATGCGAGTCGGCGGTGGCATCTTCACCAAGGCCGCCGACGTCGGCGCCGACCTGGTCGGCAAGGTCGAGCAGAACATCCCCGAGGACGACCCGCGCAACGCCGCCACCATCGCCGACAACGTCGGTGACAACGTGGGCGACTGCGCCGGCATGGCGGCCGACCTGTTCGAGTCGTACGCGGTCACGCTGGTCGCCTCGCTGATCCTCGGCAAGGCCGCCTTCGGGGCGTACGGACTGGTCTTCCCGCTGATCGTGCCGGCCATCGGTGTGATCACCGCCATCATCGGCATCTACCTGACCAAGCCCCGCCCCGACGAGGGCGGTCTGAAGACGATCAACCGGGCGTTCTACATCTCCGCGGTGATCTCCGCTGTGCTGTGTGCGATCGCCGCCTTCGCCTACCTGCCGTCCAGCTTCGCCGGACTCGGTGTCGAGGGACTGCAGTTCGCGGGGCCGATCGACGACCCGCGGATCGTCGCCATCGGCGCGGTCATCATCGGCATCGTCCTCGCGGTCGTCATCTTGTCCCTGACCGGTCGCTACACCGGCACCGAGCACCGCCCGGTGCAGGACGTGGCCAAGACCTCGCTGACCGGCGCGGCCACCGTCGTGCTGTCGGGCATCTCGGTCGGCCTCGAGTCCGCCGTCTACACCGCCGTGGTCATCGCCGCCGCGGTCTACGGCGCCTACCTGCTGGGTGGCATCGGAGTCGTCTCCCTGTTCGCCATCGCGCTGGCCGGCTGCGGTCTGCTGACCACCGTCGGCGTGATCGTGGCCATGGACACCTTCGGACCGGTCTCCGACAACGCGCAGGGCATCGCCGAGATGTCGGGCGACGTGGACGGTGAGGGCGCCCAGATCCTCACCGAGCTGGACGCCGTCGGCAACACCACCAAGGCCATCACCAAGGGCATCGCCATCGCCACGGCCGTGCTGGCCGCGACCGCACTGTTCGGCTCCTACACCGACGCCATCAGCGGGGTGCTGCAGGAGCGCTACGAAGCCTTCCAGGTCCAGGCGGTCGTGTTCGCGCCGCCGACCCTGGTCGGTCTGATCCTCGGCGCGGCCGTGGTGTTCCTGTTCTCCGGTCTGGCCATCAGCGCCGTGGGCCGGGCGGCCGGCGCCGTGGTCTACGAGGTGCGCCGCCAGTTCCGCGAGATCCCCGGGATCATGGAGGGCACGACCAAGCCCGAGTACGGCAAGGTCGTCGACATCGTCACCAAGGACTCGCTGCGGGAGCTGGCCACGCCGGGTCTGCTGGCGATCTTCGCGCCGGTCGCGGTCGGCTTCGGCCTCGGCGCTCCGGCCCTGGCCGGGTACCTGGCTGGCGCGATCGCCTGCGGCACGCTGATGGCGGTGTTCCTGGCCAACTCCGGTGGCTCGTGGGACAACGCCAAGAAGCTCGTCGAGGACGGCCACCACGGTGGCAAGGGCTCCGCGGCCCACGAGGCGACGATCATCGGCGACACCGTCGGCGATCCGTTCAAGGACACCGCCGGCCCGGCCATCAACCCGCTGATCAAGGTGATGAACCTGGTCGCCGTGCTGATCGCCCCGGCCGTCGTGGCCCTGTCGCCGCTCAGCGCGACGCCCTCGCCGGTGCGCTACGCCATCGCTCTCGCCGCGCTTGCGGTGATCGTGGTCGCGGTCGTCATCAGCACCAAGCGGCAGGTCGGCATCGCCGACGACTCCGGGGTCGGCCCCGGCGCCGGACCGTCGGTCATCGCCGCTCCGGGCACGGACGCCGCGACCGCCACCGAGCAGGCACGGCGCCAGCAGCAGCAGGGCCAGGGCGAGCACGTGACCACGCCCGAACCCCGCGGCTGATCGGCGACCTCCTGACGGT
Organism: uncultured Actinomycetota bacterium; assembly: GCA_963759915.1. Taxonomy (GTDB): domain Bacteria; phylum Actinomycetota; class Actinomycetes; order Propionibacteriales; family Propionibacteriaceae; genus Microlunatus. Next base: position 2,709 of record CAVXBJ010000033.1, on the reverse strand, counting down.
TCCGACCACCGGTGAGCACCTGGGGTCCTGACCCCTCGACCACCCGTCCTCCCTCGGAGGGCGGGTGGTTTCGGTTCGGCTCTGAGCTGCCGACGCCGGGTTTGCCGCCCGGTCAGCTCCCGGACCAGGAGGGAGCCGCCGAGTCCGCGGCCGCTCGCTGGGACCCGATCCCGCCGTTCCGGCCCACCGCCGGACCCTCGTACGGCGTCGTCGAGCCCGGCCGTGGTCCGGTCCCCGGACCTCTCGTGCCGGTACGACCGTCGCCTCGGCGGCGGCTGCCCGACGTCGCGGTGGAGTACCCCCAGCTGCTGCGGGGTCCGACCCGTGCCCGGTGGCGGCCGGTCGCGACCCTGCTGGTCTTCCTCGCGCTCTTCGGGGTCCTGTCCCTGCTCCCGTTCCTGGTGGCGGCCGCGTACGCCTGGCTCAGCGGCGTGCCGGACATCGGCCTCTGGATCGACGAGCAGCTCTCCGAGGGTGCCGTGATGGACCCGGGCGGCTACCTCTACCTCAACCTGAGTCTGGTCGTCCTGATCCCGGCCGCGATGCTCTCGATCTGGGCGGTGCACCGGATCCGGCCGCGGTTCCTGTCCTCGGTCGCCGGTCGACTGCGCTGGCGGTGGCTGCTGCGCTGCGTCGTGGTGCTCTCGCCGGTCTGGGCCGTCTACCTGACCCTCTCCACGGTCACCGACCCACCCCAGTCGCCTCGCTCGACGGACTGGGTGGCGCTGCTGATCATCGGCCTGCTCCTGACGCCGTGGCAGGCGGCCGCCGAGGAGTACGCCTTCCGCGGCTGGATCACCCAGAACGTCGGCGCCTATTTCAGCCGCCCCGTGGTCGCCTTCGTGGTGCCGACGGTGATCGCGGCCGCCGCCTTCGCCGCCGCCCACGGCAGCCCCGATCCGTGGATCCTGGCCGATCTGGCGGTGTTCTCGATCGTCGCGAGTGTGATGACCTGGCGCACCGGTGGGCTGGAGGCGGCGATCGTCATGCACGCGGTCAACAACCTGGGCATCGACATCATCGTGAACACCGTCGGCGGGTTCGACGAGGCCATGGTCGGGGCCGAGACCACCGGTACGCCGCTGTCGTTCGCGGTCTCCGCGCTGATCAGCCTGATCGCCCTGGCCCTGGTGCTGTGGCAGGCCCGCCGCCAGAAGCTGGACCGGTGGTTCCGGCCGTCGGCGCTGTTGCCTGGCCCGGGCGGGTCCGCGGGTCCAGGAGGGGCCCTGCCTCCGTCGGACGCTCAGGTCCCCTGATCGTCCCGGCGGACGCGACCCAGCAGGTCGATCGCCCCGGCCTTGCCGCGCTCCAGGACGGTGCGGGTGCGGGCCATCCACGCCGGCTCGATCCGCAGGTCCACGACGTGGCGCGGGGTCGCTCCGAGCGAGTTCTTGTAGCTCTGCAGGTTCGACACGTCGCCGCTCTGACCGAGATCGAAGAAGCGGCACCCGGAGTCCATGGCGTCCCGGATCCCCGCGACCTGGGTGGCGGTGTTGGCCGCGACCGGGCTGGCCAGCTCCTTGATGCTGTAGCTGCGCCAGCCGATCGCGTGCTCGCCGTGCACGAGGTTGATGCAGCTCGCGACGGCGCGACCGCGGTGCCAGGCGACGAACACCCGGCAGCTGTCGCCCAGCAACGCGGCCACGGCCTCGAACTTCGCGTACGGCTCCTGCTTCAGTGCCGAGTGCCGGGCGAGCGCGGGCGGCAGCCCCGAGCGGGGGATCCAGCGCTCGACCCAGGACAGGTAGAGGTCGTAGAAGACGGGGATCAGTCGGCCGGTGGTGTCGACCTCGATCTCGACGCCGTTCCGGGCGGCCTTGGCCACGCTCTGACGGGTGCCGCGACGGACCGTCCGCGCCAGGTACTCGTCGTACCCCATCGACAGCTCGACGACGTCGACCCGCCGGGGGATCTCGACCACGCCGGGCCTCAGTCCGGCCGACCACTGCTCGGCGGTGTGGTGGCCGCCACCGATCCGGATGCTGAGCCCGAGCTGCTGCAGATCGGCCACCACGGTGGCGACGTCGCTCGGCCGTAGCCCACCGGTCGCGAGCACGCTGCCGTGGCCGAAGCCGGCCGGGTAGTCACCGGCCTGCCCCAGACCCGGCAGGAAGCTCTCCTCGATCAGCGGCAGCACCAGCCGGCGGCCGTCGGTCAGGGTGTAGAGGCGGCTGATGTCGCGTCCGCCACCGGCCTTCAGGACGGCGGCCAGGTACGCCGGCGTCTGCAGCGGGGTGGCTCCGGGGTCGGCGGCCAGGACCGCGTTCCACTGCGCGAGGGGCGCCGGTGTGGTCACGCTGGCGAGAGCGCCGGACGCTGGGGGGATCCCGAGGAGCTGATCGATCGTCTCGTCGATGTCGATCACCGCGGGTGTACCTCCTCCAGTCGGAGCCCAGCACCCCGTCGGAGGAACATTCGGAGCCGACAGCGTCGCGGATGGGCCTCGCGCCCGGCCGTCTGCCGCCGGGGAGTCAGCGGCGGTCAGTGGGTGGGCGCAGGGGTCGACCGGATGCCACCGGGGAGTCGCGAACGGTCAGCTGGGCGCCCCACCGGCCGACCGGATGCCACCGGGGAGTCGCGAACGGTCAGCTGGGCGCCCCACCTGCCGACCGGATGCCACCGGGGAGTCGCGAACGGTCAGCTGGGCGCCCCACCGGCCGACCGGATGCCGCCGGCGAGTCACGGACGGCTGACAACGGCCCGCCACGA